>NC_012780.1 GCF_000146185.1 [Eubacterium] eligens ATCC 27750 | reverse complement strand
AGCACGTTCCAAATTCTAGTTTGTAGATGCAAATACATAGTAATTATGGTGTAGGGGACAAGGAATTGTTCCCTGCAAATCGGAATTTAATTTATACATTTGGATGTGGTAAACAATGAGAAAATGTGCAAAATGCGGAAAAGTTATGATGTCAGATTTAAGACTTAAAGTAAATGGTGGGGGCTATGGGATTGTTGTTCATGTAGATGAAAAACAAAAGGCAAAAATTATAGATGATGTAAAAGTTGCGGTCTGTCCAGAGTGTGGTAATATAGAAATGTATTTAGAAGATTTAACTAATTTGAAAGATTAAGCGATAACTTCCAGATGATAAAGCAGAAGTATAGGGTTTGATTCATATGATTTCAGTAAAAAAACAGAGAATTGCTGCTATTATGGTTTTAAGTTCCATCATGCTGATTTTACTTTTGTCGCTAAATTTCCGAATCTGGAGTGGATATTATGCAGAAGGGGATTTGGAAAGTATAGTCATACAGCAGATGGAATGCTTGGAAAAGTCAAATAGTGAAAACGATATAAGCGAAAGTATATGTTTGCATTTCTATGAGTGTATATGTTTCGGTGGAATAGAAATAATGGTGCTCTGGGTATATGATGGCTTTAAAGACCTCGGACAAGGTGAGTTTTCTTTCAGACCGGGAGTTACCCTTTGCAGTCTATCGGTTCGGATGGATGATTAAATACTTCTGATAATCAAATTTAAAATTTATTATCAGGAGGAACTTCGATGTATGTATTAAATGCAAATCATATTTCAAAAAGTTATAAAACTGCAGGAGAAACTATGCGGATTTTGCAGAATGTGAATCTGCAAGTTATGAAAGGAGAAATGGTTGCTATTATGGGACCATCCGGCAGTGGAAAGACTACTCTGCTCCATGTGCTGACCGGGGTTGACACACCGGACGATGGAGAAATCGTAATAGGAGGAGAAACGTTTTCAGAGCTTACGGAAGAAGAGAAGGCATTTTTTCGCAGAAAGCATATGGGAATGATTTTTCAGGATTTCCAGCTTTTGGAGAGTTTGACAGTAAAAGAAAATATATTGTTACCACTCATTCTTGAACGAAAAGAAGCAGACATCCAGCAAGAGCGTTTTTCAAGAATAGCGTATGTGCTCGGCATTGAAAAATTAGCTGACAAAGGAATTACGGAAATATCGGGAGGTCAGAAACAGAGAGTTGCGATTGGCAGGGCGCTGATCAATGAACCGGATATTATTTTTGGAGATGAGCCAACAGGAAGCCTTGACCGAAAGACCACCGGGGATGTGATGCGATGTATGAAACAGATGAATCAACGGTCTGGCATCAGCTTTCTGCTTGTAACACATGATGCTTATACGGCATCCTTTTGTGACCGGGTACTTTTTCTACAGGATGGGAATCTGGCAAAAGAAGTAAAGAAAGAGAACACTGCCGATAATTTCAGAGAAGATATATGGAAAACGCTGTGCGGTTTGGGAGGTGGAAAAGATGACCTTTTTTGATATTTCCCGAAAGATGCTGAAAGCTGGTTTTTACAAATATCGATTGTACTTTCTATGCAATTTATCTGCAACGGCATTATTCTGTTGTTTTGCAGTTATTTCCACAAACAGGACGTTTATGAATGCGTCGATTGTAAATTCATCAATATCCAATAACATTTATCTTCCATTTTTTCTGTCTGCAGTGTTTCTGTTTTTTTTTCTTCCTGTTTCGTGTCAGGCATTTCTGGCATCAAGAAAACAGGAATACGGCGTGATGTTTTCTCTTGGCATGAGCCGGAAGGAAGCGTTTAGAAACTTACTTTTTGAAAATGTGATCATATCCGTGCTGGCATTAGCAATAGCACTTGCGGCAGGAACTGTGCTGTCATTTTTATTTTTTTCCGTTATCATTTATGCAATAGATGTTCACGGAGTGCAATGGCAGTTTTGCCCGGAAGCATATAAGCTTACAGCAGTTCTATATACAGTAGTGGTGGCAGTTGCCTTTATCCTGAATGCCGGGAGACTTATGCTGGATAAAATTGGAACCCTGCTAAAAGCACAATATCGGGCAGAAAAAACAGGAAAGATCGGTACGTTCTTATGCAGACTTGCACCCAACTACATGAGGTTTCATCTGGTGGAATGGTCATTTGTCCGCAGACACAAGAAAGAATGGGGATGTAGGTATGTTTTAGCATCTCTCATAATAGCGGTATCTGTTATGCTTACGGGGGTATGTGTGACTTTATATCCGGCTTTTCTACAGGATGCAAAAAGTTATTCTCCCTATGACATGGTGTACTCAAAAATCTATGGAATGAATCAGGTTTCAGTACAGGATGTCCTTCATATATTGGAGAAAAATGGTGTTACTGTAGAACAGGTCATTCAGCTTCCCTATATCAGAGATGATGTTTTTAATTATCTTCCTGTGACAGAAATAAACCGGGATTTTGGATGTGATTATCAGATTCAGGAAGGCGAGTTTTTGAATTTGTTTCAGTACAATCTGGAAGATGGGTATGAACATAACATACAGCCAGTATCTACTGTAACGATTTCCGGGGACAGAAAGCTGCAGTCTGTTGGAACAGATGTAAAGATACTGTTTAATCAAAATCCGACCTTTGCAGATAAAACACTGATCATAAACGATTCTGATTTCGAAAAATTAAGTGCAGATATAACAGGTAGTGCTGGTATCGCAAACTTGTTTCAGTTTCAGAATTGGGAAGATTCTTATGCGGGAGTATGTGAAGTAAAAGAATATCTGCAGGAAAGCAATCAGTTGAATGAAGATGAGCAGACATATTATGAATTGTCTTCGAAAGTGGAGAAATACCAGGATGCAAAGAAATCAGGGCAATTTTTATTATTTTTGATGGCATTTGTGATAGGGCTTATGATAATGGCTGAGTTTCTGTTAATTCATTCACGTATCCAGGCAGAGAAGGAAGAAAATAGCAGGGTCGTTTGTAGTTTGCGAATGTTGGGAATGATAGACGAGGAAATGGTAAAGTGCCTATGCTATAAGAATTTTCTAAGATTTATACCGCCATCGGTTGTGGGAACAATCCTTTCTTTCCTGCCATCTTATTATCTGAATGAGAGTTATGGAATGGGGACGAATGGAATTCTGGCAGGAATCGTATTTGGAGTGATTTTGACAGTCGGAATATTCGTAGTGATACGCAGGTATTCTGAAAAAGAAGAAAAATTTTATGAAAGCGGTTTTATAATACAAGGAAGAGGATTTTTCGAGAGGATTTTTTGATTATAGATAAGTAGAAAAAGATTCAAATCCTGTTTATAATTAAAAGATAAAGATAGAGACAACTCGAAGTTTTTAGGGCTAAAGCCAATATAAATAATACTAGACAGGTTTGTCCAATAGCGTAAATACGGCATTTTCTCGCTTTGTGTCGTGTTATGTTTAGTAGAATAATATTACTCTGTCAATGAAAGGAGGAAACAGTATGGATCAGAAAAAGATTGGACGTTTCTTAAAAGAACTTAGGAAAGAAAAGGATATTACACAGGAACAGCTTGCCGAAAAGATAAAAGTTTCAGGCCGAACGGTTTCTAGATGGGAAACAGGTGTTTGAGTTATAATATGACCAAGTTAGATGAAACACAGTAAAATCAAGGGGTTATGCCTAATTTAGTCCTTATTTTTATACCAATTTAGCGGTAGATAAGGCAGCGCTGTTATATCAAAACCGAAAAACCAAGTCAGTATCACAGATGTCCGCAATCAGTCTGAGAGTGAATCTGTGTGCTTAGATTAGGTACAATTTTATATTAAAACATTTAGTGAGGACTAAATTAGCACTTGAGATGGAATATTCCATCAGCTGGTTTGGTCCTCTATTTATTTGAGAGGAGTGGTCGAATGGGCAAAGTGTTAATTTGGTTCGTAATCATTATTAGTACAGTGGTTCTCTACTGTCTTATGAAAGTTAAGGCAGAGAGTGATGAACTGTATTTAGATAAGGTTTTTTATGATGAAAACAGTATATCATATGCGTTCATGCATTGAAAATACTGTTCAGTTAAGAAATGCTGTATTTTTTTGGTGCACTAATGCGTAGAAAGCAGGTGTATGATGAGTTCAAATCATTTTTTTGTGTATGACAAAAAGACAGATTGCATATCTGCCTCATAATGCAGTATAATGGTAACGAAATTTATGCAACCCGATACATGAAATCCCTATTTCTCTTTGGACGGAGGGGGGATAGGATATTTTCGATTGTACCTGACAGGTGTCAGATACTTTTGTATGAGAAGCATGGTCTCTGTTTCGTTACCACTGTGTTTGAGATACGCCCTGCATATGTTTGCTGCGATGGCGAAATTAATTTTATAGACGTGTTTGGCATTTTTAGATTTTTTTACCATAGCGTGAGAAGTCACTAATTCACAGAAATTATACAGAATCATATGGGCATTGATTTCCTGAAGGATTCCATCATATTTGCTGCTGTGCCAGTTGATCAGACCGATGGTGTATTTGAGTTCACGGAAGCTTGTTTCCTCGCTCCAGCGCATCAGGTAAAGTTTATTGATTTCTTCCAGAGGAAATTCTTCTGAAAGATTGGTGGCAATACAGATATAGGTTCCATTATCAAGGTGAACACGTACAATACGGAATTCAATATCGTAATACATGCAGTTTTCATCAAGAAAATCAAAATCGGTAGAAGGCTGAAGTATGGTATAGGTGTTAGGATTCCCCAGTGTTTCTTTCGTATGGCGTCTGGTAAGTGTTGTCCTTATATGAGTATCAAATTCGCTGTCAGGCAAATCATAAGAGGAAAGGATACCATTACTGTTGATATCCTTCATGCGGATAACGAAATACATTCCCTTCCAGATCAGGTGTGCAAAGGTATTAAAACTTTCGTAACCACTGTCTGCCATAAGGATGGTATTATTACAATACTTATGAAAAACATCAGATCAGTGCAGTAGATATGAATATAGAAAATCTGGATAGTGATAAAATGATTTGTTATCCAGTAATTCAAGGAGAACGAATCAACTATCAAAATAAATAATGTTTTGAAATCAGGGATGAGGTAGAAAGGAAAGTTCCATGACAAAAGATGAAGTAAAAAAACTCAGGATGAACAGTCCGGAATCACTACAGTTTTTAAATAATGCTACAAAATTTTATAATTTAATGATGATGTATCGTTGTGCTATTCGGGAGATACAAACTAAACTTGAGGTTTTGGATGATGAATTTTCAGTTGAGAACAATCGAAATCCTATTTCTTTTATAAAAACAAGAATTAAGCAGCCCAATAGTATTTACGATAAACTGCAGAAGATGGGATATGAATTTACAACAGAAAATATACAGACATATCTCAATGATGTAGCAGGCGTTAGAATAGTTTGTGCGTTTATTGACGATATTTATATGATATCAGATTTGATTACCCAACAGGATGATATTAAAGTTATTGAAATAAAAGATTATATAAAAAATCCAAAATCGAATGGTTATCGAAGCTATCATATGATTGTTGAAATACCAGTATTTTTTGCTAAGGGTAAAACACCTATGCGTGTAGAATTACAGATTCGAACCAATGGTATGGATTTCTGGGCAACATTGGAACATCAACTTCGCTATAAAAAAGGAATTGAAGAAATGCCTGGCTATGATGAGATAAGTGAAGAATTACTTCATTCTGCAAGAGCAATCATTGAAGCAGATAATGAAATGCAGAGAATAAAAGACAAAATTGGTATGTTCTACGAAATTTAGGGAGAAAACTGAGCAAGTAGGAAGGTGGAATATATATGAAACAAGATACTTTAGAGGGCAAAGCAAAAACAAAAAATGGGGTAAAACGGCTGTGTTTTTCCATAATCTGCATTCTTCTGGAAGTGATTTTTATTATTACTATCGTAACACGCTTGAATGAATATGCAGAAATCATAAATTTATTTACAAGGATTTTGAGTGGGATCTTGGTTTTGGGATTGTACGCATCAAATAAGACATCCTCTATGAAAATGCCTTGGGTCATCTTAATTCTAATTTTCCCAATTATGGGTGTAGGCCTGTATTTGCTGATTGGTTTGAATGGTGGCACACATAAAATGCGTGAGCGATATGCAGAAATTGATAGCAAATTGTTACCAATGCTTCCGGACAGTCAGGAGTGTTTGAGCAGAATAAAAGAAACAATTCCGAAAGCAGGAAATATAGCAAGTTACATACAAAGAAATTCGCAGTATCCAATCTATCAGAATACGGATATTGTGTATTTTGATGAAGCAGTGAAAGGATTAGAGGCACAGCTTAAGGATTTGGAGAAAGCACAGAAGTTTATCTTTATGGAATATCATGCGATAGAAGACGCTGAAGCATGGCATAAGATTCAAGATGTTCTGGAAGAGCGAGTAAAAGCAGGTGTGGAAGTTAGAGTACTCTACGATGATATGGGTTCTATAGGCTTTATTAACACAGATTTTGTGAAAAAGATGGAGGCAATAGGAATTCATTGCCGTGTATTCAATCCGTTTATGCCAGGTTTAAATCTGTTTTTGAACAATCGTGATCATAGAAAAATAACAGTTATTGATGGAAAAGTCGGATTTACAGGTGGATATAATCTAGCAAACGAATATTTTAATTACACACACCCGTATGGACAGTGGAAAGATACAGGTATTCGTTTAGAAGGAGATGCTGTTCAGTCGCTTACGGTGACATTTTTGGAAATGTGGAATGCAGTAAGTGCTAAGGATGCTAATGATCCTGATTTTAGTAAATACCTTTTCCACTATGATTATGCGGCACAGCAAACTGGGTTTGTTCAACCTTATGCAGACAGCCCTATGGATAATGAACAAGTAGGAGAAGAAGTTTATATCAGTATGATAAATAAAGCTGAAAAATATTGTTGGTTTATGACTCCATATCTAATCATAACAGATGAAATGACGCATGCGTTATGTCTGGCTGCTAAGCGAGGGGTAGACGTAAGAATTATCACACCTGGTATCCCTGATAAAAAATTCATTTATAATATAACTCGTTCTTTTTATCATGGATTAGTTAAACATGGTGTTCGTGTTTATGAGTGGACTCCTGGTTTCTGTCATGCGAAAATGAGTGTGGCAGATGACTGTATGGCAACTTGTGGAACAATTAATTTGGATTATCGAAGTTTATATCACCATTTTGAAAACGGCTGTTTTATGGCAGATTGTCAGGCAGTTGTGGATATAAAAAATGATCTGATAAGAACGATGGGAGAATGTCGTGATGTGACAGACCAATATCAAACCGGACGAAGTGCATATTTGCGACTGGGACAATTATTTATGAGATTATTTGCTGGATTGCTATAAGAATCTGATGAAACGACCTTTCAAAAAACAGTTGATTTAGAAGTTAACTGTTTTTGAAAGGCCGTTTTTGCTATATCTAACAGTCTGTTGTACAAAGAAGATTTTGCATGGATGAAAAAACAAACCTTATTGAGGTTAAATTGAGTTTTCCATTGTATTGTATTGCTAATGAATAAGAATAAGAACAGACAATGCTGAATGCTCTGGAAACAAGAATATCTGAGTATAGTATGTAAGTTCGTAACAGAATGAAAGGAGCGATTCAAATGAGCAATTTGGAAAATTATATGAAACGGCAAGCAATTTTTTGTGAACAAAATGATAGCATTAGTAAGAATCTGTATTCAGAGTATGGTGTAAAAAGAGGCTTACGAGATGAAAAAGGCCAAGGTGTGTTGACGGGGCTTACAAATATTTCTGATATAAAAGCTTTTGAATATCATGATGGAGTAAAGAGTCCATGTGATGGCGAGTTATCTTATCGTGGTTATAATATAAAAGATTTAGTAACAGGAAGTAAAGGAAAAAGGTTTGTCTTTGAAGAAGGAGCATATCTTCTTTTATTCGGAGAATTGCCAACTGATACACAGTTAATGGAATTTCAGGGAAGACTATCTGATTGTATGGAACTACCGACTAACTTTACCAGAGATGTCATTATGAAAGCACCTACATCAGATATTATGGGTTCTATGACTCGAAGTATTCTTACATTGGGCTCTTACGATAAGGAGAAAGAAAGTCTTGAAATTCCGAATGTGCTAAGGCAGAGTATGCAGTTGATCGCAGTATTTCCTATGTTAGCAGTATATGCATACCATGCTTATTGTCATTATGAAAAAAACGAAAGTATGTATATTCATAGACCTGAAAAAGATTTATCTATTGCTGAAAATTTCCTGCGCCTATTAAGACCAGATACAAAATTCACAGAACTGGAAGCAAGAGTACTGGATATAGCATTATTGTTACATATGGAACATGGTGGTGGTAACAATTCTACATTCACTACACGAGTAGTAACATCTTCAGGTTCAGATACTTATTCTGTTATTTCAGCAGCAATGTCATCCTTAAAAGGAAAAAAACATGGCGGTGCAAATCTGATGGTAATGAATATGATGGATGATATTAAAAGTCATGTGAAAGATTATGAAGACGAAGAGGAAATTGCATCATATCTGAGTAAGATTTTGAAGAAAGAGGCGTTTGATCAGAAGGGACTTATTTATGGAATGGGACATGCTGTATATTCTATTTCCGATCCGAGAGAAAGGGTGTTCAAAGGCTTTGTAGAACAACTCGCAAGGGATAAAGGACGTGAGAAAGATATGACCCTTTATAACAATATTGAGAAGATTGCACCTAAATTGATTGCAAAGCAGCGTCAGATATTCAAAGGAGTAAGTCCTAATATAGATTTCTATAGTGGTTTTGTGTATGACATGTTGAATATTCCAAGAGAATTGTACACGCCATTATTTGCGATAGCAAGAATTGCTGGTTGGAGTGCACATCGCCTGGAAGAATTGATAACTACAGATAAGATCATTCGCCCGGCATATAAGAGTCTAGTCAGCAAAAAAGAATATATAGAAAGAGAGGAACGATAATATGGGAGCAGGAACCAGTGCAGAGGAGTTTTTTTTAAAGAGCATCAATGTTGAAAGCATATTTGAATTTGTCGAAAGAACAGATTATTTGTTCCTTTATAGTATAAAGGAATGTGTTGAAAAATCAGACTGTCATGAAGGAGTATATCTTTCAGAAGTGGCAGAATACATGAAATTATCGATTCCAGAAACATCTAAGATGGTAAAAAGTCTTGAAAATAAAGGATATATTATCTGGAAATTAGATGAGAAAAAAGAAAGAACGTACCTTGTTTTGACGAACAAGGCAATTGAATTAAGTAATTGTCAGAAAGAAAAAATGATAGAAGCTTATGAAAAAATCATATCGAATATACAAGAAGATGACCTGGCAGTTACACGATGTACATTGAGAAAAATCCGACAGCTTATGGAAGAAATAAAATAGTGATTAATAAAACGGAGTAAGAAAAGCTCATTCATATATTAGAATAAAAATATGACTGTTTCTTTAAAAAGAAGCCTGTCATATTTTTTTATGAAAAATAAATTTTGTTGAGGTTAAATTGAGATTGACTTTGTATTGTATAAGTATGAAATAAAAAGGAATCAGGTGATGTACAATGAAAAAGTATAAAATATGTGAAATCCTTCTTGTTATACTGGCAATTTTTTTATGTGTGGCTTTTTATGAATTGATCGGAATCTGCGTTGCATATAAAAAGCAGCCGGAAGTGTCCAATACAACCAAAAAAGAAACAAAAAATGGGTCATGGAACGAATGCAGTGAAAATACAGAACGGGCAGTAATCATAGAAAAGAATCCAGAAGCGCTTTTACAAAGAGTGCGTTTGATCAAGAATGCAAAAAAGGAAATTATTCTTTCTACTTTTGCATTTAAATCCGATGAAAGTGGAAAATTGATTTTAGGAGCACTGCATGATGCGGCAGACAGAGGTGTACATATTCGTCTGTTAGTAGATGGAATGGAGAGCTGGATTGATATGGAAGGAAATCCGTATTTCTATGGATTATCTTCCCATGAGAATGTTGAAATTAAACTGTATAATAAGGCCAATCCGTTGAAACCATGGAAAATGATGGGTAGAATGCATGATAAATATTTGATTGCAGATGGTAAGACATATATTCTTGGCGGAAGAAATACATACAATTATTTCCTGGGTGATTTTCCGGGACATAAGAACTATGACAGAGACGTGTTAGTGGTTTGCGATGAACCTGAGAAAGAAAATTCAGTTAACCAGTTGTTAGAGTATTTTGAAACGATATGGGAACAAGAAGACAGTGGTTATTTTCATGACAATAAAAAACTGGCAAATAGAAAATCTGTAAAGAACGCAGTTTTAGAGCTGCAGAACGGCTATCAGAAATATTTTGAAGAGAATAAGGAAAGAATCTGCGATACCGATTACACGGACGAAACTTTTGAGACAGAAAAGATTGCATTAGTGTCAAATCCTATTCACACAGGTTCCAAAGAACCAGTAGTGTGGTATCAATTGGGAGAATTGATGAAAAATGCAAAAAATCGTGTGAAGATCCACACGCCATATATTATCTGTAATGATATGATGTATAATACATGGGAGGAGATTGCAGAGAACGTTTCAGATTTTTCTATCATGACAAATTCAGTTGCGAATAATGGGAATCCATTTGGGGCTGCCGATTATGCGAAAAACAGAAATAGAATCTTAAGTACAGGAATTAATATCTGGGAATATGAAGGCGGTTATTCATACCACGGAAAAAGTATTCTGATTGACGATGATCTGTCTGTAATCGGTTCCTTTAATATGGACATGAGAAGTGCATATCTGGATACGGAACTGATGCTTGTAATTCGCAGTAAAGATATTAATAAACAGTTGGAAGAGGGCATGATGGAATATGAAAGAGTGTCCCGACAGGTATTGGAAGATGGAACCTATCGTGATCCGTATCATGTAGAGCCAATTGAATTGACAAAGAAGCGTCAGAGAAAAATATTTTTGGTACAGCATCTGCTTGGATGGGCAAGGTATCTGTTTTAATAAGGAGGAAGGAAAACGTGTTTCAAATATTGATTGTAGAAGATGATAAAGAATTAAGCCAGCTATTCCAAAAAGTGCTTGAGAAGAATGGATATCAAGTCAAAAGTGCATCGGATGGAGCACAGGCATTAGAAGTATTGGATAAGGAATATATTGATCTGATCATTTCTGATATTATGATGCCGGTTATGGATGGCTATGAACTGGTGTCAGAACTTCGTTCAGCAGGATATCAGATACCAGTGCTTATGATCACTGCGAAAGGTTCCTTTGATGATATGCGCCAGGGATTTCTTTCGGGAAGTGACGATTATATGGTAAAACCGGTAAATGTGAATGAAATGGTTTTAAGAGTCGGAGCACTGCTTCGCCGTGCACAGATACTGAATGAACACAAAATTGTGATCGGTTCAACAGAGTTTGATTATGATGCAATGACGGTTACAACTGATAAGGAAAGTCTTGTTTTGCCTAAAAAAGAATTCCTGCTTTTATATAAGCTTGCAGCTTCGCCAGACAGAACATTTACAAAACAACAGTTGATGGATGAAGTATGGGGATACGAGACGGAGGCAGACCCACATACGATAGAGGTACATATAGGAAGAATCAGAGAGCGTTTTAAAGATAACCCTGATTTTGAAATCGTAACAATGCGTGGAATTGGATACAAGGTGGTGAAAAAATAATGGAACAAAAGAAAGAAAAAGGATTGCGGATCCGATCCTGTCTGACTGGTGCAATCTGGCTGGCACTTGTATTTTCAACAGTTATATCTGCTTTATTATTTGCTATTTTGAATCATTTTTTTAATCTGCCGGGCAGTATACCTGTGCTTGGCTGGCTTTTGATTTTCAATACATTGATTGCAGGGCTGATCACTTCCTTTATTAATGCAAAGTTACTGGAACCAATTACTAGGCTTAGTAAAGCAATGAAGGAAGTTTCTCGGGGAGATTTTGAACAGCATTTGGAAACGAACAGCCGTATAGCAGAAGTTGGAGAATCTTATCAAAGTTTTAACGTTATGACAAAAGAACTTCGTGCAACAGAGGTGCTGCAGATGGATTTTGTATCTAATGTTTCTCATGAGTTTAAGACCCCGATTAATGCCATTGAAGGATATACAATGCTGCTTCAGGGAGAAGAACTGTCTCCGGATCAAGAGGAATATGTAGAAAAAATCTTATTTAACACCCAAAGACTTTCCGGATTGGTTGGAAATATTTTGCTGTTATCCAAGTTAGAGAATCAGAATATACCAATGAAAAAAACAGAATATCGTCTGGATGAACAGATCCGCCAGGCATTTCTTTCATTGGAAACAAAATGGACAGAAAAAGAAATTGGTTTTCAGGTAGAGCTGGAGGAAGTTAAATATACTGGGAATGAAGGACTTTTTATGCATATCTGGATAAATCTTTTGGATAATGCGATTAAGTTCAGCCCATCAAAGGGGACAATTACGATGTTTCTGAAACAAGAACAGGATTCTGTTAAGTTCATTCTGGAAGATGAAGGACCAGGAATAGAGGATGATGTAAAATCCAGAATATTTGACAAGTTCTATCAGGTAGATGGATCTCATAAAGCAGAAGGAAATGGCCTAGGTCTTGCACTTGTAAAACGGATTGTAGATAGTGCCGGAGGAACAATCAAAGCAGAAAACCGTGAATATGGTGGATGCAGATTTGTTGTAGAGCTTCCAATACAGAAAGATGAGGCCATATAAGTTTAAGAAAAACAGATAGAGGAGGAATTACATGACATTTTATCAGGAATTGCAGTTAAATCAGGCAGGTTCTAAAAATCTGTTGAAAAAGAGTGAAACAGTGAAAGAAAAATCATATCATATACTGGTATATTTGGTAAAGATAGCTGTTACAATGGCATTTTGTTTTTTATTTGTTACTATTTTCAGTATCTTATTTGGAAATGAGAATAGTATTGTGGGTGTAGTAGTTTTATTATGCCTTATGGTATTTCGGAATGCGGATCTGGGGATCCACACCGGACAATCTACGATGCTTTTGGCTTTGTTCTTTGTAATTATGACTGTATGTCCGCATTTAGCAAATCAGTTTTCACCGGTATTGGGAATGCTGTTAAATATTGCGGCACTGGCTGTGTTGATTCTGTTCGGATGCCATAATCCATTCATGTTTAATCAATCTACATTGGTTCTTGGGTATCTACTGCTATATGGTTATGATGTTACGGGAAAAAGCTATCAGATGCGATTAGTCGGAATGGCTTTAGGTGCAGCACTTACCTGCTTCGTATTTTATCGAAATCATAAAAACAGAACTTATAAAAGAAATCTGAAAGATCTGATACAAGAATTTGATATCACTTCTTCCAGAACAAAATGGCAGATATGTCAGATTTTATGCGTGCCGATTGTCCTTTGCATTGCAGAACTTTGTAATATGCCACGTGCAATGTGGGCTGGTATTGCAGCCATGTCCGCGATTTTGCCATTTATGGAAGATATGCACTACAGAGTCCGTAAAAGGATTGTCGGAAATATTGCAGGTGTTATATGTTTTACAGTGTTATATTTTCTGCTTCCTTCGTCAATCTATGCATATATAGGAATTCTTGGAGGAATCGGTGTAGGATTTTCAGCACAATATGGCTGGCAGGCAGTATTTAACACATTTGGTGCTTTAGCCATTGCTGCAGAGACTTATGGACTACAAGGAGCGGTTAGTCTTAGAGTGATTCAAAATGTTTTTGGTGTTGTGTTTGCTTTAGCATTTTGTGTTATATTTTATTGGTTTATGTCTAAAAAAAAGGAAAGTGATGTGATCGTACATGCAGAGTGAAGTGAATCAGGAAGAAAATTTGAATAGAATTATTACGGTTCCTAATCTTCTTTCTTTTTTTCGGCTTTGTCTGATTCCGGTAATTATATGGAGTTATTGTGTAAAGAAAAATCCTCTGTTAGCTGGTGAAATCTTATTGCTGTCTGGTCTTACGGATCTTGCTGATGGATATATCGCAAGAAGATTCCATAGGATTAGTAATTTAGGAAAAATACTTGATCCGGTGGCTGATAAGCTGACACAGGCAGCGATGTTAATCTGTCTGTTTACTCGTTTTCCGCATATGCTTCTTTTAATCGTAATAATGGCAGGTAAGGAACTGTATATGGTAGTCAGTGGATGTCTTATGATACGAAAGACAGGAAAAGTACATGGTGCAGACTGGCATGGAAAGATAGTAACCTTTTTATTATATGGAACTGCAGCGGTTCATATTATATGGTTCCAAATTACACCGATGGTATCAGATCTGTTGATTGGTTTGTGCGCTATAATGATGGTCATATCGGTCGCTCTGTATGTTATCCAGAATACCAGGACTCTTAAGGGAGAGACGGTATAAGCAATTTTATATTGCAATGACTAGAAAAATATTTAGGAGAAGATAGATATAAACAGTAAGTCAAACACACAAACTATGGAGTCTTTAGTCGGTTTAATAAAATTTTAGATAGAAAATAAATCATTCAATGTCATTTAGATAAGGTTTTTTATGACAAAAAGACAGATTGCTTATCTGCCTTATAATGCAGTAGAATGGTAGTCAGACAGTTTTGGATATAAGAGATGATCTTGGAGCAACAATGAATGAATGCAGGGAAGTGACCGAAAAGTACCGCACAGGACGGAGTGCATATTTACGGATCGGACAGTTGTTTATGAGATTGTTTGCAGGACTATTATAGCAGAAAGAAGAGGTGTTCGATATGTGTACAGCAGCAACTTACAAAACAAAAGATTTTTATATGGGCAGAACGCTTGATTATGAATTTTCCTATGGGGAACAGATCACGATAACGCCAAGAAATTACGAATTTGATTTCCGGTTTGCCGGGAAGATAAAAAGCCATTATGCTTTGATCGGAATGGCATTTGTTGCAGAAGGTTATCCGCTTTATTATGATGCTGTTAATGAAAAAGGCCTTGGAATGGCAGGTCTTAATTTTGTCGGCAATGCGGCATATGAAGAGGCTTTGCCGGAAGATGAAACAGAAGTCAGCCAGGTGGCACAGTTCGAGTTCATCCCATGGATCCTTACACAGTGTGCTACTGTAGCAGAGGCGAGAGAGAAGCTGGCAGCAATGAGACTGACAGGTACAGCATTCAGTGAACAGCTGCCGACAGCACAGCTTCACTGGATCATTGCAGACAAAGACTCCTGTATCGTTGTTGAGTCTATGAAGGATGGGCTGCATGTATATGATAATCCGGTAGGAGTGCTTACCAATAATCCACCATTCCCGAGTCAGATGTTTGCACTGAATAATTATGCCGGAGTATCCAGAAAACAGCCGGAGAGTACTTTTGCAGGAGTATTACAGCTTGATGCATATAGCAGAGGAATGGGTGGAATGGGAATACCTGGAGATCTTTCCAGCCAGTCAAGATTTGTGAAAGTTGCCTTTACAAAATTAAATTCGATCTCCGGTGAAGAAGAGGATGAGAGTGTAAGCCAGTTCTTCCATATCTTAGGATCCGTAGATCAGCAGCGTGGATGCTGTGAGGTGACAGAAGGCAAATATGAGATCACGATATACACGTCCTGTTGTAATACAGCAAAAGGTATTTATTATTATACGACTTATGATAATCATCAGATCACAGCGGTTGACATGCATGCGGAAAATCTGGATTCAGATCAGCTGATCTGTTATCCGCTTCTGTCCAAGGGCGAAGTCAGATGGCAGAATAAATAATACGAAAATGCACGGAGAAAGCATAACGCAGAACAACAGGAGGAAAGACCATGAAAGAAGTTAAAACACCGAAAAAACCACTGGCATATTATTATGGGATTGTGTTAATAGTGCTGATCGTATTTAATCTGGTTGTCACACCAATCCTTATGGAGCATCAGGTAAAGGAAACGGATTATGGAACTTTTATGAGCATGATCGAGAAGAAGAATATCGGTGAAGTAGAAGTTAAGGACAATCAGATCATCTTTACAGATAAAGATCAAAAAAATATTTATAAAACAGGTCTGATGAACGATCCGAACCTGACGGACAGGCTATATGAATGTGGAGCAGTATTCGCAAAAGATATCGATAAGCAGATGTCACCGATCATCAGCTTCCTGCTGACCGGGGTTTTGCCATTGATCCTTTTTATAGCACTGGGAAATTATATGGCGAAGAAACTGATGGAGCATGCCGGAGGAAAAAATTCGATGGCTTTTGGAATGGGAAAAAGCAATGCGAAGATTTATGTGCAATCCAGTGAGGGAATCCGTTTTTCAGACGTTGCAGGAGAAGATGAGGCGAAAGAAAACCTTTCAGAGATCGTTGATTATCTTCACAATCCGAAGAAGTATACCGATGTAGGTGCGTCTATGCCAAAAGGTGTCCTTCTTGTAGGACCTCCGGGAACTGGTAAAACAATGCTTGCAAAAGCAGTTGCAGGTGAATCAAATGTACCATTTTTCTCAATGTCCGGATCAGAATTCGTAGAGATGTTTGTCGGTATGGGAGCTTCCAAGGTTCGAGATCTTTTCAGACAGGCAAAGGAAAAGGCACCATGTATCGTGTTTATTGATGAAATTGATGCCATTGGTAAAAAGCGTGACGGACAAATGGGCGGAAATGATGAGAGGGAGCAGACCTTAAATCAGCTTCTTACAGAGATGGATGGATTTGAAGGAAATAATGGTGTCATCATTCTTGCTGCAACGAACCGTCCGGAGTCGTTAGATCCGGCACTTACACGTCCGGGACGTTTTGACAGACGTGTGCCGGTTGAACTGCCGGATCTTGCAGGCCGTGAAGCAATTTTAAAGGTTCATGCAAAGAAGATAAAAGCATCTGATGATGTTGACCTGCATACGATTGCACGTATGGCATCGGGGGCATCCGGTGCGGAGCTTGCCAATATTATAAATGAAGCAGCATTACGTGCTGTCCGTAGTGGAAGGACCGTTGTAAATGAATCTGATCTCGAAGAAAGTATAGAAGTGGTTATTGCAGGATATCAGAAGAAGAATGCGGTTCTTTCAGATCAAGAGAAGAAGGTTGTTGCATATCATGAGATCGGACACGCTCTGGTAGCTGCATTACAGAGTCATTCAGCACCGGTCCAGAAGATTACAATCATCCCGCGTACCTCAGGTGCACTCGGCTACACTATGCAGGTTGAGCAGGGTGATAAATATCTGATGACGAAAAAAGAACTTGAGAATAAGATTGCTACATTTACAGGCGGACGTGCGGCAGAGGAGATCGTATTTGGTGAGATCACGACCGGAGCCTCCAATGATATCGAACAGGCAACAAAAATTGCAAGAGCGATGATCACCCGCTACGGCATGACAGATGAATTCGACATGGTGGCAATGGAAAACGTGACCAACCAGTATCTTGGCGGCGATACGTCTCTTTCCTGTTCTGCAGATACACAGAAGGAAATTGATGAAAAAGTCGTGCATCTCGTAAAAGCAGAGCATGAAAAAGCAAGAAAAATCCTTGCTGAAAACAGGGAAAAACTGGACGAACTGGCTATGTACCTGTATGAGAAGGAAACAATTACAGGTGACGAATTTATGGATATTTTAGACAGAAAATAATGTAGTTAATTAGATAATCAATGTCATTTAGATAAGAAAAATAGTTAGTAGTTCTGAAAAATGGAATTATTTTATATAAAGGAGCGGACAAATTCAAGTTTGCAAAACTGACCAAAAATACAAACAGTTCGTAAAATATGTATTTTAAGGGGGATTACGAAAAATTATACCATTTTGTGCAAATCCACATATTTAATAGAAAGATTCACATAAAGATTATTGAGAATACAGTATTGTGTCCTTAGAAAAAAGTACTATATTAAATTAGTCTGATGAATTCGGACTTGAGTATAAATAATAAGATAAAGTCCATATAATGGTGTAAATTACAAATTTATATAAAAAAGAGCCGAGAGCTCATCTTTCAGTTATAATTAAGTTACCACACAAAAACATAATTGAAAGGATGAAACTCATGGCTCAATTACATTTTACATTAGATAGTGATTTTTTTGTAGGACTTTTTTCAGAAACTAAGGATGAAGCTTTTGGCAAACTTATGGAAGCTTTACTTAATCAGGTTCTTCAGGCTGAATCTACTGAACAGCTTGGAGCAAGTAATTACGAACGATCTCAAGAACGTTCTGATTATAGAAATGGAGTTAGGACAAGAACATTAACCACCCGTATTGGAAAGATTGAATTACAGGTTCCAAGACATCGTAATGTTCCATTTAAAACTTCCTTGTTCGAAAATTATCAGCGTAATGAACAGGCTTTAATTACAACAATGATGGAAATGGTTGTGCAAGGCGTATCAACCAGAAATATAAAAAAAGTAACTGAAGAGCTTTGTGGAGAATCTTTTTCAAAATCTGCTGTTTCTGAAATCTGCAAGGAACTAGATGTCCCTGTTAAGCATTTCAAGGAGCGCTTATTGCCGGAACACTATCCGTTTATTATTGTTGATGCGATATATTTAAAAGCTCGTGAAGATCATCGTGTTAAATCAAAAGCGTTGTTTGTTGCAATTGGAATAAACAATACCGGGCACAAAGAAGTCCTGGGATTTGAAGTTTATGATTCAGAGAAAGTGAACACCTGGAGAGACTTTTTTGAAAATCTTAAAAGTCGCGGTTTGCGCGGTGTAGATATTGTAATATCTGACGCACACGCGGGGCTTGTTGAAGCAATAAAGGAGAGTTTCTCTGGCTCTTCATGGCAGCGATGTCAGGCTCACTTTACAAGAAACATCATAAATAAGTGTCCTAAAAAATACAGCACTGGTTTAGCTTCTGAGTTACGAGACATGTTTAACGCAGCTACTATTGAAGAGGCCCGTCGTTTAAAAGAATCTATATACGATGAATATCAGGATGTTGCAAATGAAGCAATGACTGTCCTTGATGAAGGATTTGAAGATAGTATTACCATCATGGCACTTCCCTCAAAATATCGTATAGCATTAAGAACCAGCAACATAATAGAACGCGAGAACAGAGAAATCAGAAGACGCGAAAAAGTTATTCAGATTTTTCCAAATACAGAATCTATTATTAGATTAATTGGTGCAGTCCTTCAAGATGATCATAATGAATGGAGTGTAGGTCATAAAATCTTTGATATGAAAGAGTACTATGATAAACTAAGCTCCATTCAGTCAAATCTTTTGAAGATAAAAGTAGCGTAGATAAAACCACATAACTGAAAGATGAATTTACACACAAATTTGGACTTGACTAATAATAATATGATTAAAGAGTCAAAAGGTATCATAAGATAGGAGGAAATAACAAATTATGTCTTCAAAAAAAGGTGCGATGAAAAAGAAATTGGAAAACATGCATTTGGGTAAAAGAATCAACTATGGTTACAAAATGGTTATTACCATGATGCTTATTTCGGGACTGCTTTCGATTGCGGTCATTGGTGTGTTGTTTTTCAATATGTTAAACTATGTAAACAAGGTAAATGCTTCTGATCAGGCGGTTAAGGTATGTAGAATAAATGTAACTTCAGCGGCAAGAAATGTAAGAGAGATGGCACTTAATCCTGACCAGTCTACGTATGAAGATTATGAGCAGGGTGCAAAAACTTTGCTCGAGGATATTGATGTGCAGTTAAAAACAATAAAAAAATCAGGTGTTGTTCCGGAGAATCAGTATAATGAATATTCAAAGGCTCTTTCTGACTGGGCGAATACCGGATACTCAATCATGGATAAGATTAAAGCCGGACAGAAGGATGGGGCTGTTGATCAGATTATCAATGAGTGTACACCAAAGTTAAATAAAACTGTTGAGCTTGCAAAGGAAATCGACAAGCTGACTGACGAAAGAAGCCTTCAGGCAGTTGTAAGTACATACGTATGTGCTGCAGTCGGACTCATAGTCATCATTATCTGTCTGACATGTGCATGGCGGTTGACAAAGAGAACAGGAAAGATCGTGCTTGATACAATCCTTGAGCCGTTACATGCAATCGAGGATGTGGCAAAGGAGCTGACAGAAGGAAATCTTCACAGCACACTTGAGTACCATTCAGAGGATGAAATCGGTAGATTGGCACACAGCATGAGAAAGTCTATCCGTATTCTCGGCTCATATGTGGATGATATAGACAGGTCGATGAAGCTCTTTGCGGACGGACATTTTGATGCACAGCCGGAAGTAGAGTGGAAAGGCGATTTTGTAGGTATTTTAAATTCATTTATGGAATTTGAAAAAAGTATGGCAGTCACCATAAAGGGAATCCAGCATGTATCAAGCGAGGTTTCAAGTGCGGCAGAGCAGGTAGCTGCAAGCTCAAATGACCTTGCAGACGGTGCAACCAATCAGGCTGCGGTTGTAGAGGAACTGACAGCGACAGTTGCGGGAGTTTCAGAACAGGTGGAGCAGAATTCAAAGAGTGCAAAGGAAATCAGTGGAAAAGTGGACGAACTTGGAGGTGCAATTTGGGAAAGCAATGGAAAGATGCAGGAGATGGTTGCATCTATGCATGAAATAAACGAAGCCTCTAAACAGATAGATCAGATTATATCAACTATTAATGATATTGCATCACAGACCAACCTGCTCGCATTAAATGCTTCTATTGAGGCGGCAAGGGCAGGGGAGGCAGGAAAAGGCTTTGCGGTTGTGGCAAATCAGGTAAATATTCTTGCCGATCAAAGTGCACAGGCTGTAAAGGAATCAGCTGCGCTTATAGAGGCATCTGTGCAGGCTGTTGAAAAAGGCATGAATATTGCAGAGCAGACAGCCTCACAGCTTGAAGAAGTAGCAGAGAACTCTAAGGTGATTACAAAAGAGGTGATTAATATAGCTGATACACTTGAGACCCAGACCAGTGAGATCAAGCAGATTAACGAAGGAATTGAGCAGATCAATGATGTTGTACAGACCAATTCAGCAACATCACAGGAGTGTGCGGCTGCGAGCCAGCAGATGAGCAGTGAATCAGAAAATCTGAGTGAAATGATAGCGAAATTCAAAATCTCAGACATTGAAGAGTAATACAATGGAAGGTGAATTTTGATGATGGCTTTTGATGCATATAAAATACTTGACGAGCGGGAAGCAGGAAGTATGATTGACTTAATTGCACCTTGTATGGATGATTATCTGTATATTATAGATTTGAAGAATGATACACTGAGGATATCACAGTCAGCGGTAGAGCGTTTTATGCTTCCTGATAAATTTATGAATAAGGAAACAATTACAGGTGACGAATTTATGGATATTTTAGACAGAAAATAATGTAGTTAATTAGATAATCAATGTCATTTAGATAAGAAAAATAGTTAGTAGTTCTGAAAAATGGAATTATTTTATATAAAGGAGCGGACAAATTCTCATTTACAGGGAGCGGAAGATTGAGCTGGATAAAATACCCAGCTCAATCTTCCACATGGAATACATCTTCGACCAGCATATTAAAGTACTTTGATATCCGCAGCATAAATTCGGCAGATGGGGTGCTGTCCCCACGTTCTATCCTGCCGACAGTTTTGGTGCTGTATCCGATAGCAGCGGCAAGGTCATCCTGGTAAATGCCACGCTGTTCCTGGATTTCTCTGATATTATTAGTAACCGCCATAAAAATCCCTTCTTTCAGTTCTATAGATATTTTCTTATTTTCAATTATGCAAAATAATGTGTCCAATAAAAAGGACTTGCAATTTTATCAGCAATGTCCTGTGATAGCAGAAGCATTAGATTTTTCAAGAACTTTTCCAAATATGTCTAAGCGGTCGTTTTCTCCAACCTTGATAGGTGCATACTTTTCATTAAGCGAGATAAGGGAAATTCCGTCTTTATCGTTTTGTAATTTCTTGATGTAGGCTTCTCCGTTTAGAGCGAAGATGCCGATTTCTCCATTAGCAACAGATTCCTGTTGTAATACCCATGCAATCTGACCATCGTGGAATTCAGGTTCCATACTGTCACCACTAATGCGAACACCGAAAGTAGTATCTTCCGGCAGGATAGATTCATCTATGCGTACAGTCTCTTTCGGTCCGTCTACAAGGAAGTTACCGGTTCCGGCTGATACGGCATTTTCAAAAATATCAATGCTACGGAATGGAATTATCTTAGCAGTCTGCTTTTCATACATGCCGGATGCATTTCCATATCAGAGCCATTGGAAGATGGAAGAATGTCACAGTGCCTACTGGGAGCTGGTCCCAACAATTGACCACATCATTCCTATTGCCATTGGAGGAGAGGATAACCTGTCTAATTATGCGACAACGTCTATGTTTCACAATTCAGTTAAGAGTAACTGGACAATAGAGCAGCTAAACTGGAAACTGTATCCTGCAGGAGATATTAATGAGTATGACGGGCTTACTGATCTTTTTGTGAAACTTACAGAAAACGACCTTGAGCTTTTTGATGACCCATACATAAAACGCTGGTATAAGTTATCTGTGGGAATGAAATAGAGACAGTTCCTAAATGTATATAACAATTGATTGTAAATGAAAGAGATAAGAGTATGCATATATATGTAGATGCTGACGCATGCCCTGTGATTGGGATAGTTGAAAGAATAGCTAAGAGTCATAATATTGCCGTAACGCTTTTGTGTGATACTAATCATTATCTTACATCAGACTATTCAGAAGTGGTATATGTGGGTGCCGGAGCTGATGCAGTTGATTTTAAGTTAATAAGCCTTTGTGAAAAAGGAGATTTAGTAGTTACGCAGGACTATGGTGTAGCTGCCATGGCATTAAGTAAGGGTGCATATGCCATTCATCAGTCCGGGAAATGGTATACAAATGAAAATATTGATCTTATGTTAATGGAGAGACATATAAGTAAGAAGGCAAGGCGGGCAAGCAGTAAAAACCACATGAAAGGTCCAAGAAAAAGAAGTGATAAGGATGATTATAACTTTGAAGTCTCTTTTGAGAGACTAGTGGAAAAGCTGCTACAGGAAAATGCAGGAAAAGATTAATAAATTTTGGAGGAAACTATTGTGAATATACAGATATTTGGAACTAAGAAATGCAATGATACAAAGAAGGCAGAGCGTTTCTTTAAGGAAAGAGGCATAAAGTACCAGTTTATAGATATGAAGGAAAAAGGAATGAGCAAGGGGGAGTTTAATTCTGTGGCTCAGGTTAATGGCGGGTTACAGGGAATGATTAACTGGGATGGAAAAGACAAAGATCTGCTTGCGCTTATAAAATACACAGCTGATGAAGATAAACTTGAAAAGGTAATGGAAAATCCTTCAGTTATTAAGACTCCTGTTGTAAGAAATGGAAAAGCATCAACACTCGGATACCAGCCGGATGTCTGGAAGAACTGGAGTTAAATAAAAATTAGGAGACAGATATATGAATTTTGAATTAGCATGCCTGGAGGATTTTAATGAGATAGAAAATCTCTATTGGGATTTAATAGATAAAAGCAAAGAAGAACCTTCTTTTCCTGACTGGGAAAAGGGTGTACATCCTTCAGCAGATTTTTTAATGGCTGGTATTGTTCAGAAAGAGTTGTTCGTATTAAGAGATGAAGGAATTATTAAGGCGTGTGCCATAGTTAACAGTAATTCTAATAAAGAGTATAAAAGGGTAGCGTGGAAAGTAAATGAAAGGGATAATAATGTATGGATAATCCATGCTCTTGCAGTGCGATATGAGTACCGCGGTATGGGTCTTGCTACTCAATTTGTAAAAAACTTAATATCATATGCTAAGTTAGAAAACATTGAAGCCATTCATCTTGATGTAATAGATAAGAACACACTAGCTGACAAGTTATATATCAGAGCTGGCTTTAAATATGTAAGTACTGAAAACATTTTTTATGAGGTAGTTGGAAACAGGCAGTTTAGAATGTATGAGTATGTGATAGAGTAGAAAGTATTAGAAATACGCATATAATGTGCAGTATCTGCCTTACAGCTATAAAAGAAAACTAAAGGGGGATAACAATGGGATTAACGGACACAAGCAAATTTTTAAGTCTTATTTTGCGGCACAAGCCGGAAACAATAGAAATCAAGCTTGATGAGCATGGCTGGGCAGATGTATCTGAGTTAATATCAGGTATAAGCAAAACAAGACCATTTGATATGAAGATGCTTGAAGAAATTGTAAGAACCGACAACAAGCAGCGGTATTCATTTAATGAAGATAAGACCTTGATCAGAGCGAACCAGGGACATTCAATACCTGTTGATGTTGAACTTGAAAAGAAAACTCCTCCAGAGTTTCTTTACCATGGAACGGGAGAGAAGTCTGTTGCATCGATAGATAAAGAAGGATTACTTTCTAAGAGCAGGTTATATGTTCATTTATCAAAGGATACTGATACAGCAGTTAAGGTAGGCAGCAGGCACGGAAAGCCTATGGTGTATAGGGTGGCAGCCGGAAAGATGGCAGATGACGGATATGAGTTTTTCTTATCTGTAAATGGAGTATGGCTTACGAAGGCTGTTCCGGCAGAGTATTTAAGCAAAATATTGTAATATATGGATAAGAACTAAATGTAAAAAGCAATAGTAAAGAAGGAATGATTGTGAATATAAGATATGCAACAATGGCTGATTTAGACGATATTGCATCGGTTGAATCTGTATGTTTTCCTGTCTTAGAGGCAGCAACTAAAGAAGAATTTGAGCAAAGAATAAAATATTTTGGGAATCATTTCTGGCTTATGTTTGATGAGGGTATAACTGATAAATCTACTCATGGAAATGTCCTGTGGCACCAGATGAGATTGGATTTTAAACTAAGAAATAATGGAGTGAAGCAGATATGAAAACAGTTATTATATACGCGTCGGTTCATCACAATAATACAAAAGAGCTGGTATGTGCAATAGCAGCTGAAAATGATATTGATGTAGTTGATGCAGCTAAGATTACTGAAAAGGACTTATCAGGGTATGATCTTATAGGTTTTGCTTCTGGTATTTATTTTGGCAAGATGCATCAGTCCGTAATTAACTTTGCAGAAGTAAATCTTCCAGAGAATAAGGATGTTTTTCTTATGTGTACTTATGGCGGAAAGCCGGTCTTTGATTCTATAAAGAAAATTGTAAAAGAAAAGCAGGGAAGAATTGTGGGAGAATTTTCTTGTAAGGGATTTGACACATTTGGACCATTCAAACTTATTGGAGGCATATCAAAAGGACATCCGGATAAGAATGATTTGGATAATGCAAAGGCTTTTTTCAAAGAGTTGGAAAAGGGAAAGTGATTTAAAAGTATCATCATGTATATGGTATACACCTATGCACAAAAAACAGAGACTCTTCCCACGGAGTCTCTGCAAAGGTTTGTATAAGAATATTATAACTACCCTGATTTCATATTAATTGATACATCTTTATTCGTCAAGGAGTTGTGGAAATTTGTGTTTAACGGAGCTTGAATATTTAAATTTTAAGTGAAGCTCATTAAGAATAAGAGAATATTCATATGTATTGAAAATGTGATTATGTGTGAGAAAACAGAATTGAATCTTGCAAGGAGATTTCTTAGCTTATATTATGGCACCATGTAAAAATATATCTTTTTATATATTAATCAGATTGAAAATGACTTGTTAAGGTGTAGTAACAAGCCATTTTTTTTGTTACTGTGGTAACAAAATTTCTGATGAATATATGGATGTTACATACCTAAAATTTTAAGTGTAACAAAACATCTAATTAAAAGGACATGTTGTAACAAATCTGATATAATAACTATATTGGTTTTAGGATAGGTGAAAGTCTTGCGGAGTACTATTGCCGTATCTACGGACATTTATTAGAAGATATTGAAGTTTGGGAAGTAGCTGAAGAAGGAATTGTCAATATAGTAAGGAAGAAGCAGATAAATGATAGTGAAATGTCCTAAGTGTGATTCAGAGAATGTAGCACCAATATATTATGGGATACAACCTGACAATAATGAAATCAGAGAATTAATTGATAACAATAAAATAATATATGGTGGTAGCATTATGCTTGATGACCAGCCGCACGAAGATTATGGCTGTCAGGAATGCGGATACAGATGGTCGCTAGATTTGTTGCCGGGAATGTATATTAAGAAAATACGCTTTAAGGTAGAAGATTTCGGGTTAGGAACAATAGATATGAAAAGAAGATATGTGTATGAGATATATCCGGATGGTAGGTGGATTGAATATATGTATCAAGGAGAATCTAATCGTTACACATACAAAGACATATGCGTAACAAAAAAAGAGAATGTATTAAGATTATACAATAAATATCAAAAGTTATTTGGTGCACCATTATGGAAAAAGAATATTATGGAAGCACAAGTTTGCGACGGATATGGATATACCTTGCAGATTACTTATAAGGATGGAAGAAAAAGAGTAATTGAAGGCGATATTGGCGGTGGTACAATTGACGGTATAATGGGAAATTATTTAAAGAAAATATTTGGGAGAAATTACGATGATTAAAACTGTTCTAGGTGATATAACAAAAATAGATTATGTTGATGCTATAGTAAATGCAGCAAATAACAGTCTCTTAGGTGGTGGCGGTGTTGATGGAGCAATTCACAGGGTAGCAGGTCCTGATCTTTTAAAAGAATGTAGGACGCTTCATGGATGTGAAACAGGAGAAGCAAAGATTACCAAAGGCTATAATCTGCCATGTGATTATGTTATACATACAGTCGGACCTATATGGAGAGGCGGAAAGGATAATGAGGAGCAGTTGCTTGCCAGCTGTTATTATCATTCGCTTAAACTTGCAATGGAAAAAGGTATAAAAAGAATAGCGTTTCCATCTATATCAACAGGTGTTTATGGTTTTCCTGTTAAACTGGCAGCACACATTGCTGTAAATGTTGTGGCAAGATTTGAGCAGGAATTTCCAAAGCAAATAGAAGAAATATATTTTGTTCTGTTTGACAGAGATACAGAATCAGCATATGAAAAAGAAGTTGATAAGCTATATTAAATGGAGTAACAGATGATAGAAAAAGTAGTATTCATGAACATGTGCATGATTAGTGATAATAAAGGAAATGTACTGGCCTTGGATAAAGTGGGCAAGAATTATTCTGGTACGACTTTCCCAGGTGGTCATGTAGAGGCAGATAATGCATTCAGATGTGCCTATGGAATGTCTGCAAACTATAACAGAAGAAGGAATTATAGCAAAGATACAGTAAGATTTTAAGTGAAGGAATAAGAAATGGGAAGAGAATCAATTAAAGAGAATAAGAATGTATACTAGTTAAAAAGAGAGGAGCTAGGACTTAGCCGAGAAAAGGCAAGTGAACTTTTTAGAGTGCGTGCCTCCAGAGAGAATTGAAAAAATAGACAGTGAGAAGGTGCTGCCACATCCGGAAGAAGTACTCATAATGGCTGATAAGTATAAATCACCGGAATTGTGTAATTATTATTGCTCAAATCAGTGTCCAATTGGACAGCAATATGTTCCAGAGATTAAAATGAAAGAGCTCCCTCAGATTATACTTGAAACGGTAGCTTCTCTTAATAAGATGAACAAGAAGCAGGAGTGCCTCATTGAGATTACAGCTGATGGTATAATTGATAACGACGAATTAGATGATTTCATATATATTAAGGAGGAATTAGAAAAAATATCGGTAAATGTTGAAACACTTCAGTTATGGTCAGAAAGAATGTTGGCTTCTGGGGCTATTGATGAAGATGCATATAATAAAAGAAAATTACAAAGGAGTAATAACTAATATTTCTGTAAGATAAGCTGTATTTAATGGCTGTGTCGAGCTGATAGCCTATAATGTTGATTTTGACTATGCATTTTTAGCTAATGCAGGAATTAGGTTTAAACATGGTACTATAATATACGATCCAATGATAGAATTTGCTAAGATATATGAAGAATGGAACAATTATTATGGTTATAATTTTGATGAGTTGGCTCACGATAGTTTAGAGGATGTCAAAGCGACATTAGTTGTTTATAATGCGCTTAAGAAAAAATTGCCGCCATATGTGTGGATGTCAACGCAGTTGTTAAACAAAGAAAAAGAGGTAATATTTGAAAGTGATGATGTTACGGAAGTTATTGATAAGGCAAAAGAATTATTTGGTCAATGCGAAAGGAATATGATTAACAATCATATCAAAAGTGGTTTGAATTTTGAACATTTTATTTGCTAAAATAGAAATTGTTAGGTTAGATAATATGGGCGATTTCTGTATTACCAATATAAAGAGTTTGAAAAATCGGGAGTTGTATCAGCATAAGAAGGAGAATAATATCATGTTCAGAACAATTCGTAAAAAGAAAAATGAAATCAGCATCGACACGGCAAAGGCTCTTTTGCAGTCCAGCCGACGTGGCGTTCTTGCCGTAAATGGAGATGACGGATATCCCTATGCAATTCCTATCAACTATGTCTACGATGACGATGCGCAGAAAATTTATTTTCATGGAGCACGCGTAGGTCATAAAGTAGATGCACTGCGTGCCTGTGACAAAGTATGCTTCACGGTATATGGAAATGAAACCATTAAAGAAGAAGATTGGGCACCGTTTGTGCAGAGCGTTGTGGTGTTCGGCCGATGTTACCTCGCAGAATCCGGTGCAAGAGCAACAACTCTGTTAAAACGATTTGCAATGAAATACTATCCCAGCGAACAGTTAGTTGATGAGGAAATTGCCCACGCAGGAAAGGCTGTGCAAATTTTCGAAATAAAAGTGGAGCACCTCAGCGGTAAGGAAATACAGGAACGATAAATTCAAGTTTGAAGAATTGAAAAAAACGGAATTTACCTATTAAGACATATAAACTCTTGACAATAAAGCTCCTATATAGTATGTTTTTAATAAACTACTATATAGGAGCTTTTGTATGGAAATGAATGGAGGATTTCTTGTTACCAAAATAAAACAGCTTGGAGACCGGATTTTCGAGAAGATTCTCAGTGAAAAGAATATTGATGCGTTTAATGGAGCCCAAGGGCGTATTCTTTATGTGCTGTGGCAGAAGGATGGTATTTCAATCAGGTCACTCTCGACTAAATGCGGATTAGCGATAACATCTCTTACTACGATGCTGGAAAGAATGGAAAATCAAGGGCTGATAAGCCGTGTTCAGTCTGAAACGGACAAAAGGAAAACGCTCCTGTTTCTGACTGAGAAAGCACATGCCTTAAAGGGCGAGTACGATTCTGTATCTGATGAGATGGGCAGTATTTACTACAAAGGTTTTTCAGAGGAAGAAATTACCAGGTTTGAGGAATGCCTCGACCGCATCAGAAAGAATCTTGAGGAGTGGCAGAAGCCATGAGTATTTGTATCAAAGATCAGATTCAGAACATGAATATCGTCATTGGCTGCACAGTGGGGTGTACATATTGCTATGCCTGCAACAACGTGAAACGCTGGCATATGATTGATGATTTCGCTGACCCTGAATTCTTTCCGGGTAAGCTCAAGATGATGGAAAAGAAACGTCCGCAGAACTTTCTTCTTACCGGCATGAGCGATCTCTCTGGATGGAAGCCGGAATGGAGAGACGAGGTATTTGCAAAGATCCGTGAAAATCCACAGCATCAGTTCCTGTTCCTTACCAAGCGACCTGATTTGCTGGATTTTGATACCGATCTGGAAAACGCATGGTTTGGCGTTACGGTGACGAGGAAAGCAGAACTGTGGCGTACCGACGCCCTTCGGAAAAACGTTAGAGCAAAACATTACCATGTTACCTTTGAGCCGTTATTTGATGATCCCGGCACAGTTGACCTTTCTGGAATCAATTGGATCGTTGTCGGCACCATGACCGGAGCGCAGAGCAGGAAGATTCATACGGAGCCGGAATGGGCATGGTCTCTGACGGACCAGGCACATAAGCTTGGCATTCCGGTGTTTATGAAGGAAGACCTTGTCCCTATCATAGGGGATGAAAATATGATTCAGGAAATGCCGGAAGAATTTAATAAAGTGTTAGAGGTACAGAAATCATGGAAGAAGTAATAAATGGAATCCTCATTCGTGAGGTGGAAACAAAGAATATCATGACTAAGTCTAGTCTGCCGGTAGGCGGTTACTCGGTCAATCCCTATGTGGGCTGTACACATGCCTGCAAGTATTGCTATGCTTCTTTTATGAAGCGCTTTACCGGGCACAAGGAGGAATGGGGCACTTTCCTTGATGTGAAGCATTGGCCGGAAATTAAAAATCCGAAGAAATATGCCGGACAGCGGGTGGTCATCGGTTCTGTGACAGATGGCTACAATCCACAGGAGGAGCAATTCGGGAATACCAGAAAACTTCTGGAGCAGCTGATCGGTAGTGACGCAGATATTCTGATCTGCACAAAGTCGGATCTTGTGGTACGGGATATTGATCTGTTGAAGAAGCTTGGACGTGTAACCGTTTCATGGTCGATCAACACACTAGATGAAAATTTCAAGAACGATATGGATTCTGCTTCGAGCATTGAGCACCGTATCGCTGCTATGAAGCAGGTATATGAGGCAGGTATCCGTACAGTCTGTTTTGTATCCCCGGTATTCCCCGGAATCACGGATTTTGAAGCAATCTTTGAGCGGGTAAAGGACCAGTGCGATCTGTTCTGGCTCGAAAATCTCAATCTTCGAGGCGGTTTCAAAAAGACAATTATGGATTATATCGCCGGAAAATATCCTGATCTTGTACCACTTTACGACGAGATCTATAACAAGCATAACCGCAGCTACTTTGAAGCACTTGAAGTAAAAGCTGAGAAAATGGCTAAGAAGTATGATTGTGCCTTTGTGGATAATGAAATGCCTTATGGCAGAGTCCCGCATGGACATCCGGTGATCGTAGATTATTTCTATCATGAGGAAATCCGTGGGACAGAGAATACCGGAAAAAGAAATCGCTAACTTCGGATTTGCCAAATAAAGGAGCAGTACTTATGAAAAAATTCTTTTTTCAAGTATACACTATAGTGGTATTTTCAATCGTTATTTGGTTTGCTTTATATGGAGAACATCGTGATCCGAGGTTTTATGTCTCTATTTTGATAATTGCAATCATTGGGAAATTTATTGCTTCACACATAGATAAAGAAAAGTAGTAATAGATGTAGAATTGCCAGAGAGTTTGGCATAGGTGATTAATAATAATGAGGCGGCATATGTATCTTATATCAGCATATTTTGATGAACATGTAACAAAGGGATTGCAGAGGTTAATTGATAATATTGCAAAAGAAACAGGTAATACTTATATGATTGAGAATAATGTTCCTCCGCATCTGACAATTTCAAGCTTCGAAACAAGAAAACCTGATAATCTTAAGGAAGAATTCATGAAGCTTAATAAAATAGGTGCAGGAGAGATAAATATATTTTCAATCGGGCAGTTTCTGCCGTATGTTATGTATGCTACACCTGTTCTGGACGAATATTTAATGCATCTTTCCAATGAGGTGTATGATATATTTTCTGCAAGAGAAGATGTAACAATTAATCGTTGTTACAAACCATATAACTGGTTTCCACACATAACATTGGGAAAGAAACTTGAAAAAGAACAGATGATAATGGCAATGAGAGTATTACAGACACATTTTATTCCAATAAAAGGGAAAATAGTAATGGTTGGATTGTCACAGACTAATCCACATAAGGATATTATACAATTTAATATATGATAGTGTAACCGGGGGAGGGAGAATGGATTTTAGTTGATACTGAAGATGAGATGGTGGCTATTTTTTACAACAGAGGATATATTTTATGCAACAACAGAAATTATTAAGCCTTATAAGACAGGCAATAGAAGATTACAACATGATAGAGGAAGGCGATAAGATTGCCGTTGGAGTATCAGGTGGCAAGGATTCGCTTGCGTTGCTGCATGCAATGAAGATACTTAACAGATTTTATCCGAAGAAGTTTGAACTGTATGCAATTACCTGTAATGTTGGATTTGAGGGAATGGATTTTACAGGAGTGAGGAAGTTCTGTGAGAGTATAAATGTGCCATATGAACAGGTTGATACAGAGATTGCGAAGATTGTCTTTGAGGATAATAAAGACGAAAGACCATGTTCACTGTGTGCGAAGCTTAGAAAAGGCGCAATGTATAAGAGGCTTGGAGAGCTTGGAATCAATAAGATTGCATATGCACATAATAAGGACGATTTTATAGAAACAGCATTAATGTCTCTTATATATGAAGGGCGGTTTTACGCATTTCCACCAGTTACATATCTGCCAGAGGCAGGGGTTACGGTTATACGGCCAATGATGTATGCACCGGAAAAGGGTGTGGCTAATTTTGTGATTAATCAGGGAATCAAGGTTGTTAAGAACACCTGTCCGGTTGATGGTTCAACTAAGAGGGAATATGCCAAGCAGCTTATGGAGCAGATTAATAGAGAAAATCCGGGAACTAAGGACAGAATTATGCATGCAGTTGTGAACGGAAGATTTGAGGACTGGCCAGAAGTGCATAGAAATTGAAAATAACTGTTGATACAACACCAATGAGATAATAGAATAATATTAAATCTATTTATAAGGAGATACGAACATGAGAAGATTTTATGAAGGCAATGATAACAAGGGTTATCAGGAAGTTGTAGATAAAGAAGCTGGCTTGGAATTAATAGGTTTTGATTTGATAAGACTTGAGCCGGGTGAAAATGCGGTTTATGAATCAGGGGAATATGAAATAGGACTTGTTATTTTACAGGGAACATGCAGTGTTAAGGTTGATGATGTCACATTTGACAAGCTTGGCTCAAGAAGAAGCGTGTTTGACGGCAAGCCAACAACTGTTTATGTTCCAAGAGATTCTAAGTATGAAGTTACAGCAACCGGAAGCATGATGCTTGAAATCGGTGTGTGCAAGGTTAAAGCAAGAAAGAAGTATGAAGCTTTTGTAATAGATGCAGGTGATGTTACAACTGAACACAGAGGCAAGCTTAACTGGCAGAGAGATGTTAATGATATTATCACTTCAAAATATGAGGGAAAGGTTGACAGAATCGTGCTTGGCGAGACTTACAGCATGCCGGGGCAGTGGTCAAGTTATCCATCACATAAGCATGATACAGATAATCTTCCATTTGAGGTAAATATGGAGGAAATATATCATTTCAAGGTGAATCCAGGTCAGGGCTTTGGTATTCAGGTAATGTATAGTGACGATATGTCATTAAGAGAGAGTTACATAATAAAGAATGGTGACAGCGTAGCGATTAAGAATGGCTATCATCCGGTAGCAGCAGCACCGGGATATCAGGTATATTATCTCTGGGTAATGGCAGGTGTTGATACAAGACAGCTTACACCTTGTGATGACCCTGACCACGCATGGGTAAAGGCTGTTGAGAAGATGGTGTAATGTATTTTGAACAAGGCATATGTGGAATCAGATATGAATTAAAAGGCTTAATTAAAAGCTGAACATTAAAGGCTGAATATTAAGAAAAATATTGAAACTTTTTATCGATAATGATATATTTAGTGTATAAAATTTTAACAGATTCGAGGTAAAATAATAATGATTTACGCATCACTTAATGCAAAAAAAGGTAACTACCAGTACCCAGCAGCTATTAATACTGCACTTGAATTTCTTGCAAAGCCAGAGACAGCTGAGCTTCCAGTAGGAAGATATGAACTTGATGGAGATAACATTTTTGTTCTTATTCAGGATCAGACAACAGCTCCAGTTGAGAATAAGCGTGCAGAAAGTCACAGAAATTATATTGATATCCAGTATCTTTTCACAGGAAAAGAAGTTCAGGGATATGCACCACTTCTTCCAGGAGTTACAGGTGAAGAGCCAGCTGGTAAAGACAATATCTTTTATGAGACAGTAGAGAATGAGCAGTTCGTTACATTACATCCTGGTGAATTTACAGTATACTTTACTAATGATATTCATCGCCCTAATTGTACAATGGATGAGCCTGTTAATATCCATAAGGCAGTTGTTAAGATTAAGGAAAGTCTTATTAAGTAATTGGAATAGTTGACTTGTTGATACAATATAATATTTAAAACAGAAGCACCATAAGAAGCGAATGCAATGTATTCTTATGGTGTTTTTTGTATTAATAAAGGACAGAATAAATGGAAAAATGTTGCTATTAGTTATATATGTTTGTATAATACAGTTAAAAGTTTGTTATTAATTTAACATGTGATGGGGGTTATTTAATATGTTAGCAGAGCAGGTATTGGCATTAATTATTTTCATTTCTATGTTTGTATTGATAGTTCTTGATAAGATAGAGAGGCATTATGTGACGCTTGGATGTGGGGCATTGACGCTGATTGGGGTATTTGGAATTATCATGAGGTCGCCGGAGGCGGTTATTAGTACTCTTAATTTAAGAAGCATTTTTACATCAGGTTTCTGGTATCAGTCCGGAGCTGCTGAAGAGGCAGTAACAGGGATTAACTGGTCGACCATTATATTTATTGCGGGTATGATGATTATGGTTGAGGTTATGGCTGCCGCCGGATTTTTCAGATGGCTGTGTATGCTTCTGGCTAAGGCTGTACACTATCGTACAAGAGCATTGTTTATTACATTTATGATAATGTCTTTTGGATTGGCTATGTTTATAGACAGTATAACGGTTATATTGTTTCTTGCAGCTGTATCTATTGAGCTTGCCAAGCTGCTAAAGTTTAACCCAGTGCCAATGATTTTATCAGAGATATTCTGTGCTAATCTGGGCGGTTCGGCAACAATGTGCGGGGATCCACCTAATATAATTATTGGTACGTCACTTAATTTTTCATTTTCAACATTTATTACGCATACAGGACTGATTGCAGTAATCAGTCTGGTATTTATTGTGGTATATTTTCTTATAGCATATAGAAAAGAACTGGAATCATCTCCAGATATTGATAAACTGGCTGAATCTATGCCAAGTCCGGCAGAGACTATTACTAACAGAAGAGATTTTGCATTAAGCTGTGTTATATTCATGTGTGCAGTTGTAATGCTTGTAACGCATGCGCTGACAGGACTTACGGTTGCATTTATAGGACTTGTTATAGCAATATTTTCACTTATTGTATCAGGCAGGAAGGCTTTACATATGTTGAAGTCTATTGATTATAAAACAATTTTGTTCTTTTTAGGACTGTTTATTGTTGTAGGTGGACTTGAACAGACGGGCATATTAGAGATTATTGCTGCATTTATAGGTCGTGTGAGCAAGGGTAATCTTAAGCTTATGGTTGCAATTATTATTATTATTTCAGCATGTGCAAGTGCACTTATTGATAATATTCCTTTTGCAGCAACTATGGTACCGGTTATTAAGAGTCTGGCTGCGACACAAGGGGTTGACCTTTCTGTTCTTGCGTGGGCACTTTCTATGGGAACTGATGTAGGTGGAAGTGCAACACCTATAGGTGCATCTGCTAATGTTGTCGGAACATCAGTTGCAGCTAAGAATGGTTATATGATTGGTTGGGGTAAGTATTGCCGCACAGCTGTTCCGGCAACTATAATAGTTGTGCTTATATCTATGGTGTGCATATTTGTAAGGTATTGTTAATTCTTCGTGCACAAAATGTGTACAGAAATGGGGGTTTTATGGGAGAACAGTTGATTATTTCTATAAGTCGTGAATATGGAAGTGGAGGACATGAGATAGCAAGGAAGCTGGCTGACAGATTAGAACTTGCATTTTATGACAGATGCATGTTGGACGAGATTGCAGAACAGATGAATGCTGATGTGTCAGATTTTCACAAATATGATGAGAAGCCGGGAAACCGTCTCCTGTCGAGGCGTGTAGGTAATCACACCAATTCTTATGAAGAGATTATTGCCCAGTTTCAGTTTGATTATATCCGTAAGAAAGCTGAGAGCGGAGAATCATTTGTAGTAGTCGGCAGATGTTCAGAGAATGTACTGAAAGATTATGACTGCCTTATATCCGTATTTGTAACAGGTGATAAGGAGCATAAGATACAGAGAGTTATGGAGCATTTTGACTTATCCGAATCAGAGGCATATACTAAAATGCGTAGACACGACAGAACAAGAAAACAGTATCATAACAGATACTCAGAAGGTAAATGGGGAGATGCAACATATTATGACATGTGTATCAACAGCAGTCCTCTGGGAATAGAGAAAACTGTTAATGTTCTGGAGAATTATGTGAAAGAAAGAACAGGTAATCAGGAGCTTTAATTATGAAATACACAATAGACACACATACTCATACACTTGTAAGCGGTCATGCATATAACACAATTGATGAGATGGCAGCTTACGCAGCAGGTATAGGAGTTACGCACCTTGCGATAACTGACCATGCACCCAAGATGCCGGGAAGCGCAGGTATATTATATTTTTCTAATATGAAGATAATTCCAAGAGAAAAATGTGGTGTCAGGATATATATGGGTTGTGAAGCTAATATTATGGACTATGATGGAAATATTGATCTTAAAGAATATGGACTTAAGGGCTGTGATGTTGTAATAGCAAGCCTTCATATTCCATGTATCAAGCCCGGAAGTATAGAGCAGAATACGAATGCATTAATTAAAGCAATGGATAATCCATATGTTAATATTATAGGACACCCTGATGATTCAAGGTATCCTGTCGATTATGAAAAGCTTGTAAAGGCCGCTAAGGAAAAGCATGTGCTTCTTGAACTTAATAATACATCATTGAATCCGGATGGCCCAAGACAGGGAGCTTTTGAGAATGATGTTAAGATGCTTAACATATGTAAGGAATTAGGAGTCTGCATATCTATAGGAAGTGATGCACATATAAAAGAGGGAATATGTGAATTTGACAGAGCCTATAAGGTTATAGAAGATACACAGTTCCCAGAAGAACTTATTGTTAATAGTGATTACAGTTTATATGAATCATATATTGGAAAGAAGAATTAAAATCCATTTTATTTCTATTATGAATTATTAGAATCTTATAAGTTCAACAAGAAATACTGCTACACATGACGCTATAGCAACAGTTGTAAGACCTTTGCCTTTCAAAGCAAATATTACGGCTGTCAAAAGTCCTGCAGCTGCACCAACCCACCAGCTGGTTGCATAGAATATTGCAGGAATTGTCATTGCTGTAAGAACTGCATAAGGTATGTAATAAAGAAAAGAACGGACAAAGCGGTTGTTAATCTTTTCCTTAATTGCAGTGAAAGGTATAACTCTTATAAGGTAGGTTGTGCCTGCAAGTATAAGCAGATATATAAAGAAAATACTGTTTTTCATAAGTTCCTCCAATAAGATTAATTATTGCTGTTATCAGCTTCATCAGATACCGGAAAGAATATTGAACCGATAATGGCAGCTGTGATAGCAACAATTGTTATTGTTATACCGCTGGAAATTTTAGAAAGAAGCGGTATGTAGTAGAATAAGCAGCTAAGTATAATTGCAATGATTACGACAATCAGGACGGGGCGAGCTTTCTTCATCTCTGGAACAACCACGGCAACGAACATTCCATAGATTGCAACACTTAAAGCACTCATAAGGCGGTCTGGAAGAATATTTCCAAGAATAGCACCAATAAATGTGCCTAATGCCCAGCCCAGATAAGGCAGGGTAGCAAGTCCTGCAAAGTAGCTGCGCTTGATTTCGTCTTCTTTAGTTGCTACTGCAAATATTTCATCAGTTATAAAGAAACCGAGAAGCCAGCGGTATATGCCACTGAAACGGCTGTCAGCTTTCTGTCCGATTGATATAGACATGAAAGAGTACCTTATATTAATAGTAATCTGTGATATAAGCATCTGAATGTACTGTCCTGGATGAATCATAATGCCGATTCCTGCAAACTGTCCGGCAGAGGTTACTGTTGTCATAGATATGAGAACGGCCTGCCACCAGCTAAGACCAAAGGATACAGCCATAATTCCAAAGGTAAAAGAAACTGACAGATATCCGAGTGCAATTGGTATGCCGGTTATTAGTCCGCGTTTATAATTATTCATTTTATTTATCTCCATGTATACAATGTCTAGGTTAATATAGTAAAGTCATTTCTATATTCTATCATACATTTGCCATAAAATCACTTGAGAAATATTAATAAATTGATGAATACATAATATTAAAAAGGGCAGAGAAAGCGGCTATCTGCCAGCTTTCTCTGCCTGTTTGTTATTGTACATATTTTTATCTGCTTTATCAAAGAGTGTCCTTAATGTGCAATTCTCATAATCAGAAGAGAATGCACAACCATGAGCATAACTTATCTTAAAAGCTTTTCCAAGCTCATTGAATTCGGATATTTCTTTGTCAAGCTGTCTGAGAATATCAGTAACTTCATCCTTAGTAGTGTTATATATTACGGCAATAAATTCATCGCCACCATATCGCCCAACAAAATCGTTAGAAGGAACAGCATTTCTTAAAAGCCTTGCAAAATTAAGAATCAACTGGTCACCAACGGAATGACCAAGTGTATCATTGACCTTCTTAAGATTATTGAGGTCAAACATAATACATGCAGTAGAATCAGTAATAAATTGCGAAGTTCTGAATATTTCTTCACATTTACTCTTGTTAGGAAGACCTGTGTGCAGGTCAAGAAAAGCCTGCTTTTCAAGCTGTTTATTCTTTTTGGTGATTACAATTGCATTAATGAAATGATTAATTATAAATATTATTATAATGATCATATCTATTGCTGTGAATATTTCAAATAATCTTATATTACATGCAATTCTTTCAGAATACTTTTCAGCAGCAGAAACAGTCTGGTCAGCAAGCTGGAAGTATTCTTCACTGAGATTTACAATATCAGTGTTTTCATAACCATATTCACGGACTTTATATATTTCGTCCTTTAGTAAAATCCAGAAAGCAGTCTGTGTATCAAGTTTTTTTTCATAATCATTGTTATCAAGTTTGATAAGATTATAATCGCCATCTTTATATTTAAGATCTTCAAGAATTCCATCAAGATAATTGATGAGCTCATCATTAGGATTACCAGTGATTTCAAGCTTGACTTCTCTTTGAGTAGCACCTCTGACAAGACCGGTATAGTTAATAACTCTGGCAGTTCCCTGTAATTTTCCTATAAGAACCATCATTATTGCTACAAGAACAATAAGAATAACGATAAGACAGCTTTCAATAACAGTATTGATTGTTTTTATATGTTTTCCGTGTTTGTGTATTTTCATATCTCACCTTATAAAATAATTGTTACATAAATACTATAAAATCGGTACTTTAGTACTATATCAATATGCTGTATAAATGTCAATACAATAAATGTAAATTATGAATGAATCCGACTGAAAATGAATGAAAGTGGTAATGACATTTATCAGTATGCAAGTATACATATGTTGTGCATTGACACATAACTATTGCAATATTAAAATTAATTCGTTTGGATTTTCTAACCGGACAGATAATAAATTATACAGGTTAAATATTGGAGGAATCATATATGTCAAATATAAAGCTTGGAAGTCATGTGGGAATGGCAGGTAAGGAAATGTTTCTTGCATCTGCGAAGGAAGCAGTTTCTTATGGGGCTAATGTATTTATGTTATACACAGGTGCGCCACAGAATACAAGAAGAAAAGAAATAAGTGAGCTTAATATAGAAGCTGGCTGGAAGTATGCTAAGGAACATGGAATTGAGGAGATTATTGTACATGCACCTTATATAATAAATCTTGCAAATACAATTAAGCCGGAGACTTATGAGCTTGCTGTTGAATTTCTTGAAAAAGAAATTATAAGGACTGCTGCCATGGGAAGCCATATAATGGTGCTTCATCCAGGAAGCCATGTCAATGCCGGAGTTGAAGCCGGAACCGCACAGATTATCAAAGGACTTAATACAGTGCTTAACCAGAACAATGATGATGTATATATTGCACTTGAGACAATGGCTGGCAAGGGAAGCGAGATAGGCAGGACATTTGAAGAGCTTAAGGCAATCTATGATGGCGTTGACAAGAAGGACAGATTGAGAGTGTGCTTTGATACATGTCATGTTAATGATGCTGGTTATGATTTAGTTAATCATTATGATGAAGTATTTGCAGAATTTGACAAAGTGATTGGTCTTGACCAGATAGCAGTATTTCATATCAATGACAGCATGAATCCGCTTGGAGCGCATAAGGACAGACATGCCAACATTGATAAAGGAAATATAGGATATGAGACTCTTCACAGACTTGTCCATGATGAAAGATTCTTAGATGTTCCTAAGATTCTTGAGACCCCATGGGTAGCAGTTGAGGGAACTGATAAGAAAGAGCCTCCTTATAAGGAAGAGATTGCGTGGCTGCTTAAAGATTAATAAACTGTAGGAAAGTATGTTGTGAAAGGCGGGATAATAATATGTCAATACCAGCACATGAAGCAAAGTCAAGATTAATAGAGGGTAATAAAAGATTTATTAATGCTACAAGCAATCCAGGAGATGTTTCGCTGGAAAGGCGCGTGGATACATTAAAGAATGGTCAGCATCCATATGCGATTGTTCTGTGCTGTTCGGATTCCAGACAGGTACCGGAAGCAATATTCTCAGCGGGAATAGGGGAACTTTTTGTTATCCGCGTGGCAGGAAATGTAGTGGATTCGCATCAGCTTGGAAGTATTGAATATGCAGCAGACCATCTTGACTGTAAGCTGGTGGTTGTACTTGGACATAACCATTGCGGTGCAGTTGAGGCGGCAATAAAGCATGACCCCGACGGACATATCAAGTATATAACTGACGATATCAGGGAAGCTATTAAGGAAGAGAAAGATGAGTATATTGCAACATGTCTTAATGTAAAGCATAGTGTCAAGGTGATAGAGGATAATACAGATATGAAGCTGCTTGAGGAAAAGGGTCTTGAGGTTATCGGGGCTGTGTACCATCTTGAGGACGGGCATGTGGAGTTTTTGGAGTAAAGAATGGATGAATGTAACATTATCAGACTAAATAATTTAATATCGTATATATCCCCAACAGAGAATCCACTATCTGCAAATGTGGTGATGATACAGGGAAGGGAAGCACTGTGGCTGTATGATGTCGGCAACCACCCTGATATTCCACAGGTAATAGAACAATTCCGTGATGGAAGAAATGTTAATGTTATATTGTCACATTTTCACGAAGATCATATCGGTAATCTTCCGGGTATGGGCGTTGATGAGGTGTATCAGGGAAAGTATACCCATAGGCACACTGGCATGGGAACAGTCGTAGAAGATGACATTTATATTCAGGACGGGGAAGCAAGACTTCATATATTTCCACTGCCGTCAAGCCATGCAAAGGGCTGTGTTGCGTTGGAAGTTAATGACGAGTGGTGCTTTCTTGGAGATGCATTGTACTCTATGCAGAAATGCGGACATAACTTATACAATGCAGGCATATTAAAAGATGAAATAAATGTATTACAGAACATTAAAGCGGAGAAATTCATGCTGAGTCACAGGACACCTTTTGAAAAGCCAAAGGGGATTATTATGAGGTGGCTTGGTGAGATATATGACAGAAGGGTTAAGGGAGAGGTGTATATTGAGATCTAAATATCATTTTATTATAATCGGCTCAGGCTGGCGGGCCTTATATTATGTACGCGTAGCAAAGGCTCTGCCTGAAATATTCTGTATTGATGCGATGTATTGCAGGACGCAGGAGAAAGCGGACTTAATTGCCGGTCAGTATCAGATACACACAACTACATCTATAGAAGAATGCGTGGCATATAAACCTGATTTTGCAGTTGTGGCTGTTAAGAAGGACGCCATATGTGATGTTTCAATGGAATGGCTTGACCGTGGAATAACTGTTTTATCAGAGACTCCGGCGGCACTTGATATGGATTCGCTTAATAAACTGTATTCTTATTACAAATGTGGAAAAAAACAGGTGGTTGCTGAACAGTACAGGGAGTATCCTAATATTAAAGCATCATTAAAGCTTATTAATGAAGGAATTATTGGTGATGTCAGCTGTGCAAATGTGTCACTGGCGCATGAATATCATGGAATAAGTCTTATAAGAGCATTTCTTGGTGTTAAGCCGGGAGAGAAATATGTAGTTTCAGCTAAGACATATGAGTTTCCTACAACACAGACCCTTACAAGATATGATAAGTTCACTGATGGCAGGATTGCAGGAAAGAAAAGATGCGTTGCCACATTTGAATTCGAAAGCGGGAAAGTGGCATGGTATGATTTTGATTCGGAGCAGTACAGGTCACCAATCAGAAAGAATACGCTTAAAGTTCAGGGTGTAAGAGGCGAACTTATTGATGAATGTGTATATTATCTTGATGAGAATAATGAAGGTCAGACTGGCAGAATCATAACGGATTCCCATGTGATTAATACAGGAAACTCTAATCCTAATTTTGAGAAGATTCGTGAAATTAAGAAAATTTCATTTAATAATAAGATTATATATGAGCCGGAATTTGGATTGTGTGGTCTGTCAGAAGATGAAACAGCAATCGCAGTGATGATGAAGAATACGGCAGAGTATAGCAGAGGAAATGCGTCTGCACCATATAGTATGGAGGATGCCCTTGCAGATGCGTATGCCGCCATCTTACTGAAGAAGGCTGTGGAAACAGGAGAAGTGGTGCATAGTTAATATAATGAAACGGGGTACATGGTATGCAGAAAGAATTGTTAAAGGTGGCACTTATAGGTGTAGGAAGTGTTGGAAAGAAATATGCCAGAATGATAACAGCGGGAGAAGTTCCGCATATGAAATTATCAGCTGTGGTTATAAGAAGAGATGAACTTATTGAATGGGGCGAATCACTTGTTAATACTGATGGTGATAATGCAAGGATATTCAGGAGTGCAGAAGAATTATTTGAGACAGGAGAATCATGTTATGATGCAGTTATTATAGCAACTCCTCATAAAACTCATAAAGAACTGGCTTTGAAAGCATTTGCAAAGGGAAAAGCAGTGTTATGTGACAAGCCGGCTGCGGCAGATATTGGCGAGGCACTTGCAATGCAGAAGGCTGCCAGTGAAAGTGGCAGAATATATGGAATGATATTTCACCAGAGGCTTTACCCTAAATACATCAGGATTAAGCAGATGATAGACAATGGTGAATTAGGAGATATAAAGCGGGTATGTCTTATTAATTCACGATATTTAAGAACCTCATACTATCATAAATCTGGCTCATGGAGAAGCAGCTTTGCAGGTGAAGGCGGTGGAGCACTAATCAATCAGGGACAGCATATTCTTGACATGTATCAGTACCTGTTTGGAATGCCACAGAAACTTTTTGCAGCGATTCCATTTGGAAAATACAACGACTTTATAGTAGATGATGAGGCTACTATCGTTATGGAATACGACAATGGAAAGACAGGCACATTTATACTATCCACAGGCGAAGCCTGCCACGAAGAGCGACTTGAGATTATAGGAACGAAGGCAAGAATTCTTCTGGAAGACGACACGCTCACCATTACAAGACACAGAGATGTATGTGAGTATATCAAGAACGAAGAAGTCAACTCAAGGCAGAATATGACATTTGCAGAGGAAACTATACAGTTCGAGAAGGCATCTGAGCCATATGCACAGTTATTTGAAAACTTTGCAAATGCGGTGCTTAAAGGTGATGAGTCTTATCTGACAGTTAAGGGCAGTGAGGGAATTAATTCTCTCATGTTGTGTGCCAGTGCTTATTATTCAGCATGCAAAGGCATAAAAGTAGAACTTCCGCTTGAAGCCTCAGATTATAAAGAGCTTATGGATGAATTGATTAAGAAAGAAGAGGGAGAATAGATTCAGTCTATTCTTCCTCTTATTCGTCGTTAAAGCCGTGGAGCAGAAAATCGTTCCACCTGGCATTAGTTTCTTCAAGCTCTTTTTTCTGCATGATACGGTTTCTGTCGCTTAGAATGGAAATCATTTCATCAGCTATCTCCTCAACAGGAGGGTGGTCATAATGATAGAGATAACCAATCATGCGGCTGGCAGTGAAATCAGTATTGAGATTCTTAGTGACAATATCACAGAAATTTTCCTCATAACCTCTTTGCAGCATTAATTCATATAATTGTCTGCTTAAATCTGATTTGGGTTTCATAAAATGTGACTCCTTGTTTGTGGTGCGTAATATGTCTGTTTATTATAGCATAAATATTTGAAAAATATAATGTATTATGATATATTACATTTGTAATGATATAGCATTAAGATAGTATGCTATATGAATATGGAGGTGTTTTTATGTCAAGTACGATTCAAGTAAGAGTGGATGACGATTTGAAGATTAAATCAGATAATTTATTTAGAGAATTAGGAACAGATACTACAACGGCTATAAGAATGTTTTTAACACAGGCAGTTGCTAATAATGGATTTCCATTTGAGATAAAGAAAGTGGCAGCTAATCCTTACATTGCTATTTCGGAAAAGGAAGTTCTTGACAGATTAGCAAAGTCAAGAGATCAGTCAAAGAATGGAGAATATTCAGAAGCAGGTGATTTTGTTGCAGATATGAGGACAAAGTATGGCATATAAAGTGGTTGTTACTAATGATGCTAAAGAAAATATGCAAGAGTATATTGAATACATCTTATATGAAAAAAAGAATCAGCAGGCAGCAGGAAGTCTGCTTGATGATTTTGAATATACTAAAGATATATTAGCAGAGGTCGCAGGAAGTTTAAAATTATGTGATAACGAAAAATTGAGAAGTTTAGGATATAGAAGGATATCCTTTAAATTCCATAGATATTTTATGTTGTATAGAGTGGAAGATACAACTGTTTATATAGATGGGATTTTTCATGAGTTACAGGATTTTGAGAATAAGATTAACTGAGGGATAATAAATATGGCAAGATATAATTTTAGTAAAACAATTGTACATAGTGGGTTGAATAAAACAAAAACAATATATGGAACCAGATGTTATTATGTAAATAAGGGTAATAATAACTTAATCTGACCATATAAATTTAACTCAAAATGACAATGTACACATGTCACTTTATCTGTTATTCTTATGTGCAATTAAAGTATGTTGATATAGGAGGCAGATAAAATGGAAGCACAACAGACACAGTTAGAACAGCAGGGGATTAAGAAAGAAGGATTTCATATTACTGTAACACAGATGTGTATAACAGCAGTATTTATGGCACTTACATGTGTTGCAACAATGGTGGTACAGATTCCTATTCCTTTGGGATATGCACATTTGGGAGACAGCGTAATACTTATATGTGCATTTTTCTTCGGACCAGTTGTTGGTGCACTCGCAGGAGGAATTGGTTCTGCGATGGCAGATATATTAACTGGATTTGCAGTATGGGCAGTTCCAACACTTATAATAAAGACAATCATGCCAATAATAGCATGTGCAATATTTGGCAATATGAAAAGTAAGTTTGACAGATGTAAGGTTATTTCAGTAAAAGGAATTGTTGGTGCAGTTGTTACATTACTTTTCATGACATTAGGATATGTTGTATTTGGTGCAATAATAGCAGGCAGCTTTGCAGCAGGATTAGCTTCGGCACCAGGACTTCTTCTTAAATCAGTAGTTAATATGGTTGTATATCTTTTTGTGGCAACAGGAATGTCTAAGATTCTTGGCAGAAATAATAATTGATTACAAGTAGAGGAGAATAGATATATAGTCTACAGGGTGGTGCTTTCGGGCATCACCCTTTTTCGGTTTGATGCGGATATTTAGAAGGGCATATAAAAATAGACAATAGGGCATCGTATGGATGACAATGGTTTAGCGGACTTAGTGTTTCGAGTTTTCTTTCGAGTTGATTTTTGAAAAAACTCGAAAGAAACTCGAAGAACAATTTAAGACATGGAGGATTATGGAGATAAATTTATTTCTTGTCTATAACCATGATATGATTATAGAGGTATAAAATCAGCAGAATCAGCAGAAAATCAGCAGATTCAAAAAACATGAATAGATCAGATTTATCAGCAATACACAAACAGATTTTAACAAATATGGATATAGGTGTTGAATATAGTACGGAACAGATTGCAGAGAAGATATATTAAGCCTGTTGATTGAAAACACATGATACCTATCAGTAGTCGCAAATTTAAATTCCTTATAGGTCTAAAATAATAATGACTAATATATTAGCCACAAAATACACCTATAAAGTAACTATAATCAGGAATCTTATAGGAAATTCAACTCCAAAATCACATTTTAGACGGTGAAAGAGGGAAAATCAGCCTATAAGATGAGATATATTTATTTTCTTATAGGAAAAACGCTTTCAAGAAGTCAATATTTCAAGAGAAAATACAAAAAGCCGCTGGCAATTCAAGCCAACGGCTTTCATCAAGTTAACATATAAGGTGAGGTTTGCAATAATTAGAAATGAACAGCAATCCACAATCAAAAAATCAGAAAAAACCGCCAGCAGTTAAGCTGGCGGCATAAATTAACGCATATATAGTATCTCCTAATCACCGATGGTGGTAGAGCTGTTTGTCAGCGTACATTGCTGAGTCAGCATTTTTTACTATTTCAATAATATCACTTCCGTTGCCGGATGCAATACCGACAGCACTTGATATTTCTATTGAAATATCATAACTGCATTTCATAAGTTCATCTTTAACAGCAGATATTATTCGGTCAGCTTCACCGTCATGTGGGTTATCAATTATCATGACAAATTCATCACCACCAAATCTGTAAACACGGCGGCATTGTTCATCTGAATGGGCGTATAATACAGAAGCTAGTGCGGAAAGTGCTTTATCACCATATTCATGTCCATAAGTGTCATTAATAATTTTCAGGTTGTTAAGATCCCAGAAAATAACAGTAATATTATTTACATTAGGATAATACATTGATACCATTTCGTTGTATTTATTCTTGTTGAAAAGCCTGGTTAAAGAATCAGTTTCTTTAAGATATGTAAGCTGGGCAATTCTTGCGGCATCATGCAGGCTGGCGGTAACTATATACTGTAAATAGATGAACCTATAACAGCAGACATTATCTGGTTATCAAGTTCAAAAAATCCAATTATATTAAGAATCCATATCAGTAATTCAACTCCTATAAATAGCAGAATACCGTAAAGAGTGTATTTATTCGAGGTAATTTCCTGATAGGCAAGTTCTTTCTCATATCGAGCATTAAAATTATCCATGTTAAAAATCCTTTTAAAAATAATCCGTTAAATATACGAATACACGCATAACTTATATTTTAACATTTAGTTAAATCGATTTCCAGCTTTTTTAATTCTTTTAATTCTCTTATAGTAAAGTATCCGCATACGATAGCAGCGGCAGCGTCTGCTATAGGTCCGGCATACATAACACCGTCAATTCCCATGAATATAGGAAATATAATGATAAGTGGCAGCAGGAAAATAATCTGCCTTGTAAGCGACATAAATACACCAAGCTGTGATTTGCCAATTGAGTTAAAGAAACTGGAAGTTACAGGCTGGATGCCATTAACAATTGTCAGAAACATATATATTCTGAAATATCTTTCAGAGAATTTAAAGTACAGGTCACTTCCGTTTCCAAATATGCTGATAATCTGTCTTGGGAATATCTGGAAGCATGCAAATGCGATTAAAGACAGGGCAGAAGCTGCACCAAGTGAAAGAAGATAAGTTTTTCTTACACGTGCGTACTTCTTTGCACCATAGTTAAAACCTATAACAGGCTGTGTTCCCTGAGATATTCCGATAACAAATGACATGAAAATCATATTAACTTTAGTTATAATTCCGGCGCAGGCAAGAGGAATGTCTCCACCGTATATTGATTGTGCGCCGTAGTGTGACAGCGTATTGTTCATAACAATCTGTACAACGGTCATTGCAATCTGATTAAAGCAGGCACTTGCTCCAAGAATAAATATTTTCTTACAGTGGGCAGCAGATACAATAAAACTTTCCCTGCTAAGTTTAATTGTCTTAAAATGAAACATATAACGCAGACTGATTGAAAATGAAATTATCTGGCCTGTAATTGTTGCAAGAGCAGCACCAGTCATTCCCATGTTAAAGACAAAGATAAACAATGGGTCAAGAATAGTATTTACTATGGCACCAGCAAGCATAGATATCATGGAATATCGTGGGCTTCCATCTGCGAGAATAAGCTTGCTCATACCAGTGTTTGCAATTAAGAATGGGAAGCCAAACGCAGTGATTCTTGTATATGCCTTTGCATAAGGAAGTACATCTTTAGTTGCACCAAAGAATTTAAGCATAGGTGTTAAGAATATAGTGGTTACAAGGAACAGAAATATTCCAAACAATGCCATAAGCACAATACCATTGCTGGCATATTTTTCAGATTCGTTTTTTTCACCGGCACCAAGATACAGCGAGAAATTAGTCGCGCTTCCTATACCGAGAAGAAGCGATATAGCTGTACATGTTGTTGAAAGTGGAAATGCAATATTAGTCGCAGCATTTCCAAGCATGCCGATTCCCTGGCCGATAAATATCTGGTCGACAATATTGTAAAGCGCTGTCACAAGCATTGAAATAATGCATGGAATTGCAAAACCAACAAGCAGAGTGGATTCTTTTTTATATCCAAGCGGATTATCTTTTGTGTTCATAGTCGCTGACTGATTATTCATAATAAAACCTCTTAATTATTATACAATATTATTAAAAACTGATAATAGCATAATTGATATCATAACATATTATGTTAATAAATGTGTAGCCAGATTATTAAAATGTGCTGTTATATGTTTTGCGTTTGTGATATAATTCATGTCATGTAAACATATAAAGCCGGAGGGAAATATGGATAATTATTCAATTAACACAAAATGCGTCCAGGCAGGCTATACTCCTGGAAATGGTGAACCAAGACAGATTCCTATAATCCAGTCTACTACATTTAAGTATGATACAAGTGAGGATATGGGAAAACTTTTTGACCTTGAAGCAAGTGGATATTTCTACACAAGACTTCAGAATCCAACTAATGATTATGTGGCAGCTAAGATTGCAGCCCTTGAAGGTGGAAGTGCAGCAATGCTTACTTCATCAGGACAGGCAGCTAATTTCTTCGCTTTATTTAATATTTGCGAAGCTGGAAGCCATATAGTAGCATCATCTTCTATATATGGAGGAACATTTAACCTTATTGATGTTACTTTGAAGAAGATGGGAATTGAAGCAACATTTGTTGACCCTGACTGCACAGAGGAAGAACTTAATGCAGCGTTCAAGGACAACACAAGAGCAGTATTTGGTGAGACAATTGCCAATCCTGCACTTACAGTATTAGATATTGAGAAGTTTGCAAATGCAGCACATGCACACGGTGTACCACTTATCGTCGATAATACATTCCCAACACCAGTTAATTGCAGACCAATTGAATGGGGAGCAGATATTGTAACACATTCAACAACTAAATATATGGACGGACATGGAGCAGCAGTCGGTGGAGCTATTGTAGACAGCGGAAATTTTGACTGGATGGCACATGCAGACAAGTTCCCTGGACTCTGCACACCTGATGAATCATATCATGGAATTACATATGCCGAGAAGTTCGGTAAAGAAGGTGCGTTTATAACAAAATGTACTTCACAGCTTATGAGAGATTTAGGCTGCATACAGTCTCCACAGAATGCATTTATATTAAATCTTGGTCTTGAATCACTTCATGTGCGTATGCCAAGACATGTTGAAAACGGACAGGCTGTTGCAGAATTTCTTGAGAAGCAGGATAAGGTTGAATTCGTTAATTATCCGGGACTTCCTTCTAACAAGTACTATGAGACAGCTAAGAAGTACATGCCAGAAGGTGGCTGCGGAGTAGTTTCATTCGAGTTAAAGGGTGGAAGAGAGGCTGCAGAGAAGTTTATGAAGAATTTAAAGCTTGCAGCTATCGAAACTCATGTAGCAGATGCGAGAACATGCTGCCTTAACCCTGCAACATCAACACACAGACAGATGAATGATGAGCAGCTTAAAGCCGCTGGAATTCCAGCAGGACTTATACGTATCTCATGTGGCCTTGAGGATAAGAAGGATCTGATTGCGGATATTGCACAGGCGCTGGAGGCTATATAATTCTAATAGAGAATTAAAGTTACCAATAAATCTGGATAATTAAGAAATTGAAATGTTTTATATGAATAAAGTCGTTAAAATGATGAGATTATTACAAATAAAAGCCATCATTTTAACGACTTTTTGTTTACAATAAAATGTGTACATGGTACACTTGGGTTATGAAAAGTCATTATTTATCAAGGACTGAAAGGAAGTGACACAATGTTTGCATTAAAAGATTATATTACATCTGAGGATATTAAGAATCTGCGAAAGAATCTTGGACTGACACAGAAAGAATTTGCCAGTCTTGTAGGAACATCGAAACCGACAATAGAACGATGGGAAAAAGAAAATGCTAAGATTACAGGTCCAATTGTTTTACTTTCTAAGATGATTAATGATTATCCTGATTATGTGAACAGACTGATAATACCGGAGAAAGAATTTCCTGTCAGAATGTTTTATATGTATAAGGATGACATCTGTACACTGATAGATGTTGATGACGCAAAGCAGCTTGTGAGAATAAAGAATTATACAGACAAGCTGATGTTTCGTGCATTTGGCGTTAATGAAAATCCTGATTACAATGACTATAAGGAATTTCTTGAGTCAAGATGTTTTCCAAGAACAAGAGATAAGATGAAGCTTGTGCTGGAGGATATCGGACTTCCGTTTTATGACACATTTATGATAATAGAAAAGACGCAGGGGCGTATGGCAGAGGACGATTTCTGGATAAGAATAGAGAAGTAGATGATGGAGGAATGTTTATGGTTGAACTTTTTAAACAGAATATAAAAACCAATATCAGACAGTCATCTAAGGGAAACCAGTTAAAATGGGAAAACGAAGGTACATGGTATAAAGCTGATTATACCGGATATGAAGGGTTAGCGGAATATGTTATATCACATTTATTAAAGTATACCAATCTTAATGAAGACGAGTATGTATTATATGAACCAGAACAGATTAAATATAAAAGACAGATATATAAGGGTGTCAGGAGCAGAACTTTTATAGATGGCGACTGGCAGATAATTACATTGGAGAGACTATTTAAAAATGTATATAATGAAAGTCTTACAAGTGTTTTGTGGCATATGAGTGATGTGAAGGAAAGGCTTGAATTTCTTGTAAATGCTATAAAGAATATAACAGGTCTTAATAATTGGGGTGAGTATATATGCAGACTATTTACAATAGACGCATTTTTCCTAAATGAGGACAGGTATATGCATAATATTGCTGTCTTGATGAATGGAAAAGGTGATTATAAATATTGTCCGGTGTTTGATAATGGTGCAGGGCTTCTGTCAGATACAACAATGGATTATCCAATGGAACAGGATATATATCAGATGATATCAGAAGTTAAGAGCAAGAGCGTAAGTCAGAATTTTGATGAGCAGCTTGATGTGGCCGAAAATTTATACGGACAGAATCTGCAATTTCTATTTACTAAAAAGAATGTAAGCGATATAGTTAATAATGCAGATACGTATCCACCGGAAGAAAGAAAAAGGGTGGAGTTAATCATATACAGTCAGATGAACAAGTACAAATATTTATTTAGATAAGGAGCAATTATTATGGTAAAGCATGTTATTTTATGGAAATTAAAGGATGAGCTTGCAGGAGAAGAAAAAGAGCAGGTTAAGGCAGGTATTAAGAAAGGACTAGAAGGTCTTGCAGGACAGATTCCAGGACTTATAGAGGTAAAAGTAAGAACAGAGTGTCTTCCAAGTTCTACAGCAGATGTAATGTTAGACACAACATTTGACAGCGTGGAAAGTTTAAAGGGTTATGCCGTACATCCTAAGCATGTAGCAGTTGCAGACAGCAAGGTAAGACCTTACACAGCAGTAAGGTCATGCATGGATTACGAAATATAGTAATTAACTAACAGCAATATTGGAGGAACTAACAATGGAACATATTTCAAGAAATGATGCATTTGAATTACTTAAAAAGTACAATATAGACCCTTTTCACATCCAGCATGCATTAACAGTTGAAGCTGTTATGAAATGGTATGCTAATGAACTTGGTTATGGAGAAGATGCAGAGTACTGGGGAATTGTAGGGCTTCTTCATGATATTGATTTTGAGCTTTATCCTGAACAGCATTGTATCAAAGCACCAGAACTTTTAAGAGAGGGCGGCGTATCAGAAGATATAATTCATGGAGTAGTTTCTCATGGCTATGGAATTACAGTTGATGTTGCACCTGAGCATGAGATGGAAAAAGTGCTTTTTGCAGCAGACGAGCTTACAGGACTTATATGGGCAGCGGCACTTATGCGTCCATCAAAGAGTACTAAGGACATGGAGCTTAAGTCATTAAAGAAGAAATATAAGAGCAAGGGCTTTGCAGCAGGCTGTTCAAGAGAAGTAATTGAGCGTGGAGCAGAGCAGCTTGGCTGGGGACTTGATGAACTTCTGACGAAGACTCTTGCAGCAATGGCAGCCTCAGAAGACACTATTAATGAAGAGATGGAGAAGGAAAATGTTTAATACTCCAACAGATTGTTACAATTATATAATTGAGAATGACCTTGAAATGCCAGTGCTTGGTGCAATGATGAATCATGTTGGCGGATATTCAATAGCAGAGATTGCGGACGGAAGATTCCATAACAGAGACGAAGCAGTCTCATTTTCATCACCAGGTTATAAGATAAACATTCCTGTTACTGATGATGAAATAGTTACGGCAGTGCTTAATGGGCTGTATGTAAGTGCATTTATATCAAGAAATCAGGATAAGTACCAGATTCATTTTCTTGTATCGGGATATCCTGTCGATATGAAATGCCGTTACGAGGAGCATATTGCAAAAGGCGTGGTAAAATACATGATAATGTCTACTATTGTTGCATGCAGATTAGACAGCGAGAAAAAGCTGAAAGAATATATAGCAGATTAAATAAGAGAGCCAGGATATACGGACTGACAATGGGGTTGAAGTTCGTATATACCGGCTCTCTTTATGAGGGGGAAAAATGTTTTTCAAACATCCGATGGCTGCTGCATTGGGAGATTAGACAGCCATCTTTTTTATGAAAAAGTTTGTCTGTTGTCTTTCGACATTGTTTATATTAAATGGGAAATGTGAAAATGAGTTGGAAAGTTTGTGAGAATTTTGTGAACAGTGATATTATTTGATAAAAATAATAAAAATTGTAAAAAACAAGTTGATAATTTTCCAAACTCTGAGTATAATAATAGTACCAAGAGAGAAATCTCTTCCTGATGACAGGACATGAAGCATAAGGTGTTTGCTTCCGTTGCACTGGCAACGTAAAAACTTTGCATTTACTCTTAAGCATAGAGGATAATCAAGCCAGACGGGTGAGAAGCCTGTGATTTTGGTGGCAAAGCACCATAATGAAACCAGTTTTTAAAGATTTGAGTTATTGAGGAACCTTCGGTGGGAAGGTTCCTCTTTTACATTAAGGAGAATTATGAAGTATAAAATACAGAATACAAGAATGCTGAGTCCAACAGAATTATTAACGATATTGTGTAAAAGTGCAAAATTGTATTCAGAGTATGCAGATACTACTTTATTATTTATATTTAGAGAAAAAAAGTCAGATGTATATGATTATTATGAAGTAAGATATGGAAAAAATAATTTTATGCATCTGGCAGGAATTAAAAGCGAAACATTGAGTGCGACAGCATTTTATGAGGCTTGTGAAAAGCAAATAATAAAAAGAGAAGATTGTAAACCAAGAAGAGATTCAAATACTATGTATGCAAAAGCAGCTGTTATGGAACAGATGTTGAATTTGCGAAACAGCAAGTGTTATAAGATAGGCGCAAAAGATTTGGTGACGCGGTATAATGATTTTGAAATGGCTACAGGTAATGAATGTGGAGTAATCGGGTATGATTCAAGGATAAAGAAAAAAGGAACGCAGATTGTGGACAATACCAAAGTCCCGATTCCAACTACATTATTGAATAATCCTATTACAGCTTATTGTACAAGACCACAGAAAATAATGTTTATTCTGCAGAAATATGAGGGAGAGAGTACATATAATAAATTATTTTATGAAATAAAGAAAGACTTGTTTCAAACAGAGAAAGAGTTCTTTTCAGATGAATTAAAAAAATTAATAACAATGTAGTATCAACTACAATTAAAATATCGTATAGAATAAGGAGGACACATTTACATGAAAGAGTTAAGTAACAGATCAGCAAATTTTACAGACTCTGTCATCAGAAGAATGACAAGAGTTGCTAATAAATATGGTGCAGTTAATTTATCACAGGGATTTCCTGATTTTGACCCACCAAAGGCTATAACAGACAGGCTTGCAAGAGTTGCAGGCGAAGGACCTCATCAGTATGCATTGACATGGGGAGCTAAGAATTTCAGAGATGCAGTTGCTAAGAAATATGAACATTTTTCTGGTGTTAAGATTGACCCTGAGACAGAGATTGTTGTCACATGCGGAAGTACAGAGGCAATGATGGCTACAATGCTTAGTATTATTAATCCGGGTGACAAGGTTGTAATATTCTCGCCTTTTTATGAGAATTACGGTGCAGATACAATTCTTTCAGGCGCAGAGCCGATATATGTTCCATTAGTTCCACCAGAATTTCATTTTGATAAGGAAAAGTTAGAAGATGCATTCAGACAGGGCGCTAAGGCATTAATTCTGTGTAATCCTTCCAACCCATGCGGTAAGGTGTTTACAATGGAGGAAATGCAGACAATTGCTGAACTTGCTAAGAAATATGACGCATATGTTGTTACAGATGAAGTGTATGAGCATATTGTGTATGCACCTAATAAGCATATTTACATGCAGTCGCTTGAGGGCATGAGAGAAAGAACGATAGTGTGCAATTCGCTGTCTAAGACATACTCAATAACAGGCTGGAGATTAGGTTATGTTATTGCTAACCCACAGATAATCGACAGAGTTAAAAAGGTACATGATTTCCTTACAGTTGGTGCAGCCGCACCATTGATGGAGGCAGCAGTTGTGGGATTAGAGTTTGGTGATGGCTATTATGATGAACTTGCCGCACATTATGCACATATGAAAGAGGTATTTGTAGGCGGTCTTAAGAAGCTGGGATTAAAATACACAGACCCACAGGGGGCATATTATGTGCTTGTTGATGTGAGTGAATTCGGAGTTAAAGATGATGTGAAGTTCTGCGAATGGATGGCACAGTTCGTTGGTGTGGCGGCAGTTCCGGGGTCAAGCTTTTTCAGGGAAGATGTGCATAATCTTGTTAGATTTCATTTTGCAAAGCAGGACGATACACTTAATGAAGCAATAAAGAGACTGGCAACACTTAAAGAAAAAGCGATTAATGCCAAGAATGTGGACTGGAGATAATTCATGGAAATATACTTAAAACCGATAATTTCAGCGTGTTATGTGTTCCCGGTTCTTGCCGTGCTTTTCACACTGCCATATATAATATACGAATATCATAAATATGGCTCAATACTTGTAATAAGAACAGGGGTTGTGTACACATTTATATTCTACATGCTTACCTCATATTTTATGACAGTGCTTCCGCTGCCTCCGATTGATTCAGTGACACCGGATTCGGCATGTATGCTGTTGGTGCCATTTGACGCAGTAAGAAGAGTTGTTGCTACTGTGAATATTACTTTATCGAATCCGGCAACATATATTAATCTGTTCAAATGTGGTGACTTCTGGCAGATTGCTTTCAATATTCTGCTGTTAGTGCCATTTGGTGTGTATCTGAGATACTATTTTAAGAGAAAATGGTGGCAGGTGCTTATAATGTCATTCTGCTACAGCCTGTTTTTTGAGCTTACGCAGTTGTCAGGCTTGTATGGAATATATCCTTATCCATACAGATTCTTTGAAGTGGACGATCTGATATGTAACACACTTGGAGGAATGGTGGGCTTCTGGGTTGCGCCGGCGGTTGTTTTCATGCTTCCAAAGCGTGACAGAATGGATGAGGTTGCTTACAACAGAGGACAGATTGTGTCGGAATTCAGAAGAATAATAGCATGGGCGTTGGATATGCTTGTGATAATGGCTCCGGTTGCCGTATTTTTTGCAATAGATAAAGAAAAGTTTATGAATGCTGTGTACGATGTAAGATATCTGGTTGTCATAGCTGTATATATAGTTATTGCATTTACAATAGTTACAGCAGTTACTAAGGGAAGAACTATAGGCAAGGCACTTGTTAATATAAGACTAGTGAGGGCAGAGAGCAAGAAAAGAGATAATAAGGCTGCTGATTACGAAGCTGAGAATATTGAGGCTGATACTCACAGGAGAGTGAATGTTTTCAGGCTTATGGGAAGATATTTTATTCTGTATGTTTTAAGCCTGCCTTCTCCTGTATATGCATATAATCTTTATCATGTGGCACTTAAGGCTTATGGGTGGAGATTCTCTGTCAGTATAGCAGTATGTGTATTGTGCCTTATGGTTACGGCATATTTTGCGATAGATTTCATATTATGTCTGTTCAGCAGTACACGGCAGATGTTCTATGACAGGGTGATGGGAATTACTCATGTCAATATGGTGAAGCAGAAGGAAAAGATATCAAAATAAATTGAAAAACATAACAAAATAAACTCAAAAAATACATTGACATGTTAGAACTGACATGTTAGTATACACATAGCAAATAATTATGCAAATATGGTACAGAATAATAATGTTGTTATGTAAAAGGAGGATTTTTGTTATGGATATGACATTGAGATGGTATGGACCAGGATACGACAGCGTAACACTTAAGCAGATCAGACAGATTCCAGGCGTAAAGAATGTTATTACAACGCTTTTTGGTAAGCAGGCTGGGGAGCGGTGGCTTCCAGAGGAAATAGCGGAGCTTAAAAGGATTGTTGAAGATGCCGGGTTGGGAATCGCTGGTATTGAATCTGTTAATGTGTCAGATGATATTAAGATTGGCACAGCTAAGGCAGATGAGCACATTGACAATTATATAAAGACTTTGCAGGCTCTTGGAGAAGCGGATATTCATGTGGTATGTTACAATTTTATGCCTGTATTTGACTGGACACGATCAGAACTTGCAAGAGAAAGAGCTGATGGTTCAACGGTGCTTGCATATAATCAGGATACAGTTGATATGATTGATCCGGAGCATATGAAGGAATCAGTTGCAAAGATGTCTAATGGATTCGTAATGCCAGGATGGGAACCAGAGCGTCTTGACAGATTAAAAGAACTTTTTGAAATGTATAAAGATGTTGACGCAGAGAAACTGTTTAATAATCTGGTATATTTTCTGGAAGCAATTGGTCCGGTATGTGAGAAGTATGATATAAAGATGGGTATTCATCCGGATGATCCTGCGTGGCCTATATTTGGACTTCCAAGAATTATGACAGGTAAGGATTCTGTTACAAAACTTCTTGATGCTGTAAATAAACCATATAACGGAATAACACTTTGTACGGGTTCATTTGGCTCTAACCAGAATAATGATATTTGTGAGATTATCAAGGCGTGCAGAGGAAGAATACCATTTGCACATGTGAGAAACCTTAAATATAATTCACCTAGGGATTTTGAAGAAGCAGCACATTTATCATCTGATGGTTCTATGGATATGTATAAGATTATGAAAACATTATATGATACAGGTTTTGACGGCATTATAAGACCTGACCATGGAAGAATGATATGGGATGAGGTGGCTATGCCAGGTTATGGTTTATATGACAGGGCTTTAGGTGCAACATACCTTAATGGCTTATGGGAAGCTATTGATAAATCATCAAAGTAATTATTAACATTGGGTTTTTATGACATAATGGAGGATATTATGAAACTTTCAATAAATGGTATTAAGAATACGACAGATTGGGAAAAGGCTGGCATAAAGCTGCCTTCATATGATGTTGAAAAGGTTGCAGAGGATACAAAAAAGTCACCTGTATGGGTACATTTTGGTATTGGCAATATTTTCAGGATATTCATTGGTGGAATTGCAGATTCATTATTAGAACAAGGAGTTTCAGATAAAGGCATTACATGTGTTGAAACATTTGACTTCGATGTAGTAGATAAAATATATAAGCCATTTGATAATCTTGTTATGGCTGTTACATTGAAGGAGGATGGAAATACAGAAAAAAAGGTACTTGGTTCACTTACAGAAGCTATTAAGGCACAATCATATTCGCAGAAGGAATGGGAAAGATTAAAGGAGATATTTGCTGACCCTGGGCTTCAGATGGTGTCATTTACTATTACAGAAAAAGGTTATGCGTTGAAGGATTCTAAAGGAGAGTTTTTTTCTTTTATCAGGGAAGACATTGATAATGGACCAGAAAAAGCAACATCAGCAATGGCAGTAACAGCAGCACTTTTGTATGAACGTTTTAAAGCCTGTAAGGCACCGATTGCAGTTGTATCAATGGATAACTGCTCACATAACGGAGAGAAACTTAGAAATTCGATAACCGAGATGGTAAGTGAGTGGAATAAAAAAGGATTTGTTGGTAATGATTTTGTTGATTATGTGAATAATGAAGAGCTTGTATCATTTCCATGGTCTATGATTGATAAAATTACACCAAGACCAGCAGATAGTGTTGCTAAAGCATTAGAGGAAGCAGGTGTTGAGGATATGAGTCCGGTGATAACATCTAAGAAGACATATATTGCACCATTTGTAAATGCTGAAGGACCACAGTATCTTGTAATAGAAGACAGGTTCCCTAATGGCAGACCTCAGCTTGAAAAAGCAGGTGTGTTTATGACTGATAGACAGACAGTTAATAAGGTTGAGCGTATGAAAGTAACAACCTGCCTTAATCCGTTACACACAGCCTTAGCAGTATATGGCTGCTTATTAGGATATAATCTGATTGCTGATGAAATGAAAGACAAGGAACTTTCAGAGCTTGTGAGACGAATTGGGTTATCTGAGGGAATGCCTGTGGTAATTAATCCGGAGATAATTTCACCACAGAAGTTTGTGGATGAAGTTCTTAATGTAAGAATACCTAATCCTTTTATGCCTGATACACCGCAAAGAATAGCGACAGATACTTCACAGAAGGTAGGAATACGGTATGGTGAAACAATTAAGTCATATGTTGCAAAGGACGGAAGTGCCAAAGAATTAATAGCGATTCCATTGGCAATTGCAGGATGGTGCAGATATCTTCTTGGAATTGATGATAATGGCGAAAGCTTCGAATTGTCTCCAGATCCGATGGCAGATGAATTAAAGAAGCATTTATCAGGTATAAAAATAGGTGACATATCATCTTATACAGGACAGCTTAAGAATTTATTGTCAAATGCTAATATATTTGGTATAAATTTATATGAAGCAGGAATTGGCGATAAAATAGAAGAGATGTTTGTTGAAGAGATAGCAGGAAAGGGTGCTATAAGAAATACACTTAAAAAATACCTTTAATATATATAACAAGCAGGCTCATAGTATAAGAAAGGCCGCAGGGTTATGGAAAAATCATTAAACGAAGACACATACGAAAAATTAAAATACGATATCATGAATTTCAAGCTTGTACCGGGAGATTCAATAAGTGCACAGAAGATAGCTGTAAGGTATAATGTTTCGAGAACACCGGCAAGAGAGGCAATTGTTAATCTTGAAAAGGAGGGACTTCTCAAAATAATACCTCAGTCAGGCACATATGTTGCAAGTATTAATTGCAGACGTTTTGAACAGGAATGGTTTGTCAGAAAAAGTCTTGAAGTGGGTATGGTAGACCCGGTTTTTGAGCATGTCAGCAATGAGATGCTTGATAAGATGGAAGAATTAAACAGCCGTCTCATTAATTATGATAAATGTAACGAAAAAGTTCCAAGGATTGAAATCGATAATGCTTTTCATGAACTTATATATGAAAGCTCAGGAGAACAGCTTGCTGCTAATATAATTAAAATGCAGATGAGTCATTATAACAGAATACGTTTCTTAGCAGAGCTTAATAGTTCTATTAGTGTTAAAACTAATGAGGAACATGAAATGCTTATAGATGCAATAAGGAAAAAAGATAAAAGAATGTATCTTCGTGTTATTAAAGGACATATTAACAGAATTTTTAATGAGATTGATAAGTTAAGAATAATTTATCCTGATTATTTTGAAAACAATTAAAAACAACCATCTGGATACCGGAAATCAACAGGTATCCAGATGGTTGTTTTTATTTATTGAATCATTTCTCTATATTGAGAAGGAGTCATGTTTTTGATTTTTTTGAAAAGCTTGGTGAAATAATTAACATCTGTAATTCCACATTGTACAGCAATGTCCTGTATAGGAAGCTTGGTTGTATTGAGCAGGTAGATAGCGTGTTCAATACGTTTATTATTAACAAAATTAGTGAGCGTTGAGCCGGTTTCACGTTTAAACAGAGAAGATACATAACTGCTGTTTAAAGCAAATTCAGCAGAAATAGTATTAAGGCTGAGATCATCAGTAAGGTTAAACGAGATATAATTAATAATATTTTGGACAGGTTTGCTATATTTTCTTAAAGAATAAGATTGAACAAGCAGACAATATTTACGCGTGATTTCATTTTCCAGGGTTTCAAGCTGGGCAATTGTGGTACAGGATTCTATCCTGATAGCAAATTTGCGTGATATCTCATCAAGATGAATAGGATGAACATATGCTGATTGGGCAGCTTTCCTGCAAAGGGTATTAAGAATTATCATGAAATTCTTTCTATCGCGGATTGAATCTGACAGGCGGGGCTTAATTCCAGATGAATTAAGATGAGCAAGCTTGTCAATTGATTCAAAATCACCATGAGCAACATATTCCATCAGAAGAGATTCATCATTATAGCGTTGTTCTAGAACCTCAATGGATTGCTTTGTCGGTTCGGGGGTATAATCATTGTACATGTATTCAGAAGCATTTTTATTAAGAAAATGTTTTTTCTCAAGTGTGTAACTGCTCCATAATTTACTACATAAACAGTTTATAATTGCTTCTATACATCGTTCATCTGCAAATACCGGGAGTGCGGCATAATAAAGCTGCATAAAATCAGTAAATCTTGGTGGTATTGAATTGTATGAACATAAATCATCAATTCTTTGATTGGTAAACTTTTCAAATGAAAAAGGTCCGGCAAAGAAAGCTTTTTTTGAGTCGGGCAATTTAATATATATATAATCACAAGCGAAACTGTCATGAATCAGAAGAATTGTATTATTTTTGCCAGAACAGTTAATAAAGTCCTGAAATGTTTCTTTATGATTAATTAAAAATGCATCACTGAGGATAGTTTTTCTTAATTCACCATCATATCTGTCATCCCAGAGAAATGGTGTGTCAATTATATAAGATGGGATTTTTATCTTAGATAATAGTTCCATGGTGTAGTCCAGATATACTTTATAGTCCATATAAACCTCCAATCTCTATCAGTTTTTATTACTATATTATAATAACAGAAGAAAACAAAAATTCAAAGCATAAAAATAAACTGACATGTCATGCTGACTGATGCTAACATGTTACAGAACTAATACTGACATGTTAGTAATGATTTGATTTTTTATAGTACAATTTTTGCCATAAAAAATGTATGGGTAAAAATAATACTAGATATACTAAAATCTGTAATAACGGGTATGTTATTTATAGGTTAATATAAAGACATAGAAAAGAGAGCACATAATAGTGCACATAATATTTAAGGACGGTCTTTAAAGAAAAAATATCTATAATATTTAATAAAGTGATGGAGGTTTTATTATGACAGATAACAATGGAAAGGTGAGGCCATTTGGTATAAAAGACAAGCTTGGTTATATGTTTGGTGATTTCGGTAACGATTTTACTTTTTTGTTATCAGCTATGTTTTTGTTGAAGTTTTATACTGATGTTATGGGGGTTTCAGCAGCACTGGTCGGTCTTATGATGATGGCGGCAAGATTTGTTGATGCTATAACTGATGTAACAATGGGACAGATAGTTGACAGGAGCAGACCGGGAAAGAAAGGCAAATTTGCACCATGGCTCAGACGAATGTGCGGTCCTGTTGCGTTAGCATCATTTCTGATGTATGCGACATGGTTTAAAGATATGCCGATGGGATTTAAGATTTTCTGGATGTTTTTTACTTACCTTCTTTGGGGAAGTATATGCTACACAGGAATTAATATTCCTTATGGTTCAATGGCATCAGCGATTTCAGACAATCCGACAGACAGAACTTCTCTTTCTAACTGGAGAACAATAGGAGCTACACTTGCTCAGACTGCGATAGGAGTTGTATTACCACTTGTAGTGTATTATACAGATGAAGCAGGAAATTCAGTATTATCCGGTCAGAAAATGATGCTTGGTGCTTTGGTATGTTCAATAGGAGCCGTAATCTGCTATATGCTTTGCTACAAAATGACAACGGAAAGAGTTAAGGTTGGACAGAACACACAGAAATTCTCGTTTGGAGAGCTTATAAAGGAACTTGCCCATAATAGATCTTTAATAGGCATTATAGTATGTGCATTGGTATTTTTACTTGCACAGTTATCATTAAGTAACATGAACGCATATATTTATCCAAATTATTTTGGCAATATAAAAGCAATGTCGATTGCAAGTCTTTCAGGAACAATAGTAATACTTTTACTTTCAACATTTATTACAAAGCTTGCATCAAAAATTGGAAAGAAAGAATTGTCAGTTATAGGATGTATTATCAGTGCAGCTTCATTTATAACATTATTTATAATTCACACACATAATGTATGGATTTGGATAGCTTTAATAATTATAGCAACAATCGGTACTTCAATGTTTAACATGGTTATATGGGCTATGATTACGGATGTTATCGATGAATCAGAAGTTCAGAATGGTGTACGTCAGGATGGTACAATTTACTCAGTATATTCATTTGCAAGAAAGTTAGGACAGGCATGTTCATCAGGTTTAGCGGGCGTACTTCTTTCGATTGTTGGTTATACAACAGCTACAGCATTTGATCCTAAGGTTATTGACGGAATCTACAATGTGACATGTCTTATGCCGGCAGCCGGAATGACATTATTATTGCTTGCATTAATATTCTTATATCCTTTGAATAAAAAGAGAGTAGAAGCAAATGCAGCTAAGTTAAAAGAAATAAGAGCAACTAGGGAACAGCAGTAAAAATATTATAAATATAAATCAGGAGGAATTAATTATGTTATATCCAGTTTTAACACAGTCAAGATTATTAAGCGATTTAAGCGGAGTTTGGGATTTTAAGTTAGATAATGGAAAAGGTTTTGAAGAAAAATGGTATGAGAAACCTTTGAAAGATGCGGATACAATGCCTGTGCCAGCTTCTTATAATGATCTTAAGGAGGGAACAGATTTCAGGGATCATTATGGATGGGTATTTTATCAGAGAAATATATCAGTTCCAGAATATGTAAAGAGCCAGAGAATTGTATTACGTTGTGCGGCAGTTACACATTATGCCATGATATATCTCAATGGCAAACTGATATGTGAGCATAAAGGAGGATTTCTTCCATTTGAAGTAGAATTAAATGATGATTTACAGGATGGTGATAATCTCCTTACCATTGCGGTTAATAATGTTATTGATTACACAACTCTGCCAGTTGGTGGTAAGGCTAACATGATGAGTGGAATGATGGGTGGCATGGGTGCAGGTGCATCTGACAAACCACAGAACAATCCTAATTTTGATTTCTTTAATTATTGTGGAATTACAAGACCTGTAAAAATCTATACTACACCTGAGACATATATCAATGATATTACAGTTACAGCTGATATTGATTTCACAAAAGAAGAACCATCGGCAGTACTTAATTACAATGTTGAAATTAAAGGAAAAGATTACAACAACATAACATGTAAAGTTGAATTATTTGATGAAGAAGGCACAAAGCTTTCAGAAACAGAAGGCTCAGAAGGCACATTTGAGATAAGTAATGTAAGATTATGGCAGCCATTAAATGCTTATCTTTATAAGATAAAGGTAACAGCAGGACAGGATGTGTATACACTTCCATATGGTGTAAGAAGTGTAAGAGTAGATGGTACAAAGTTTTTAATTAATGAAAAGCCATTTTATTTTAAAGGCTACGGAAAGCACGAAGATACATTTCCTAATGGCCGTGGAATAAATCTGCCTATGAATACAAAGGATATATCAATTATGAAGTGGCAGCATGCTAACAGCTTCAGAACAAGTCATTATCCTTATAGCGAGGAGATGATGAGACTTTGTGATGAAGAAGGTATTGTTGTTATTGATGAAACAACAGCAGTAGGAGTCAATCTTCAGTTCGGTGGAGGAGCTAATTTTGGTGGAGAGAGAATAGGAACATTTGATAAGGAGCATGGAGTGCAGACACAGGAACACCATAAGGACGTTATCCGTGATTTGATATCAAGAGATAAGAACCATGCATGTGTTGTTATGTGGAGCATAGCTAATGAACCTGATTCAGCAGCAGAAGGTGCATATGACTATTTTAAGCCTTTATATGATCTTGCAAGAGAATTAGATCCTCAGAAACGACCATGTACATTAGTAAGTGTTCAGGGAACAACTGCTGATACAGACTGCTCATCTCAATTAAGTGATGTAATCTGTCTTAACAGATATTATGGATGGTATTTTGGTGGTCCTGATCTTGAGGTGTCAGAGATTGGACTTCGTAAAGAACTTTCAGACTGGGGTAAACTTGGAAAGCCTGTTATGTTCACAGAATATGGAGCTGATACAGTGAGCGGACTCCATGATACAACATCTGTAATGTATACAGAAGAATATCAGGTAGAATATTATGAGATGAATAATAAAGTATTTGATGAATTCGACTTTGTTGTAGGTGAACAGGCATGGAACTTCGCAGACTTTGCAACAAGCCAGAGCCTGTTAAGAGTACAAGGCAATAAGAAGGGACTGTTTACAAGAGACAGAAAACCAAAGATGGTTGCACACTACTTCCGTAACAGATGGAGCACAATTCCTGAATTTGGTTATAAGACCAAATAAATCAGTATAATAAAAATGTCATACCAAAGCTGCCACTTTATAGTAAATGAGTGGCAGCTTTTATAATGTGGATATTTATGAAAATTTCGTAAACAGATAAAAATCTATATACTATGTAAATAATTAATGATATTATAGTTAAATAAATTAATGGTCAGTATATGTGTGAAAGACATCTGGCAATTAAACAGAACGAAGAGGTTTATGATGAAGAATAATAATATGACAAGAAATCTTGGAGAGGGAAATATATCAAAGCTTCTTGCTTCGCTTGCAATTCCTGCAGTTGTGGCACAGGTTGTTAATCTGCTGTATAACATAGTTGACCGTGTATATATAGGACATATTCCGGGTATTGGGGCTAATGCTCTTACAGGGGTCGGACTTTTTACTCCTATACTTATGCTTATTAATGCATTCGCAATGCTCGCCGGTTCAGGAGGAGCACCAAGGGCAGCAATATTTATGGGAAAGAAGGACAATGATACAGCTGAGAGAATTATAGGAAACTGTTTTACATTTATAATGATATGTGCGGTTGTATTGACGGCGGTGTTTTATGTATCAGCACCACAGCTTTTAAGATGGTTTGGCGCAAGTGATGCAACGCTTCCATATGCTTTGTCATATGCAAGAATATATATTCTTGGAAGCATATTTGTCCTGATTGTTATGGCAATGAATATGTTTATCACAACACAGGGGTTTGCTAAGATCAGCATGCTGACTACAGTAATTGGTGCAGTGATTAATATTGTTCTGGATCCTATATTTATATTTGTATTTAATATGGGAGTAAGAGGAGCAGCACTGGCAACAGTGCTTAGTCAGGCTGTCGGAGCTGTGTGGATTCTGCATTTTCTGACGGGTAACAAGACAATACTGCGTCTTAAGAAAGCTAACCTAAGACTTGATGCGAAGATAATCGGACCGTGTCTTGCACTCGGAATATCAACATTTGTAATGTTATCTACAGAGAGTATTTTGTCAATCAGCTTTACCTCAAGTCTTTCCAGATACGGCGGAGACCTTGCGGTAGGAGCAATGACAATTATAACAAGCACTAATCAGCTTATTGTTATGCCGTTACAGGGAATATGTCAGGGTGGACAGCCGGTTATCAGTTACAACTATGGAGCAAAGAATAATGACAGGGTTAAGAAAGCATTTTTTACGCAGTTTAAAGCATGTGTAATATTCACATGTATAAGCTGGGCAATTATGATGCTTACACCACAGCTGTTTGCCGGTATATTTACAAGTGACAAAGTACTTGTGAATTATACAGCATGGGCATTGAGAATATATATGGCAGGAATATTTGCAATGGGATTCCAGGTAAGCTGTCAGCAGAGTTTTATGGCGTTGGGACAGGCAAAAGTCAGTCTTATACTGGCATGTTTAAGGAAACTTATATTGTTGATACCGCTTATATTCATATTACCATTGATTTTTCAAGATAAAGTATTTGCTGTATTTCTTGCAGAGCCGGTAAGTGATATTATTGCGGCTATTGTAACAACGATAGTATTTATGTTTAAGTTTAATAATATATTATCTGAAAATGAATAATATAAAAAATTTTAATGAGTAGCAGGAAAGGGGTAATGGGAATGAACAATATGGATAATTACATGGAGCAGATGGCGGTTCTTTGTGAAAACAATGACAGTATCAACAAGAACCTGTATTCGGAGTATGGCGTAAAGCGTGGATTACGAGATGAAAATGGTCAGGGAGTATTGACAGGGCTTACTAATATATCTGACATAAAGGCTTTTGAATACCGTGATGGTAAAAAGTGTCCATGTGATGGAGAACTGTCATACAGAGGATACAATATAAGAGATTTTGTTGCAGGAAGCAAAGGGAAAAAGTATGTTTTTGAAGAAGGAGCATATCTGCTTTTGTTTGGAGAACTTCCTGACAATGACCAGTTAAAGGAATTCCGTGATGAGTTATCAGAGTGTATGAAGCTGCCAACTAATTTTACAAGAGATGTTATAATGAAGGCTCCTACAGCGGATATAATGGGCTCAATGACCAGGAGTATTCTGACTCTTGGCTCATATGATAAGAAAAAAGACAACTTAGATATACCTAATGTGTTAAGACAGAGTATGCAGCTTATTGCAACATTTCCGATGATTGCAGCATATGCATATCATGCTTATAATCATTACGAGAAGGATCAGAGCATGTATATTCACAGACCAGAAAAGGAATTATCTATAGCAGAGAATTTCCTGAGAATGCTTAGACCAGATACATGTTTTACAGATTTGGAAGCACGGGTTCTTGATATTGCATTACTGCTGCATATGGAACATGGTGGTGGTAATAACTCTACATTTACTACAAGAGTTGTAACATCCTCTGGTTCTGATACATATTCTGTTATTGCCGCAGCTATGTCATCATTAAAAGGAAAGAAACATGGTGGCGCTAATCTTATGGTTATGAATATGATGGATGATATTAAGGAGCATGTTAAAGATTATGCAGATGAAGAAGAAATAGCTGCATATCTGGATAAATTGCTTAACAAGCAGGCATTTGACAAAAAAGGTCTTATATATGGTATGGGACATGCAGTATATTCTATCTCAGACCCAAGAGAGAAAGTGTTTAAGGGATTCGTGGAGCAGCTTGCAACAGATAAGGGGCGCAATGAAGATATGCTTTTATATAATAATATTGAAAAAATTGCACCAAGGCTTATTGCAGAACAGAGAAAAATATATAAGGGAGTAAGTCCTAATATAGATTTCTATAGTGGATTTGTATATGATATGCTTGATATACCAAGAGAGTTATATACACCTTTATTTGCTATAGCCCGAATAGTTGGCTGGAGTGCACACAGACTGGAAGAATTAATAACTACAGATAAGATAATACGTCCTGCATATAAGAGTCTTGTAACTAAAAAAGAATATATTGACAGAGAAAAAAGATAATTTTAACACCATATTCTGATTATAATGCAGGATATGGTGTATTTTTGTATATTTTGCTATAATAAAAAATGGGGAGGGAAAACATATGATGAATAAAAAGAAATTATGTATAATAATAGTTATAGCTATAATTGTAACAGGATTAGCTGTTACATTTGCAGTATTATCAAAATCAGGTAAACATAAAGAAAATGTTAATGAAGAAACTACAGTGAATAACGAGAAACAGACAGATTCTGTGACAGAGGCAGCTAAGGCAGATGAGAGAAAACAGGTACAGACATCTGTAACAATGCAGTTTAAGCAGTCTAATTCATGGGAGGGCAATGGCAGATTCTATGCACAGTACGACCTTATTATTGATAATAAGGAGGATGTAAAGATATCAGACTGGACATTTAAGATTAATACTACCAATGGCACTACATTGGAGCAGAGCTGGAATTGTACAGTTGATACTTCGGATTTACAATGGAGTGTCGTGCCGGTTGATTATAATAAGATAATTGAGAGTCAGGCGCAGATGAATAATGTGGGCTTTATTATCAGTTTCGCGTCTAAGGAGGAGCTTAAGAAATATACACTTGATTTCAAGCTGGAATCGGGAATGGAGATAGTGCTTGCTGATGATGGAAAGGCATATAAAGCGGGAGAAGAAATTGCAGATTCAAGTGAAGAATCAACAGTGGTGGAAAATACAGCATCAGGAGATGATACAGCACAGCCGGGTGGAAGTGATTCTGGAAATGATTCAGGAAATAACTCTGATACAGGAAGCAATGCAGGCATAGTCACAACAGTTCCAACAGGAAGACTTCAGGTATCCGGCACGAAATTAACTGACGAATCAGGTAACATTATCCAGCTAAGAGGGGTAAGTACACACGGAATATCATGGTTTCCAGACTATGTTAATTATGATGCATTTGCAACCTTAAGGGACGATTGGGGTGCAAATGTAGTGAGAATTGCTATGTATCCTGAAGAATATAATGGATATCTTTCAGGTGGAGACAAAGCGGCATTAAAGCAGATTATTGATAACGGTGTTAATTATGCAACAGAGCTTGGAATGTATGTAATCATAGACTGGCATGTGCTTAATTATGCACCATCAAGACACACACAGGAGGCATGTGATTTCTTTGCAGAAATGGCATCTAAGTATTCAGGCCATGACAATGTAATATATGAAATATGTAATGAACCTGTTGGTGCTGACTGGAATTCAGACATTAAGCCATATGCAGAGACTGTAATAGGCACAATAAGACAATTCGACGATCATGCACTTATACTTGTAGGAACTAACACATGGTCACAGGATGTTGACAGCGTTGTTGGCAATACGCTTGATGATGGAAATGTTATGTATGTGGCACATTTTTATGCAGGAACACATAAAGAAAATATAAGAAATAAGATAAGCACAGCACTTAATGCAGGAGTTCCAGTGTTTATCAGTGAATGTAGTATATGTGACGCATCAGGCAATGGTGGAATAGATTATGCATCTGCCAACGAGTGGCTTGACTTCATGAACAGCAATCAGCTGAGTTTTATTGCATGGAGTCTTAGCAATAAGGCAGAGACATCAGCACTTATATCATCTGGCTGCAGTGCCAAGAGCGGCTGGAGTGATGGTGATTTGTCTGAGACGGGAAGATGGTTTAAGAGTGCGATATCGGGAAGGTGATAGTTATGAAAAACCGTATTTTAACATACAGAAAATACATAGATTCATTATTACAGTCAGATAAGGACTGCGACTGGAAATACATCAAGCAGGAGCATCTTACACAGGTGGCATTCTTTCAGCATGAAAGGCTTGTGCATTTGATTGTAACCATAACATTTGCGATATTGGAACTGCTGACAGTGTGTGCATATGTGATAGTCGGGGCGATTGACTCTGAATTAAGTATGCCACTGCTTGTGCTTACGATTGCAATACTTATTCTGCTTGTGCCATACATAAAGCATTATTATCTGCTTGAAAACGAGGTGCAGAAAATGTATAAGCAGTATGACAGGATATGTGAAAAGGAACGGAAATTATGATAGCTGTTGTTGAAGATGAGAAGGAATTATGTGAAAGCCTTAAGCTTTTATTGATTGATAAGGGGTATGAGATAGTTACTGCCGGAAGCTGCGGTGAGGCAGATAAATTTATTGGCAATCCGCAGATAGATATGTTTCTGTTGGATGTCAAACTGCCTGATGGAAGCGGGTTTGATATATGCAGGAAGATAAGAAAATCAAGCGAAGTGCCGGTTATATTCTTAACCTCATGTGATAATGAGGAAGAGATAGTTACAGGGCTTGATATAGGTGCAGATGATTATATAACAAAGCCGTTTTATACGAAGGAGCTGCTTTCAAGAATAAGTGCCAACTTAAGAAGAAGCAAGTTCAATGCAGGATATATCTATAAGAAAGGTGATATTGTCGTTGATTTTGACAGATATAAGATAAGCCGTCAGGGTGATGAACTAAATATATCGACTAATGAATTCGATATTGTAAAAATGCTTATAGAGAATAAAGGCAGAGTCGTAAGGCGTGATGCTATATATGAGAAAATATGGGATATTCACGGTAATTTCGTTGAATATAACACACTTACCGTTGCGATGAGCAGAATAAAAGCAAAGCTTGGAACATATGGTGAGAAGCATCAGCAATACATTGAGACTATAAGAAATGTGGGCTACAGGTGGATTGACTAATAACTTTCAGGGGGATTTATGGATAATATGGTCAAGAAGAAACTGTCTGCATTCAGGAAAAGACAGACTGTTTTCGTTATTATATATGGATTGATTAATGCGGCTGTTATAGCCGGAATTATAGTGTATTACAGACTTAAAGAGCAGGCATTGGCAGGTGCATTGTATTTACATGATAATGCATATGGTGAAACATTTGTACGAAAAATGTTTTCATCAGGGATAACGGATAACAATATCAGAGCAGGTAGAACAGCCATGGAAAGTGCCGGATACGGCAGCCATGGTTTTTCGTATATGAGCAGACTTAATGGGGAAATGTACGCTTTAATAGCAATGATAGCTGTCCTTTTAATTGCACTCGGTTCAGGATTATATAACTGTTACAGACTTGGACATAAGGACTTTGTAAAGAAAGTGTGCGATGTATATGCAGATAACGAGAGGCTTTCTAAGCAGTTAGAGAATGAACACATTTATAATAAAGAGCAGCATCAGAAGATGCAGGATTTTATTGAGAATATTGCACATCAGATTAATACGCCGCTGGCAATTATAACTATGAAGCTGGAAATGCTTGAGGAAAAATGTGATGACAGTCCGCAGTGTAAGGAGATAGCTGATTGTACAGGTAATGCGTTCAGAATCAAAACATTTATAAAGAAGCTGCTTGACATAAGCCGCTTTGAGGCTGGAAAAGTTGTTATGACAAGTGATGAGGTTGATGTTGCGGCAATACTTCAGGAAAGCATTAACAGCAGTGTAGTCGACAGAAATAGAATTGTTATGGATTATGGCAATGAAAAATTATGTATGTACGCAGATGAAGGCTGGATTGTCGAGTGTTTCATTAATCTTCTCGACAACTGTGCAGAATATTTAGCAGATGACAATACTAAGGTATATGTTGATGTAACAAGAAAGAATGATGACTGCGTAGTTACGATTGCTGATAATGGCAAAGGATTAAGTACGGAGCAGTTTAACAGTATATTTAACAGATTTGAAACTAATGGCAGTGCGGCGGATTTTAAGGCGGGTATAGGACTTAATCTGTCAAAGCTTATTGTGCAGGCACATCATGGAAGCATAAAGGCTGGTAACAGTGAAAAATATGGTGGAGCTGAATTCGTTGTGACACTCCCGATGTACAGATTAAAAACAAAATATCAGTCCATGTAAGCTGGATGTAAGTTTTACAAGATATAATTATCCCAGATAGAAATCAGGGATGAGAGGGGGATGCATATGGACATAATATTAAGCGCAAAAGGTATATCTAAAACTTACACAGCAGGACAGGTAAAGATTAATGCGCTGAACCAGTGTGATATTGAAGTAAGAAAGGGCGAATTTACTGCAATTGTCGGAAAGAGTGGTTCAGGCAAGTCAACACTGTTAAGAATTCTTGGAACTATAGACAAGCCAGATGAGGGAAAGGTGTACATAGAAGGAAAAGAGATTGATAATCTTAAGAATTCAGAACTGGCAAAATTCAGACGCACGCATATTGGGTTCATATATCAGGATTATAAGCTGATTCCTGAATATACAGCATATGAAAATATAATACTTCCGTTAATTCTTGACAGTGAGCAAGCTGATGAGGAGAAAGTCACTGAATTAATGGAATCACTTGGCATAGATTACTGTAAGGATAAATTTCCTGCACAGATGTCAGGTGGTGAACAGCAGAGAGTTGCAATCGCAAGGGCACTGATTACACATCCGTCAGTTATATTCGCTGATGAACCGACAGGAAATCTTGACGCGGCGAGTGCAGAAACAGTTGCCCAAATGCTTACTCTGGCAGCGTCTAAGTATCAGCAGACTATTGTTATGGTTACACATGACAGGCAGATGGCAGAATATGCAGACCGCATACTCACAATCACAGATGGAAATGTGACAGGGGGTGTGGGGGTATGAACAGCAAAATTATAGCATTGACATTCAGGGGACTTCGCAGGAGATTTAAAAACATTTTAAGGTCCATGGTATTAGTAGTGCTCGCATTTACATTTGTTACAGGGGTACTGTTATTGCAGGAAAATATGTCAAACTGGCAGAAGGCTGATAATAAAAAGCATTTTGGAGACTGGTTTGTAATGTACAGGTCTAAACAGCCAGAGGAAAACGAAAGCATTAAAAACCATCCTTATACCGGAAATGTGTACACTGCAAAAACTGTAACAAGCGTAAAGGATAGAACCAATTTATCAGATATTATGATTGGTACAATGTCAGATGGCTTTATCAGCATGGGCAGTATAGCACTTGAGAAAGGTAAGATGCCGGATAATGACAATGAGGCAGCAATAGACAGGAACTCTCTTATCAGGCTTGGGCAGGGCACAGACATTGGAGATAATATAACACTTAATGATAAAGAATATACGCTTTGCGGAATAATGAACAGCTATACAAATGTATGGAATGATGGTAAAAAGCTTCCGGGAATTATTGTTACGGAAAATGAGGCAGACAATATTGCGACGGATGAAACATACATATATGCATATTCATTACAAAGTTTCTTAGATGAACAGGATTATAGCAGTATAGCTGAGAATTTAAGAAAAGAATCAGGCCTTAAGTTTAATTTTACATATAATAGTAATGTGTATGATTATAAGCCGTGGGGATATGCAAAAGTTAATAATTATATTTATGTATTTATTATGCTTGTTGGAATAACGATAATATCATATCAGATTACAATGTATAATAAGACAAGAAAAAATGTCCGATTTATTCAAAAATGCCTTGGGGCTGATAAAGGGCAGATAATTTTTATGACATTAACAGAGAATATATTTATACTTTCAATTTCGGCAGTCATTGGTTTTGGAATAGCATCTGGAACAGGGTATGTCATACAGGCTTTAATAAAATATTTTAAAAATGTGTCATTTTTCTCAATAGGACAATATACCCTGATAAGGATTATTCTGACACTTGTAATTGCAGTGGCAGTCAGTTTTCTGGCGGGGATTATTACGGACAGATTAAGCAGCCTGAACCGAAAAAAACGGACATACAATTTTAAAAATGTTATGACAGAAAAAACATTTGTTAAAACTACTGCGAAAAGATTTAAGTGGTCTGATGGCTGTTTCCAGAATATAGTAATAAGAGTGTTTTCTCTGGCAATGGCTGTTATTACTGTTGTATGTGCCATTAATTGTATCATTGCATACAGAGAGTACTTAAGGATAACGGATAAACCTGATATTGTAGGCTATGCGGTAAAAGAGACTCCCCGTTCATATACAGTTTATTATGATTACACAGCCAGTCTTGTGAAAAAAGGAGATGTGTATACTGCAGAGCAGATAGAGAAAAAAATACCTGATACATGGGAGTATTCTCCATTTCAGAATCATTCCATATCAGAATATTATTTTAATGATGTTAAATTTGGCGACAGCTGTATGTACAGGAATATAAGTGATGATGTTTTGAATTATCTTAAAAATATAGATGGCGTAGATGATATAACCATGGGATATTACGAAACAGCAAGAACATTTACATGGACAGGTATCAATACTGATAATGTTGGAAATGGTATATCATTGGCAAGATCATTAAAGTCAGGTGGTGCAGATAAAAAATATATTTTTGCTGCCGGATATGTGGAACCGGAGGAGGATATATATAATTCTCTTAATGATTATGCTGGGGGAAATCTGGATTATGATGGATTCAAAGAAGGTTCAGAAGTTGTTGTATTTCTGGATGTAAATAATTCTGGGGTATATGATGACAGCATGAAGGATGGTGTTACTCTTAAACTTCATAATTATGAAATGGTTTTAGAAAGAAATGACAGTTACGAATCAGGCGATGAATATATCAATGCCTATAATAAATTGCTTGAGGAGACAATTGATGGATATGAAGGCCAGACAGATACACAATCAATAAAAGATTATATATGTAAAAATATAACTGACCAGCAGATAACAGAAATTTTAGATGTATATGCCGAGACACATGATAATGCCTATATTATGAATATATATAATCAGTATAAAGCTGGGGATATAAGTAAAGAACAATTGCTGGATGCTTCAGGTTCAGATGAGTATTACAGTGGTGTCTGGAGGTCAATTATTTCACAGGAGTGGTGGTATAGCCAGTATGGATTTTACACATATCTTGTACCAGCAGCCAGTACTAAGGTGGTTAAAGTAGTAAAGGTAACTGATGAAATAAAAGAAAAATTCAAGTACATAATACCTGAATTTGGCCAGTATACAGTAATTGGTTCAACGCAGCTTTTGCATAATGCATTGGACAGCCAGAATGAACTTATTAAAAAATACCTGTTTCTTGATGAACTGCCTGATTATATGAAATTAAAGATGAATCCTAACCGGATTAATATAAAATATAATCTTGGTTCGTCTGTAATGGCAACAGATAATGTTGTTTCTTCATATCTTGGTTCAGCCGGATTTGCGTATACATCATATTCAGATGAAAAGAACCAGATGAGACATAAGACAATAGAAGCATTGATGACATATGGAATTACAGGAATTGCTGCAATTGTAATATATCTTATGGTAAGTACAATTATTCTGAAAGGAAGGCTGGAAAGGTATACAGAAAGAATAAAACTTCTTATCAATACAGGAGCGGAAAGAGATAAAATTGTAATGATATGCATGTATGAATGTATCTGGCAATCGATGTGGTTTATAGTACTGATGCCGTTAGAGCTTCTGATATGTCTGGTAATGGTAAGAAGATTTGTAAAACAATTATAACAATTGAGGCGCGGATTTTTCCGCGCCTTATGTTTTTAATTCGGATACTGTGAAGTAATTCCAAAGTACTCTTCAAGAGATAACCAGTCGCCATTGTTATATAACTTAGTGGCAAGGTCAACACCTACATAACGAAGATGCCATGATTCATACTGATATCCGGTAGCAGAATCTTTGCCTTTAGGGAAGCGGATACAGAAGCCGTATTTGTAGCAGTTATCATTAACCCACTTGCCTTCGTTAGTGTACTGGAAGCTGTCCTCAATAGTGTTAAGGTCAAAGCATAAACCAGTCTGATGTTCAGAGTTGCCAGGTCTTGATGAATATGTGTCTGCTACAGCAGCACCATCACTTTTAACATATCTGTTATATACATTAACCTGATAATTATATGAACGGTATCCACTGGCAATATATATATTAAGACCTTTAGCAGTTGCATCCTTTAACATAGTGTTCCATGCACTCATAAGAGTCTTGTCAAGACATGTTGAGCTTCTGTCTGCATTAACAGGCTGGTCAGGATTAGTGGGAATGAAATCCTGAGGAAGAGCATATGTCTTATTGGCAATAAGTACTCCGTCAATATAAGTTGCTCCATTAATTTCCTGAATCTGGAAGCCTTTAGAAGTAGTACCTTTGGAAACTGTATTACCAGATGGAACTACAGGAGGGGCGAATTCAGAACTGTCAGAAGAAGCATGTGAAGATACTTCTCCTGACATAATTGCAGATGAAGTATCAGTATTAGTATCAGTTGATGAAACTTCTTCACTGGTGCTTTCATTTTCTTTTGTCTGTGTTGATTCTTCAACCTTAGCAGTTGTAGATTTTCCATTCTTATCTGCGTTCTTAGACTTAGAACAGCCTTTCATGGAAACAGATATTATTACAATAATAATGATAAGTAAAGCAGCAGCTGCACAGGCGAGAATAATACGGTTTCTTCTTACCTGACGCTGTCTGCGTGTCAATCGTCTTTTAGTCATGATGAATTAATTCCTTTCAATTAAATTATTTAAAAGTAATTATTGCATTGTTTACTGGATATTTCAAGGATAAATGTGCTAATATGTTTACTATATTGATATGTGAAAAGCGAGGACTAATATGTATACAAAAGAACAGTTAAAGAAGCAGTTAGAGAATATGGGTTTAACAGGTGATGAGACGATTCTTATTCATTCATCAATGAAATCTATCGGTGAAGTTGAAGGCGGGGCAGATATAGTACTTGATACATGGATTGAATATTTCGGACATGGACTTTTACTTCTTCCAACACATACATGGAAGAATATAAATGCGGACTCACCGGTATATAATCCTAAAGAAACACCATCATGTGTCGGACTGCTTACTAATATGTTTCTTAAAAGAGACGGAGTAATAAGGTCACTACATCCTACACACAGCATGGCAGGAATTGGAAAGAAAGCGGCAGAATATCTGGCGAGCGAGGAGAATAACAATACACCGTGTACACCAGGCGGATGTTACGACAGATTAAGAAGCTGTGGAGGAAAAGTTCTGCTTGTTGGAGTAGGACATGAGCGCAATACATTTATTCATAGTGTTGAAGAGGTACTTAATGTACCACACAGATTATCAGATAAGCCGATGAAGTTACAGATTGTAATGCCTGATGGCAGTATTAAGGATTCATATATGAGAAAGCATTACAACGCAGACCAGCCTCACATATCAGAGGATTTTGTTAAGCTTAATCAGGCATTTCTTGACTGTAAGGCTGTGCGTGAAGTAACATTTGGTGACGCAGAGTGTCTTTTGTGTGATGCACAGGCGGTGTTTAATGTTGTAAGGCATGTCATTGCACCAGACCCTGAATGTATTGTGACGAGCAGTTCAATTCCAAAGGAGCGCTGGGAAGCACTTGTTAAGTAAATATACATAAAAACAGGGGCGGCAGACCTTTATGGTCTGTCGCCCCAACTCCTTTATACGGAATATTATTTTATACCAAAGATAAGGTAAAGTAGATTGTAGTTGTAGAACATTACTGCGGCAACGAGTGAAACAGTAGACATAATCTTGATAAGGATATCAAGAGATGGTCCTACAGTATCCTTTAATGGATCACCTACAGTATCACCAACAACGGCTGCATCATGTGCTGGAGAGCCTTTGCCCTGTCCTTCAATAGCACCTGATTCGATGTACTTTTTACCGTTATCCCACGCACCACCAGCGTTACCTGTAAAGATGGCAAGCATGATAGCTGAAAGAGTGGCACCGATAAGAAGACCGCCTACGAAGTAAGGTCCGAAAAGGAATCCGGCAATTACAGGGAAGATGATTGAGATGATAGCTGGCATACGCATTTCCTTTAATGCACCCTGAGATGATATCTCAATACATGTCTTATAGTCTGGTTTAGCCTTTCCTTCAAGGATACCAGGAATGTCTCTGAACTGTCTTCTTACTTCTTCAACCATCTTACGGGCAGCATTGGCAACGGCTTCAATAAGCATACCTGAGAACAGATATGGAAGAGCACCACCAACTAAAGCACCGGCAAGAATAAGTGGGTTAGTGAAGTTAAGGTCGAGGCTGCTTCCCTCTGGCTGGAATGCATAAAGGAAACTAACCATAAGTGAAAGTGCTGCAAGTGAAGCTGAACCGATAGCAAAGCCTTTACCGATGGCAGCAGTTGTATTACCAACGGAATCAAGCTTATCAGTAATTTCTCTTACCTCAGGTTCGAGCTCTGACATTTCTGCAATACCACCGGCATTATCAGAGATTGGTCCATAAGTATCAACAGAAACAGTTGCTGATACGAATGAAAGCATACCTACGGCAGCCATAGCAATACCGAACATGCCTGAAACTGCGTATGAAACATAAGTTGTAATACCTAAAACAATAAGTGGGTACATACAAGACTTCATACCAACTGAAAGACCCTGTGTAATAGTTAAAGCTGCACCTTCCTTAGAAGCCTGTGCAATTGTCTGTGTTGGCTTGTAATCATAACTTGTATAGTATTCTGCGATACCACCGATGATAACACCACTCACTACGCCAAGTGAAGCAGCAATCCAAGGTGATATGAAACCAATGTTAAATCCTGCAACCTTAAGAATATCTGCATTCTCGCCATTGAATAACAGATATGTAGCAACGAATCCGCCGATAATTGTAATTCCGGCAGCACTCCATGTTGAGATATTAAGATCTCTGTGAGGATTATCAGAACCCTTCTTTAAGAGAACATAAGCGATACCAAGAATAGATGCGATAAGTCCGATTGCAGCGAATACAAGTGGGAAATACATCATTTTAGATAGCATTTCGTCTGAAACTTCAAGGTTATTAGCTACATTTGAAAGGTAAAGACTTACTGCAAGAATAATTGCTGAAGATATAGCTCCAACAAATGATTCAAGAAGGTCAGAACCAAGTCCGGCAACATCACCTACATTATCACCAACGTTATCTGCGATAGTGGCAGGATTTCTTGGATCATCTTCAGGGATGTGTGCTTCTGTCTTACCAACAAGGTCAGCTCCCATATCAGCTGCCTTAGTATATATACCGCCACCAACACGGTTAAACATAGCAACAATAGAGCAGCCAAGTGCGTAGCATGAAAGACACTGTGTGAATACATGAGCACCACGGAGCGCCTCAATGTCAAGCATGTTAAGACCAAATCCAAATATGATGTATACAAGGAAAAGTCCTAAAAGTGCGAAACCGCCAACGCAGAGACCCATAACTGAGCCACCTTTTAAAGCTACCTTAAGTGTTGAACCAATGTTCTTAGTGTTGCGGGCTGTATTAGAAACTCTTACATTAGCGTAAGTAGCAATCTTCATACCTACCCAGCCTGCTGATGCACTCATGATAACACCAATCATGAAACATACAGATGGCTCCCAGCTGAATTCTCCATACTGGACAGTGAATATAGCTGCAAATGCGATTGCAATAATAACAACTACTACTGCAATAATCTTATACTCGTATGTAATAAATGCGTTAGCACCAACTCTTATGGCTGCTGCGATTTCTTTCATACGGTCTGTTCCTTCATCAAGTTTCTTAACACCGATGAAGTTGAATGCTGCATAGCCGAGCGCAAGCAGGGCTGCAACGATGACTAGAATTAATAAAGCTTCCATGTTTTTCTCCTCGTTAAAAAATTATGTCCGTTACGCGTGCCTGTAGAGATAATAAATGTGGCGTCATTTATTATCATATTTCAAAACACCAACTTGTTAAAGTTTACTAAAAAACATTATGAAAGTCAAATAAAATTATGCACATTCACTATATAATTATATTGAATTATTTAATGAAAGCGATAGGGGCACAATTGCTTAATTATTAAGAATAAGATATAATTAATGCTTAAATAAGGCACTATATATAAAATTAATTGAAAGGATAGTTTACCCTATGAAAATGAAATTAAGAAAATTTATGCAGCAGGCTGCTTCATATATTGAGATTGTGTTATCTGCATTTTTACTGATAGCTATAATATTTCTTGCAGGAAAATTTATTGTGGAAAGTGTACTGGGAATAGGATGTGATAATGCCACGCTTGAGTACTTCCTTGAGAATGTTATGACATTTGCAATTGGAGTTGAGTTTGTAAAGATGCTTTGCACTCATACTCCGGGTACGGTTATTGAAGTTCTGCTTTTTGCTATTGCAAGGCAGATGATAGTAGGACATGTATCGGGATTTGAGGTACTGGCAGGGGTGGCTGCAATTGCAGGATTATTTGCAACACATAAGTTTCTTTACGCTGAATCATTTGGAACTGAAGAGAAAGAAGAAAAACAAGATAAGTAGAAAAGGAAGTCTAAAAATGTATAGTTCATTTTCAAAGAAGTTCAGTCAGATTAAACCTTATGATGATTATAATGTTACGGATGTACCATGGCATGAGGCTATGGTGGCAGGTAATGGAAGGCTTGGCGTGCTTGAATCATGTGCGCCTATAGAGGACAGTCTTATATATCAGAATGTTGAATTTGTCATGCCATCGGAAGAGCCAAGGCATGTGCCTTACGATGTTACAGCACAGTTAGATGAAGCCAGACAGTCAGTTATTAATTTTGATGATACATGGAATATACATGATAGAAAAAGAACGAATATGTACTGTTATCATCCAGGCCATATGATAAGACTGACACTTGAAGGAGAGCCGGATATTTCTGGTTACAGAAGATGGACAGATTATAAGACTGGTACAATAAATACTACATTTAAATCAGACGGAGCTTCTGTTTCAAAAAGTACATATGTATCGAGAAAACAGAATGTGATTATAACTAAAATAATATCTGAAAAGTCTGTGAATATGTCGATATCAATAGATGATTTTGAGTCTATGCCGAAATTCGGAGTCCAGAAGAACAATATCCCTGCGCCTGAAAGAAATATGCTGTATTCAAGATTTGTAAGAGGTAACATAATAGGTACGGTTGTGCATTATCCTGAATATGAGGGAAGTGAGCTTGCAAAGGGTGGATTTGCAGGTGTTACAAGGATATTGACAGATGGTGATATGAGGGTTTCATCAAAGCCTAAAGACAGCCGGGCGTACACTTGTATTGATGAGACTGCGCCGGTTATTAATATATCACATGCAGAGAGTATAACACTTATAACTTACACAGACTGGACAGATGATTTGGGGGAATATTGTGAGTTCAGGTACAGAGTTAATGGCAAAGATACATTTGCACTGGTAGACAAATGTATTAACAAAGTTAACAGTGTCGATATAACGGAAGAACCGGTAAGCTTAGAACATAAGAATATAGAGCTTAAGCTTGACGGCGGATATTTTTGCGAGTCTGCTAATGAAGAACTGCTTCACTTGCAGAAAAATGAATATGACATTATGCCTCATCTGCTGGAGAAATTATATTATAACGGTCTGTATGGAATGCAGGCATGCGCAGGAACGACAGCACCAAGACTCAGCGGCTTGTGGGTTGGTGAGTGGAATCTGTTGTGGAGAAGTGCGTACACAATGGATGCCAATGTTAATATTCAGGTTTCGGGAATGAACGGCTCAGGGTTGTATGAAGCAGGTGTTGGTTATATGTGGTTTATTTTGCGGCAGATACCTGACTGGGTTAACAATGCAGCAATGGTGTATGGGATGAAGGATGCAGTGCTGATTCCGGTTAATACTGACGGTCACAGGGCAATGATGGTAGAGTACGATATTAATTATCCATTCCAGTACTGGAATGCCGGTGCGGGCTGGTTACTTATTCCTATATATGAATTCTTACAGACTTACGGCGACGCTGTGATAACAACTGATGATGTGGCGCTGATTAAGATGTACGGCAAAGATACATTTGATGTAAGAAAAGATGTATATGAGCCACTACTTAAAAAGACTTATAATTTCTGGAAACAGATTGGAAATCCAGAGTATTACACAGATACAGACGGTAATGCAAGGTATGAGAAGGGTAAATGCAGCCTTAATGAGAGTGAGCATTATCTTATTATTCCATCATTTTCACCGGAGAATAAGCCTTTTGGATATCATAGTGCGATTACTGCCAATGCAGCAATGGATATCTCCGCGGCTAAAGATGTAATTAATATGTACACGGAGATGCTTAATTATACGAAGGTTGATGGATATGAGCAGGCTGTATCAGAGGCGGAAGCACTCTTAAGAATGTTACCTGATTTTATGTATGATGAGTCAGGCGCAGTTAAGGAATGGTCTATGAAGGAGTATGGCGAGAATAATGCTCACAGGCATATAAGCCATCTTTATCCGGCATGGCCGGCTTTGCAGACTCAGCATGACAGTAAGTTAGCAGCTGCGTGTCGCCAGGCAATCATTAACAGAAACCATGAGAATAAAGGAAAAGATGATACTGCTTCACATGGCTGGATACATAAGGCGTTAGTAGAGGCTCGTCTTAAAAATGCAGATGCTGTATATGATACGCTTAATCTGCTTGTACACAGTGACATATTTTACACAACTTTATTTACAGACCACAATACTGACAGGAGCAAAGGCGTGTTTTGTACAGATACCGCATTTGGACTGGTTGGAATTATTAATGAAATGCTTGTATATTCGGATGAACACACAATTGAACTGCTTCCAGCATGGTCAGACAAGCTGGGAAGCGGCATGGTTAAGGGACTTCGTACAAGATGCGGAATAACTATTGATGAACTTAAGTGGGATGTTGATAAGAAGAAAGTGTATGTAAGTCTTGACTGGGGTAATGCTGATGAAATTAATATAGTATGCGGGAAATACGAGATTGAAAAAATCGGACATGAAGTGAAGGCGTAATATAATGAAAAAGAAATTGTTTTTTTGTATGGTGATGGTTACTATATGTATGTGTGCATGTGGGAAAAAGAATGCTGCGACAGATATGGAAAGTAGTCATGATGAGACACATTTGTATGAATCACAGACCGATATTAGTACTGTTGAGGAGACAACACAGGAGGAAACAGCTCTGGAAGAAGTTGCAGAAGAGACAGAATGTACAGAGGAAGAGACGACTTTGGAAAATGCTGTGGAAGCTGTAGCAGAGGGAAATATTGATGCTACAGAAGAAGTAAAACCAAAGCAGGTTGTTATATGTATTGATCCGGGTCATGGTGGAGACAGTGAAGGAACAAAGCAGGAATATGATGGAATTCTTGTGATGGAGAAGAATCTTAACTATCGTATTGCAACAAGTCTGAAATGGTATCTTGAACAAAATGAAGGAGTTAAGGTTATTCTTACAAGAAACGGTGATTATGATTTAAGTCTTTCGAACCGTATTAAGTATGCAGTTGATAATAATGCAGATTATTTTGTTTCTGTTCATGTTAACAGCAGAAGTACCGATGAGGTTGATTCACATGGTTGTATGGTTCTTATGAGCTGTAGCAGATATCAGCCATCAAATGCAAAGGTGGCAAGCGTATATGATTCTGAGATGAGGATGGCTAAATCAATAATATCTAAATTAAATGTGTTAGGACTTCCAATAGCCAATGACTGGAATACTGAAAATACCGGAGGAATTTTGCAGAGGGTAACAACAGTAGGAGAAACATATCCTGATGGTTCGCTAGCGGATTATTATACATTGTTGTATTGTGGTACCAAGGCAGGGCTTCCTTCTATTATTGTTGAACATGCTTTTTTGAGTAATAAAGGAGATTACAGAAATTTTCTCAGTACCAATGAAAAACTTGACGCACTTGCGAAAGCAGATGCAGAGGCAATAATTGAATCTATAAGGTGAATTTGATTGAAAAAATCGGACATGAAAGGTAGAATTGATGATAACTACAACTTTATGTTATATAGAGAAGGACGGGAAGTATCTTATGCTTCACAGAGTGAAAAAGCATAATGATATTAATGAAGGTAAATGGATTGGAGTAGGCGGACATGCTGAGAATCAGGAGACTCCTGAGGAATGTCTTGTGCGTGAGGTAAAGGAAGAAACAGGTCTTACGCTTACTTCATACAGATTCCGCGGGCTTGTAACATTTATAAGTAATGAATGTGAGCCAGAGCTTATGTGTGTATTTACGGCAGATGGCTTTACAGGTGAGCTTATTGAATGTGATGAAGGAGAACTGGCTTGGGTTGATAAAGAAGAAGTTCCCGAGCTTCCGACATGGGAGGGTGACAGGGTATTTCTTAACCTTCTTCTTTCGGGGGAGGAGAGATTTTTCTCGATAAAGCTTAAGTATGAAGGCAGCAGACTTGTGGAAAAACAGGTCAATCTGTATTAAAATACAGATTTGAATATATTTACAGATGGAGTAATTTAGCAGCAATGCTTGACAAGTTCAAGAATATGGGGTGGAAGAAATTCTATCTCATATATGCAATGTTAATGTGACAGGCTACAGTTATGGATTGTCAGAACTGATAGCAATTATTGTGACAGTTCTTCTTCACAAATGGAAAAAGCAGATGCTTGTTTCTATCGCAGGCGGAACGATATGTTATATGCTGCTTGTGCAACTGGTGTTCAGGTGATTAGAATACTGTGCCGGAGTTACACCTAAGTCGCACATCAATGCATTGGAAGCTATGAAGGTCTGTCAGATACAGGTGGAAGAGTAAAACTTGCTTGTTGGGTGAGTAAGCTGGTGCGGGGATTTTGTGGATTGGACGCTGAGGCAGAGAAAAGGTTGCTGAAAGTCCAAATCGACTGCGAGAAAGTGGCAGATTGGACCTTGGAGCAGATAAAAGGCTGTTGGAGGTCCAAAACAGTTGCAAGAAAGTGGTGAATTGGACCTTGAAACGATGAAAATTCAAGAGAAAGTCCAAAGTATTCATGACAGAACAATAAAATGGACTTTGAAGCATCCAAGAGCCAAGTGGATGTCCAAAAAGTCCGCGCAGGTATAACCGATTGGACCTAGAAGCGAATAGAAGGTAAGTGAAAGTCCAAATCGACTGCGAGAAAGTGGCAGATTGGACATCGAGATAGAGAAAAGGCATCTCTTGAAAAGTTTATTGTTTATGTTAAAAAGAAAAATGAGGGCATTTGGATTGCAAGGGATTAACTTGCAATTCAAATGCCCTGATTGGTTATACACGATTTTTAATATTTAATTACTTAGGTCTTACAGTAAGTCTCTTGATAAGCCCATCTTCTGTTACTTCACGGACTGTAGCGATGGCCATGATGTTGTAACCGCCGAAGTTAGCGATGAATTCTGCCTGGGTAGAATTCACAACTTCACCATCTAAGATAGAGTATTTGCGGAAGCCGAACTTGTTACGGAAGAACATGTTGATAGCTTCACGTCCATATATATGATATTCGTTCTGGGCTGCTGAGTTAGTACAATAATCATTGATTATTCCGTCTGGAGAAAAGAGATTGGCAAGTCCTGCGTAATCTTTGTTTTCCATTGCTTCTACATATTTTTCAATTGCTGTCATGTTTAATGCCCTCCTTAATTAATATACTTTCTCTGTGTTTAATAATGCGTCTGTTCCACCATCAACGAACATGATATTTCCATTGACGCCTCTTGCTGAATCTGAAGCAAGGAATACCATAACCTCAGCAATTTCCTCTGGAGCCATGAGGCACTCCTGACCGTACTTGGTTGGGATAGGAAGGGCATTAAGAGCCATCTTTGCTGTAGTGCTCATTGTTGCAGTCATGGCTGTGTGTACATTACCAGGAGCAACAGCATTTATACGGACACCATTGGCAGCCCATGTTGCAGATACACGGCGTACCCATCTTGCAAGTGCGTATTTAGTAGAAACATAAAGACTGTTTCCTACTGAAAGGTTAGTGCTGTCCATAGAAGAAATAAGGCTTAATATACGCTTTTCATCACCGATGTTATTAAGAAGATCAACGATATCCTTACGGCCTGCACCCTGTGAAATTGTGTTAGAAACAGTTACAACACAGCTTCCGTGCTTCTTCTTTAAAAGGTCATATACACCATTTGCAACGGCTACTGTTCCGAAGTAGTTAAGAGAGATAATGAGTCCGAGATTACCGCATGCGCCTGAAACACCAGCGTTGCATATCATTCCGTCAAGTCCGTCAGGGCACATAGTATGTAACTGATCAACAGCAGACTGTCTGCCTTCCTGCGATGCAAGGTTTACGCAGATGTCACCGTCTTTAAGATCAATATTAATTACCTTATGTCCCTGATGTATTAACAATTCTTTAGTTTTTGCACCGATACCGCTTGAAGCACCAGTAATAGCATAGATTCCCATAGTATTTCTATTCCTCCTTGTTTTTCGAAGAAAAATCCGAACCCTTCAGGTGAGGAGAGGGATTTTCCTCCTTGTTTTTTGCTTATGAGCTTATTATAATTAAAACTGATATCTTTTAAATATCCAAAATGCATATATAATAGGAGACCAGATTTGCTTACATATGATTTAGATAAACGCAGAAACAAAACAATGTACGAATATCTGTATGAACTGATTAAGGAAGATATAGCTGACGGGAAGCTTAAGGCTGATGAGAAGCTGCCATCAAAGCGAGGGCTTTCACAGCATTTGCAGATAAGTGTCAAGACGGTGGAGAACGCATATGAGCAGCTTCTTCTGGAAGGTTATATCCGATCTGAGGAAAAAAGAGGGTATTATGTTAATAAGATTGCCGTGGTTACAGGTGGTGCACCAGGGTATGCTGCTCCTGTGAAAAGATTCCAGGAGGAGACTTATCTTGCTGATTTGACGGCAAATAATATCAGGTATGATAGATTTCCATTTGCTACATGGGCAAAGGTTATGAGGGAAACCCTGACCGATTATAATACTTCACTTCTTAAGACTGTACCTTTTAACGGTGTGTTGCAGCTTCGTGAAGCGATTGCAGACCATCTTAACAGATACCGTGGAATGCAGGTTTCAGCAGACCATATTATTATAGGGGCCGGAACGGAATATCTGTATAACAGGCTGTTACAGCTCTTAGGTCCAGATGTGAAGTTTGGTGTTGAGAATCCCGGATACCGTAAGATTACCAAGATATATGATGAAAATGGTGTGGAGTGGGATTATGTTAATATTGATGATAAGGGTATGAAAGTCGATGAACTTAGAATGAAAGATATAAATGTAGCACATGTAAGTCCTGAACATCATTTTCCAATTGGCCTTGTTATGCCGGTTGCAAGAAGACAGGAACTGCTTAACTGGGCGGCGGCGGAGCCAGGCAGATATATAATAGAGGATGATTTTGACTGTGAATTCCGTATGCAGGGCAAACCTATTCCGTCCATTCAGTCGAGAGACAGAAGTCACAGAGTAATATATATGAACACATTTTCGAAGACAATGGTTCCTTCACTTAGAATAGGATATATGGTACTGCCAGAAAAGCTTATGGAAAAATATATTTCAACAATGAATTTTTACTCGTGTACTGTGTCGGGATTTGAGCAGTATGCAATGGCGGCATTTATTGAGAAGGGATACTTTGAGCGCCACATTAAGAGGCTTGTCAATGATTACAGGGGACGCCGTGAAAAGATATGCAGGATGTTTCGCGAATCAAGGCTTAGTGAGATAAGTACGATATATCAGGATGATGCGGGAACACATTTTCTGCTGCATGTGAAGACTTCCTTAAGTGATGTTGAGATTAAATGGGCAGTCAGGCAGAAGGGGATTCTGATTAACTGCCTTTCAGAGTATTGTTTCGCTGATGCGGATAAGTACCATGGAATACTTGTAATTCATTATTCGGATATGGACGAAGCAACTCTTAAGCTTGTAATTGCTGCTTTTGAGGAAATATTCCTGTAAAAAATGTGATGCAAAGCATGAATAGCATAATTAAATATATGAAAAAAGGAATCCCATAAGCAGAGAGGCAACATCTCCCTGCTCACAGGATTCCTTTTATTATAATATCTTAATCAGCCGATTCCGCCAAGAACAATTCCAAGTATAAGAACAAGGAAACATACAGGGCAGAAAATATATTTGCATATAGGATAGAATTTATCAGTGAATTTCTTATCGCGACCGGTATTAACCTGAGTTTCAACATATTTCTTACCACATACCCAGAAGAACATAATTCCGGCAAGACCTGCACCAAGTGGGCAGATGTAGATAGAAAGTATATCCATCCATCCAGAGACAATTCCCTGAATACATATTGAAACTACAAGTGCTATTGCAGCGATTATGGCACAAGATGCCTTTCTTCCAAGATGAAGCTTTTCCTGAATAGTTGCAATAGGTGCTTCATACAGGTTGATTAAAGAAGAAAGTCCTGCCATAAATACAGCAACGAAGAATATAATTGCGACTATGTATCCGCCAGGCATTGATTTAAAAAGTGCCGGGAGGAAGATAAACATAAGTCCGGGACCACCCTGATTAAGCTGGGCACCGGTTGTTGCCATTGCAGGAATGATAACAAGTGCTGCAAGCATGGCTGCTATAGTATCGAACAGCGCAACGCGTCCGGCAGCAGCAGGAATATCTTCATTATCTGAAAGGTAAGAACCATATATAAGAGTGCCATTACCAGCAATAGAAAGAGAAAAGAATGCCTGGCCAAGAGCGAATATCCATGTCTTAGGGTCAGCAAATGCCTCAGGGTCAACTCTGAAAATGTATTTGTAGCCTTCTATCGCACCAGGTTGGAAAGCAACATATATTCCAAGTACAGCAAAAAGAATAAAGAAAACAGGCATCATGATTTTATTGGCCTTTTCAATTCCGCGTCCGACACCGAACATAAGAATAATAATACCAATAACAAGAGCTACAATCTGCCATACATTATTACCAAATGCGCTTGCCATACTTCCAAATGAAGCAGCAAAGCCTTCTGTGTCAGAAGGTGCAAGTGCCTTTCCTGTAAAAGCTCCAATCATGTACTTAAGAATCCAGCCCATTACAACAGTGTAACCAATTGCCATTGCAAGTGCGCCAAGTACTGGAATAAAGCCGATAGCCTCACCAAGCTTTCTCTTATTCTTAGTTTCGCATGCATATCCAAATGCATCAACAGGTCCTGACTTAGTAGCACGACCAAAACTCATTTCTCCGATAACACCAGTGAAACCAATAAGTGCAACGAATATGAAATATGGTATCAGGTATGATCCACCGCCATACATTGATACTCTTGTTGGGAACATCCAGATATTACCCATACCAACGGCAGAGCCGATACAGGCAAGGATGAATCCCCATTTGTTGTTAAAAGAATCTCGTTTTTTCATAAAACAATTCCCCCGCATATATTTTGCCAGACAGCAATATATTTAATATACAGTATATTTGCGGATATGTAAAACTATTATCTGAAAATGTGTTGCTAAAGTATATTTACAATAATGAGATTACAGGATATGATTCATTTGGACATTAGAAGAGATTTCATGTATAGGTAAGTCCAGAGGGTGAGCATATTTGTGGCGGATTGGATGTTAGAAGAGATTTCACGCAGGAACAAGTCCAAAAGGAGAATGTAATTGTGTTAGATTGGACTTCCATGGCAGGTTAAATGTTCCAAAAGTCCATAATCACTTGAAAAGTGCATGAAATTGGACTTTTCGTTAAAAAATTTGCGGAAAATGTCCAATTTGATGTGAATTCCGAGAGGTATTGGATGTTTGGAAGAAAATAAGTGCTTTAAAAGTCCAATGCAGTAATTTAAAATGTACTAAAATTAAAATTTTGATGATGTTAGAATACAGCAGCAGAATCCACCTTAGGGCGTTATGTTTCTTAATGAGAAAAATAGAGTAATAATTATTCTGTGATTAGACGGTTCTTTGACAATACTATATTAATCGTGATATCATATTACTCAATATACGCATAGTTATAATTTAACAATATATAGGCAGGTATTGCACATGACAATTAAGGAATGTTACGAGGCAATGGGAGCAGATTATCAGAATGTTTTGAATAGATTTCCCAATGAGGCTTTTATTAAAAAATTTGTATTGAAGTTTTTAGATGACAACAGCTACGCCAATCTTAAAGAGGCTATAGCTGCCGGAAATGTAGAAGAAGCATTCAGGGCAGCACATACACTTAAGGGTGTATGCTTAAATCTTGGATTTGATAATCTTTATAAAGCGAGTTCAGCTATTACAGAGATTTTTCGTGCAGGAGAACTCGCAGGAGCTGAGGAAGCATTTGAAGAAGTTGAGAAACAGTACAATATAACAGTGAATGCAATTAAGGCTATGTAGAGAATTGTTAGCGGCGAATGCGGTTTGTTTAATATCAGAACGCACTTTTTTCACAATTTTAATGTGTGAAAAGGGTGCGTTTTTTGTCAATATATGTTACTATGTTGTTAGTTATAAATGTATTGAATTGGAGATGCATATGAAGACGAAAAAGTACGAATCAATTATGAATAAAGCAATGAAGGCAGCAATGAATTATGAAAATCCAGATGATCAGATTAATGAATTTATCAGATTTTTTGGAGAACATATCGGGTCTGAAAGAATATACATATTTGAAGACAATATTAGAAAAAAGGTTACTAATAATACTTATGAGTGGTGCGCGGATGGGATTGAGCCTCAGATAAAGTTTCTTCAGAATGTAGATATGTCAATTATAGACTGGTGGTATACATCATTTAATGATGGAAGAAATATTAGTACTAAGGATATTGAGGAGATTAAGGATGAATATCCTGCAGCATATGAACTGCTCAAAGTTCAGAATGTAAAGAGCCTGGCAGTAAGTCCATTCAGATATAAGGACGAGATATATGGCTTCTTTGGTGTTGACAATCCACCAGAAAGTGAGATGGACGAGATTTCGCGCTTTCTTGATATGATAGGCACATTTTTAGTACTGCTATTAAAACAGAGAAATGTATTTAAAAAATCCAAGCGTGAGGCTATGTTCAGCGCATATTCAGCACTTGCCGGAATATATCTGTCAATGCATATTATCAATTTAAAGACAGGGGAATTTCATGAAATAAAGTCAACAGATTTCATAAGGGATAATATGATAAAAGGCGAGCATACTTTTGCAGAACAGATAAATAGTGTAATGAAGATTCTTCCTTCCAGGAAGTATGTAGAAAGTGTACTTGAATTTGTTGATATATCAACACTTCCGGAGAGAATGAAGAACAAGACTACGATTGTTCATGAATTCCTTGGAAATTACTCTGGATGGTGTCGTGAAAGATTCATAAGGGTAGATGAGGATAGCAATGGAGAACTGTGGCATGTTGTATATGCCGTTGAAGTTATCGATGCAGAGAAACGTAAGGAGAACAGGCTTTTATATCTTTCAGAAACAGACCTTATGACGGGAATAAGAAATAGAGGAAGCGGAGAGAAAGCAATTGCAGACCTTATTAAGGAAGAAACTAAGGGGCTTATGTGCCTTCTTGATTGTGATAAGTTCAAGAATGTTAACGATACATATGGACATGTTGTCGGGGATGCAGTAATTATAGCGGTTGCAAGAAGTCTTCAGAGTGTATGCAGGGAACATGATATATGCATGCGCCTGGGAGGTGATGAATTTGCAATGTTCATCCCGGGAATAACAGAAACTAAAGATGCTGAAAGCTTCACGATGAGAGTATTTGCAAAGCTTAAGGACATAAGAATCCCAGAGATGGGAGATGAGAAGATATATGTAAGCATGGGTGAAGCGTTTTATAAAGGGGAAAAGGATATTGATTTTGATGAACTGTACAGACATGCCGACAGTGCCATGTATAAGAGCAAGAATAATACAGGCTACTGTGCGACACTTGAATGCGTAACTAAGACATTTTAATCAGTTGTATGCTTTAAGAAATTAATAAGTTTTTTGGCTGCAATGCTTTCGGTATGTCTTGATTCACGTATAAGAACAATATCTCTGTCAGGTGCGGATTCGTATAGATTTACAGGAAATATTTCACCACGCATTATATATTCAGAGGCAAGCTCCTCTGGGTAGAAGCCAAGCCCTAAGTTTGCCTGAACCATTGCAAGAACCTGATCTGTAGTTGAAGCCTCCATATCAAGGTTAAAGTGAAGATTGTTGTCATAGAAGAATTTGGTGTAGTGGTCATGTGTACCGGTACCTTCTGCCAGACTTATGAAAGGATAATCCTGCAATTCTTCCAGATGAATTATTTTGTTATCCGGCTGACTGTATTTTGGACCTGCAATAAGTATATCATGGAATGAGCATAGGCTTTCAGATTTCATATCGCCAGTTAAATTAACAGGTGTGGTTACGACAGCAAAGTCTACCAGACTGGCTTTTAGAGCATTAACAGCCTGATTAGTAGAGTGGTTGGTAAGCTTTATCTTGACATCGGGAAAAAGTTCTGTGAATTTTTCAAGTTTTTTAAGAAGGAATATTCTAAGAGCAATCTCACTTACTCCTATACATATTGTGCCACCGGACAGACTTTTGCTTTTGATAATAGCGTTCTCAGCGTCTTCAAGCTGTTTCATTGCGATTGATACATGAGAATACAATGTATTTCCTTCAGGTGTAAGAGTGATGCCTTTGTGAGAACGGTTAAGCAGCTTACAGTCAAGTTCGCTTTCTAATATATTCATGCAGCGGGTTATGTTAGGCTGGTTATTATCGAGCATGCGGGCTGCTTTTGAAAAACTCTTATATTTTGCAACATAGTAAAATATTCTGTAATAATCTAAGGTCATAGTAATTCTCCAATATATAATTATGATATAAGTGACATATTAAATATACATTTTACATATCGAAAATGCAATACTATAATATAGAAAAAGATGAAAGAAGGCATCGGTATGTTATTTAAGAAAAAGACACTGGATGAAAAAATGGAGAAATATGTAAAACATCATGACTGGTATGCAATACAGGAAGAGATTACAGGAAGCAAAGAAGGAAAGATTGCAGCAGCCAAGGCACTTGGGGCAAGCGATGACCAGAGCAGTGTAGATTTATTGTTGAGATTCGTTGATGATGCAGATGATGATGTTGTATTTGCAGCATGTGAGTCGTTGAGAAAAGTTGGCTCTGAGCATGATACCGCTGATCTGCTTGCAAGAATGCAGAAGATTCCGGAAGACAGACAGGCTATAAGGGACGAAATAGGAAAGACTGTTCAGGAGCTTCATCACAGACCTTAAAACATATATTTTGCCAGTTGTTTACATAATGAAAAAACCATGGGTACAAATCAAGAAATCACTTGATTTGTACCCGTTTTTGATATTAAATAGGAAGTGGTTGCATAGTTGTTAGACGGTGTAACAAAGGATGTTAATTGCGGAGGTTGGATATGTCTGGTAAATCAGAAAATATAATAGAGCTTAAACATATCAGTAAGGTATATAGTGATAATGGATTTAAGGCGGTTGATGACTTTAATCTTGAAGTAAAGCGGGGGGAATTCGTAACATTTTTAGGACCATCAGGATGTGGAAAGACAACCACACTAAGAATGATAGCAGGATTCGAACTTCCGACAGACGGACAGATACTTCTTAACGGAGAAGATATATCACAGCTTCCAGCTAATAAAAGACCGATTAATACAGTATTTCAGCGTTATGCGCTGTTTCCACATATGAATATATATGAAAATATTGCATTTGGACTTAAGTTAAAGAAGCTTCCTAAAGAGGAAATAAGAAAAAAGGTTAAAAATGTTCTTGATATGGTTGACCTTGAAGGATTTGAGGACAGAAAGATATCTACGCTGTCAGGCGGACAGCAGCAAAGAATTGCAATTGCAAGAGCACTTGTCAATGAGCCGGAAATACTTATGCTTGATGAACCTCTGGGGGCACTTGATTTAAAGATGCGTAAGGAGATGCAGATTGAGCTTAAGAATATGCATGACCAGCTTGGAATTACGTTTATATATGTAACACATGACCAGGAAGAGGCACTTACAATGTCTGATAAGATTGTTGTCTTATCAGAGGGTAAGATTCAGCAGATTGGAACACCAGAGGATATATATAATGAGCCTAAGAATGCTTTTGTTGCCGACTTTATTGGTGAGAGCAACATTTTCAAAGGTATTATGACAGGACACATGAAGGTAAGATTCTGTGGCGGAGAGTTTGTCGGAATGGATGATGTTCCAGAGGGAACTTTAGTTGACGTTGTTATAAGACCGGAAGATGTAATTATTACAAAGCCGGAGGATGGAACTGTTGTTGGTGAGGTTACTTCAGTTATATTCAAGGGAATGCATTACGAGGTTGCTGTTGAATCCGGAAAGTATGAAATGATAATAAGAACTACCAGGTGTTATCATGTCGGTGATACAGTAGGAATGCAGCTTGAGCCTGATGGAATTCATGTAATGCTTGCAGAGGACCATACCACAAGTTTTGTTACAACAATTAATGGAGATTATACGCTCGACTTTAATGGCAAGATAATAAGCTGTGATTTAACACAGGTTATTCCTAAGACTAAGATGTCAGATGGAGTGCTTGTTGATGAGAACGGTGAAAATGTAGATGTTTCAAAGTTCAGGGTTGTTGTTTCAATCCAGCCTGATGATATTGAGATGAGTGATGATGTAACAGCAGGTCTTGTGTCAGGTAAGATTATTAACCTTATCTATAAGGGTGACCATTACAGTTATGTAATAAGAACTGAGTATGGTCATGACCTTATTGTAGATGATGAATATCTCTGGAATATGGATGATCAGGTTGGTCTTATCATGCCTGAAGAGAAGATGAAATTCCAGTTGAAGAAGTAGGGGGATAGAAATATGTCTTTTTCACGCAAATATCTTGGAATCCCTTATGGGCTGTTTCTTATATTATTTGTTGCAGCACCACTGCTTGTCCTTGTATATTATGCATTTACTAACGGGCAGGGACAATTCAGCATGGTTAATCTGCAGAATTTTTTTACAGACCCTAATACACTTGGAACTCTGTGTTACAGTCTTGTACTTGCATTTGTTGCAACTGCAGTCTGTCTTATAATTGCTTATCCTGTAGCGTATATACTTTCACAGAGTAAGTTAAAGAGAAAAGCGGTAATACTTCTGCTTTTTGTTATGCCTATGTGGATTAATTTCACATTAAGAATTACCGCACTTAAAGAGATATTATCAATGATTGAGGGAAATCTTGCGTATTATCCGTTTATCAATACGATAATAGGAATGACATACGATTTTCTTCCATTCATGATACTTCCGTTATATACAACGCTTTCAAAGCTTGATAAGAGTGTTATTGAAGCAGCATCGGATCTTGGTGCGGATAATTTCCAGACATTTATCAAGGTTATACTGCCATTGTCTGTTCCGGGAATTGTCAGTGGTGTGTCAATGGTATTCCTTCCGGCAATGACTAACTATGTAGTTCTTGATATGCTTTATAACAGCACATATATTATGGGTAGTCTGATTGGAAGTTATTTCAGTGCATATGACTGGCACAATGGCTCAATGATAGCACTGATACTTCTTGTTATTATATGTATTGTCACTCTGGTTTCGGGTGATAAAGAGTCAGAAAATGCTGGAAGAGGAGGACTTGTATAATGAAGAAATTTCTGAAATATATGATTATATGCATTGTCCTTTTGTTCATGTATATTCCAATTCTTGTGCTTGCAGTATACAGTTTTACGGATGCCGCTAATATAGGAGCAATACATGCATTTTCAATGCATAATTATGTAACACTTTTTACGACTCCGGAGCTTATTAATATGATAATCGGTTCTGTGCTGCTTGCTGTTGGAAGTGCTGTACTTGCAACAATACTTGGAACAACAGGTGCTATAGGTGCATTTTATTCAAAGGGAAAAGTAAAAGGAGCAATGTCAGTTCTTAATCAGGTTCCTGTTGTCAATGCAGATGTAGTTACAGGTTTTTCTATCTGTATCCTTCTTGTAGTCGTATTAGGTGTCAGTAAGGATACGTATATTCCTCTTGTTGTGGGACATGTTATACTGAGTGCACCGTTCGTATATCTGGCTGTTGTTCCTAAATTAAAACAGATGGATCCAAGTCTGTATGAAGCTGCACTTGACCTTGGTGCAACACCTGTGTATGCACTTTTTAAGATAATAATACCTCAGATTGCTTCCGGCATAGCATCAGGATTTGTTATGGCAGTTACATTATCACTGGATGATTATTTCGTTGCAACATACACTAAGCCTGCAACATTTGATACAATAAGTACTTATGTTGTTAATGCAACCAAGGGTTCACAGACTGATATCAAGACTGCTTTGTGGGCTTTATCTACAATAATATTCCTTATTGTTATTGTAGTTGAGATAGCAATTAATCTTGCACCAGCAAGAAAAGCTGTACGAGAGGAGGCCGGAGCTGATGAATAAGATTATTGGAAAGATAAATGCGTTAATACTGTCAGCTTTAATGGCAGTAAGCGGCGCAGCAGCGGTAACAGGAGTGTTTAATACAAACAGTCTTACAGCGGTGGCAGCAGACGATACAATCATACTCCGTGTGTGCAACTGGGAAGAATATATTGATACAGGAGACTGGAGTGATGATGATATAATTGACCTTGAGAGCGGAAGCATAAAGGGTGAGAATTCGATAATTACTGATTTCGAGAACTGGTATTATGAGAATTATGGCAAGAAAGTTAAGGTACAGTACAGCTGTCTTGGAACTAACGAGGAGTTGTACAACATGCTTACTCTGGGTGATGATTACGATGTAATCTGTCCTTCAGAATATATGATAATGAAGCTTATGGCAGAGGACTGGCTTGAGCCATTTTCAGATGATTTCTATGATACATCGATTGCTAATAATTATTATGCTAAGGGTGTATCTCCATTTATCAAGAAAACATTTGACGAGAATAAGATTAATGGTGAGTCATGGAGCCGCTATGCTGCAGGATATATGTGGGGTATAACAGGAATCGTGTACAATCCTGATAAGGTGACAGAAAAAGAAGCATCTACATGGACGATAATTGATAACAGCAAATTCAGACGTCAGATAACAATTAAGGATAATGTAAGAGATTCCATGTTTGCAGCTGTTGGTGCAATTAAGTCAGACAAGTTAAAGTCAGCGTCATTCATTAACAGTCCTGATTATCATGAAAGACTTGCCGAGGAGATGAATGATACTTCTGAGGCAAATGTGGACAGGATTCAGGAGTATCTTCAGTCAGTTAAGAATAATGCCTATTCATTCGAGACTGACAGTGCCAAGACTGATATGATAACAGGAAAGGTAGTCGCAGGTTATCAGTGGTCTGGAGATGCTGTATATACTATGGACCAGGCTGACGAGGATGATTTCCAGCTTAACTTTGCAGTACCTGAAGAATGTACTAACCTTTATTTTGACGGCTGGGTAATGTTAAAGTCTGGAATTAATGGCAATTCAGAGAAAAAGCAGGCAGCACAGAGCTTTATTAACTTTCTGTCTAAACCTGAAAATGCTGTAAGAAACATGAGCTATATTGGATATACATCAGTTATATCAGGTGGTGACAGTGATGTTGTATTCGATTATGTAAAGTGGAATTATGGAGCAGATGAAAGTGATACAGATGTTGTAGATTATCCTCTGGGATATTTCTTTTCAGGTGATTCTGATGATGAAAGATATATACTTAAAGTTCCAGAAGAACAGACATACAGACAGTTATCAGCACAGTATCCTACGCAGGAGGTTATGGATAGAAGTGCCATTATGCAGTATTTTGATGCTGAAGAGACAACAAGAATTAATCAGATGTGGATTAATGTAAGATGTTATAACATTAAGAATGTTCCTGTGTGGATATGGGTTCTTGCAGGTATTATTGTTGTGACTTTAATAGCATTATCTGTAAAACTTAAGATAAATAAGAAATATGATTAATAAGCATTTGATTATAAATTGACAAATAACCAAATGTTGCTATTATATATGTCAGACAGAATGAATCTGTATGACAGTGCAAAGGAGCACAGAATTTCTGAGAAATCAGAGGTTCTGTGCTTTTTCTTTTTGCAGAATGGAGGAAATTATGGCAACAGAATCAAGTATTATGGACTCTAACAGTTTTAAGGAAGAATATGCATCTATGTTAAGTCCTAAAACAAGGGAAATGATTAGTAAGAGAGAAAAATACCTTGGAGGTGCTTACAGACTTTTTTATAGAAAGCCAATTAACATTGTCCGTGGAGAAGGAGATTATCTGTGGGATGATGAAGGTAACAAATATCTTGATATGTATAACAATGTAGCTGGTGTAGGACATTGTAACCCTGCTGTTGTAAATGCAGTTACAGAACAGATGAAAACGCTTAATACACATACAAGATATCTTCATGAAAAAATTCTTGATTACAGTGAAGAACTGCTTGCACTTATGCCTGATGAGATTAATAAGATAATGTATATGTGTACAGGTTCAGAAGCTAATGACCTTGCACTTCGTGTGGCAGAAGCCTATACGGGTGGTACCGGTATAATTATCACACAGGAAGCCTACCACGGAACAAGTGCATTAACATCAGGCTGTTCACCTTCACTTGGAGCCGGTCAGCCATTACTTCCTAATGTAAGGCTTATAACAGCACCAGATTATTACCGTCATGGTGGAACACCAGAAGAATTCACAGCATGGTATGCGTCAGAGATGCAAAAGACTATAGATGAATTAAATGAGGCAGGATATAAGTTTTCTTGTTTCCTTGCTGATTCAATATTCTCATCAGATGGTATATATCCTGACCCTGTAGGATTCTTAAAAGCAACAGTAGATGTTGTACATAAGAATGGCGGAGTATTTATAGCAGATGAGGTTCAGCCGGGATTTGCAAGAACCGGACAGGCATTCTTTGGATTTGCAAGACACGGAATTGTCCCTGATATGATAACAATGGGTAAGCCGATGGGTAACGGAATTCCAATCTCAGGACTAGCTGCAAAGGAGGATGTACTTGCAGCCTTCAGCGACAAGCTTCCTTACTTTAACACATTTGGTGGTAATCCTGTATCAATAGCTGCCGCTCAGGCTGTTCTTAAATATATTAAGGATGAAAATCTTCAGGAACACTGTAAGAAAGCAGGTGCGGCACTTCTTAAGGCACTAAAAGAGGTACAGAAGCGTCATCCTGAATCAGTAGGTGATGTAAGAGGTGCAGGTTTGTTCTTAGGATTTGAATTTGTTAAGAATGATGGCAACAAGACACCTGATAAAGATATGGCGTTGAATGTAATAGAGATGTTAAGAGATGAGCATATTCTTACATCAGTTATAGGTCATTACGGAAATATCTTAAAGCTTCGTCCACCAATGGTATTTTCAGAGAATGATATTGACTGGTTTGCAACATCTCTGGATAAATGTATTACAAAGCTTGAAAATAAATAAATTGAAAAAATCGGACACAGACATTAAACATCTGTGTCTTATTTTTTTGCTTACAACAAGAATTTTACATAAGATTTACAGGGCAATTATTGTAAGTTTACCACATAGGGATATAGTAATGGCAATTCGTTGCACAACAGTATACGAATAAATATATCTCATTATGTGGAGGAAAAAATGAAGAGAAGTAAGAATTTATTAAGAAAAGGTGCAGCACTTGCTGCAATGTCAACAGTTCTTGTAAGTCAGGTACCACTTATTAATGCATTTGCATATGGTGAGGCGGATGTAAGTCAGAGTACATTCAAGCAGGATACAGATAATTCAGCTGATTTCCAGAACTGGCTTTCTAATGTATGGCAGGGAGGAGAAAAAGCTTATGCACAGACTGAAAATGTAGCTTTAACTCCAGGTTCAGATGCGGCAGATCTTAATTTTTCATGGTATTCAGCTGGAAAAGGAACACCGGCAGTAAAGGTATGGAAGGATGGTTCAAAGTCATCAGCCAAGGTTGTAACAGGTAATGCAGAGGCTATCAGTGCTGAGAACTGGCAGGGAAAGTCATACAGTGCAGCCAATAAGGTAAACATAGCTGATTATTTTGAAGAGAACACACAGTATCATTACCAGTATACAGACAATTACACAGGAGATGACAGTATATGGTCTGCTGAGTATGATTATACAACTAAGGCAACGGATAAGTTTTCAGTTATTCTTACCGGTGACCCACAGGTTGGTGCTTCAGGAAGCAGTTCAGATTATTCAGCTAATGATGCCAGTGTTGCAAGAGATGCATACAACTGGAACAAGACAATGCAACAGGCATTAAAGACATGTCCTGATGCATCGTTTCTTTTATCAGCAGGTGATCAGATTAACCAGTCTGGTGCAACTAAGGATAATGATAAAAAGACAAGAGAGAGCGAGTATGCAGGATATCTTTATCCATCAGTATTCAGAAGCCTTCCAATCGCTGCAACAATCGGTAACCACGATATGGCAGGTTCAGATTACTCAGCACATTTTAACAATCCTAATTCAGAGGATAAGTTAGGAAGCACAGCAGCAGGAAGTGATTTCTATTTCAACTATGGAGATGTATTATTCATTTCATTAAACAGCAACAACCGTAATCAGGAGGAGCACAGAACATTTATGAATAAGGCTGTTGCAAGCAATCCTGATGCTAAGTGGAAGGTTGTAATATTCCATAGCGATATCTATGGTTCAGGACAGCCACATGCAGATACAGATGCTGCTACTAACAGAATTGTATTTGCACCATTAATGGACGAATTTAACATTGATATATGTCTTACAGGACATGACCACACATTTTCAAGAAGTTATCAGATTCTTGATGGAAATGTAGTTGACTATGATATAAGCAGCGGTTCAGTAACTAATCCGGATGGAACTCTTTATATAACAACAGGTTCAGGCTCAGGTTCTAAGTACTACAATCTGCTTAACTACACACCATACTACATTGCAGAGAGAACTAATGCATGCCTCCCATCATTCTCAACAATTGATTTTTCAAGCGGCTCACTTACCATCAAGACATATGACTACAATGGTAATAAATATGCTGATGATTTTACAATCAATAAGACTAATACAGATATGTCAGTGGATGAGGTTATTAATAATGCAGAGGCTTTAATTAACGGCACAGAGGTTAATTATACAGAAGACAGCATGAATTCTCTTAAGGATGCGCTTTCAGCATTAAAGCAGATTAAGGCAGCATATACAACAGCTTCAGACCCTATGATTGCAGATATTACAACCAATTATGGCAAAGATACTGACAGAGTATCAGGCTACGGTTCAGTAAAGAATGCAGCAGACAAGTCAACATCTGAAAGCGGAAAGAGTGTTAACAGATTTAAGAAGGGCGTATCAACACTTCTGGACAAGACTATATACATTCAGGCACAGGAAGGTGCACAGGCACAGCTTGCAGATTATAAGTCAGAGAATGCACCTAAGATTGATGCCAAGGCATTAGAGGATGCAAAAACTGCAGTTGTTAATGCAATTAATGCACTTACTGTACAGGATGATAACGATACTGTAACAGAACCATCTGCACCGGCAGAAGTCTCATCAGCAGATAACTCATCAACCGATAATTCTTCGACAGATAATGGTAAAGCTCCACAGACAGGAGATAACATGCTTGCAAGAGTATATGCTTGTATGGCTGCCGCCGCAGCAGGTATCGGCGCTGTTATAGTTGGAATCAGAAAGAAGGAAGACATTTGCGAAAGATAATAGACACATTTGGTAAATACCTTGTTGTGGCACTTATTATGATTGCGATGTTTCTATTCTACACCAGTGTAGAAAGAAAACCACTGCTTGCCAAAGACAATACTAAGTTTGTTAAAGCAGTGGTTATACAGAATGATAAAGAAGACCTTCAGGCTGTCGCTGACTTAGAAAGCGGCGACAGCCAGGAGGTTGTTTTACGTATTAAATCAGGAAGCCACAATGGAGAAGAAGTAAAAGCGTACAGTCTTAACGGATATCTGTACGGAGCTAACTGTAAGGTTGGAACAAGGGTAATAGCTAATATAAGTGAATATAATGGAAACCTCTCAGCCAATGTATATAATTATGACCGTGAACCGGAGATAATTGCGTTATTAGCAGCATTTTTCGGACTTATGTGGCTGGTTGGAGGAAAGAAAGGTTTCAATTCAGTACTTGCACTTATATTCACATTTGCAGTTGTAGTAATGATGTATATTCCGATGATGTATATAGGTGTTTCACCATTTATTGCAGCTACATTATCAGTTGTCATAATTACGCTAATAACATTTATTCTGCTGGCAGATTTTCAGAAGAAATCAATTGGTGCTATGCTTGGTACAATAGTCGGAGTAGTTGTATCAGGTCTTATAGCACTTGTTTTTGGACATTTTGGACATGTAACAGGATATAATGTTGATGATATAGAGAATCTTATATATGTAGGTCAGAATTCAAAGCTTGATATAGGCGGTATGCTGTTTTCAGGAATACTGATTGCATCGTTAGGAGCAGTAATGGATGTTGCAATGTCAGTTTCATCATCATTACATGAGATTAAAGAAAACAGACCTGACATATCAGCAAAGGAAATATTCCGTGCAGGAATTAATATTGGACGTGATATGATAGGAACAATGTCTAACACACTTATTCTTGCTTATGCAGGAGGAAGTCTGGGACTTGTCATGATAATATACGCTTATTCATACCAGATGCATCAGATTCTTAACATGTACTCTGTTGCAATCGAGATAATGCGTGGAATATCAGGAACAATGGGCATAATACTTACAGTGCCGATAACTTCATTGATAATGTCAGTTCTGCTGACAGACAAACATAAAGAAAAATGATATAATACTCCCAGAAACTACCAAGGTGGAGTTAAGGGGGATTTATGTCAGATACAGTAATAATAGAGGAAGAAAAAGATATAGAACATATTGCAGAAAGGAAAGTAGCCGTCATCAGGAAAAAGATGATGGCTGCTTTTTGTGTTATGGCAGGAATTGCCATACTTATAGTTGCTGTTACGACTGGATTTTATGAATTAAAATTCAGGGCACTGGCAGCAGGACTTTATAATATAGATGAAAAATCAGGAGAATATCTGATAGATATGATGTTTTATAACAGGTATTCGTTAAGTGATGTATCAAAGTATAAGAATGTAGTTATGCAGTGCGGGTATACAGAAAATGGTTCATCATATATGTATTTTAGAAGCGGTCAGTGGATAATTGCAGTGGCAGGGATAATTATAATTGCAGTTGTAATGACAGCATGTATAAGGATGATTGTAAAAATCGGACATAATGATATCTATTCATATGTTATTAATCTTGGTGCAGAGAACCAGCAGTTAAAGAAAAAGCAGAAAGCGGATGAAAGATTTCTTGTTGAGCGTAATGAGAAACTGCAGAATTTTACAGAGAATATTGCACATCAGATTAAGACACCGCTTACTGCATTGAGCCTTGCACTGGATAGGTTAGAGGAGAGTGGAGAAAACAGGGGGCTTCTTGAAAGATGTTTTGAACAGATTGAAAGAATCAGGTCATTTATAAGTAAGCTGATGACAATAAGCAGAATGGAAGCAGGTAAGATAATCATGACAGAGCAGGACATTAATGTGAACAGCATGCTATGTGATGTTGTGAGCCAGTTACCTAAGAACGACTGCAATATAACAGTGGAATGTGATGATGAAGATTATTGTATCAATGCCGATGAAGAATGGATAAGAGAAGCATTTATCAATATAATACAGAACAGCAGCGAGCTGTGCGATACGGTTAAAGTTAAGGCTGTATGCCGAGATGACAAATGTATAGTCAATATTAAGGATAATGGAAGCGGATTTGAGGAGGACAGGATACCGTATGTATTTGACAGGTTCGAGACAACAGGAAGTGCTGCTGCAGGACATGCAGGTATAGGACTTAACCTGTCGCGGCTTATTATTGAAGCACATCATGGAACCGTAGATGTGCGTAATAACGAGGACGGCAAAGGTGCTGTCATAAGGGTACAGATACCAAGATATGTTCTTAAGAGAAAGGCTGAATTGTAAGATATGTGTAAGGTTAGTGCATTACAATATAGAAAATGTACTGGCTGGGAGGGAATATGACCAAGATACTTATATTGGAAGATGATGATTTTATAAGGCAGCAGCTTGCAGGAATATTACAGGAAAAAGGATATTCAGTTGTGGAAGCGGCAAGCGTAGGACAGTTTAATAAAATATATGAACAGGAAGAAGCTACAATAGATGTATTCTTGTTAGATGTATATCTGCCTGATGGCAATGGATTTGATGTCTGCAGGAAAATAAGAGAACACGGAAGCCAGATAATAATATTTTTAACATCGTGTGATGATGAAGACAGTATTATTAAAGGACTTGACTGCGGCGGTGATGATTATGTTGTGAAGCCGTTCAGGGTTGCAGAACTTGTATCAAGAATAATGGCTAATGTTAGAAGAATATCAGGTGGCACAGACATTTATAAAGATGGAACACTTACGGTAGATTTCAGGAATAAATCAGTCACACATGCAGATAAACAGATATGCGTGTCACCGACAGAATTTCATGTGTTAGAGATACTTATAAACAACAAGGGACTTATTGTAAGAAGAGATACATTTTTCCAGAAAATGTGGGACAGATACGGAACATTTGTAGAGGATAATACGCTGACAGTTACTGTGAGCAGGCTAAAGACAAAGCTTGGAAACCGTGAGGACGGCAGAGCTTATATAGAGACGATCCGCGGAATCGGCTACCGGTGGAAGATTAATTGAGTTGTAAGGTTTTTGTAAGGTTGGCATGATAAGGTATATACATAAATCTTACAGGGGGTACTTGAGTGAATGTTTTAAAGATTACTTTCAAAAGTATAAGGAGACGGTTCCCGCAGATATGGAAGGCGGCGCTTACGACACTGGTGGCGGTGTTTTTCGTGACAGCAGTTCTTATATTTCAGGAGAATATGTACCAGTGGCAGATGTCATCGAATAAGTCGAGGTTTGGAGACTGGTATATATGTGAGAAAACAACGAAAGAGCCAAACAAGGTTCTTGATGAGAATGACTTTCTGGAAAAGCCTTTAAAGGCAGAGAGTATGGTACGGATATTTGATTCAGACTGGAATAACACAAAGCTTTATGTTGGAAGCATGACGGACGATTTTATGAAGCAGGGCAGAATCAGACTGGCAGAGGGAAGGATGCCGGAGGCTTCAGATGAAATAACTATGGATTGGAATACTCTGCTTAAACTTGGCTATGAGGGGGAGCTAGGACAGAAGGTAACAATTAATTATTATGAAAATGACAATATTAATTCAGATAAAGGAAGGCTTAGTGCAACATTTACACTGGTTGGAATATTAAATAATTACACAAATATATGGCAGGATGGGAAAAATATACCAGGAGCAATTGTTACTGAGGAAAGATTAAAAGAATTCAAATGTACTATTTATAATATCTATATTTATCCATTCAAGGATTCTGTGCGGACACAGGATTATGCAAATGTATATAAAAAGATTAAGGAGGATGTAAAAAGCCAGACTGTATATAATGCTGCAGTATATGATTATTCTCCGTGGAAATCAAAAACAGTATATGCATATATGTATATAGTTGTTATGGTTATAGGAATTCTCGCATTGTCATACCAGCTTATTGAGTACAGAAATACAAGACGCAAGTCATACAATATGTTCAGACAGATGGGAATGACTAAAGCAGGTATCCGTAAAATGTATATAACAGAGAACGCATTTATACTGATTCCGGCAGGAATTATTGGTATTCTGCTTGCACTGGCAGCAGGACACTTTACAGGACAGGCACTTGAAGCCAAGTCCGGTTATGAATTCTACAGGGCGAATATGGAAGTTATTATTAAAAGTGCTGGTTCTGTTGTAATTGCAATTATAGTTGAGGAACTTAGCGGAATAATATCCAACATACATTTTTATAAAAAGAAGCCAGCTTCTAAGAAGTGGTCGGGCAGGCCTGTTACTGTGAAAAACAATAAGAGCCGCATGAACAGACATAATCTGGTAAGGACTGTAAGCTCAAGATTTATAAAAAAAGACGGAGCTTTGATGGCAGTGGGAATAAGATTTTTTGCATTATGTATATGTGGAGTAATTATATTTTCGGCTTTGAAGATTCAAAATGCATTTACAGAATATAAGAATAATGACAGCCTTACTGATATATTTGGTTATATAGATAGAACAGAGGACAAAGACCAGTTGTATATGAAGTACTGGTACTATCTTGAGAATTATAATAATCTTCCAATGAAGCCCTCGATGTATTCTGAAAGCCGTGAGAGCAGAATGGATAAACTTGAGGATACAGCAAAATTAAGAAAACGTTATAATATACATTTTGATAAGCTGAAGGAATTAGTTGAAGAAGGAAAAATGTGGGATTCCAATAATGCAGTCAAAATTAATAATACAGACAGTATAGGAAGAGAAAGTGCACAGATACAGATATCACGCAGTGGATACCTTAAGAATCCTAATAATAACATTATTGAAGGGTTTTCCAAAGAATTTCTTGACCAGTTAATGGAGATTAATGGAATACAGTCAGTTTCATATTCAGCATTTGAATCTGAGAGAACCTGGTTCTGGGATAATCAGGATTATGAGAAAATGCAGACATTTGCATTTCACCCAGTGAATTATCATTATAACAAGCAGCATATTGACGATTATGGAGACAGATATATGTTCTCAACAGAATATACTGAGCCTACAAAGGAACTGTATAGCAAACTGGAAAAATATATTGATAAAGAGTATGTTGATTATGAAGCATTTAAGGAAGGAAAACAGGTCGTATTATTCTTAAGAAATCTGCCAGAGGGTGGATATGATGACACTATTAACGCTGGAGATACACTTTATTATAATTATTACAGAGTAGATGAGAATACGTATGATGATAAGAGTAATATAATTGATCCTTCATATTTTTTAATATTCCCTTATGATAAAGCATATAACAGGTATTTATTAGATTACAACAATACACATGATTTTAATCCTGATTATAAGCTTATGGAAAAGCTCGAAGCAGATTATGATGCATGCGTTGCTCCACAGGTTGCTGCTGTTGTCAGAGTTACTGACGAGGTTATGGAGGATTTCAATGGAATAATTCCGACATTTGGTTATTATACAGCAATTGCAAGTACTAACATGGCACAGCAGGCGGTTGACAGACAGAAAGATATTATGGAGAGACTTATTGGAGAAGAGTTAAGCGATGATATGGATTTTGAACTGTGCTACAACCAGATAAGCATAAAATATGACTTAGCATCAACATTTTCAGCAACCAATAATAAGATAGGTGTGTATTTCAACAATAATAATATCTCTTATAGCAGCAATGTTGATATCAAGAATACATACAGAACACAGCTTATCAACAGTATTCTGCAGTACGGAATCACTATTATTGCAATGATAGTTATGCAGCTGTTAATTATGGCAATTGTTATCAGAAACCGTATTAACAGAAGAAAAGAGAAAATGAAGCTTCTGCACAGTCTGGGAATGAGACGTGGAAAGATTGTTTCAGTATGTATGCTTGAGGCACTCCGAGAATCAGTATGGTGCGTGATTACAATGCCGTTGTTATTGTTAATGGAACTGCTGATGTTTACAGGATTTGTCAGAAAATTATAGAAATATGGATAGAAGGGACGGGTATATTATGAACGAGATTATGTTAAGAGCGGAGAATATTGAAAGAACTTATCATGCCGGAAGCGTTGATGTTCCGGCACTCAAGAACTGTACACTTGAGTTTGAACAGGGAGAATTTACTGCTATTATTGGAAAGAGTGGTTCGGGAAAATCGACTCTGTTAAGGATTCTTGGAAGTGTTGACGAGCCGGATACCGGAAGTGTTATTATTGCCGGAAAGAAGATAACAGGAATGAAGGACAAGGAATTGTCAGAGTTCAGAAGAAGAAATATCGGATATATATATCAGGATTACAGTCTTTTTCCAGAATTTACAGCATATGAAAATGTTGTTATGCCGATTCTTATAGATGGCAAGAAGCCTGATGAGAATGAGGTTGATGATTTGTTAGAGGAATTGGGAATATCGCATTGTAAGAATAAGTTTCCATCGCAGATGTCAGGCGGTGAACAGCAGAGAGTTGCAATAGCAAGGGCATTGATTACCCATCCTGCTGTTATACTTGCGGATGAACCGACTGGTAATCTTGATGCGGGAAGTGCAGGAACAGTTGCACAGATGTTATCCAAGGCAAGCCAGAAGCACAACCAGACAATAATTATGGTTACGCATGACAGACAGATGGCGGATTATGCAGATAAGATAATAACTATTGTTGATGGAGTGTGCCAGTAGTATAGCCATACATACGGAAAGGGGGATGCGTATGTCTGTATTTGAAATTACATTTTTAAGTGTAAGAAGGCGTATGCCGCAGATAATAAAGGCAGCATGTACGACTCTGGCAGCAGTATTTTTTGTAACAGCCGTTCTTATATTTCAGGATAATATGTATCAGTGGCAGATGTCATCGAACAAATCCAGATTCGGAGACTGGTTTTTATATGAAATCACATCAAAGGAGCCTAACCAGTCATTGAGTGAACATGCATATCTTAATGATCCTGTCAAAATAATGACCAGTGTCAGTATGTTTAATTCTGACTGGAAAAGGACGGGATATATTGTCGGAAGCTTTGATAAGGATTTCATTAATCAGGTCAGAATCAGTCTTGATGAAGGAAGACTGCCAGAAAATGATGACGAGATAGCTATGGACTGGAATACATTGTTATCACTTGGATATACTGGTGAAATAGGTGAGACTGTAACTATCAGATATTGTGAGGAAAACAGTATATATGATGAAAGTGCCAGACAGGAAAAAGAATTTATGCTTGTTGGTATATTGGCTAATTATACAAATATATGGAAGAACGGGAAGAATATACCGGGAGCTGTTGTAACGCCGGATGCTTTAGAAATATTTAACTATAAATATCGTAATGTGTATTTTTATTCTTTAAATGATTCTGTGAAAACATCAGATTATGCAACTGTTTATAAGAAGATAAAGGAAGATGCAAAAACAGAGACTGTATATAATTCGGCAGTATATGATTATCAGCCGTGGAGTTCAGCTAAAGTATACATGTATATGTATCTGGTTGTAATGATAATAGGAATTCTTGCACTTTCATATCAGCTTATTGAATACAGAGGAAGAAGACGCCCGGCTTATGAGCGTTTCAGAAAGCTTGGAATGAATAAGGCGTCACTTCGGAGTATGTATATTATTGAAAATGCCCTGATAATTATTCCAGCGGGAATAATGGGACTTATACTGGCTTTACTTACAGGCTTTGGAATAGGAAAGGCTCTTGAAATTCATAATGGCTTCACATTTTATAAGGTCACATTAAATGTAATTATAAAAAGTGTTTTGTCAGTAATTATAGCAATAATAGTTGAAGAAATAGCAGGTATTATTGCAAACAGCCGTAAAAATCACATTTTAAATAAAAAACGGAAAAAGAAAAACAGCCAGAATGTAAATATATATAACGCCACTGGTAAAAAATCAAAAATTAAGCCGTCTAATTTATTAATTACAGTAAGCTCAAGATTTATCAGAAAAGATGGAATATTTATGGCTGCCGGGCTTAGAATATTCGCATTATGCATATGTGCTGTACTTGTATTTTCAGCATTAATGATAAAGAAAGTATATATTGCGTACAAGGATAATGAGCAGATACCGGATATATATGGATATCTGGATCCTTCAGATTCAGAATATGAAATGTATATATATTACTATAGTTATATAAAGGGTTATTATAATATTCCAATACCAGATGGAGAATATTACAGTGAAGAGAGGAATGCTCTTCTGTCCAGTGAAAAAAGAAACAGATACAACATAAGCTTTAATGAATTAAAAAGTAAGCTGACAAAAGAATCTGATAGCCTTGATGCAAATAATCATCAGGATCTAATACGTTTTAATATGCTGCATGTTAATTATTCTAATAAATATTGTAAGAGAGGCAATACTAATTTACTCACAGGCTTTTCGGAAGAGTTTCTTACAGAGCTTGAAAAGATAGGTGGAATAAAGTCGGTAGATTATTCAGCATATGAATCAGAGCGTACATGGTTCTGGGATAATCAGGATTTTCATAAGATGGGAATGGATACTATTTCACCCGATAATTATAATATAACGAGAGAATCACCCGTTACGGATTATGGTTACCGTTATATATATTCCACAGAGTATGTTAATCCTACCAGAGAATTATATAACAAGCTTGAGAAGTACATTGATAAGGAATACAGGAATTATGATGATTTCGTTAATGGAAAACAGGTTGTAGTCTTTTTGAGAAATACACCAGATGGAACTTATGATGACACATTACAGGCAGGAGATATCTTGAATTATAATTATTATCCGTTGTCTGTAATGCCTAATATAAGGTTTACAAATAATGTGGCATATGGGAGATATACATATCCGTTTGACAGGGCATTTTATGATACATATAATAATTCAGGAAAGATTAACCTTTATTCAGAATTTAATGGAACGCTTAAAGGAAGTGCAACATTTAACATGCACAGTGAAGGAGATTCTGAGGATTGGATAAATGGGTATGAGTCAATATTTGGTGCGTGTGTATCACCTCAGGTTGCGGCTGTCATTAAGGTAACAGACGATGTGAAAGAAGATTTTAACGGAATCATGCCTGATTATGGATATTATACAGCACTTGCGGGAATGTCACTGGCACAGCAGGCAGTTGATAACCAGAGAAGCTTCATGGAGAGGATAACCGGTGATAAAATGACCGGTTATCTGGAATTCGGACTTAAGTATAACCAGCTGAACATTAATTATGATTTGTCATCAACATTTTCAGCAACGAATAATAAGGTGGCTGTATATTTTGATAATAATGAATTATCGTATTCTTCTAATGTCGATGCAAAGAATATATACAGAACCCAGCTTATTAACAATATTCTCCAGTATGGAATAACCATTGCCGCAGTTATAGTAATACAGCTTCTTATAATGGCAATAATTGTAAGAAACAGAATAGAAAGAAGAAAAGCAAGCTATAAGCTGCTGCATGGCATTGGAATGAGACAGGGAACAATAGTGAAAATGTGCATGATTGAGGCAGTACGGGAATCTGTATGGTGTATATTCACAATGCCACTTATACTTATACTGGAGCTTCTTATGTATATGCGAAAGAATCTGGTTGAATAATTAAATATTATCGTGTATCATTAGAAAAAGAGCCACTTGTTGGCTCTTTTTTTACGAAAAGGACAGGTAGTTAATATGAATCAGACATATATGAAGGAGCAGAAGATACTCCCATTGTTATTAAAAATGTCGCTTCCAATGGTAATATCAATGATGGTTAATTCATTGTACAACATTGTTGACAGCTTCTTTGTTGCCAAGATAAGTGAAAATGCGATGACAGCCTTGTCACTTGTCTTTCCTGTACAGAATCTTATAAGCTCGGTTATGATAGGATTTGCAATAGGAATTAATGCGGTCATATCATTTTTTATGGGTGCACAGAACCAGAAGCAGGCTGACAAGGCAGCTAGTCAGGGTATGCTCCTAAGCTGTATACACGCTGTTGTGCTTACAGTGATATGCATAGCAGGCATGCCGGTATTTTTAAAAATGTTTACAAAGGACGCAGAGATAGTTTCACTGGGACTTAAATATTCCAATATTGCATTTGCATTTTCAATAATGCTTGGAATTGAGCTTATGTTTGAAAAGGTGTTTCAGGCAGTTGGAAGAATGAATGCTTCTATGGTCTGCCTTATGACAGGCTGTATAGTTAATATTGTGCTTGACCCGATGATGATATTCGGAATCGGCCCATTTCCAGCAATGGGAATTGAGGGTGCTGCACTTGCGACAGGAATAGGTCAGACTTCGGCGGCTGTGCTCTATATAATAATATATATTGTTAAGCCTATTCCGGTTAAATTCAGAAAATCAGAGATGAGGATAGAAGGGTCAATGGCAAAGAGACTTTATTCTATAGGCATGCCGGCAAGCTTAAGCCTTGCACTTCCATCTATTCTTATATCAGTGCTTAATGTAATACTTGCAGCATACTCTGCTGTGTATGTATTCGTGCTTGGCGTATATTACAAGCTGCAGACATTCCTTTATCTTCCAGCCAACGGAGTTGTGCAGGGAATGAGACCACTTATGGGATATAATTACGGAGCAGGAGAGCATGAGAGAGTAAGAAAGATATATAAGACATCAATGGTACTTATATTTGCTATTATGGCAGCAGGTACAATTCTCTGTCTTGCAATACCGGGTTCACTTATCGGTCTGTTTACAAGTAATCCAGACACAATAAATGCAGGAGAGACAGCATTAAGAATCATAAGTGCCGGATTTATTGTATCAACTGTATCAGTTACTTCGGCGGGGGCACTTGAAGGACTTGGAAAAGGATTTCCATCACTTATCATATCTGTGTGCAGATATGTTGCGGTAATAATTCCGGTTGCATTCGTTATGTCAAGGATAACAGGTGCAGTTGGTGTATGGCATGCTTTTTGGATTACCGAAGTGATTACATCAGTAATTTCTTATATAGTATATAAGAAAAATGTAAAGTAATTATAAAAATGTCTTCTTGACATTGCTTGAACTTGGAAATACAATAGTTGCATATACAACAATTGGAGGTGCAAGTAATGTTGAGAAGAATTTTTTCTTATATGAAAGAATATAAGAAATACGCATGGCTGGCGCTTATATGTATAGGTGTTGAAGTTGTGCTTGAGATTATGGTGCCTAAGCTGATGGCTGACCTGATTGATATAGGTGTGACCAATTCAGATGTTCCATATATAATAAACAAAGGTATCCAGATGGCTGTATGTGCAGTTGCTGCACTTATATTAGGTGTGGGAAGTGCAAGATTTTCTGCGCTTGCAGGTCAGGGACTGGGTGCTAATATAAGAAAGGCTGAGTACGAGAAACTTCAGTCTTATTCATTTTCTAATATAGACCATTTCAGTGTTTCGTCACTGGTTACACGACTCACAAGTGATGTGACTAATATCCAGAATGCTGTATCAACAGGAATGCGTCCATTTGGACGAAGTCCGGTAATGCTGATATTTGCAACGACTCTGGCATTTCAGATTAATTCAACACTGGCACTGGTCTTTCTTGTGGCACTTCCAGTTCTGGCAGTCCTGCTCATCATAATAATCATTAATGTTGGTCCACGATATGGAAGAATGCAGGGAGCAGTCGACCTTGTAAACAGGTGTATAGAGGAGAATCTTACAGCAGTAAGAGTTGTTAAATCATATGTGCGTGGTGACTATGAGATTGAAAAATTTAGGAATGTTAATGATAATCTGAAAAACGAATCAGATAAAGCATTTGGAATAGCTGTACTTAACATGCCTGCTATGCAGTTCGTTATGTATTCTACAATTCTTGGTATTCTACTTATTGGCGGAAGACTGATTAATTCAGGACAGATGATGATTGGACAGCTTACTTCTTTCTTAAGCTATGTCCTTCTGATACTTAATTCTCTTATGATGATGTCAAATGTGTTCCTTCTTATGACAAGGTCACTTGCTTCTGCAGAAAGAATTATGAAGGTAATTGACGAGCCAATTGATATAACTGATGAGAATGCAAAGGACATTGAAGTTAAGAAGGGTGAGATTGAATTTAACCATGTCTGGTTTAAATATAAGGATACCGCCAAAGAATATGTGCTGTCAGATGTTTCATTTCACATTAATGCTGGACAGACAGTCGGAATAATCGGTCAGACAGGTTCATCAAAGACGACGCTTATCCAGCTTATTCCAAGACTCTATGATGCAACTAAGGGCGAGATTAAGATAGATGGAATAAATGTTAAGGAATACCCGGTAAGACATTTAAGAGATGCAATCTCAGTTGTATTGCAGAAGAATACGCTGTTTTCAGGCTCGCTTATTGATAACTTAAGATGGGGCGATGAAAATGCGACTCTGGATGAGATTAAAGAGGCATGCAGCATAGCGTGTGTTGATGAATTTATAGACAGGCTTCCTGGAGGACTTGATGCAGAGATGGGACAGGAAGGTGTCAATGTATCAGGAGGACAGAAGCAGAGAATATGTATTGCAAGAGCAATATTAAAGAAGCCGAAGGTTCTTATTCTTGATGATTCAACGAGTGCGGTTGATACTGCAACAGAAGGAAAGATAAGAAATGCACTTGCAAAGAAGCTGCCAGATATGACTAAGATTATAATTGCACAGAGAATATCGTCAGTGTGTCATGCAGACCAGATAATTATTATGGACGGAGGTCGTGTGGACGCAATCGGAACACACGAAAGTCTGTTAAGGACTAATAAGATATATCAGGAAATATATGAATCACAGAAGGAAGGAGCTGATCTTTAATGGCTAAGTATGTTGGATATAAAAGACCTAAAGATACGAAAAATACTGTTAAGCATCTCCTTACATATCTGGGTCATTATAAATGGGCGTTCCTGCTTATAGCAATTCTTGTATTTATAAGTGCAGGTGCAGGAATTATGGGAACATTTTTAATAAAGCCTGTAGTTAATAATTTCATTGTTCCTGGCAATATGAAAGGACTTATCATGGCTGTGTGCGGAATGGGTGTAATGTATGCGTGTGGTGCGCTGTCAACGCTTGGCTATAACAGGCTTATGGTGCATACTTCCCAGAAGGTGGTAAGTGAGATTCGAATGGATCTGTTTAAGCATACACAGAAGCTTCCATTGAAATATTTTGATAATAATACACATGGCGAGATTATGAGTCATTTTACTAATGATGTTGATACAGTGCAGGAAGCGATGAACAACAGCTTTGCGATGGTAATCCAGAGCTTTCTTACACTTTTTGGAACCATAACAATGATGCTGGTATTAAGCGTAAGGCTGACTATTATTGTTGTTATTTTTCTTATTCTTATGTTCATCTTTATCAAATACAATGGTAAACGCAGCAAGAAATATTATCACAGACAGCAGAAGGAGATTGGTAATATTAACAGCTTCGTTCAGGAAATGATGGCAGGACAGAAGGTTGAGAAGGTCTTTAACCACGAGCAGAAGAATTTTGAAAAATTCTGTGAGATGAATGAGAGTTTCAGGAAGGAATCAACTAATGCACTTGCATATTCGGGAATGCTTATTCCTGTAATTGTAAGTCTGTCGTATTTTAATTATGCACTATCTGCCTGTGTTGGAGGCATATTTGTAATCAAGGGAATTATGGACCTTGGAAGTATATCGGCATATCTTGTGTATGTAAGACAGAGTGCTATGCCGTTAAATCAGTTCACACAGCAGATTAATTTCATACTTTCTGCACTTTCGGGAGCTGAGAGAATATTTGACATGATGGACGAGGCGGAGGAGCTTGACGAAGGAAAGGTAACTTTATGCAATGTCATTAAAAATGCGGATAATACCCTTACAGAAACTTCTGATAAGACAGGATTTTTTGCATGGAAGCTGCCGGCAGGGGAGCTTATTGAGCTTAAGGGTGATGTGAGATTTAATGATGTTGTGTTTGGATATGTGCCTGAAAAGAAGGTGCTTAACAAGATTTCGCTGTTTGCAAAGCCGGGACAGAAGATAGCATTTGTTGGTTCGACAGGAGCAGGAAAGACTACTATTGTTAATCTTATAAACAGATTCTATGATATTCAGTCAGGTACAATTACATATGATGGAATTGATGTAAAGGATATTAAGAAAGATGACTTAAGGCGTTCTCTTGCAATGGTAATCCAGGATACACATTTGTTCACAGGAACTATTGCAGATAATATAAGATATGGAAAGCTTGATGCAACTGACGAGGAAATCAGGGAAGCAGCTAAGATTGCCAATGCTGATTCATTTATAACAAGACTTCCTCAAGGGTATGACACGATGCTTACTGCTGATGGCAGCAATCTTTCACAGGGACAGAGACAGCTTCTTGCTATCGCGAGAGCAGCGATTGCCAAGCCGCCGGTTCTTATTCTTGATGAGGCTACAAGCTCAATTGATACAAGAACAGAGCGGCTTATAGAGAAGGGAATGGATGCAATAATGGAGGGAAGGACTGTATTTGTTATTGCACACAGGCTTTCGACAGTAAGGAATTCTAATGCCATAATGGTTCTTGAAAAGGGTGAAGTCATTGAACGTGGCAGTCACGATGAATTGTTAGAGCAGAAGGGAAGATATTACCAGTTGTATACAGGACAATTTGAGCTTGAGTAAGAGAAAGGAATGAAATATGGATAAGAAAACAAAGAATATATTTTTTGATATAGAAATGTTAAGAAGAAGACTGATAAGACCATATTTTATAGAACTTGGGCTTACAGTTGGACAGGGGCAGCCAAGGATTCTTAAGGAATTAAGAGAACATGGGATTATGAATCAGAAAGAGCTTGCGGATGCTTGCCTTATGGATGTAACTACAATGTCAAGAACATTAGACAGAATGGAAAAGGATGGTCTGTTAAAGAGAGAAAATAATCCGGCAAGCAGAAGGTCGTGGAATGTGTCGCTTACTGATTGTGGCAGCCAGAAGGCTGATGAAGTTATCAGGATATTTAACATAATTGATAATGTTATATATAATGGATTCAGTGAAGAAGAGGTGCGGACACTATCTGTTATGGCAGGCAAAGTTGAGAAAAACCTCTGGGAGGCAATTAAGAATGAAGAGCAGAAATAAACTTATTATCAGATGGGTGTTTTATCTTCTGGGATTACTGATACTTGCACTTGGAATTATGCTTAATACGAAAGCTAATCTTGGTGTTTCACCAATAATTTCAGTGCCATATTCGATATCTCATATCATAGGATTTAACTTCGCCAATATGACGATGATTGTATATTTTATCTTTGTTTTAATTGAGATGATAATGCATACTGTGTGGTATCTTACAGACAGAAAAGAAGCTAAGTATCTTGGAATGTATATTATAAGAGATGCCTTACAGATACCGGTAAGTATAGTATTTACCCGCTTCCTGAATGTGTTCTCAGCACTTATTCCATCTGTACATAACGACATTGTATTACAGATTATAGTATTGCTGCTTGCTGTATTATTGACAGGAATAGGAGCAGCAATGTCACTGAATATGAGAATTATACCTAATCCGGGAGATGGAATTGTACAGGCAATAAGTGATACTACAAGGCTTAAAGGCAGAACCGGCAAGGGTGTGGGCTTCTGCAAGAACTGTTTTGATATATTCAATGTCTGCACAACATTTTTAATAGGACTCTTTACTGGACATATACTTCTTGGTCTTGGACTTGGAACAATTCTTTCGATGATTGGCGTTGGTCGTGTAATTGCAGTGTTTAACAAGCTGTTCAAGGAGCGCATGGAAGCTGTTGCTTTCGATTATGTGGAAGCGTAAGAGACTTGAATTGCAGGTTGAAAACCTACTGGATAGAGATGAATCAGGAGATTAGTAGGTCGTTTGGCTGAGACATGCATGGCAACTAAGGTCTGGAAACCTACTAAATAGAATGATATATGAAATTTAGTAGGTGTTTTGGAGATGAAATCTATCTTTGAACAACAGAATAACTATAAAAAGACCTACTATATTCGATGAGAACATCAAGTTAGTAGGTCTTTTAAACAAGATTCATATGTAATTGTAAGAATTAAACCTACTAGATTAAATCCTGTGAAGCTTTTAGTAGGTTTTGCCGGCATCCCATCCCGTGAGAATACGAATTACAGACTTACCTTCTTATCAAGAAGCACGGCACTTCCGAATGTGCATGCAACCACCATTAATAACTGGAATATGGTAGCTGGAAGGCTTGACATTAATGCCTGGGATAAGCTGTCTGGATTCTTATAAAGTTCAGGCAACAAAGAAGAAATCTTAATTGTTGCATATGCAAGGACACAGAATAATATAACTGAGATAAATCCTTTAATCTTATTGTTCTGCAAGGCAGTTGAAGATAGTGTTATGGCAAAGTATGCAAGTGATATAAGGAAGAAGAAAGCTATAAGGAATGATATTATTCCAGCTACAATATTAATAATTATATTGACAACATCAATACCCATAATCTTTAACATTTCTGAGAAATTCTTGAGTGCGTCAGCCAGATCACCAAAGACACCAGCCATCATGAATATATCAAGAACTCCAAAGCCGATGAATATTGCTGAAATTCCTATTCCAATAATCAGTGTATAGAGCAGCTTTGATGTAATTATGCTAAGAGATGAATTAGGTGTCATGAATATCAGGTAACTGCTTTTGCTTGAAAGTTCTCTATAATATGTTACAACTCCAAATATAAATACAATAAAATAACTTACAGAGGCAGCTATTATTAAAAGTCCTCCGAAAAGGCTTGTATAGTTAATATTTTCAGTCAGGCAGAAAAACATAAACAGAGCCTGAAGTACACAGATAATACCTGCCACGATTCCTATACCGAGAAGATTCTTTCTCAATTCGTATTTTGTTAATTTTAACATTGAAGATTCCCCCTTTTAATATGCATAAATGCGTTTGTACTGGTCAACGATTGACATGCCCGAAGCTGTTCGTAAATTTTCAGCATCTCCCTGTGAAACAATCACACCGTCTTTGATAAATACTGCGTAGTCAATAACAGCTTCAAGCTCATCAACAAGGTGGCTCGACATGATGATAATCTTATCAGGTGAAGCCTTGCTGATTACCGCATTGATAACCTGCTCTCTTGCAACAATATCAACACCGTTAAGTGGTTCATCAAGCATAATAACAGATGCATTTCTTGAAAGATTAACAGCAAGCTTAAGCTTAGCCATCATTCCTGATGACATCTTGCTGGCTTTCATGTCAGGCGTAAGCTTCATCTCATTAAGATAGTTGTAGTACTGGTCAAGTGAGAAATCCTCAAAGAAATCAGCATAATACTTTCCAATATCAGCACAGCTCATATAGTTATAAAAATAACTTTCAGTAGGCATATAAGCTATGTGTTTCTTAGTTTCTACTCCTATTGGAACACCTGAAAGAGTGATGTCCCCGGAAGTGGGTTTTACCAGACCTGCTATCATCTTCATTAAAGTTGTTTTACCGCTTCCGTTAGAGCCGAGCAGAGCGTATATTCTGCCAGGCATGAAGTCGATGGAAACACCATTAACGGCAGTCATCTTCATATACTTTTTAGTAACATTTTTACATTGCAGCATAATTAAATCCCTCCATATTTTATTCGTGATAATTCTTAATGAGATTAATAATCTCATCTTTAGAAAAACCAAGGCTGGTCATTCCGGAAACGAAAGTCTCAATCATTTCACTGGAAAGTTCTGCCTTTAATGTATCAATCAGATGCACATCCTCTGATACAAATGTGCCAAGACCTCTTTTGGTATAGCACAGACCACACTGTTCAAGTTCATTGTATATTCTTGCAGCAGTGTTAGGATTGACCGTGTACTGTACGGCAAGTTCCCTGGTTGATGGAAGCTTGTCGCCAAGCTTAATCTCACCGGTAAGAATTCTTTTTTTAATATCATCGATTACCTGAAGATAAATTGGTATATTAGCCTTATAGTCCATAATCCCTCCTCCTGTAATAGGTAATGTACACATGACGCGTACCTGTGTACTAGCACAATAGTACACTATAACAATATAACTGTCAACAGGAATAATAAAAATAGTAAAATTTTTAAAAATGGTGTATGATAACTTAGAAAAAATGTAGAAGGAATACAGTATTTATGACGGTTCAGCAGGCATATAAAATATTTGATGTCAGATCAGATATTACTAAGATGGAATTGAAGAAGCGGTACAGACGGCTTATGCATATGGTGCATCCGGATGCTGTGCTAAACAGAGATAAATCAAACAAAGAAAATGTATATAGATACAGTGCATATGAAATTAATGAAGCATATACTGTTCTTTTCAATCAGACTGGGCAGGAATCATTGAAGAGTAACTATAAATATGATTATAAATATTCCGAATATGATGAGAAATATTATGGCACTGATCAGGAAAATGAAGAATATGATTTTACAGCTCCAGAGAATGAACATGCCTTTTGCCAACGCAATGTGTATCATTATGCTGAAGATTACAATGGCAACAACATTGGAAGATTTAAGGTTGCACGAGGCAGATATATGTGGATGCCAGATGAGGATTTTAAGTTGTTTCTGCGCAGTATATATGAATGTAGTGAGGAACTTCTTAACAGAATTGATGAAGAAACAGGAAGAGTGCATGATTCAGAATACAAAATCATATATCAGGCAGAACTTGCATATCTGTTAGCACAGCAGTTTACTGCAACATCAGATACATTGGGAAATATTCTTACATCAATTGATGATGCTGCAAATGTATTTTATGTCGGAGCAATGCTTGAAATGTCACCTGAATCTGGATTTATCAAAGCTGGAATGAAGCTGTTTCCGGCAGGAATAAAAAAGCATAGACTGTATTTAATGACTCGTTCGGGAAAAGAAGCGGGATACATATCATTTAAAGATGACAGATTATATTATGTGCTTATTCCGATACTTGAGCAGAAGCGTACAATGGTAAAGATAGAAGTATCTTCGAAGCAGGACAGACATAATACAATGGGAGAGAAGAAATATAAGAACATTGATTTGTGGGTTAAAATCGGAAATGATGCAACATTTCCTGAAAATATTAATATGAGAATTGAAGATTTGCTTAACAGATACCGTGAAAGCGTTTAAAAGTGGTAAGAAAAGCGGTCATATCAGAACAGAATCTGATGTGACCGCCTTTATCATTTAATTCTTAGACTGTGCGTCAGTGTTGTTGTCCTGACTTTCCGTTTTGGCTCTGTCAAGCCACACACCAAGTCCACAGGCAGCAACAGCAAGAACAATGACGATACCTACTGTTATATTACCTAACATATTATTATTCATCCTTTCAAACTTAGTCAAACATAGATATTCCGAAACGAAGCTTTCTGTAAAATTTATATACAATGGTTCCGAAAATACCCACAGTTATTCCAACGGTGGATGCAACAGATACACCTCCACCCAGAATAATACCGATTATCATTAAAATATTCATATTTATTGCCTCTTCATATAGTTGTTTAATATTATTAATAATATACATAAATAATGTATTACCAGAAAATGTTCTGATTTAATGATGATCTGTTATTTTTTGCCGTCAGTCTGGTGGATATAATTAAGAGTGACAGTGGTGCTGCATGTGATAGAATCATGCACTACGCCTGTCGATTTGAAATAGATACTGATACCGATAGCTGCACACAGACCGCAAAGTAAGAATTGGAATATGCGTAATACATTGCGGGAACTGCTTCTGTCTGCTGTAAGATTGGTGATTGATGTTCTCACAAGTCCGAGCATTTCAGTTGTACATGGCATGGTATCACTGACAGAAGGCTCAGGTGTAGCGAATACCTTAGCTTCTGATGTAGAAAAAGATTTCACTTCAGGAATATTCACACGAGCCCTGTCGAGGCACATGCCAATAAGGAAAAATGTTATTACAAATATGCAGCTTAACAGTCTTTTAAAGCTCTTTTTCATAAGAACATCTCCTTTCCAAAGTGAATCCCATCTGCTTTACTATATCATATTCAGCAGAGGGAATAAAGAGAAAATATATGTGAAAATGTATATTTTACAATGTTTGACAATCCAATGTGAAATAGGTAAAATACATATAAATATATGCATTTTGGAACATGAAAATGCATCGTGAATCAGGAGGAATTTAATATGGCATGTTTTATAGTACCAGGTACTGAAGCTATCGTTACAACAGCGATAACTAAGATTGTTGAAAAGAAAGAGAAGAAGGAAATATGTTCGTGCGAGACAGAAGGTGCTGTAGAAGCAGTTAAGGAAGAAAAGGCACTTCCATTTTCTAGAAAGTTAAAGTGGCTTAACAATATGCTTTGGGGTGGTACAGCTTTACTTGCATTTGAGCATGTATGGCATGGAGAAGTTACTCCTTTCTTTCCATTCTTAACAGCAGCAGGCAACGCTCAGGATGCTGTGCAGATGCTTAAAGAGATGGCAACTGCCGGTGTTGGCATGGCAGTGGTTGTTACAGCTGTGTGGGTTGGCATGGTAGCAATAGCTTCCGGAGTAGAAAAGAAAGCAGCTAAGGAAGCAGAAGTTAAAGGATTGGAGAGATAATTATGACATTACTTATAGCTGTATTCGCAGCGGTTATAACTACTATTATATGGTATACTAATGACAAGCGTTCGCAGTTAAAGCTTGGAACACTTGCACTTATGTACTGGGGTGCATCACTTATGTGGATGGTAGATGCAGTTGTGGAATATATTGAACTGGGGGCAGAGTATTTTACTCCGGCATCATCAGATATGCTTAATGACGCATTTTTGGGCTTATCAGTGGTAGCTTTCGGACTTATCATATGGATTGTCATACTTATGGTTAAAGATCCGCTTGGAGTAGTACGCAAGACTGTACTTAATAAGTAAAGAAGATTGTTGGAATATGGATTTTAAGAGAAAAGAACTTGCTAAAAATGCTAAGAAGAACTTAAAAAAACATTACTGGCTGTTAGTAGCAGTCTGCCTTTTTGCGGCTTTCATTGGCTCTGAATTTACAGAGACAATGGAAGCCTTTAAAAGTTTAGGAACAGTTAACAATGAAATTCAGGGTGCAGCATCGGTTGAAGCAAATGTTGATACTGTCGCTAACAGTTCGATTGTAAGTTCTGTGGTTCAGGCAATGGGCGCAGTAATCACGGGTGACGATGATTTTGGAAGGACGCAGTCTGATGCGAAGGTTTCAGAGGCCAAAGACAATGCAACCAAGGTATTGGGAAGAACAAGAGGAGTATTTGCATCTTTAGTTAATGGTATAACATCAGGTGGAATTGTATTTACATTTGTGGATTCACTATCATCAGTCATAAGTTCAAGAAGGGCAGTAGTGCTTATACTTCTGATAGTGGCACTTATGGTATATGTGTTTATAACATTTTTTATCAAGAAAACTTATCTTGTTATATCAAGAAGAATAGTGCTTGAAACGCGCACATATGATGCTGTTCCACCTGGAAAGTTTATGTTTCTTCTCCGGGTAAAAAGATGGATGAAGGCATCGTGGGTGCTTATTGTCAATAATGTATATGAAATATTATGGTCACTTACAATTGTAGGTATATTTGTGAAGCATTTTTCATACATGCTTGTGCCATACATTATCGCGGAGAATCCTGATATGAAGGCAAATGAGGCTATAACCTTATCAAGAAAGATGATGAAAGGCTACAAATGGAGGGCATTTCTGTATGGATTATCATTCATTGGCTGGACAGTGATTGGAATGGCAACGTTAGGAGTTGTAGGAGTGCTGTTTGTGAATCCTTATAAAGCTGCATTTTATGCAGAATTCTATGCAAATGTAAGAGCAGTATATCTTGAAAAAGAACCGGAGGCGGTTAAGTGGCTTAATGATTCATATCTGTATGAAAGACCATCAGAAGAGCAGCTTAAAAATGTATACGCAGATGTATATGAACTTATAGATAGTCCGCAGCCACAGATTGATTTTGATGATTACCACAATTCGAGAATAGGAAGATTGAAGAAATTAAGAGTATTTTTAGCCAACACATTTGGCATAATACTTATTAACAGCAAGGCAGAGCTGGAATTTGAAGAAAAAAAGAAGGAAATGCTTCGTATGAGTAAGAATAAAGCAGAAGCAGTTGGAAAAGCCTATCCTGCCCGCCTTTTCAATCTTAAGGAACACAGAGTTGACCTTGAAAATACAGTGTATATGCGTAATTATTCAATACCATCGCTTATACTGATATTCTTTTCGTTATGTTTTGTGGGATGGATATGGGAGGTTACGCTTCATCTGATATCGTCACATACATTTGTAAACAGAGGAGTTCTTCATGGACCATGGCTTCCTATATATGGTTCAGGTGGAATACTCATACTGATATGTCTTAAAAAATTAAGAAATAAGCCGGTTGTGGAATTCTTTGCATCAGTAGTTTTATGTGGATTCGTTGAATATTTTACATCACTGTATCTGGAAATCAGCTGCGGAAGAAGATGGTGGAATTATAACGGATATTTTCTTAACCTTAATGGAAGAATATGTGCTGAAGGTCTTTTGGTATTTGGACTTGGAGGAGTTGCAATAGTATATATTATTGCACCGCTTCTTGATAATTTCTTCAGAAAGATTAAACTGAGGGTTGTTGGTGCAGTGTGTGCGGCATTGATAGTTGCATTCATTGTTGACATGGTATATTCCAAAAAGAATCCTAATACGGGTAAAGGAATATCAACATTTAATGATAATACACCAGAATATATGCTGGCAGAAATGTATCAGGGGGCAGAGGACAGGTATGAGGATAGAATATCTTTTAATCAGAAATTTTAAATCAATCAGAGAACTTGAGATTAATGATATTGAAGATGTACTGATTCTTGTTGGCAGAAATAATGCAGGAAAGAGTGTGGTTCTTGACGCAATAAGAGCGGTTACCGGGGATTATGAAGTTTCATTAAGAGATTTCAATGATAACGAAGGTAATATAAGCATTACAGTTCGCATCAGTATTGAAGATGAGGATCTGGCTGTATTGTATCAGAAGGGACAGGTGAGTTCTTTTAAGCATTATGACTTGTGGTATAAGGATTTTTGCAATAAACTTCCATCGTTAAAGGATGGTATTCTTGAATTTGAATATGTATATAGCCGTGATGGTAAGATTAAGTACAGGGACGGAGTTAAGAAGAACAATATTTATATAAAAACAGTCCTTCCCAGAATATTCTATGTTGACCACGAGAGACGTAAGTCATCAATTCAGGAAGATCTTATCATGCTGCAGGGTGGAACGGAATATGCAGACCTTAAAGATAACGTGTGTATATTTGATAAGCATAGGATGTGTAATCAGTGCTTTAATTGCATAGGAATCATTAACCGCAAGAAACCGGAACAACTATCTTTATTAGAAACAGCGAGACTTATGCAGTATAAGCTGTTTAATTTTAATCTGGCTAATTTTGAGAATAAACTTAATGAAAAATTTAAGAACAATGGTGGCATTGGAGAAAGAATTCATTATCAGATTACATTTGATGCAGAAAAACTCATGCATGTTGATACAATTGTTCACAATGAAATGCGTGACACTGATGGGGATGTCAATGACCTTTCTGATGGTCTTAACAGTATCTATATTCTGTCGCTGCTTGAAACATATGCAGAATATGGAAGTACTGTGCCATACATTATTCTGATTGAAGATCCGGAAATATATCTGCATCCTCAGTTACAGAAGATTGCAAGTGAAATTCTGTACAAGCTTTCAAGGAAAAATCAGGTTATATTCTGCACGCATTCACCGCAGATGTTATTTAACTTTACTACAAGACAGATTCGTCAGGTGGTTAACGACAGAGATAATAATACAGTTGTTACTCCGGAGGCAGATATTGATGATATATTAGATGATCTTGGATATGCTGCTAATGACCTTATGAATGTGAGCTTTGTATTTATAGTGGAAGGAAAACAGGACAGAAGCCGTTTGCCGCTACTTCTGGAGAAATATTATTCAGAAGTTATAGATGAGAATGGCAATCTCAATCGTATAGCGATAATTGCAACTAACAGTTGTACAAACATCAAGACTTATGCCAATCTGAAATATATAAATACATTATATCTTAAGGATGAGTTCCTTATGATAAGAGATGGAGATGGTAAGGATGCTGAACGTTTAAGAGACCAGCTTACCAATTATTACAGGCAGCGTGCAAAGCAGGATTATGGCAATCTGCCAAGAGTAACAGACCGTAATGTGCTTATATTAAAATATTATTCATTTGAGAATTATTTTCTTGACCCCGAGATAATGACTAAGATAGGCGTTGTAAAAAGTGTAGACCAGTTCTATGACATATTATATGCCAAATATAAAGAATACCTGTATCGCCTTGTCAGCACTAAGAAAATGTTAGAAAAACTGAACATAACAATTGAGACAAGACAGGACATCATAGACAACATGGAGAATATCAGAAAATATGTCAGAGGACACAACCTGTATGACATATTCTACGGACGTTACAAGGGTGAGAAAGAAAATGCAATATTAAGAGCGTACATAGACGCAGCTCCAAGAGAGAATTTCGATGATATATTTACGGCTATTGATAATTTTGTATACTTTAATAACCGTAGAAATGAATAAATTGGGTTATAGGCATGAGGACGTACAACCGCCGAGGTACTTCTATATAGTGCGTATCCTTATGAATTGCCGTATATGAAGTGAATAACAGCCGTGGCGTCTGTATATATGATATGTTCGATTTATTCCGAATCGTGTGTGAGTTAATGCCGCTATCTATAAAAGTTCAGTGCTGGAAATCTCGTTCAAGCGAAGCGCGTTTGATTTCCAGCAATGTAATAAACTCTATAGATGGCGGCATTTACTCACACTAGATGCAGGAATCCATGAGAACATGTCATATATACAGATGCCACGGCGTCATGCACACTTATTAATACCAATATTTAGTTGGATGACTTCTTAATTAAATCAGAATACCAATAAGCGGAATCCTTTGGAATTCTCTGTTGTGTTTCATAGTCTACGAACACTAATCCGAATCTTGGGTCGTAGCCGCTGTGCCATTCGAAATTATCTGTGAATGACCAGTGGAAGTAGCCGAGTATTGGGACACCGGCTTTGTAGGCTTTCTCAAGGTCTGTGAGATATCTTGTCAGAAAGTCGATACGGTTGCTGTCGTGGACTTTGCCATCAAGACTTATGATATCGTTGCAGGCAAGTCCATCCTCAAATATATATATTGGAAGATTATATCTTTCATACAGATATCTTATACCATAATTCATAACACCGGGAGTTACAGGCCAGCCGAGAGCTGTTCGTGGACTGCCGGGCTTTTTATTAATATAACCGGCTGCATTTATTTCATGTCCGTTATATACATTTATGCCAAGATAGTCTATTGGCTGGTGTATTAGTTCAATATCGCCCTTTTTTACGAATGGCAGTTCTTCATAATGTCCGATTTTTTCAAGACCAGGTTCAAGATGTAATTCTGTACCAGCAATGTCAGGATATCTGCCAAGGCATGTCATGTCACAGAATATAGTGTGGTTAAATGTCATGTTGCCTTTAACAATATTGAAACATTCAGCTCTTGCAGCATCAATGTCTTCGTCACATTCTTTTGAAGGATAGCATAGGCCGCCAGTGCTGGAAAAACCAATTTTTACAGGCTGTTTTGCAACGGCACGCATCTTAGTGACAGCAAGACCGTGAGCGAGTGCAAGATGGTGGATTACAGACAGGACAGATACTGTGTCAAGCTTCTTGCCAGGAGCATGAAGTCCAAGCATGTATCCGAGTCCGGATATAATCTGTGGTTCATTGATGGTAGCAATATTAGTTACACGGTCTGAAAAATGTTTACATATGAATTCAGCGTAATCAGCAAATACGAAAGCTGTCTCGCGGTTAAGCCATCCGCCTTTATCTTCGAGTGCCTGAGGTAAATCCCAGTGATAAATCGTTATGAATGGTTTGATATTATTTTCAAGGCAGAAGTTTACAATATTATCATAGAAATCAAGTCCGGCTTTGTTGTAGCGGATATTGCCGTCAGAATCCTTAACAATTCCATCAGGAAATATTCGTGACCATGAAATTGAAAAGCGGTATGCCTGAATACCAAGATTTTTCATAAGTGAAATATCCTCGCGATAGCGGTGATAGTGGTCACATGCTTTGTTGCCATTCTCATCATGTGCAATATTACCCGGTTTATTAGAGAATGTGTCCCAGATAGAAAGACCTTTGCCATCTTCGGTAAAGGCTCCCTCTATCTGATAGGAACTAGAGGCGGTACCCCATAAAAAGTTCTTATCAAACATAATAATTCCTTTCTGTATAGTTGTCAGATGTTAACAGTTACATTATATACTTTAGTGTCTTTATTATATGGAACAGTGTTGCCACTGATTTCACTGCCATTGACAATAAGAGAAGAAACTCTTTCGTGCTTCTCATTGCTGATAGTAATGTTATATACAGCATCTCTGAATTTTCTTGTAATTGTCAGATTCTTAATGGAATCAGGCAGACAAGGGTCAATGGTGAGTCCTTCAAATGAAGCTCTTACACCAAGTATATATTGAGATATACTTGTAAATGTCCATGCAGCGGTGCCTGTAAGCCAGCTGTTTTTGGCTTCACCAAAGCTTGCGGCATCTTTGCCGGCAATCATCTGTGAATATACATAAGGTTCAGTCCTGTGTATCTCACTTATCTCTTCAAGATATGCCGGACATATTTTCTTGTATGTTTCGAATGCTCTGTTTTTATCATCAATAACGGTTTCAGCAATAGATACCCAAGGATTATTATGACAGAATATTCCAGCATTTTCTTTGTATCCAGGCGGATAAGAAGATACCTCGCCGAGTTCAAGATGATATGACCTGTAAGCTGGTTGTAAAATCATAATTCCGTACTTTGTATCAAGAATTTTTTCTACTGAATCCATAGCTTTCTGTGCGAGTCCTTCTTTGACACCTATACCTGCCATAACACAGAAGCCCTGTGGTTCAATGTATATCTGTCCATCTTCACATTCATGTGAACCAACCTTACGGCTTTCGGCATCATATGCACGAAGGAACCATTCACCATCCCAGCCTGCATCAAGAACAGCTTTATACATGTCATCAACATGGGAACGTACAGCATTTTCTTCCTCTGTAAGACCTGCTATGTGGCATATGTCTGCATATTCATTGCCATATTTTACATACATTCCGGCGATAAATACCGATTCAGCAACAGGTCCTTCTGATGGTCCGGTAGTCTGGAAAGATTCACCCGGAGCAGAAGAGAAGCAGTTTAAGTTGAGACAGTCATTCCAGTCAGCTCTTCCGATAAGTGGCAGCTTATGCGGTCCAAGATGAGTAGTTGTATAATTAAAGGATCTTCTTAAATGTTCCATAAGCGGCTGTGCCTTACTTGTATCGCAGTCAAATGCTACCTTTTCATCAAGAATGCTGAAATCGCCTGTTTCTTTAAGATATGCAGCTGTTCCTGCAATAAGCCAGAGAGGATCATCGTTAAAGCCTGAACCAATATCAGAATTACCTTTCTTAGTTAATGGCTGATACTGGTGATATGCACTTCCATCTTCAAATTGAGTAGCAGCAATATCAAGAATTCTCTGTCTTGCTGAATCAGGAATAAGATGTACGAAGCCAAGTAAATCCTGGCAGGAATCTCTAAATCCCATACCACGTCCGGTTCCAGACTCATAATAGGAAGCAGATCTTGACATGTTAAATGTTACCATGCACTGATACTGATTCCATATATTAACCATACGGCAGAGCTTCTTGTCTTCTGTGTCAACAATATAAGATGAGAGAAGATGAGTCCAGTAATCTTTTAAAGCAGCAAGAGCTGTATCAAATTTTGCCGGAGTGTTGTATTTTTCAAGAAGGGCATATGCAGGTTCTTTGTTAATGATTCCGAATGATTCCCACTTCTTATCATCAGGGTTCTCTGCATATCCTATAATGAATACATATTCTTTCTCTTCGCCCGGCTCAAGGTCAATATCGATTCTGAAAGATCCAACAGGTGACCATCCGCTTGCAATAGAATTATAAGATGTACCTTCTTTAACAGCTTTAGGCATTGCAGGACTTCCGTATGTACCGATGAAACTTTCTCTGCTTGTATCAAAACCGTTGGCAGCAGTGCTGACGGCATGAACAGCATAATGGTTACGCCGTTCACGGTATTCTGTCTTGTGATATATTGCTGACATGGCAGCGGTGCCAATATTAATCTCTGGCTGAACTTCAACTTCGCCTGTGCTGAAGTTACGCTGGAAGTTGTTGCAGTCATCAACTGCATTCCATAAACAGAATTCTATATAAGAATATACAGATAAATGTTTAACAGAATTTCCTGTGTTCTTAATAGTAAGTTTATCAAGTTCACAATTATCTCCAATAGGAACGAGAGCAGTCTGTGTAGCTTTAATGTCATTCTTGGATGAAGAAATCACTGTATATCCAAGTCCGTGACGACATGTATAATCCTCAACTGGTGTCTGGGATGGCTGCCATCCAGGATTCCATATGGTATCCTCATCTTTAATATAAATGTAGTGACCGTTGTTATCTAAAGGAGAATTATTATAGCGATATCTTGTGAGTCGGAGCAGCTTGGCATCCTTATAGAAACAGTATCCTCCGCCGGTATTGCTCTTAAGACTGAAAAAATTCTCGCAGCCTAAGTAATTAATCCATGGCAATGGAGTTTCTGGTGTAGTTATGACATATTCTTTATTGATGTCATCAAAAAAACCGAATTGCATATTATACCTCCTGTACACATATAATTTATAGAAAACGATTAAGTGCATTAAGGTACAAGTTCTAATATTGATTTTATAGTAATAAGTATATTTTAAGGCTTGGATTAAATCAATGATTATTTTGAATTTGAATAAGAATTGGTAGAAATGCACAAAAAATACAATGATATATAAGAAAATAAGTAAAATTTACAAAAGTGCTTGCATTTATATCTGATATGAGTTATAGTAAAGCTACGAAAACGATTAAGTAATGCATGAAAGGAATGAATCTATGGTATCTATGAAAGATGTTGCTGTAGAATGTGGGGTTTCAATTGCTACAGTAAGTAAAGCTCTCAATGACCATAGTGACATCAGTGAAGAGACACGCAGGAAAGTTAAAGAGGCAGCTAACAGACTTGGATATTATCCGAATTCAGCAGCCAGAGCACTTAAGACGAACCGTTCATATAACATAGGAGTTCTTCTTAATAATGGTCTTGCACATGAGTATTTTGCCGAGGTTCTTGAGAGTTTTAAGAATGAAGCAGAGAAGAAGGGGTATGATATTACATTTGTAAGCAATCACTCTAAGAAGATGACTTTCTACGAACACTGTTTATACAGGAATTTTGATGGCGTGCTTGTAGCTTGTGAGGATTTCAGCAATCCTGAAATCTATGAAATGGTTAACGGGAGATTACCAGTTGTGACCATCGACTACATTTTCAATGGCAGTACATCGGTCAATTCTAACAACGTGAAAGGGATGAGTGAATTAGTACGTTACGCGTACAGCAGGGGACACAGAAAGATAGCTTATATTTATGGAAACGTTGAATCAGAGGTTACGAAAGAACGTCTGGCAGCCTTTTATAAGACAATGGGTGAATTAGGGGTAGAAGTTCCAGATGAATACATTAAAGAATCAACCTATCTTGATTCGATAAAAGCTGAGAAGCTTACATATGAGCTGTTAAAATTAAAGGAACCGCCAACATGTATTTTTTATCCAGATGATTTATCTGTTGTTGGGGGCAAGAATGCTATTAAGAATATGAAATTGCATAGTCCGAAGAATGTGTCTGTTGCAGGTTACGATGGAACAAGATTCTCGCAGATGTTAAATCCTAAGATTACAACAATTCGTCAGAACACCAGGGAGATCGGCAAGATTGCCGCAGATGAGCTTATAAGTGCTATAGAGAATCCCAGGGCAACGATAGTAAAGAGGGTTGTTGTAGATGCGGAACTAATCGAAGGGGAAACAATTAAAAAGATAGGAAACTAAAGGTGTCGTCTAAGATTTATGGAGGGTTTTTTATGAAAAAGAGATTATTAAGTCTGGCACTTGGCACAATGATGGTGCTTTCCACATTAGCAGGTTGTGGATCAAAGGATGGTGGTTCGGCAGCAGTTAATACTAAGCCTGAGGAACAGGGTAAGGTACTTAACATTTACTGCTGGAACGAAGAGTTTAAGAGCAGATTTGAAGGATATTATAAGAATGTTCCTTCAGATGTTAAGGTAAATTGGGTAATTACTCCTAACGAAAACAACGCTTATCAGAATGCTCTTGATGCTGCATTATTAAAGCAGAAGGATGCAGCAGCAGATGATAAGATTGATATGTTCCTTATCGAAGCTGATTATGCTTTAAAGTATGTTAACAGTGATTACACACTTGATGTAAAAGATGTAGGCCTTACAGATGATGACCTTAAGGACATGTATCAGTACACAAAGGATATCGCAACTGACAGCAAAGGAAAACTTAAGGCTACAACATGGCAGGCAACTCCAGGACTCTTTGCTTACAGACGTTCTATTGCTAAGGATGTTCTTGGAACAGATGATCCGGATAAGGTTCAGGAAGCACTTTCAACTTGGGATAAGTTTGATAAGGTAGCTGAACAGGCTGCTGCTAAGGGCTACAAGATGCTTTCAGGTTATGATGATTCATACAGAGTATTCTCTAACAATGTATCAGCTCCTTGGGTTGATTCTAATAACAAGATTGTTATTGATGATAACATTATGAAGTGGGTTGATCAGACTAAGAAATATACAGATAAGGGCTATAATAATAAGTCATCTCTTTGGGATTCAACATGGGCAGCAGATCAGGGACCTTCTGGTAAGGTATTCGGATTCTTCTACTCAACATGGGGAATTAACTTTACACTTTTAGGTAACTCGCTTGCTACTCCTGTTAAGGAAGGTGGTAAGGAAGAAGTTGGTAACGGTATCTACGGCGACTATGCAGTATGTGAAGGTCCACAGAGCTACTACTGGGGTGGTACATGGATCTGTGCAGCAGCAGGAACAGATAACGCTAACCTTGTAAAAGATGTTATGAAGACACTTTGCTGTGATAAGGCTACAATGAAGAAGATTACAGAAGATACTCAGGATTACACTAATACAACATCAGGTATGAATGAGATTGCTAACAGCGACTTCAAGTCAGCATTCCTTGGTGGTCAGAATCATATCAAGTTATTTGCTAAGTCAGCTCCTAAGATCAGCATGAAGAATATCTCTTCTTATGACCAGGGTCTTAACGAAGAATTCCAGAAGGCTATGAAGGATTACTTCGATGGCAATGTAACTAAGGATAAGGCTCTTGATAACTTCTATAAAGCAGCTATTGAGAAATATCCAAACCTTTCAAAGTAATTAGTAATTGCTAGTCATTAAGGCACAGTCATTATAATAAGTATGTTATATGGCTGTGCCTTTTTATATGGCAGGAATGGAGATATGTATGAATAAAAAGAAGAAAAAGTTTGTAAGCTATGCAAAATGGGGATACATATTTCTTATACCGTTCTTTGCAGTATATATTGTGTTTTCATTAATACCACTGATTTCTACATTTTATAATAGTTTTTTTGAGAACTATATGGTTGGACTTATGCAGGTCGGACCTAAGTTCGTTGGATTTGACAATTACAAAGCCATACTGTTTAACGGTGATACATTGCTCTATCTGAAGAATACAATGATAATGTGGCTGATGGGATTTATTCCACAGATTCTTATATCATTGCTTCTGGCGTCATGGTTTACAGATCTTAGATTAAGATTAAAATGTACAGGATTTTTCAAAACTATAATCTATATGCCTAATTTGATTATGGCATCTGCATTTGCCATGTTATTCTACGCAATATTTGCAGATCAGGGACCAATCAATAACATGCTTAACAGTATGGGATTGCCTACATATAGATTCCTTGCAGAGGTAGCAGGAGCAAGAGGATTGATTGCTCTTATGAACTTCCTTATGTGGTTTGGTAATACAACAATAATTCTTATGGCTGCCATCATGGGCGTTGATCCTTGTCTTTTTGAAGCAGCAAGAATTGATGGTGCTAATTCAAGACAGATATTTGGAAAGATTACACTTCCACTTATTAAGCCTATTCTGGCATACACACTTATTACATCACTGATTGGAGGAATCCAGATGTTCGATGTTCCTCAGATTCTTACTAATGGTAATGGTAATCCGGATAGAACAAGTATGACGGTTATCATGTATCTTAATAAGCATCTTTATAGTAAGAATTATGGTATGGCAGGTGCGCTTTCAGTTATTCTGTTTATTGTAACAGCGGTACTTAGTATATTTGTATTTAATTATATAACAAAGGATATGGAAGCGGCAGGAATAAGAAAAGCTAAGAAGAAAAAAGCAAAGGAGGCGAAGTAATATGAGTAATTCAGGTAAAGCCTCTGCAAGTGCCGATATTAAAGGCACTAATGCTGGAGTGAAAGACAGGATAATACTTACAACGGAGAGAGTGTTATGTTATATCGTGCTTATTCTTATAACATTCTTGTGCCTTTTCTCGTTCTATGTACTTATTATTAATACAACAAGATCACACCCTGATATCCAGAAGGGATTCTCATTCCTTCCGGGAAAGTCATTTATAGTCAACATGAAGAATGTTCTTGCTAATGAGAATATTCCTGTTGTCAGAGGTATGTTTAACAGCTTGTTTGTTGCAGCATGTTCAGCGGTTCTGTCAGTGTATTTCTCAGCACTTACAGCATTTGCTATTCATGCATATAACTTTAAGTTAAAGAAGTTTGCATTCACTTTCATTCTTCTTGTAATGATGGTGCCAACACAGGTGTCAGCACTTGGATTTGTTAAGATGATGGGAGACTGGAATCTTCTCAATTCTTACATACCACTTATTGTTCCTTCGGTCGCAGCGCCTGTTGTATTCTTCTTTATTAAGCAGTATATGGACAGTGTGCTTCCAATGGAACTTATAGAGGCGGCAAGAATTGATGGCGCAAAAGAGTTCAGAATATTTAACCAGATTGTTCTGCCTCTTATGAAGCCGGCATTGGCTGTTCAGATGATATTTACTTTCGTATCATCATGGAATAATTATTTTATACCTTCACTCCTTATTAACAAGGCAAGTAAGAAAACACTTCCTTTGTTGATAGCACAGCTTCGTAGTGCGGATTTCCTGAAGTTTGATATGGGTCAGGTATATATGATGATAGCATTTGCTATTGTTCCGGTAATTATAGTGTATATCTGTCTTTCAAAGTTCATTGTAAGAGGTGTTACACTTGGTGGTGTTAAAGGTTAGATATGCTTTTAGATTAAAAAGAACCGTCCTGATTTCAGGGGCGGTTCTTTTTTGCGTCGTGCACTTTGGTAATGCAGTTTCTGTTTAGAAAATGTATTCTATATATCTGTCAAGATGCTCTCCGGCTTTAAGAACAGGGGACGGAAAGTTATTATGATGCATTGAGTCAGGGAAAAACTGAGGTTCAAAACATATGCCATGCTGATCGTTGTATGGCATATTGTATTTACCGGTACAGTTACCTATATAATTACCGTTATACAGCTGCAATCCTGGGAAACTGGTCTTTACAGACATGCTTATGCCTGCTTCTGGGTCGGTTACTTTAGCGGCATATTCATATGCATCAGAGAGAACGTAATTGATATCAATATAATCTGTTCCAACTCTTCTTGGATTACGGAAATCATACATTGTTCCTTCAACAGGCAGAATGTCACCTGTGGGGATATTGCTGCTGTCTACAGGGGTGTAGCAATCTGCTCCTATAGATACTATATAATTACAGACATTCTTTACTCCGGAAAAATTAAAGTAACTATGATTGGTGAAGCTGCATACCGTATCCATATCTGACACTGCGTCATAATGCACAAGTATTGAATTCCTGTCAGTAATAGTAATTGTCTGGGTAACTTTAAGATTACCGGGAAATCCATTCTCCAGATGCGGGCTGTTAAGTGTGAGTATGAGAGCATCTGGATTAACATCATACTGCCACATACATTTGTTGAAGCCGTGTCCGCTGTGAAGAGTATTATTACCTTCGTTGGCAGGAAGGTGCCAGTCTTTACCGTTAAGAGTTATGCATGCCCCGGCAATTCTGTTGGCGAATCGGCCCATTGTTCCACCGAAGTTCTGCTGGTCATAATAATATTCTTCCGGGGTATCATAACCAAGGATTATGTCGTGCTGTGTGCCGGATGAATCAGTTACGAACATTGACTGGAATGTTGCACCGTAGTCTGAAACATAAAGCGATATGCCATTATATGAAAGCTGAATAATATGACACATTGTACCATCGGGGAGAATCCCCCATTTTTTGACATTATATTGCATAAATACTCCCTTCTGTGTATATGATTAATACGAACAATAAATATGAATTAAGTATACCATTTTATACAAAGAAGTTCTATGTTTTTATATAAAAATGTGATATATTTATTAATATGTCGGATTTATATATTTAACTTAGGAGTGCAGCAGATTATGCTATGGACAGATTTATTTTACATGATTGTCATAACTACATTTACGGGTAGTGTGCTAACTGTTGCGTGGCTTATAACTTCATATTTACTTGATAAGACAGGATATCTTAATATGTCATACAGACTTGGAAAAGTTGTTGTATTGTTCTGGATAATTCCGGTAATGTATTACGCGATAAGAATGATTGACCACTTAAGGTTCGTGTGGAATGGTTACGCATTTGATACATCACCGCTTATTATTAATGTGACAAGAGCTGTTGCTATTGTGTGGATAACAGGTCTGGCTGTTGCAATAATGATTTATGTGTTTAAGAGATTCAGAATTTTATCAATAAGGAAAGAATCATTTGCCTGTAATAAGGAGATGAACAGGATTTTCTATGAGATAAAAGAACAGATGGGACTTGGGAAATGTAAAATTACATTAAGGCAGTCATACAGAACAACTACTGCATATGTGACAGGAATACACAGACCGTGTGTTGTTGTTAATGCAGATCATTTTTCTGAGAAAGAGATGAGAGTTGTATTTGCACATGAACTTACACATGTGGTTCATAATGATATATGGTTCAGATATCTTCTTGCGGTGGCAAGTATACTTAATTTCTTTAATCCGGTTATATGGATTTTTTACAGAAGATTTATTAAATATGCTGAGTATGCATGTGACTATTCTGTATGTATGTCAGAGAATGGATTACATGAATATTATGAAACAATATTTAATCTTGCTGTGAGAAATAATAATCTTTATGACATGCTGTCTGCAAGTCTGTATGAAAATAAAAGCAGTTTAAGAGAAAGAATGGAGCATGTTATGAAGAGTTATAATGTTAAGAAAAGACCAATGGCTGTTGCAGCAGCTATACTGACTTTATTTGTTGCTATGAGTTCTGTTATGGTGGCGGGAGCAGCTACAACCGTAACTGAAACATCAGTTAAGGTTGCGGAGGCAACTGCTGATGAAAAAAGAGAGCTACAGGTATTAGAAACAGAATATTATGAGGCTGCTGATTATGAAAATCCAGCGGTTACAGATGTGTATGAAGAAGATGTTAATCCTGATGAAATAATGCCATGTGCTTCAAATGGTACAATCTCATGGGATGTATATGCCGGGGTAAGGAGGTCAACATCAAGCTTTCATGCATCTTCTGGACAGAGGATAGTTTTAAGTGTATTTTCGGTGGAACCATTTCATAGCGTAAGAGCGGGAATTATACAGCCTGATGGTTCGAAGAGATATATTATTGCCAATGGCAATGACTCACACATATTTGAGCTGACAATGAGTGGTTCATACAGAATATATATCCAGAATGAAACAACAGAGAGTGTTCATGTTGAAGGAGCGTATTCTACACATTAATTAGTATGTATTAGTTGAGGTTGAGAAGATATGAAGATTTTGCATTGTGCAGATATTCATCTGGATTCAGCGATGACGGCTAATCTTGATAAAGATAAGGCAAGAGAACGCAGAAATGAGCTGCTGGCATCTTTTAAGGATATGGTTGGATATGCTGTGAAGGAGTGTATCGGTGTTATTATAATTGCGGGGGATTTGTTTGATACAAGGAACATATCAGTTGGAGCAAAGAAAGAAGTATATAATATAATAATTAATAATCCGGGTATTACATTTTATTATCTGCAGGGTAATCATGACAATGGAAGCTTTGTATCATATCTGGATGAGATTCCTGCTAATCTTCGTATGTTTGGAAAAGAATGGACAAGTTACAATGCCGGTATAATTAATAATGGTGGTATTACAAAAGATATCGTTATTACCGGCGTGGAACTTGACAGTGATAATGCGGGTAAGATATATGGAAGCCTTTCTCTCAATGCAGGCAATTATAATATTGTTGTACTGCATGGGCAGGAGGCTTCTCACATTTCTAAGAATAATGCACAGATAATAAGTCTTAAGGATTTAAGAAACCGTGGAATTGATTATCTTGCACTTGGACACGTACATGAATATTCAAGTGACAGGCTGGATGCCAGAGGAGTGTATTGTTATCCGGGATGCCTTGAGGGAAGGGGCTTTGATGAGGCTGGAGAGCATGGTTTTGTAGTGCTTGATATTGATGAAACCTCTGGCAGTTCTGATACATATTTTGTTCCATTTGCAAGAAGAAATATTTATGTTGCACAGGTCAATGTTACAGGGTGTGAAAACACATTTGAAATAGAGAAGCGTGTAAGAAGCTTTCTTGAAATGTCAGGATATACTAAAGAGAGTCTTGTTAAAGTTGAACTTACAGGTGCTCTTGATGTTGAATGTGAAAAAAACACGGATTACCTGGGGAAGCAGTTTGAGGGAAAATTCTATGCATTTAAGATAAAGGACAATACTATATATAATATTGATTATATGTTATATGAGCATGATATGTCGCTTAAAGGTGAATATATAAGAAATGTTATGGCAAGAAATGATATTAGTGAACAGGATAAGGCTGAGATTATAAGATATGGACTACAGGCATTACAGGGAGAGGAGATAGGCTGATGAAACTTATCAGTTGTACAATTGAGAATTTTGGAAAACTGAATAATGTTACATATGATTTCTCTGGTGAATGTAATACCATATGTGAGGATAATGGCTGGGGCAAAAGTACACTGGCTGCATTTATCCGGGTAATGTTTTATGGTTTTAAGAACGAAAGCAAGAAGAAACTTGCAGACAAGGAAAGGAACCGTTATATGCCGTGGCAGAAAGGAGTATATGGCGGTGAAATTATATTTGAGGTAAATGATGTTGTTTATTCACTTAGAAGAGTATTTGGAAAGAAACAGGCAGATGATGAATTTCTGCTTGTAAGAAAAGACACAAATATGGAATGTAATGATTTTTCTTCTGATATAGGAGATGAATTATTTAAGATAGATGCACAATCTTTTGAGAGAACTGTGTTTATAGGTCAGAGTGATTGTGTTACGGCAACTACTGACAGCATAAATGCTAAGATTGGAAATCTTGCAGATAATACAGATGATATTAATAATTTTGAAACTGCTGTGGCAAGACTTACGGCAGAACTTAACAATATAACGAGTACAAGGGTTACAGGTTCTATTGCAAAAAGAAAATCAAAAATCACACAGCTGACAGCTCAGATTAATAATTATGCAGAAATTGATAAGACTATTGATGAGCAGACTAAGATAAGAGATGAATTGTGTGAGAAAAGAGAAAATCTCAAAGCCTGTAAAGAAAAGCTGCAGGAACAGCAGAAGGTTTTAAGTGCAAAAAAAGATGTTCAGGCAATGAAGGAAAAGTATCAGTTATTGTTAAAGGAATGTAACAATAAAAAGAATATTTTTGAACATATGAAAGAATATTTCAATGGTACTATTCCTGAAAAGAATGAGATAATAAAGCAGATTGAAATTTTTGATGATGCTGGAAAGTTAAGTGGCAGACTGGCTCATGTCGATGAGCAAGATAAAAGGCGATTCGAAGAACTTCAGAAAATATATGGGCAAGGGGTTCCTGATAATGCTGTTCTTGATGAATATCAGGGGCTTGCTGTCAGACTTGATGAATTTAGAAACCTGTGTTCAAAAAACAGACTGTCAGAGGATGAGCAGAAAAAACTGAATCAGTTAAAAAAGCGCTTTGCAGAGGGTGTTCCTGACGAAGATATAGGAATAATTCATGACAGATGGATAGCAGCCCGGAATAAACAGAATTCTCTTGCTGGCAAGGAAATTAAATTAGAAATTGTGAGGGAAAATGAAAACACAAAGCTTGCCAAGGCGAAAGAATATAAGAATAACAGTGTTACGGGAATTGTCGCAGGAGTTATCTTAGCGGTTATTGGTGGGATTCTTTCGTTTAAAGTAATGGTGGCTGGAATAACACTGATAATTGTGGGTATATTTATAAGTGGTTTATCTGGAAGAATTGGTACTTTAAAGAAAAAACAGCATGATGAGACATTTAGAAATATAAGTGAGGAATCAGCTGAGAGACTAAAAGCCATGGAGTCTGAACTTGAAGCTGACAGGAAGAGCATTGCAGATACGCAGGATATTGTAAGGAGTTTCTGTGAAAAATATGGAATTGCATATAACATGGACAATATGGAATGGGAGCTTTCTAAGTTACGTCATGATATAGAGAATTATCGTGAGTTGAAAGTAAGGGAAGCGCAGCAGAATGATTCTGGAATACATGAAGAAATAAGTTTGCTTGAGAGCAGAATAAGGAATTTCTTAAAGAGTTTTATTTGTATGGATGATATCAGTAATTATTCACTTGCAATAGAAAAAATAAAGAGAGATACTGCTGATTTTATAAGAATTAACAATGAGCTTTCAAAGCAGGAGGCTTACAGCAGACAGTATGAAAAGCAGATTGACGGGATTACACAGTTTCTTAAGTCATATGTGAAAGGTTATAGTGATGATGATAGTGTTGGAGAAATGCTTAGAAGACTTGACAAAAAGCTGGATGAATATTATCGTGCTAAAAGTGAGTATGAAAATGCAGTCTCAGCAAAGAATGATTTTGAGGCAGGCACAGATATAAGTTTATTGGCTGCAGGCGAGGATGAAGATGACAAGGTTTCTCTTGAAGATATTGCTGCTGATATGTCGCAGACTGATATTATGATTGAGAATTATTCAGAGCAGATAGCACAGTGTAACAGACAGCTTGAAAACCTTCAGATTCAGGCTGAAGAGTGTGAAAATTTCAGACAAGAACTTAATGAGCTGAAAATCTTGCAAGAAAATGAGATAAAAAAGGAAAGACTGTTAAAATTAACTAAACAGATAATGGAAGATTCAAAACAGTCATTTACTGCTAAATATATGGAACCTGTTATGGCAGGGTTTAGAAAATATTTCAAAATTCTTGCAGGATATGAACCGGATACATTCAGTATGGATGCAGATACAAAGCTTACTGTCATGGAACAGAATATGCCAAGGGATATAGGATATCTTAGTGCAGGGAAGCAGGATCTGGTTGGAATATGCATGCGAATGGCACTTGTCGAGGCAATGTATAAAGAGGAGAAACCATTTCTTATATTTGATGATCCGTTTGTTAATCTTGATGATAATAACATTAAGGGAGCTATGAAGCTTCTTGACGAGATTGCAAAGGATTATCAGGTTATATACTTTACATGTAGTGAAAGCAGAATATACAATTAGTGTAAAATACATATTTATTAAGGAGAGATACAATGGAAGAAGTTATTCAGTATGTACCTAATCTGTATGCAACCTTTTGGGCACTTATACCGCCACTGGTTGCTATCATATTAGCGTTAATTACTAAAGAGGTTTACAGTTCACTTTTCGTCGGAATTGTAATAGGAGGACTGTTCTATGGAAATATATTCCAGAGCGGGTTTAGTTTTGAAAAATCAGTTCTTCATATATTTGAAGATGGTCTTGTAGGAGTATTGTCAGATCCTTACAATGTAGGAATTCTGGTGTTCCTTGTTGTACTGGGAATCATGGTGTGCATGATGAATAAAGCAGGTGGCTCTGCAGCATTTGGAGAATGGGCTGGAAGACATATTAAAACAAGAGTTGGAGCACAGCTTGTTACGGTGCTTCTTGGAATTCTTATATTTATTGATGATTATTTTAACTGTCTTACTGTTGGAAGCGTTATGCGTCCGGTAACAGACAAACATAATGTTTCGAGAGCGAAGCTTGCATATCTTATTGATTCAACAGCGGCACCAATCTGTATTATTGCACCTATATCTTCATGGGCAGCAGCGGTAACAGGTTTTGTTGAGGGTGAAGATGGTTTTGGAATATTTATTAAGGCTATTCCTTACAATTATTATGCATTATTTACTATTGCAGCAATGATTCTTATTGTAGCGTTAAAGGTTGACTTTGGCTCGATGGCAGTTCATGAAGCAAATGCAGCTAAGGGAGACTTGTATACAACTCCTGACAGGCCTTATGCTAACGCAACAGAAGATGTAATTAAGGGACGCGGAAGAGTGTTAGATCTGCTGTTTCCAATTATTACACTTATAGTTTGCTGCATAATTGGAATGCTATATTCAGGAGATTTTTTCAAGGGAGTAGGCTTTGTTGATGCATTTTCAGGAAGTGATGCTTCGGTAGGACTTATGCTTGGAAGTTTCTTTGCACTTATAATAACAATTGTGTTCTATGCAGTAAGAAGGGTACTTTCATTCAATGAATCATGCTCATGCATACCGGAAGGATTCAAGGCAATGGTACCAGCAATCCTTATTCTTACATTTGCATGGACACTCAAAGCAATGACAGACAGTCTGGGCGCTAAGGAGTTTGTTGCCGGACTTGTAAAAGGAGTATCGGGCGGCTGGTTAAGTATTCTGCCGGCAGTTATATTTCTGGTTGCGGTATTCCTTGCTTTTGCAACAGGAACATCGTGGGGAACATTTGGAATTCTTATTCCTATTGTTGTAAATACATTTTCAGGAACGAACCATACAATGATGATTATATCAATCTCAGCATGTATGGCTGGAGCTGTCTGTGGAGACCATTGTTCACCAATATCTGACACGACAATTATGGCTTCGGCAGGAGCACAGTGTAATCATATGAATCATGTGTCTACACAGCTTCCATATGTAATTGTAGTTGCAGTTATTTCTTGTGTGACATATGTTATTGCAGGATTTGTACAGAATCCTGTTATTCCTCTTATTGTAGGTTTTGTTATTCTTATAGGTGCATTTACAGGTATCAAATATATTAATAAGGGTAAGAGTAATGAATAATATAAAGGGAAGCCTGATACTGCTTCTTACTGCATTTATCTGGGGGACGGCATTTGTTGCACAGACAAGTGGTGCAGGAGCAGTTGGAACATTTACATTTAATGCTGCAAGGTCTATAGTAGGAGCGCTGTTTCTGGCAGTCGTAATTGTAATTAAAAATGTGTTGGATAAAAGAAATAATTCAGGGAAAGTGATTAATACAGAAAATGAAAGCCATTTACAGACATGGCCACTGGGTGCGGGCATAATATGTGGAATTGTTTTATTTGCAGCAATGACTTTTCAGCAGTATGGAATAAGTGTATATCCACAAGGCGTTGCGGCATCAGGAAGGTCTGGCTTTATAACAGCAACGTATGTTGTTATGGTTTCAGTGGTTTCGGTTTTTATGGGTAAGAAAATGCACTGGATAACCGGCGTTTCTGTTGCAGGATGCGTTGCCGGAATGTATCTTTTATGTATGTCTGGTGGTGTATCAGGAATATATCTTGGAGATGTCCTTGTGTTCCTGGGAGCAATATGCTTTACAACACACATTCTGGTTATTGATAAATTTTCAAGTGCTGACAGCATGAAAATGTCCTGTATACAATTTATGGTTATTGCAATTATTTCAACATTTGCTATGATATTTACGGAAAATGTTACATTTGCAGGAATTAAAGTTGCGCTTATTCCGATACTTTATGCAGGTGTATTGTCAGGCGGTATAGCATATACACTTCAGATGGTTGGACAGAAATATGCACAGCCTTCGGTGGCATCTATTGTCATGAGTCTTGAATCAGTGTTTGCAGTGCTTGCCGGATGGATTGTACTTGGGGAATTGTTAAAACCAAAAGAGATAATGGGGTGTGTACTTGTGTTTACAGCGGTTATTCTGGCACAGATACCAGGAATGAAGAAGGGTGATACGAAATGAAAAAAATAATAATTGGGTTAGCGGTACTTGCGTTGATAGTATTTGGCGGATATAAGCTGTTTAATAATATTTCATCAGGCGATGCTATTACCAAGAGTGTGCAGTTTGATTATGAAAATGTACAGCAATATGATGGAACTAAGGCATATGTAGAGGTTAACGGTAATAAGCCGTATTTTACAGAGAAAGAGCTGACAAAAAAAGCATATGTTAAGTATGCGGCTCTGGATACTCTTAAAAGAGTTTCATCAACTATGGGGTGCATAGGAACAGAAACTATGCCTGAAGATGATGAGAAAAAAGACAGCATGGGTGATAATTATCCAACAGGTTGGAACAGCGAGAAATATGAATGCATAGATGGTGACGGATACAGTCAGAAAAGAACTTCATGTATTGCAAGGTTTTTGAGTGGAGCTTATACTGAAAAAAGAAATATCATCACAGCAAGTCCTTTTATGAGTAATAATATGAATGTATATGAGGTCATAATTGCAAGATATATAGAAAGAACTTCTAATCATGTGATGTTGAGAGTTACTCCAATATATAAGAGTGATGAACTTATGTGCAGAGGAGTTCTTATGGAAGCTTATTCTGTTGAGGATGATGGAGCAGGAATATGCTTTAATGTTTTCTTATATAATGCCCAGCCTGGCATCAGCTTTGATTATTCAACAGGAAAATCAACATATACAGGCGAATATCTTAATCTTGCTAAAGTCACACGGGATTATCAATATATTATAAATAATGGCACAATGACAATTCATAGGCCTGATTGTGAGAACGCAGACAAGATAGGAAGCAGAAATATATTATATTCTAATGCGGAAAAGGAAGAACTTATTGGAGCAGGATATACGGCAGCGGAATGCTGTAATCCATAGTTTATAACTTTTTAACAATTGTTCACGATTGTTATACAGACATATAAGAATTTTTCTGGTAATATAAATCTATCGAATCATTATTTTAAAACAGAGAGGAGATAGGGACATGAACAATAGTTTTGAAAGCTTCGAATTATCTACAGAACTTATATTTCAGAGGTTCCTGATGGATAAGGAGAGAAGAAAGAATTTTTACAATGGTCTTGAGCTGGCAGATTATATTGCACTCAAGGTAATGGAGAAAGATTGCATTGATGGCAAGGATAAGACATATCTTAAGGATTTGTCTTCATTTATGAGAATATCAATTCCACAGACATCGGCAATCGCAAGCAGTCTTAAGGACATGGGCTATGCTTTATGGAAACATGATGGCAAAGGAACAGATGGTACATATCTCGTATTCACTGATGCCGGAAGGGATTTCTTGAAAAAAAGAGAGGACAATAACAGAGAATATTATGGTAATGTTATTGCTGAACTTGGTGAAGAAAGAACTACACAGATACTTAGTGATATGAGAACTCTTGTTGAAGCTATGGAGCATGCATCAAAAAAGATGCACCTTAAGGAGGCAGAATAATATTACAGAATACAAGGGAGAATAAAAGCAATGAGTAATGTTAATACTAAGAGTAATGTGAGAACGATAGCAGTGACGGGTATGCTTTCAGCGGTAGCAGTAGTTCTTATGTATCTGGAGATACCGATTCCTATTATGCCAGGATTTATCAAGTTTGATTTTTCGGATCTTCCGGCGTTGCTTGGTGCTTATGCACTCGGACCGGTGGCAGGTATTATAATATGTCTCATTAAGAATGTTGTACACCTGGCGGCTTCACAGAGCATGCTTGTTGGTGAACTTTCTAACTTTATACTCGGTTCCGTATTCGTGTTTACAGCAGGAATTGTTTATAAGAAGAAAAGGTCTAAGACAGGAGCATTGCTTGGCGGTTTATGCGGTGCCGTGGCAATGGGTGTATTCAGTGTGTTCTCGAATTATTTAATAGTGTATCCTGTGTATTATAAACTGGCAATGCCAGAGGTGGTAATATTAAGTCTGTATCAGGCTATAATTCCATCTATGAAATCAATCATGCAGTGTCTGATATGCTTTAATCTTCCTTTTACAATAGTCAAGGGACTTATTGACGTGGGAATATCAATGCTTATATATAAGCCATTATCACCACTTCTTAAGGGAAAACATTAATATAATAATATATAATACTAATATGCCGGAACTTTGGCTGAGTCTGAAGTTCTGGCATATTTTTTTGGTTTTTGACCGATACTGAAAGTTATGAAGTTAATACACAATGTATATTTAGGGAAAGCATTCTGATGATAATTTGTTAAAAATGCACAAAAATAATCTAAAAGTTTGTGGATGAATATGATTGATTTTGAATGGATATGATTGTATTATAATTATAACAAAAAGGTCGTGAAGCCAGAAAGGAGAGACAATGGTATATACAGTAACATTTAATCCGTCACTGGATTATATAGTGGAAGTTAAGAGTTTTGAACTGGGGATGACGAACAGAACATCATATGAGCATATGCTTCCAGGTGGTAAAGGAATTAATGTTTCGATAGTTCTTAATAATCTTGAATTTGATACAACAGCATTTGGTTTTGTAGCCGGGTTTACCGGAAAACAGATATGTGACATGGTATCAGAGTATGGCATTAATACAGATTTTATTCAGATTGATAATGGCTTTTCAAGAATAAACATGAAGATTAAGAACATAGATGGAACAGAGATTAACGGAATGGGACCTCAGATATCAGAAGATAATCTCCATTCTCTTGTAAGTAAGATTGACAGACTTTCAAGTGGAGATGTTCTTGTGCTTGCAGGAAGTATTCCTTCATGTATATCAGACGATATATACAGAAGAATAATGGAAAGACTACAGGGAAGAGATGTTAAGATCATAGTTGATGCGACAAGCAGGCTTTTACTTAATGTCCTTGAATATCACCCATTTCTTATCAAGCCTAATCAGCATGAACTTGGAGATATATTTGGTGTTAAGCTTGAATCTAAGGAAGAGGTTATTCCATATGCAAGGAAGCTGCAGAATATGGGAGCTGTCAATGTGCTTATATCGATGGGTGGAAAAGGCGCAGTTCTTATTGATGAACATGGAAACGTATATGAAGCAGATGCACCAAAGGGCGAGCTTAAGAATTCAGTAGGTGCAGGTGATTCAATGGTTGCAGGATTTATGGCGGGGTATCTTCAGACAGGCAATTATGAAGATGCATTCCGGATGGGCGTTGCAACAGGAAGTGCCAGTGCATTTTCAGAAAATCTAGCAACAAAAAGAGAGATTTCAGAGGTATTAAAGCGGGTGGAGGTTACCTGCAAGGGATAATGTAATGAATGGAGGTATTTTATGAGAATTACAGATTTACTTGATAAGAGAAGTATCAATCTTAATGCTGCTCCTAAGACAAAGAGTGAGGCTCTTGATATGGCTGTAGAACTTATGGCAAAGAGCGGAAAGATTGATGATATCGAAAGCTACAAGGCTAAAGTATATGCAAGAGAAGAAGAAAGTACAACAGGTGTAGGAGAAGGAATAGCAATTCCTCATGGCAAATGCAGTGCTGTTAATGCACCAGGACTTGCAGCAATGATTATTAAGGATGGAGTTGATTTTGAATCGCTTGATGATGAGCCGGTAAAGGTTCTTTTCCTTATTGCAGCGCCGGATACTAAGGATAATGTACATCTTGATGTGTTAAGTAAGTTATCAGTGCTTCTTATGGATGAGAATTTCGTAGCAAAGCTTATGAAAGCCGGAAGCCCGGAGGAATTCCTTGAAATTATTGATGGGGCTGATGAGGAAGCTAAGAGTATAGATGAAAGACTTGAAAAGGAAGATGACAAGCTGGCTAAGATTCTTGCAGTTACTTCCTGCCCGACAGGTATTGCACATACTTACATGGCAGCAGAAGGACTTGAGAAGGCAGCAGCTAAGGCTGGATGTGCAATTAAGATTGAAACAAGAGGTTCTGGCGGAGCTAAGAATGTGTTGACAGATGAAGATATTGAATCAGCAGAATGTATTATTGTAGCAGCAGATGCACAGGTTCCAATGGAGAGATTTGATGGAAAGAAAGTAATTGAGTGTCAGGTTTCAGATGGAATTAATAAAGCAGATGAACTTATAAAGAAAGCTCTTGCAGGAGATGCACCTGTATATAAGGCAGGAACTTCTGAGAAGAAGGAAAGCACATCAGCAAAGAAAGGCGGCGGAATTGGACATAAGATATATACACAGCTTATGAATGGTGTATCACATATGTTACCTTTCGTTGTAGGCGGAGGTATTCTGATTGCCATAGCATTTCTTATTGATGGACTTAATGTTGATATGAATGCACTGTCAGAGGCAGAACGAAGCAACTTTGGTACGATAACACCTGTTGCGGCACTGTTTAAGTCTATCGGTGGAGCAGCATTTGGCTTCATGCTCCCTGTTCTGGCAGGATTTATTGCAATGGCCATTGGTGACAGACCGGCACTTGCACTTGGTTTTGTTGGCGGTTATATCGCAGCTAATGGAAAGTCTGGATTCTTAGGCGCTCTGGTTGCAGGTTTTGCAGCAGGATACATTATAGTTCTTTTAAGAAAAATATGTGATAAGTTACCAGAGGCATTGGAAAAGATAGCACCTGTACTTATATATCCGGTAGTGGGTATTCTGGTAATAGGACTTGGAATGACATTTATTGTAGAGCCTGTAATGGGTGGGATTAACACAGGACTTAACAGCTTCCTTGCAGGAATGGGAAGCACAAGCAGGGTTCTTCTTGGATTCATACTTGCAGCCATGATGGCAATTGATATGGGTGGTCCATTCAATAAAGCAGCATATGTTTTCGGAACTGCTTCCATTGCAGCAGGTAATTATGATATAATGGCAGCAGTAATGATAGGTGGTATGGTTCCACCATGTGCGATTGCTCTTGCAACAATACTTTTTAAGAATAAGTTTACTAAGGAAGAAAGAGATGCCGGTCCAACTAACTTTATTATGGGACTTGCATTTATAACAGAAGGTGCAATACCTTATGCGGCAGCAGATCCTTTACATGTAATACCAGCATGTATCATAGGTTCAGGTGCAGCAGGTGCTGTCAGTATGTTTTTCAAATGTACTTTAATGGCACCACATGGCGGCATTTTCGTATTCCCTGTAGTAGGCAATGCAATATATTATGTGATTGCACTTGTGGCAGGAACTATCATCTCAACAATATGTTTAGGGCTCTTTAAGAAGAAAGCAGCCTAAGAAAGGTGGTTTTTAATTATGAAGGCATTTAAGTACGTTATTACAGATGCAGAAGGCATACATGCTCGTCCGGCAGGAGAGCTTGTAAAGGCAGCCAAGGAATTTAGCAGTAAGATTACAATTACTAAGGATGGCAAGTCAGGAGACTGCAAGAAAATCTTCGGTGTTATGGCACTTGCAGTAAAATGTGGAAATGAAGTTACAATTACTGTAGAAGGTGAAGATGAAGAGGCTGCAGCAGCTAAGATTGAAGAATTCATGAAGAGCAATATGTAGCAGTTAGGAGGTGCACATGAATAAATATACTGGAAAAAGTGTATTTGGAGGCATTGCTATAGGTAAGATAATGGTGTATGAAAAAGGTGAACATCAGGTTAAGCGTGTAAAGATTACTGATGCAGAAGCAGAGAAGAACCGTTATTATGAAGCTGTAGAAACAGCCTTTAAACAACTGGGGGAACTTCATGATAAAGCACTTCGCGAAGTTGGCGAGGCTAATGCGGCAATATTTGAGATTCATCAGATGATGCTTGAGGATGACGATTATAAGGAATCTGTTGAGCATATTATCGAGAGTCAGATGGTGAATGCAGAATATGCCATAGCCCAGACAGGGGATAATTTTTCACAGATGTTTGCGGCTATGGACGATGAATATATGCGTGGAAGAGCAGCAGATGTCAAAGATATTACAGAAAGACTGTTAGGAATACTTTCCGGCAATACAGGAAGCGGTGTAGATGCAGATGAGCCTGTTATTATGGTGGCAGAGGATCTGGCACCATCAGAGACAGTCCAGATGGATAAGAGCAAGATATTATCATTTGTTACACAGAAGGGTTCAGTTAATTCACATACTGCAATTCTTGCAAGAACAATGGGGATTCCGGCTTTAATTGGTTCAGATATTGTTATTGATGAATCTCTTAATGGAAAGCTTGCTGTTGTCGATGGAACTAACGGTGTTGTATACATTGAACCTGATGAGGCAACCCTGTCAGTAATGCAGGAGGAACAGCGCAAAGACAATGAGAAGAAAGCTCTTTTACAGGAACTTAAAGGCAAGGAAGATGTGACTTTAGATGGCAAGAAGATTAAGCTTTATTCTAATATTGGTAATATTAAGGATCTCGCAAATGTTATTGCCAATGATGCAGCAGGAATCGGACTGTTTCGAAGTGAATTCATATATCTTGAATCTGATACATTTCCAACAGAAGAAGAACAGTTCAACATATACCGTACTGTAGCTGAAAGCATGGCCGGAAAACCGGTAATTATAAGGACTCTTGATATCGGTGCTGATAAGCAGTGTGATTATTTCGAATTGGATAAAGAGGATAATCCTGCTCTTGGTCTTAGAGCAATCAGGATATGCCTGACAAGACCTGAGATATTCAAGACACAGTTACGTGCTCTTTACAGAGCAAGCGCGTATGGAAACATATCTATCATGTACCCTATGATAATCAGCGAACAGGAAGTTGATAAGATTAAGGTTATTGAGAATGAAGTCAAGGCTGAGCTTACAGAGCAGGGAATTGAATTCGGCAATCCTAAGAGTGGAATTATGATTGAGACTCCGGCAGCAGTAATTATGAGCCGTCAGCTTGCTAAGAAGGTGGATTTCTTCAGTATTGGAACTAATGACCTGACACAGTACACGCTTGCGATTGACCGTCAGAATACAAAGCTTGATGATTTCTACGATGCTCATCATCCAGCCATTCTTGCCATGATAAGAATGGTTGTTGAGAATGCACATGCAGAGGGCATCTGGGCTGGTATATGTGGTGAACTCGGTGCAGACACAACACTTACAGAAGAGTTTCTTAAGATGGGTGTCGATGAGCTTTCAGTTTCAGCAGGCAAGGTGCTGGCTGTAAGAAAGGTGATTCGTGAGACGAGGATTTCTTAGGAAAACTGCTGTAAGGGTACGTCGTATGGTATGAGGCAGGATGTATGTAGAATCTGCGTCGGGAGAGCTTTTTCGAGTGGGCATTGTTGAGAGCTCTTTGCTTAATGTGCGTTCTGGGCGTGCTTTTGCAATTTTTCTATAAGAAACATATTTATTATGTATTGATAGGTTAATTCACCAACAAAATTGAAAAATATGGAATAAAAAGCCTATAAGAGCAGTCAACTTGAGACATCTTATAGGCTTTTTAATTAAAAAACAAGACTAAGATAACAGACATATATAAAATAAACCTATAAGTGTTGTAAAAATGCGACTATTGATAGGTATCATAATAAGGAGAATCAGCTAATGGTAAAGAAAATAGTGAAAGACCCATTCTTTCTGGCACAGAAATCAGTGGATGCAACAGAGTCGGATAAACAGGTGGTTACAGATTTACTTGATACATTAATAGCCAATCTTGACCACTGTGTCGGGATGGCTGCTAATATGATTGGAGTCAAAAAGAATATTATTGTGGTGGCAGCAGGACCATTTCAGTTTCCAATGATTAACCCGGTAATAACTAATAAGTCAGGAGAATACCAGACGGAGGAAGGATGCCTGTCATTAGAAGGTGTGCGTCCATGTACGAGATATCAGGATATTGAAGTGGATTATCTTGACCAGAATTTTAAGAAACAGCATAGAAAATACTCAGGTTGGACAGCGCAGATAATCCAGCATGAGATTGACCATTGTAATGGGGTTGTAATATAAGATAATTGTTATATAGGAAGGCAAATTGTACCCATCGTGTCCTTGACACGGGGTACAATTCTTAAAAATATCCAACAGAGATAATTTGAATATAGAGCAGGCATTTTTATTTAAAGAATAGTGCTGCTCTATATCTGTATTAATTGATAAAGTTCAGTATGCACCGGAATTCTTAGCAGGAAGAGTGGCAGTACTTTCTCTTACATCTATGTCTCAGGCAGAAATAGCAAGAGACGCAGATATTAATCTAGACACAGGCAAAGGATTGGCTTGAAATTTTGGAAACTCTTGGTATTATTTTTTATCTTCATCCGTATTCTAATAATCTGCTAAAGCGTCTTGTAAAAACTCCAAAGTTGTATTTTTATGATACGGGGCTGGTATGTTATCTTACAAAGTGGAGCAGTTGTCTGTATGAAGCCTTCACTTGGTGCAATTGATAAGGATAACTATATCGTACCAATTTGGATGATATAGGGTGAGTAAAAATTGCTATATTCACAATCCCATCGTAATATGCTATCATAATGAAAATTTACAAAGTGAGGTTTATTATGTGGGAGAAATTTAAGACATTTCTGAAGCGGAAGGATATTGAAGTTTCAGTTAAAAGGTATGGTATTGATGCACTGGGTGCGATGGCACAGGGATTGTTCTGTTCGTTGCTTATAGGAACGATTCTTAATACGCTGGGAACACAGCTGCATATTGGTTTTCTTACTAATACTGTGGCAACAGTGAGCGGTGTCAATTATACAGTTGGAGGGCTTGCGTCAGCAATGAGCGGACCGGCAATGGCAGTGGCAATCGGTTATGCACTGAAATGCCCTCCACTTGTACTGTTTTCACTTATAACTGTTGGATTTGCATCTAATGCACTTGGCGGTGCAGGTGGTCCGCTTGCAGTATATTTTGTTGCCATTATTGCAGCAGAAGCAGGTAAGATGATTTCTAAAGAAACTAAGATAGATATTCTTGTTACACCGCTTGTTACTATAGGTGTTGGAACAGGAGTAGCGGCTCTTATTGCACCGGCTTTGGGAAAAGCGGCAATGAAGATTGGCGAACTTATTATGCTTGCAACTAATCTTCAGCCTTTCCTTATGGGAATTGCAGTATCAGTTCTTGTTGGAATTGCACTTACACTTCCTATATCATCAGCAGCGATATGTGCTGCATTTGGACTTACTGGGCTTGCAGGCGGAGCAGCAGTTGCAGGCTGCTGTGCGCAGATGGTTGGATTTGCAGTTATGTCATTTAAGGAGAACCGATGGGGAGGACTTGTTTCTCAGGGAATTGGTACATCAATGCTTCAGATGGGAAATATAATTAAGAATCCGAGAATATGGATTGCACCGATAGTTACATCTGCAATTACAGGTCCTATGGCAACATGCCTGTTCAAGCTGCAGATGAATGGCACTCCGGTATCATCTGGTATGGGTACATGCGGACTGGTTGGACAGATAGGTGTATATTCCGGTTGGATAGCTGATATTGCTAATGGAACTAAGGCAGCAATTACAGGATTTGACTGGGCTGGAATGATTCTTATATCATTCATTCTTCCGGCAGTGATATGTCCGCTTATTAATATGCTTCTTAAAAAGATTGGCTGGGTTAAAGATGGAGATATGAAGCTTTCTTGATTAGGGGAACTTAATTGGAGAAACTAGATTGGATAAAAAGATAGGTTTATGTTAAAAATAGTGGCAGGACTTCAGGTATTTTTGAAGACTGCCACTTTTTATATGCATATTAATTAAAATGTTCTTTTAATTCACCAGAAAGCTTTAAGACATGCTCGATGCCATCGTCAACATTCGAAACGGCTTCTTCCTGCTGGCGGATGCTCTCTGAAATATTAGATATCATTGCAGCGTTCTCTTCAGAGGTAGCAACAAGCGTCTGAATGTCTGAGTTAACGCTGTCAAAAGCTGTCCTGACAGATTCGATTACCTTATACTGTTCTCTTACAAGATCGTGTGCAACTTCTGTTGAATCATTGATTCCGGTGAGGACATTGACAAGAGTGTCCATCTTGGAAACAACATCATTAGCTGATTCAGCACCTGCATTCACGCGGTTAGAAACTTCATCTGTCATACCTGAAAGACCGTTAATGATTTTGTGTATATTGTCTGCAGCTTCTGAACTCTGTTCAGAAAGATGACGGATTTCATCTGCAACTACAGCAAATCCTTTACCATGTTCACCGGCTCTTGCGGCTTCAATTGAGGCATTAAGAGAAAGAAGATTAGTCTGGGCTGCAATTGCGTTGATTTCTTCAAGAATTGAAGTAATCTTAGACATCTCGTTCATAAGCTCAGACATAGCTCCTCTGGCAGAGCCAACAGTTTCTGCCATCTCCGAAAGAGTGTTTTTAACAACATTTACTTCGTTATTACCGGCTCTGACTGATGTATCAACTTTTTCGAAGCCAGCATCAAGCTCTTTGGAAAGCTCATAATTCTTATTGATTTCATCGGTGGCATCCTGAATTCTCTCAGTTACAGATATAGTTGCATTGGTTGTATCGTCAATAACGGTATTCATCTGAGAAGCAGCTTCATTTACCTTAGTTGCCTGTTCAGATAAGTTATCAAGACCGTTCTTACAATTTTCGATAGCTGAATTAAGATTAATGGCTATGTCATTGGCTGCATGTGAGTTGCTGTTAATAGTAGATAGTGTTTCTTCACTCTGAGAAAGAAGCTCTCGTCCTCTGTCAACAGCTTTGTATAAAATAATAGCAACAAGGTCAAAAAGGAATACCTTTGTAAAGGCATCTACTCTGTCGTAATTAGCCCCATCAATAACGAATGGGAAAAATATGGTACATATAAGTGCAATATTAGCAACAGGAACAGAGTAATATATAATGTACTTCTTATCAAAATATAATGCCATCATTGATAGAAATACAAAGTTGGCAAGAAATGCAACTGAGTTGCCGCCTAAAACAAAAGCATATACAAATGTAGCAATTGAAGGCGTAAGATTAATGAGCAAAGCTTTAATAAAATGATTCTGAATTAAGAACTTACCAATACCGGCAGCAATAAGACTGGCAAGCATTATGCCAATTCCGATAAATGCACGGATATTAATCCCTTCTGAAAAAAATGTCATAACTGATAATGCAATTGTTCCAACTAAAACAATAAGATAGTTGTGTGAATGTAATTTATCCATTAGTTCCTCCCTAAAAATAATATTAAATTGTTCGAAAATTAATATAGAAATAATAGCATTTTTAAATACAAAAATCAATGATTAACAGGTTGACATTATGTAAAATTTGAAATATACTTCTTACTAAAGCGTTGACGAGAAGAGTACTATGTTACGGTTCTACAGAGAGAAGCATATATGGTGGAAGTGCTTTAGAATACGGATATGGGAAAACCACCTCCGAGCGGCCCTAATACGGCACGGTGATTCCGTTATAATCATAATGAGATGTTCTCCTGATTGAGAGAATAATAAGGGTGGAACCGCGGATTGAATATTCGCCCCTTATACAGCAAGCTGGAAAGCCACTGTATAAGGGGCTTTTTTGCGCGAGTAGCGATGAGAATATACAGGGAAAGTCAACAGCTGTGCTTGAACAGGGTGTGGACTTTGCATGGATATTCGAGGAGCACCGCGACAGTGACAGAGCGAAGCTCTGGAACATGAGCTACGAGCACAAGCAGCGATGAGAATAGCAACAAAAATATTAACACAAAAGGAGATTTATCATGGTTAATTTTAAGGAAGATGAAAGACTGAATACTCTTAATCATTCATGTGCACATGTTATGGCACAGGCAGTTAAGCATTTATATCCACATGCTAAGTTCTGGGTTGGACCAGTAGTTAAAGAGGGATTCTATTATGATATAGACCTTGGAGATAATGTAATCAATGACGATGCTATTGAAGCTATCGAAAAAGAAATGAAGAAAATCTGCAAGGAAGGCAAGAAGATATACAGAAGAGAAGTTTCTAAGGAAGAAGCCCTTGAGATGTTCAAGGATGATATGTATAAGCTTGATCTTATAAGCGGTCTTGAAGATGGCAACATTACAGTATATGACCAGGGCGATTTCACAGACCTCTGTCGTGGACCTCATGTCGATAATACTAAGCTCTGCAAGAACTTCAAGCTTGTTAAATATTCTGGTGTATACTGGAAGGGCGATGCCAGCAATCATGTAATGCAGAGAATCTATGGTGTATGTTTCCCAACAGCTGAGGAGCTTGAAGAACATCTTAAGCTTCTTGAGGAAGCAAAGGAACGTGACCACAGAAAGATTGGCAAGGAAATGGAACTTTTCATGTCAGATGACTTAATCGGACGTGGACTTCCAATGTTTTTACCAAAGGGATATACAGTATGGCAGGAGCTTGAGAATTACATTAAGGACAAGGAAAGAAAGCTTGGATACCTTCATGTAATGACACCATGTGTTGGTACAGTTAATCTTTACAAGACATCAGGCCACTGGGATCACTACAAGGAAAACATGTTCCCAGCTATGGAAGTTGAAGGCGAATCATTTGTCTTAAGACCAATGAACTGCCCTCACCACATGATGATATATGCTAACAAAATGCATTCTTACAAGGATCTTCCTATAAGAATCGGTGAGATTGCACATGACTTCAGATTTGAGGCAAGTGGAACATTAAAGGGTATTGAGAGAGGAAGACATTTTTGCCAGAATGATGCCCACCTTTTCGTAACACCAGAGCAGATTGAGTCAGAATTTGCCAAGGTTGTAGACCTTATATTTGAGACGTATAAGGATTTCAATATTACAGATTACCGCTGTGTTCTCTCATTAAGAGATCCAGAGGATAAGGTAAAGTATCATGATGATGATGAAATGTGGAACAATGCTGAGAACGCATTAAGAAAGGTTCTTAATGATATCGGAATTGAGTACACAGAGGAAATCGGAGAGGCTGCATTCTACGGACCTAAGCTTGATGTAAATGTTAAGCCTGCTATCGGTAATGAATATACTTTATCAACATGCCAGCTTGATTTCTGTCTTCCATCTAAGTTCAACTTAACATACATTGATAAAGATGGACAGAGAAAGACACCTGTAGTTCTTCACAGAGCTATCCTTGGTTCTCTTGACAGATTCATGGCTTATATACTTGAGGAGACAAAGGGTAACCTTCCATTATGGCTTGCTCCTGTACAGGCTACAATTCTTCCGGTTAAGAATGAAGATGAAGAGTTAAATGCTTATGCTCATGGTCTCTATGATTATCTTGCAGATAATGGAATCAGAGTTGAGATTGATGAGAGAGCAGAAAAGCTTGGATACAGAGTAAGAGAAGCTCAGGTAAAGAAGATTCCTTACCTTATTGTGCTTGGTAAGAATGAAGCAGCAGATGGAACTGTAAGCTACAGACTTCACGGAGAGCAGAAGTCAACTACAGTATCTAAGGACGAATTTGTTGCAATGCTTAAGGATGAGATTGCTACTAAGAAGAATAATCCTGCAGCAGCTAAATAATCAGACTGACCTTACAGAAAGAAGCGTGACAATATGTAATGTTTTATGTATTGTCATGCTTCTTGTTTATATTTCAGAAAACAATAGGAAAATAAATGGCAAGATATTACTATAAAAAGAAAAAGAAGAAATTCGTACCTAAAGATTTGGCAAGTCTTAAGGAACTTAAGATAAAGACCGCATTAATGGAGAGTATTCCTGAGGATATAACACAGCTGTATCCTGAAGCCAGAAATATAAAGAGACATTTTATATTGCATATAGGAGAGACTAATACAGGAAAGACACATGATGCATTAGAAGATTTTTATAATGCCGGTTCAGGAATGTATCTTGCACCCCTGAGACTTCTTGCACTTGAGATTCAGGAGATGAGTCTTGCAAGAGGAATTAACTGTTCGTTGACGACAGGTGAGGAGAAGGATATAAGAGATGGTGCAAAGCATTTATCCTGTACAGTTGAGAAAATGGATATGAGCAGACATTTTGATGTCTGTGTAATAGATGAGGCACAGATGGTAGCTGACTCAGACAGAGGCTGGGCGTGGACAGAGGCAATTCTTGGCGTCAATGCTGATGTTGTACATGTATGCATGTCGCCGAATGCAATACATATTGTTAAAATGCTTATAAAAATGTGTGGAGATACATATACGGATATAAGACATAAAAGGAATTCAAGACTTATAGTTGAAGATCATGATTTCATATTTCCGGATGATATACGGGATGGAGATGCTTTAGTATCATTTTCACGTAGAAAAGTTCTTATGCTCGCAACTCTTCTAAAGAAGGAAGGGTATAAAGTAAGTGTTATATACGGTTCACTTCCATACAGTGTGCGAAAAGCAGAGGTTGCCAGATTCTTAAATGGAGAGAGCAGAATTGTAGTATGTACAGATGCTATTGGAATGGGAGTAAATCTTCCTATAAGAAGAATAATATTTACTGAGTCGAAAAAATTCGATGGCAAATCCAAAAGATTTCTTAACATGAGTGAGGTTAAGCAGATTGCCGGAAGAGCAGGAAGAAAGGGAATGTATGACCAGGGGTATGTCAACTCAATAGAGGACAGGGACCAGATAGGTGAACTGCTTCATGGAAGATATGAGCAGATAACAAGCTGCGTTATACAGCCGCCAAGAAAAGTTCTGGATATGCCATACAGCCTTTCAGAGATATTTAAGATATGGTTAAAGACGATTGAAAAGAAATGCTTTTCAGTTGCTGACTTAAAGAACAGGATTAAACTTGCTGAATACATTGAGAAAAAACATGGTGAGAAGATTAATAAAGATCTTGAATACAGTCTTATTAACATTCCATTTGATGAGAATAACGAGAAACTTAAATATTTGTGGCAGGATCTTGTTGATATGACAGCTGACGGTGAACCGGTAAGCAGGATGTGGTATTATGTAGATACTGAATCTGAAGATATAGAAGCCATGAAGCTGGATGACCTTGAACAGTTGTATAAGAAGATGGATCTGCTTAATTCATACTGTAATGCTCTTAATATATCAGAATATGATGAGCGTATCAGAATGCTTAAAGAGGAGATATCAGAACGCATAGTAAGAGAACTTACTAATGGTGAATTCTTCAACAAATGTAAACGCTGTGGGAAGAGACTGGAATGGAATCACAGATTTGGCATGTGTGAAAAATGTTACGAGATAAATAAGCTGGAAAGAATGCGCTATAAAGCAGGTAAATGGAGATAAAAAGGTCTACATTTTGCTTTTTTATGCGAACATAAGCAATTCGAACTGACAATATATAGGGGATATGTTATATTTAATGCACCAAATATATGTTTTTATAAAATGTAGACATTTTTGGAGTAAATTATCGTTATTAAGTGATAATACATTTATAAAGTAATAATTATTGGAAGAGGAAAATGCTATGAGTGAAAGTATTAAAGGTAGAATTCATCAGGTAGAAAGCTTTGGTTCAGTTGATGGACCAGGGGTAAGATATATTGTATTTCTTAAGGGCTGTCATATGAGATGCAGATATTGTCATAATCCTGAGACATGGAAAGAAGAAGGCGGAACATTAGAAACAGCGCAGGAAGTGTTCGATAAAGCTTACCGTTACAGAAATTACTGGAAGAATGGTGGCGGAATCACTGTAAGTGGTGGAGAGGCGCTTCTTCAGATGGGATTTGTGACAGAACTCTTTGAAATTGCGAAAAAGAATGGCGTGCATACAACTCTTGATACGTCAGGTAATCCTTTTAAGATGGAGCCGGAATATCTTGAAAAGTTTGACAGGCTGATGGCTGTTACAGACCTTTTTCTTCTTGATATTAAGGAGATTAATGATGATAAGCACAAGGATCTTACAGGCTGGACTAATAAGAATATTCTTGACCTTGCAAAGTATCTGTCTGACCACAATAAGGATATGTGGATAAGACATGTTCTTGTTCCGGGAGTGACAGATGCACAGGAAGATCTTGAGCAGTTAAGGGACTTTGTTGCCGGTTTAAAGACTGTTAAGAGATTTGAAGTGCTTCCATATCATACACTTGGAGTATTTAAGTGGGAGGAGTTAGGAATTCCATATACACTTTCTGATGTAATGCCACCTGATAAGGAACAGGTAGCAAGAGCTAATGATATATTAAGAACAGCAGAATACACAGGATATCTTGAAAAATAAGATATTGATAAAAGACCTCCCACAGATTCAGGGAGGTCTTTTATACGATTGTTATTTGTGATATGATCTTAATCCATCATTAAGCCCCTCTATATAAGATAGCGCTTTTTCTTTTCCAGATGAATTTAATCTTTTATAAAAACCTAAAAGTCTTGTTTCACTGTCTGATAAAGACTGCACTTCAATAATATTTCTGGTATCAGATTTCATCATAATATAATCCATGCTGGCATCTAATATGCTGCTTAATTTAATAAGTGTGGATACACTGGGCATATGCCGACCTTGTTCATATGCGCTTATTGTTTCCTGCGCAACACCAAGTTCAGTACTTAATCTTATCTGTGTAATGTGTTTTTCTTCGCGTAATTCACGGATCCTGTTATGGACTTCATGCATTTGAATATTCCTCCATAGTATATCTGTTTATGATTGCACTATAAGAAAAATAACATTTTATTGTCTTATTATTAGTGGTGTATATGGTAAAATATAGCAATTATACAGGCTAATGTGGTATAAAATGGTAATAAAGATATATAGAAAAATTCTTACACCTATGTTATTATTTTAAATAGCAGTTTTGATGCAAATGAGTATTAATCAGGGGAAACATGAGAATGAAAAGAAGAGACTTTGCTGCCACATTAATGGCAGTACTTATGGCAGGAAGTATATTTGCAGGTTGCGGAAGTGCTGATAAAAATGTAAATCATAATGTTGAAACAACGCAGAATATACAGAATGCAAAGGATGTGCAGTTTACTACGCAGGCTGTTGCAGATAATGAAACCAAAGCAACAAATGCAAAAGATGAAAAAGAAACAGAAAGCACCATTCAGGAGTTGGAAACTAAAACTCAGGAAGTGGATACAGAAGTAATTACTGCAGACAGTGAGGTATCCGGGACTCAGAATGATAGCGATATACAGGAGACTGGAGATCAGGAAAATATAGCTGCAGAAGATAATGAGTGGAATAATGGAAATACAGAAGATTCTAATTATGAGGGAAAAAACACTCAGGAATCTGTAGAAAATAATAATCAGAATAATAACGGGAATAATGCGCCTGGAGATCAGCAGGCACCGGCATCAGGCGGAAATGTTAATATTAAAGATGATAACAGCCTGCTTGCAAGTGCAAAGGTTAATACAGTTACATATAGTGCATATGCCAGCGAAGTGTTAAGACTTGTCAATATTGAGAGAGACAAAGTTGGAGCTGCACATCTTGTTTTAGACGGAGCGTTATGTGATGCTGCAAATATGCGTGCGATTGAGATGGATTATTCGGGAAATTTCAGTCACACAAGACCGGATGGAAGAGGCTGCTTTACTGTTTTTTCATTTTGCACAATCAGTTTTTATACATGTGGTGAAAATATCGCGGCATGGTATCCGACTCCGGCAGCAGTTGTTGATGGCTGGATGAACTCAACGGGGCATAAAGCTAATATATTAAATACAGCATTTACAAAGATGGGACTTGGATACAGTACAGGAGGCGGTGGAGAGTACCGCCATTACTGGGCACAGGAATTTGCTGGATAAAAAGAATATAAAAAATAGAAAGAGCCATATCGGATAATCCGGTATGGCTCTTTCAGAGAAGGAAATTATATGAGAAAAATTAAGATATAGCTTTCTTAATAGCGTTGAATGATTCCTTGCTTATATCATGCTCGATACGGCAGGCATCTTCTTCAGCGACCTTAGGATCAACACCAAGCCTTATGAGCCATGATGTAAGGAGCTGATGACGCTCATATATCATCTCAGCAATCTCTTTACCTGATTCTGTAAGATATATGTAACCCTCTTTAGTTACCGTTATATGATTAGATTCCCTCAAATTCTTCATCGCAATGCTGACGCTTGATTTCTTGAAACCTAACTCATTGGCAACATCTATTGAACGAACCACAGGAAGCTTTTTACTTAACATTAATATTGATTCAAGATAGTTTTCTGCTGATTCATGAATAACTGACATAATTATATCCCCCGATTACTTATAACGATATTGATATATAGATTATAACACGCATGTATATTTAATGCAAATGTGCTGAATATAAATTAATCATAAAATTTATCATAATACTTGGTAAAATATGGATGTAAAGCCTTATCGGTGTTGCAAATATACTCAATGCAGTTTAAAATATAATGAAGTGTATGTCAGATAATAATATGTTAGAGGGTGTTTTTTTGAATAACAGTAATATAGAATGGATAGAAAAACTGGATTGCCTTACAGACCTGCATGTACATCTTGATGGTTCACTGTCGCTTGAATCTGTAAGACATCTTTGCGGTATGCAGAATATAGAAACAGGTGATGATGCAGAATTGTCAGCGAAGCTGAGTGTATCATCAGATTGTAAGAATCTTAATGAATACCTTGAAAAATTCGAGTTTCCACTTCAGCTTTTACAGACACATGAGGCTGTTAAATATAGTGTGTGTCAGCTTATTAAGGAGCAGGAAGAACAGGGAGTAATATACAGCGAGATAAGATTTGCACCACAGCTTCATACAAGAAAAGGATTGTCACAGCAGGAGATTGTTGAAGCAGCATGTGAGGGACTTGATGAATCAAGAAAGTACTGGAAGTCATATTCCTGTCACAATCTTATATTATGCTGTATGCGTTCGGATGATAATAAGGATGCTAATATGGAGACAGTAAGACTTGCTGCATTATATGCTGAAAAGGGAAGAGGTGTTGTGGCAGCAGACCTTGCAGGAGCAGAAGGACTTTATGCAACTGATACATTTGCTGATGTATTCAGGGATGCAGTGCAGAAAGGAGTGCCATTTACTATTCACGCAGGCGAGGCAGCCGGAGCGGAAAGTGTTAAATGTGCATTGAATTTTCAGGCTGTAAGAATAGGACATGGCGTAAGATGTACAGAGAATCCTTTAGTTATGCAGGAGCTTGCAGACAGAGAGACTGCATTGGAATTATGTCCGACAAGCAATCTGAATACTAAAATATATGAGACAATAAAGGACTATCCGATACAGCAGCTTATGAATAAGGGGATAAAGGTTACTGTTAATACGGATAATATGATGGTTTCTAACACTACAGAGGCGAGGGAACTTGCATTGGTTGCAGATACATTTAATATGGAGAAGAAAGATGTTAAGAAGCTGATAATGAATGGTGTTGAAGCTGCATTTACAACAGAGGGAATAAAAAACCGCTTAAGGGCAAGAGTGGATACACAGTTTGCCAAAGTGGCTGGAATCAGAGGTTAGGGTATGAATGAAGTTAATGAATTATTTACTAAAGAAAATGTAGAAAAGATATATGTTCCGGATATTGTTAAGGACGATTTGCTAAGTATTATAGAAGAAAAGCTTAAGAAAGCAGGATTCTATTACAGGGTTGCATACAGGGTGAAAGCACCTGATTCAATGCTTGATAAACTTATATTAAAGGATTACAGAAGACCTGGGACAGAGAATCAGGATAAGAAGATGCAGGATCTTATAGGAATAAGAATTATTCTGTATTATGCGGATGATGTTGAGATTGTTAAGAATTTTCTTGATACGATATTCTCTATGCCGGGCGTGTGGAATACAACAGAGGCTAATGAATATGAGTTCAGGGCAATGAAGATTAACGGAATATTCAAGCTGCCGGGATATCTTAGCAAGACCATTGTTAATCCTGAGCTTGGAGATTATGTGGATGATACATTTGAGATACAGGTAAGAACTAATTCTTTTGAGGGCTGGCATGAGATTGAACATGATATGAGATATAAAGGCTCAGCCTTTGGCACGGGTAATGAAGCACTTGCAAGAAAGATGAACAGTATTCTTGCAACGCTGGAGTTATGTGATGATTCAGTTGTGGGTCTGATTGAAGATTTAGGACATCAGCATTACAAAGACAGAAAATGGAACTATATGTTAAGATGTCATTACAGACTGAAGTTTACAAGAGAACCGCTGCATCCATATATTGAAGAGATATTTGATGAAGATACAGAGCTTGCCAAGAAGTTTTATAAATTTAAAAGAGAACCGTTACTAAGACAGCTATGGGATAATACAGGAGATAAAGGTCCGGAGATTACTGTTAATAATATTGTTAAGATAGTTAATCAGATAGGACCTGAGGATGAGAGACTCAAAGAAGCATTTGTAAAGATAGAACATGAGAAGAAGCAGGAGACAGAAAGCGTTGCCAAGAGAAGAAGATTTGAACCGTTTAAACAGCTTGGTTCTTTTATGGTATTCAAGGCGGATACATATATCGACTTAAGCAATCTTGCAATGACTGATGCTTTCAGAAAAGCCGTAGGGTACATATATTCATGGGTTAAGTCAAGATATGAGGATGTATTCACAGATTTACCAGAGAGCGCAGAAACTTATGTTAATGCAGAACCCGGATATTCAGTTAATCTTTCGTATGATGCAGAAAATGTGTATTTTTCTGAAAAAACTACACATCTTGATACTAAGATACCGACAAGAGTATGGATATCTGAAGCGGTTATATGCAAGGAAGGTGACAGACTGAAATTCACGGTATCTAACAGGTATGCAGAGCCGGCAGACAGATACAGAGATAATGAAAATGTCCTGTTTTCAAGGCCTAATTTCTTTGGAGAGATTGCAGACAATATAGGAATTGTTGATGTGGAAAGAATGAGAGAATCTGTAAGATATGTTGAAGACAGTAAGGATTACGATGACCTTACAACACTGATTGCAGATGAAGAAAGAACATTCCCTGTTATAGTATTTATGGCAAGTGATGGCAGATGGCTTGATAAATTTGATATGAACTATTTTGCTTATCTTGTAGGATATTATGCACATATCAAGATGATAAGAAGCCCTTATGAATCACGGAAATTTGCTAAGGATTATGGTCTTAAGATGGATGAATGTGCTGATTCAATTACAGTATTTTATCCGGGCAGAGAGCCTTATACAAGCTATAAGACAGATATATTCCACACAACATTTGAAGTTATTAAGGTTGAAAAGAGAAAATACTGGAATGAGAATGGCTGCAGGGCATACAGAAGAAAGCTTGTTTCAGAAATAAGAGAGAATAATGTACTGTGACAGTAGAAAGCAGAGGGAAAATAATGAACAAATGTGTTCTTGTAGTTGATGATAATGATTTTAACAGGGAACTTGTGAGAGATATTCTTGAAGATGAGGATATTGTTGTTTATGAGGCAGCAGATGGTAAATCTGCAGTTGATTTCATGGAGTCACAGGATGGTACAAATGTTAATGCAATTCTTATGGATTTAAGAATGCCTGTTATGGACGGTATGGAGGCAACAAGAGTCATAAGACAGGGGAGCAGAGGAAGTGTACCTATAATAGCAATGACAGCTAATTCATTTGAAACTGATAAGGATTATGTACATGCTAATGGAATGAACGGATTTATTGCAAAGCCCATAGATGTTGCAACATTGGCAGAGCAGATAGGAGAAATGGCAGGGTGGTAATACACCCTGCCATTTCTCCTATCTTGAATCACCCATAAAGAAAAGGGCAACTGTTCCAGGACCTGAATGCGTTCCTATTGTAGGACATATATAATTAATCCATATGTTATCAATACCAAATCTTTCTTTTACAAGTCCGGCAACAAACTGTGCATCTTGTAAGCAGTCGCCATGACTGATGAATATGACATCATTCTTATCTCTGTATGAACCGATATGTTCCTCCATACGGTCAACTAAAGCAATGAGAGATTTCTTTCTGCCACGGATCTTTCCTATATTAATAAGTCTGCCTTCATTATTTACATGAAGGATTGGCTTGATATTGGCAAGCGTACCAATAATGGCAGTAGTCTTAGAAACACGACCGCCTCTGTATAAGTGGTTAAGATCATCAACCGTAAAATTATGTACTACATTAAGCTTGTGATTGTTGACAAAATTTATTATTTCGTCCATGGATTTTCCTGACTTTTTCATTTCAACAGCTTTATATACGATAAGACCTTCGCCCATTGAGGCAGCTAACGAATCTACTACAACGATTCTTGCCTCGGGATGTTCTTCCATGACTTCATTCGCAGCTATGCAGGCATTGTTGTAACTGCTTGAAAGTGCTGATGAAAATGCGATGTGAAGGATATCGAAGCCCTCTTTAACACGTTTTTCAAATATAGTTTTACAGTCTTCGGGATTACATGCCATAGTTGTTGGCATGTCGCCATTACGCATACGGTCAAAGAATTCCTTCTCAGGCATAATGTTATCTGTACCATAGATGACTTCACCAAATGCATAAAATAGAGTGTGAATGTCGATGTTGTTTTCTTTGACATAACTGTCAGGTAAATCAGCAGTTGTGTCAGTAGATATAAGAAAATCTTTCATAACTGTCAGATCCTTTCTTGATTTATTTCATGTATTATAATATCATTATTGAAGTGATATTCCAAGATATAAGATTTATTACATTTTTAAAGAAATTTTGAAAATGGGGTTGACATATGTTAACTGGAATGATATCATGCAATGGTTGCAAAGCAAAGCAGAGTATCCACTCTCACCTCAGCGCACAGGGCGACTCGGGTTGATATTTAAGAATTACACATAATATTAGGATTGTGTTTTGATTAAAGAAAGTGGATAGCTATGCTATTCACTTTAATTTTTTATATGGGGGTGTACCGCTATTAACGAGTTAATGATTAACGAACAGATCAGATGCAAAGAGGTTCGTGTTATTGGAGAAGAAGGACAGCAGCTTGGAGTTATGGCATCAAGAGATGCTTTAAACATGGCTAAGGATGCAGGAGTTGATTTAGTAATGGTTTCACCATCAGCTAACCCACCTGTATGCAGAATTGTAGATTATGGCAAGTTCAAGTACGAACAGCTCCGCAAGGAAAAGGAAGCTAAGAAGAAGCAGAAGACAGTAGAAGTTAAGGAAGTTCGTTTATCACCCAACATCGATGTCAATGACCTTAACACTAAGTGTAATTCAGCAAGAAAGTTCATTGAAAAAGGTAACAAGGTTAAAGTATCATTAAGATTCAGAGGAAGAGAGATGGCTCATATCGATTCCACTAAGCATATTCTGGAAGACTTTGCAGAGAAGCTTAGCGATATAGCAGTAATTGAGAAGGCTCCTAAGATGGAAGGCAGGAGCATGATGATGTTTTTAACTGAAAAACGTTAAAATAAATAACAATTAACAGGTATTTTTAGGAGGATTATTATGCCAAAGGTAAAGACAAAAAGAGCAGCTGCAAAGCGTTTTAAAGTAACTGGAACAGGTAAGTTAAAGAGAATGAAGGCATACAAGAGCCACATTCTTACAAAGAAGTCAACTAAGAGAAAGAGAAATCTTAGACAGGCAGCTATGACTGATGCAACTAATGTTAAGACAATGAAGAAGATTATGCCTTATCTCTAAGATTAATGGTATAACAACATTTATTTAGAGATATAGTTTAAGGAGGAATTTATAAAATGGCAAGAATTAAAGGCGGATTAAACGCAAAGAAGAAGCATAACAGAGTATTAAAGCTCGCTAAGGGTTATAGAGGAGCAAGATCTAAGCAGTACAGAGTTGCTAAGCAGTCAGTTATGAGAGCTCTTACAGAGAGCTATAAGGGCAGAAAGCAGAAGAAGAGACAGTTCAGACAGTTATGGATTGCCAGAATCAATGCTGCTGCAAGAATTAACGGACTTTCATACAGCAAGTTCATGTATGGTCTTAAGTTAGCTAATATCGATCTTAACAGAAAGGTATTATCTGAGATGGCTGTTAACGATGCAGAAGGATTTGCAAAGCTCGCAGAGGTTGCTAAGTCTAAGCTTGCATAATTGATTATATATTAAATATATTGATTTAATAGGCTGTCGTTTTTGCGGCAGCCTGTTTTAATGTATTGGTTGCTAAATGTTTGAATGTGAATATATGATAATTTTGTGAACTAATGCTTATAGATATGGATAAAATGTCTTTTATATGGTATATTATGAAAGTCAATTTTTTACTTCTATATAATATAATGAAGTAAGAGCGGAGGTTTATTGTGAAAAAAAGTTTTATGAAGAAGACAGCAGTTGCTTTATTATCAGTTTCTATGCTTATGGTAACGGCATGTAATAGTAAGATTGATGTTAAGTATGATTATAATGTTGAAGATTATGTTCAGCTTGGACAGTATGAAAACATATCAGTCCAGGTAGATAAAACTTCAATAGAGAATGAACTTATAGAGAGTAAAATTAAACAGGATGTAGAAGATAATACTACTTATACAGAAGTTGACAGAGGTGCGATAGCTTCTGATCAGATTCTTGTTACATATACTGCTACATCTTCAGGCGCATCTCTTAGCGGACTTACTAATACAGATGGTAAAACAATGATTCTTGGAACGGATACTCTCGGACTTGAACTTGATGAGTTAGATCAGGCTTTATATGGTATGACCCCAGGTCAGACAAAGATACTTATTGTTGATATACCTGAGGATTATAGTTCGGATTTATATAAGGGCACGAGGGTTGTATTTGAACTTACAATGCAGACAGTTGCACAGGCAAATGTTCCAATGATAACTAATGCATATGTTAAGGAAGCGTTTGGATATGATACCGTTGAAGAATATAGACAGTCAATAAAGGAATCTCTTGAAACTGATATTAATTCAAAGGTTGAGAACAAGATACAGGAAGATGTATTATCTTCTTTACAGGATACATTCAAGATAAGCAGTTATCCTGATTCACTTATGGAAGAAACAAGATCCAGACTTGAAACATCTATTGGTTTCTATGCGGATTTTTCAAATCTTTCAAAGGATGAATACTGTCAGAAGCAGTATGGACTTTCTTTTGATGACTTTGTTAAGAAATCTGTTGTACAGCAGCTTATCATGGAGGCTATAGTTAAAGACCGCAATATGACAATGAGAGAATACGATTATAAAGGTTCTCTTGATGATTTTGCGGCAGATAATGGATATTCTAATGCGGATACATTTGTTGAAAAATTCGGAAAAGATAAGATTGTAAAGGCTATGCTTGTGCAGAAGGCACAGGATTATGTTATTGAGCATGCCAATATTTCTTATAAGTAAGGCAAGAAAGAATTTAGGTTGTGAGTGGGAACCGGCAGCATATTATTATGCTGCCGGTTCCTGTATTATTTTGTGCCTGTTGAGCCAAAGCCGCCTTCGCCTCTTTCTGTGTCGTCAAGTTCTTCTACTTCGTTGAAGTCTGCTGTGATGTATGGTGCTAAGACTATCTGAGCGATTCTGTCTTTTGGTTCTATGGTTACAGGTTTATCTGAATGGTTGTGGAGGGCTACTATGATTTCACCTCTGTAGTCAGAATCTATTACGCCTACTTTGTTGGCTGGGGCAAGACCTTTTTTGCATGCCATTCCACTTCTTGCGTAGATGAGTCCTACGAGTCCTGCAGGTATCTCCATTGCTATTCCTGTTTTGATGAATTCAGTTGTGCCTGGCATAACTGTTACAGCTTCGGACATTCCTGAGTAGAGGTCTGCTCCGGCTGAGAATTCTGTTCCGTATGTTGGGATACAGGCGTTAGGACTTAATTTCTTAATATTAACTTTCTGTGACATTGTGTAAACTCCTTTTTATTATTAATCGTACAGAAGTACGATATTACCTGATTCGAGAGATTCTTTTACAAGGATTGTCCTCTGATTAGATGAACCCTTGAACTGAAGCATCATATCCTTCTTGTCTTCTTCATATTTTCCGTCGACTATGACGTCAATGTATTGAAGCATTTCTTTAGTTTCTTTCCATTCATTGCACATTCTTCCAACAATATCCTTGTCAAACAGATATCCTGTAAAGCACCATATACTCAGGTCAGGATATATTCTGCGTACTTCCCTCAGCAGTGGAAGGAGTCCCTGTTGGTTGCTGTGTTCAAATGGTTCACCTCCCAGAAGTGTGAGCCCTGTAACATAGTCTGGAGCAAGGGAATCAATGATTTCTTTAATTGTATCGTCTGTAAAGTCCCTGCCATAATTAAAGTCCCATGCGATTTCGTTAAAACAACCTTTGCATCGGTGGGTGCATCCACTTACAAAAAGAGAGGTGCGCACCCCTGGTCCGTTAGCAATATCGCAGGTTTTTATCTCGGCATAATGCATAATATAAACCTTCTTTCTAAAAGTTGCAATAAATCTGTATTATTAGCTGATAATGACATCTTATCACATGAATTACAGAATTATGAATGCTATATTAAGACTATAGCAAATGATTAAAATCTGTTGTACAATTATAGCAGATTTGCTCGTGACAAACAATGGAGGGTACATATAATGAAAATTTATTTTGACAAGCTTTACAGGTATGACAGATTGCAGGAACCGGCAGGCATAGCACTTCCTTTTAAGGAAGGTGAGTTAAAGAGTGCTGACAGGATAGCCATTACACAGAATGGCAGAAAATGTATGGTTCAGCCAAAGATTACATCAAAGCATCCAGATGGAAGCATAAGATACCTGTATGTGGATTTTCTTGCTGATATTCCGGCTAATAAGGGCGCAGTGCTAGAGTTTGAAAAAGAGTCTGATGGAAAGTATGAAGAAAAAGGAGTATCTGTTACTCAGACTGAGCAGGGACTGCGAGTTGATACAGGTTGTGTTACATTTACAGTAAATAATAATTCCCAGAATATATTTGAAACACTTGATGATGGAAGAAAACATTATACTGCTCAGAATTTTGAAGGACCATATCTGAAAGATGATATGGGATTATACGACATTAATATTGGCGAGTGGAAGATTATAGACGCAGGTCCTGTAAAATGTGTAATCAGAGCTAAAGGAAGTAACATTCTTAATAATAAAAAAGTTGATTTTGAGATAACACTTACATCATATGCAGCTAAGTCATGGATTGATGTTTCATACAGAATTATTAATACGACTTATGATGAACTTCATATCAAATCACTGGTATTTTATGCAAAGCCTGATGAGACAGTCACTGCAAGTGATGATTTGTTTGATATGCACATTAATATGGGTAATGATTCTACCGGATGTGGAGATGTACTTACGGATAATTCTAAAGAGAATGGACCTGTGTATCACACAAGAGGAACCGGGGAATTAGAGATGATATCTGGTAAAGCACCTGTTTCCAATGTAAGAACACTTGTTGGAAGCTCTAATTATAAGACTGATTTCTATATTGGAAGAGATGGAGTGCAGGTTAATAAGATTATCGATGATGCATATCTTGTAAAGGAAGCGAATGAACATTTTGCAGAGGTATTCTATGGTACATTTCTTGCAGATTATACTGATGGAAATGATGGATTGTGTATAACTGTATATCAGGCACAGCAGAATTATCCGAAGGCAGTTAAGGCATATGACGGCGGAGTAGCTGTTATGCTTGTTCCAGAGGATATTGGAAATGTTGTTATGCAGTCTGGTATGGCAAAGGAACAGAGATTCCTGATGCATTTCCATGAACCGGATATGCAGATGTGGGAGCTTGATAACAGAAGTACAATATACCAGATGCCTGACAGACCATGCATAGCACCAGAGGAATTCAAGAAGGCAGAAGTGTGTATGGATGTATTCCCTGAACATCTTGTGAATGAAGTTGAAATCGCACTTATTGCAAGGGCTGATAATCATTCAAGATGCTACGGCATGCTGAATTGGGGCGATTCTATTGATATGGGATATACTTTACAGGGAAGAGGCGGCGGAAAACCTGTATGGAGTAATAATGAATATGATTATCCGCATTCATGTGCTCTTATGTATGCAAGAACTGGAATCAGAAGATTCCTTGACTATTTAATAGTTTCAGCAAAGCATCAGATGGATGTTGATGTATGCCATTACAGCAAGAATCCATTAAGAATAGGTGGACAGTGGGAACATACAGCAGGCCATTGTAAGAATGGAATAATGGTATGCTCACATGAATGGGTTGAAGGAGTGATTGATTACTATCATTTTACAGGTGATGAGAGAGGTCTTGAGACAGCTATAAGTATAGGTGATAACATATTAAGACTTCTGGATACACCAATGTATGCAAAACCGGGAGAAGCCAATGCGAGAGAAACTGGCTGGGCTTTACGTGCACTTGTTGCATTATATGTGGAAACAAGAGATGAAAAATGGCTTGCAAAGTGTGAGTGGATTATTGACAGCTTTAAGATATGGGAAGAGGAGTATGGCAACTGGCTTGCTCCATATACGGACAATACTCTTATAAGAGTAGGATTTATGATATCAGTAGCTGCAGGAAGCGTAATGAGATATTACAGGGTATTCCCAAGAGAAGATATTAAGCAGATGCTCATAAGAGCAATTGATGATATTGTAGAGAATTGTACTCTTGATAATGGTTTGTTCTATTATAAGGAGCTTCCTTCACTTTCAAGGAATGGAAATAACACACTTCTTCTGGAATCACTGGCAATTGCCTATGAACTGACAGGTGATAAGAAATATCTTGAGTATGGTTTCAAAACATTTGAAACTAATATTAATAACACAGGCAGGGCAGGAGTTGGTTCTAAAAAGGTTATAGATGATGCTGTTATTGTTTCCGGTGACAGCACGAAAGGATTTGCACAGAGTTTTATACCACTTGTTACATATTATAAGGCACTTGGAGATACAGGATTAATTAATAATGTAAAGCTGTATTGATAATTGAGATAAAGGTGCATACAGAGTTTAATACGGTGAGAGAAAGCAAACGCGTTTCGCTTGGGCGGGCTTTCTCTCACCGTTCTTTTGTATATAGCAGCATTAAAGCCCTCACAGCTTGGAAAAGTCGCAGATATTTACTGGTTTTTTTATGTAATATATAGTATAATCTTTCAAAAGTGTTTGTAATTGACGGAAAGGTGGTTTTTTATGAGAATCGGAATAAGAGCACATGATGTTGCATACGCTCCATTAGAGGAGCTTATACCTAATATACATGCACAGGGTTTTCACTGTATGCATATTGCACTCAGTAAGTCTATTAAGGAGTTTAAGCCGGGCGTGGAGACTATGACTCCGGGACTTGCTATGTATATTAAGGAATTATGTACAGAGAATAAGGTTGATGTTGCAGTACTTGGATGTTACCTTAACCTTTGCAATCCTAATCCTGAGAAGCATAAGGAGATTGTTGAGAAGTATAAGGCACATATAAGATTTGCAAGTATTCTTGGCTGTGGAGTTGTTGGTACTGAGACTGGTGCAGTTAATGAGGAGTACAAATATGAGCCGGCTAATCACAGTGAGGAGGCACTTCAGTGCTTTATTGATAATTTAAGGCCAATAGTTAAATATGCTGAACAGTTTGGTGTTATTGTAGCAATTGAGCCTGTATGGAAGCACATTGTATACACTGTCGAACGTGCAAGAAAGGTGCTTGACGCTATTGATTCACCTAATCTTCAGATTATATTCGACCCGGTTAACCTGTTATGTGTTGATAATCTTGCACAGCAGGATGAGATTATTGAGAAAGCATTTGACCTGTTATTAAAGGATATTGCTGTTGTTCACTGCAAGGATTATATTGTTGAAGGCAGTGAGCTTAAGTCAGTGGCAGCAGGTACAGGAAAGGGTAATCCGGTGACCGGAGGAGGTCTTAATTATCCACTTCTGTTAAAGAAGATTAAGGAGCATAAGCCATATGTACACTGCACACTGGAAAATACTGTTCCTGAGAATGCAGTGGCTACAAGAGAATTTATGGAAAGAACATATGCCAGTGTATAAATAATGGGCTTAAGAAAACTATAACGCTGGACAATTACCAGAGAATGGAGGCACGTATGCCAGAGAATATAGAGTTACCAGGCGCAAGCCATAACAAAACTAATCAGGTTGAAAGAGCGGTGGATACACCAGCAGATTTTACAAGTCCTGAGGAATTATATAAGGATCTTATTGCAGCTATAAAGAAATACCACCCATCTACAGATCTGTCTGATATCGAGAAGGCATACGAGACTGCAAGAAAGGCACATGAGGGACAGTTCAGAAAATCGGGTGAGCCATATATAATCCACCCTTTATGTGTTGCTATTATTCTGGCTGAATTAGAGCTTGATAAGGAGTCAATTATTGCAGGTCTTCTTCATGATGTTGTTGAAGATACAGTTATGACAAGTGAAGATGTTGCAAAAGAATTTGGTGATGAGGTAGCACTGTTAGTAGATGGTGTAACAAAGCTGACACAGCTCAATTACCAGCATGATAAGATTGAGGTCCAGGCAGAAAACCTTAGAAAAATGTTTCTTGCAATGGCAAAGGATATAAGAGTTATCCTTATAAAGCTTGCCGACAGACTGCATAATATGCGTACAATGCAGTATCAGTCACCGGCAAAGCAGATTGAGAAATCAAGAGAGACAATGGAAATATATGCTCCAATAGCCCACAGGTTAGGTATTTCCAAGATTAAGGTAGAGCTTGATGATTTATCAATGAAATATCTTATGCCTGATGTATATAATGATCTTGTTGAACAGGTCAACTTAAACAGACCAGGCAGGGAAGCATTTATAAAGAGCATAATTAAAGAAGTCGGCATGCATATAAGCAATGCCGGTATTGAGGCTGAGATTGACGGAAGAGTTAAACATTTCTTCTCAATCTATAGAAAAATGGTCAACCAGAATAAGACGCTTGACCAGATATATGACATATTTGCAGTAAGAATAAAGGTTGATACAGTTAAAGACTGTTATGCGGCACTTGGTGTAATACACGAAATGTATAAGCCTATTCCGGGACGTTTCAAAGATTATATTGCCATGCCTAAGCCTAATAATTACCAGTCGCTCCATACAACACTTATTGCATCTAACGGACAGCCGTTTGAGATACAGATAAGAACTTACGAAATGCATAAGATTGCTGAGTATGGTATTGCAGCCCACTGGAAATATAAAGAGGGAAAAACCGGCGAGAAGGACAACCAGAGTGAGGAAGCAAAACTTAGCTGGTTAAGACAGATTCTTGAATGGCAGAAGGAAATGTCTGATAACAAGGAATTCTTATCATCTATTAAGAATGACCTTAACCTTTTCTCAGACAGCGTATACTGCTTTACACCTTCGGGTGATGTCAAGAACCTTCCTGCAGGTTCATGCCCTATAGATTTTGCGTACAGTATCCACAGTGCTGTAGGTAATAAAATGGTAGGTGCAAGAGTTAATGGAAAGCTTGTTACTATTGATTATGTTATTAAGAATGGTGACAGAATCGAGATTATAACATCGCAGAATTCCAAGGGACCAAGCCGTGACTGGCTTTCAATTGTAAAGAGCACACAGGCAAAGAATAAGATTAACCAGTGGTTTAAGCAGGAGTTAAAGGAAGATAATATCATTAAGGGCAAGGAAATGATTGTTAACTACTGTAAGACTAAAGGAATCGTTCTTTCTGACATTACCAAGCCTGAATATGTTGAAAAATGTCTTAACAAATATGGCTTTAAAGACTGGGATTCTATTCTTGCAGCTGTCGGACATGGTGCACTTAAAGAGAGCCAGATAGTAAACAGGCTTAATGAGGAGCATTTAAAGACCAAGAAGGCAGAAGTTACAGATAAAGATGTACTTGAGGAAATCGTTGCCGCTGAGTCTAAGGAAAAGTCAAAGAAGAAGGAAGGCAAAGGTGGAATTGTCGTTAAGGGAATCCATGATGTTGCTGTCAGATTTTCAAAATGCTGTAATCCGGTTCCTGGTGATGAGATTGTTGGTTTTGTTACAAGAGGAAGAGGCATATCAATTCACAGAACAGACTGTGTTAATATAATCAACTTCCCGGCTAATGAACGTGCGCGTCTTATTGAGGCTGAATGGGAGCAGGGACAGACAGCAGGCGATACTTATGAGGTTGAAATCAATATATTTGCCAATAACAGAACTGGACTTATTGTTGATATATCAAGGATGTTCACAGAGGCAGAGATTGATGTGAAGTCTATGAACTGTCGTCTTAATAAGAAGGAAGTTGCGACAATAAGTGTCGGCTTTGATATTCACGGCAAGGAAGAACTTAACAGAATTATAGATAAATTAAGAAAGATAGACGGAGTTACTGATATAACAAGAACTGCCGGCTAAGAAAGGTTTGCAGATTATGATTAAGATAGAATCAAGAGTATTGGGACCGGTAGCTACTAACTGCTATCTTATAATTAATAAAGATAACAATGAGAGCATTATTGTTGACCCGGCAGATTCACCGGAGTCTATATATGATATGGTTGTGCGTTCAGCAAGCAAGCCACAGGCAATACTTCTTACACATGGACATTTTGACCATATAGGTGCGGCTAATGAGGTGCGTGAGCATTATGGAATTAAGATATATGCATCATGTGATGAGGAAAAGCTTCTTGCTTCACCGGCAAGAAACCTGTCAAATGCATACGGCATGAGTCTTAGGGTTACAGCAGATGTACTTCATAATGATGGGGATATTCTTGAACTTGCAGGACTTAAGATAAAGGCAATCCATACACCGGGACATACAGCAGGCGGAACATGCTACTATATCGAATCGGACAAGACGCTTATGTCAGGTGATACACTTTTTGCTGGTTCAGTTGGGAGAACAGATTACCCTACAGCAAGCTCTGCTGCAATGATGGAGTCACTTCATGACAAGCTCTGCAAGCTCCCTGACGATACAGATGTATATCCTGGACATGGAGAGTTCACAACGATTGGATATGAAAAGCAGAACAATCCGTTTATGTGATGTCCGCAAGCGAAAAGGAAGCAACGCGAAGCGTTATTTACTTTTCGCGGGACATCAACGAGCAAACGCCTGCGAAGCAGGCTGGAAAGCACGATAGTGCGAGTTTGCGAGTATAAAAGCACAAATATCAGTGCGAAAAGGAAGCAACGATGATATATATTAAGATTGACAATGATGTATTTTATGATGATGCGGTTGTACTTGTCCGCTCGTTTTATCCAAGAATTGAGGTTATGGCACTTAAGGCAGATTCCAAGCCGGAAGAGAATGATGAGATTCTTTCAATAGAAGTGCCTGATATCACAGGGCTTGATAAGAAGAATGCCCACGAAGTATTTAAGGACAGTTTATATAAGAAGCTTTCAGAAAAAACTGGCAAGAAGCTTCCATGGGGATATCTTACAGGAGTAAGACCAAGTAAGATTGCGTACACAATGCTTGAAGAGGGTGCAACCAAGGAACAGATTAAGAAACATTTTATGGACAAGCATTATGCAAGTGAAGAAAAGGCTGACCTTGCGCTCACAGTAGCGAGGAAAGAACTGGATATACTTACAGATATGGATTATAAGACAGGCTACAGCCTGTATATTGGAATTCCGTTCTGTCCAAGTATATGTCTGTACTGCTCATTTTCATCATATGCACTTGGTGCGTACAAAGATTATGTAGATAATTATGTAGATGCGCTTATTAAGGAGATAAGATTCGTCGCTGAAACTATGAAGGGCAGAAGACTGGATACAGTGTATATGGGTGGTGGAACACCTACAACTTTGAGTGCAGCACAGTTAGATAAAGTACTGACAGTGGTTGAAGAAGCATTTGACTTGAGCAGATGCCGAGAGCTTACTGTAGAAGCTGGAAGACCGGACAGCGTGACACCAGATAAATTCAAGGTTCTTAAAGCTCATAATGTGGGAAGAATATCTATTAATCCACAGACAATGAACCAGAAAACACTTGACCTGATTGGAAGAAAGCATACGGTTGAAGATATTAAGAATGCTTATGCAATGGCAAGAGAAGCAGGACTTGATAATATCAACATGGATATGATTCTTGGACTTCCGGGAGAGGGTGTAGACGAGGTTTACCATACACTTAATGAAATTAAGGCGATGCGGCCGGAGAGTCTTACCGTTCATTCACTTGCAATCAAGAGAGCTTCAAGACTTAACATATTGCGTCAGCAGTACACAGAGCTTTCAATCGAAAACACAGACAGCATTATCGCAATGACTGAGCAGACAGCAAGAGATCTTAACATGCAGCCTTATTATATGTATCGCCAGAAGAATATGGCAGGCAATTTTGAAAATGTAGGCTATGCAGTTGCTGGACTTGAATGCATTTATAATATTCTTATTATGGAAGAAAAGCAGACAATAATTGCGTGCGGCGCAGGTGCTTCAACCAAGGTTGTGTTCCATAATGAAGGCGATGAAAACCATTCTGTGCGTATTGAGAGAATTGAGAATGTCAAAGATGTTAGAAGCTATGTCGAGAGAATTGATGAGATGATTGAGAGAAAGCGGAAGTTCTTTGGGGAGAATGAGTTTTGACAGAATAATTGTTTGGAAATGAGGGCAGTATCATTTTTGGCTAACTGTACAGTAGATGATTTTAGAATAATATTAGAACGTCGAAACTGGTCTGTTAATAATATAAAATCAAGGGTAGGAAATTCAAATAATTCAAGAATCACATTTGAAACAACGGTTCAGCTTGGAGATGATGAATTACGTTGGAAGATGGTATTACAGACGAATGTAAAAAAGAATACAATCCATGTAAAAATAAAAATGATGACAGTTATTTTAAAGATAATACGATAGTAGCTGTAATAAAAACCAATGGAGTTACATTTGAAATCACCAATACTGCCACACCGGATTTTATAAAAAATATTATAGAGAAATTTAGTACAAATATAAACAGAAATGAACACAACCTCCAGAAATGGAGGTTTATGTTTAACAATGTGTTCACGAAAAGAATGATAAGAAAAATCATGAAAGAAAGGAAATGAAAAATAATGAACAAACAAGAAAGCGATATCTTGAACACGCTTTTATTGAAACCATATATCAATCAAAGGATTCTAGCAGAAGTATCAGGTCATTCATTAGGAGTAGTAAACCGTTCACTAAAGGAACTTATCAAAGCTGATTACTTAGATGAATCTATACGTCCAACAGTGAAAGCAATTACAGAATTCAAACAGAAAACTCCACAGCGTGCTGTTATCCTGGCAGCGGGATTCGGTATGCGGATGGTTCCCATTAATACGGAAATGCCAAAAGGTCTTTTGGAAGTCAATGGTGAGCCATTAATTGAACGTATTATCAAGCAGCTTCATGAAGTGGGGATTAAAGAAATCTATGTGGTTGTAGGTTTCATGAAAGAAAAATATGAGTACTTGATTGATGAATATTGTGTAGAACTCGTAGTTAATGATGATTATGCGGTAAAGAACAATTTACATTCGATCAAACTTGTAAAAGAACATTTGGAGAATGCTTACATTATTCCTTGTGATATCTGGTGTGATCGAAATCCGTTTCATCGCCATGAATTGTATTCCTGGTATATGGTTAGTGACATGGTGGTCAATGAAAGCAATGTTCGCGTTAATCGTAAAATGGAACTGGTAACTGTGCCAGAAAGTTCTGGTGGCAATGCAATGATTGGTATCTGCTATCTGGTAAAAGAGGATGCCGATACAGTTGCGAAATGTATAGAGGAGTTATGTAAAAATCAGCGGTATGATGGAGCATTCTGGGAGGAAGCTCTTTATAACAAGGATCGGATGATAGTACTAGCTCGCGTGGTTCATTCAGCAGATGTAGTTGAAATCAATACTTATGAGCAACTACGGGAAATCGACAGCGATTCTAATCAGTTGAAAACAGATGCAATTCAGGCGATTTGCAATGCTCTAAAAGCAAAGCCGGAAGCGGTTATGGATATTACTGTTTTGAAAAAAGGTATGACAAATCGGTCTTTTCTGTTTACTTGCAAAGGGAAAAAATATATCATGCGTATTCCGGGAGAGGGAACTGACCAGCTTATCAATCGTCGTCAGGAGGCAGCAGTTTATCAAGTTATTGACGGAAAGCACATCTGCGATGATATTGCGTATATCAACCCACAAAATGGCTATAAAATCACGGAATTCTTGGAAGGCGCAAGAGTATGCAATCCATTGAACTACGAAGACGTTAAGAAATGTATGATGCGGCTACATGCGTTCCATGACTTGAAATTAAAAGTAAATCATGAGTTTGATATTTTTTGGCAGACGGAGTTCTACGAAACACTGTGGGATGGAACGCCTTCTATTTATAAGGATTATGAGAAAACAAAAGCAAATGTTTTGTCACTAAAGCCTTATATTGATGTACATGTGGGAGAAAAAGTTCTGACTCATATTGATGCAGTACCGGATAATTTCCTTTTTGTGGAGAAGGACGGAAAAGAAGAAATCAGACTGATTGACTGGGAGTATGCAGGAATGCAGGATCCTCATGTGGACGTTGCAATGTTCTGTATTTATTCTCTTTATAATAAACGTCAGGTTGATCGATTAATTGCAGCCTACTTTACTGAAGGCTGTAGTGATGAGATTAGAATCAAGATTTATTGTTATATTGCAGCTTGCGGACTTTTATGGAGCAACTGGTGTGAGTATAAGAGAAATCTCGGTGTGGAGTTTGGTGAGTATTCGCTTCGACAGTACCGATATGCAAAGGATTACTATCGAATCGTTCAAGAAGAATTGAAAAAGCAAGGGGAGGAAGAGTAAATGCCAAAAGTAGAAAGAGCTATTATTATGGCAGCTGGTTTAGGAAATCGAATGCACCCAGTGACACTGTCAACACCGAAACCTATGGTTAAAGTGAATGGGGTGCGAATGATCGACACAGTCATTGATGGTCTGCATGAAAATGAAATTTATGAAATTTATGTTGTTGTCGGTTATCTTAAAGAACAGTTTGTGACACTTGAAAAGGAGTATTTTGGTGTCAGGTTGATTGAAAATCCATACTATGATACTTGCAACAATATATCTTCCCTTTATGTAGCACGAGAGCATATTGAAAATGCGATTATTCTGGATGGTGATCAGATTATTTATAATCCTGAAATTCTTGCACCAGAATTTGAACGCTCTGGTTATAACAGTGTTTGGACAGATGGTGAAACGGATGAGTGGCTTCAGAATGTTGAGAATGGCATTGTTACGGCATGCAGTCGGACAGGTGGAAAAGGCGGATGGCAGCTGTACAGTATTTCTCGCTGGACTGCAGAGGATGGGAAAAAACTAAAACGTCATCTTGAAATTGAGTTTGAACAAAAGAAGAATCAACAAATCTACTGGGATGATGTGGCGATGTTCTGCTACCCAAAGGAGTATCAATTGGGTATCCGTCCTATGAATAGAGACGATATTACAGAGGTGGATAATTTGAGTGAGCTAATTGCTTTAGATGCCAGCTATAAAAAATATGTGGAGGAAAAGTAAATGAATACTAAAAAAGAACATGGAAAAATAGACTGGATGATAACACTGGTGCCCTTGGCAATCGTAATTGCATTATGTGTTCTATTCTTTTTGGCACCAGAACAATCGAATGCAGTACTGAGCCAGATTCGTTTTTTTTTAGGTGATACTTTTGGAACATATTACTTAGTAATTGGATTGGGAATTTTCATTCTTTCTCTGTATATTGCTGGTTCTAAGTACGGTAACATAGTTTTTGGCGAGCAAAATGAGAAGCCGAAGTATTCTTTTTTTGTGTGGGGTTCAATGATGTTCACCTGTGGTCTTGCAGCAGATATTCTGTTCTATTCGTTTTCGGAATGGGTGTTGTATGCAACTGATCCGCATCTGACAGAGATGGGAAGTATTCAGGATTGGGCAGGCGTATATCCACTGTTCCATTGGAGCTTCATTCCGTGGGGATTCTATCTGGTACTGGCTGTTGCCTTTGGCTTTATGCTCCATGTAAGAAAAAGAAACCGTCAGAAGTATTCAGAGGCATGCCGCCCGATTCTTGGAAAGCATACTGATGGCTGGGTAGGTCGCATTATTGACCTGTTAGCTGTATTTGCACTCCTTGCTGGTACTGCTACCACATTTAGCGTGGCAACACCGCTTATGGCAACTATTATTGGCGAACTGTTCCATGTTGCCGTTAGTCGTACTGTAATTAACATTATTATTCTTCTGATTACCTGCGCTGTATATACATATTCCTTACTGCATGGATTTAGGGGGATCAGCAAGTTGGCAAACATTTGTATTTATATGTTCTTTGGTCTGATTGCCTTTGTGCTGCTGTTTGGTGGAGAAACACGGTACATTATTGAAACTGGTTTTTCTTCACTTGGTCGAATGATACAGAACTTTGTTGATCTGTCTACATTTACTGACCCGCTCCGTACATCGAACTTTCCGCAGAATTGGACGATTTACTATTGGGCTTATTGGATGGTTTGGTGTGTGGCTGCTCCGTTCTTTATCGGAAGCATTTCTCGTGGTAGAACAGTGCGTCAGACAATTCTTGGTGGCTATATATTTGGTGTTGGTTCCACATTGACGAGCTTTATTGTACTGGGTAACTACTCTATGGGAATGCAGGTGACCGGAAAAGCTGATTTTATTGCACAGTATCTGGAGAGCGGTGACCTGTACGGGATGATTGTATCTATCATTAAGACGATGCCTGGTGCGCCTGTTATTATGGTAGTTGTTTTGTTGACAATGATTGCTTTTTATGCGACGTCTTTTGACTCAATTGCATTGACAGCATCCTGCTACAGCTATCACACATTGAGAGATGGTGAGCAACCGAATAAGGGCATTCAGTTTATGTGGTGTATTTTGCTGATTTTGCTTCCAATTGCTTTGCTGTTTGCAGAAAGTTCTATGAACAATCTTCAGTCGGTGAGTATTGTGGCGGCATTCCCGATTGGAGCGGTAATTGTGATGATTGCGGTTAGCTTTATGAAGGATGCAAAAAAATATATGGAAAATGTGGAAGAAAAAGGTCAGCAAGAGGTTGACAATGTTGACAACGAAAAATAAATTTGACAGGAGAGTATGTTAAATTTTAAAAGTACAATATAAAAATGTGTTGATAATAATGAGAATTTTTGCAGTTGGATATAAAGGGGCAGGTTTTATAATAATTTTTCTCCCGCTAATTTCAGAAAATGGTTATTCAGGTTTATGTTTTTAGAAAATAAACTGCCTTTACAAGATATACTTGTAACTATGAATATTCCTATATGTAATATTGTAAATTATATTTCGGATGATGAGATGATTGCTGGGTGTACGGATGGGATTGGGGATGGGGATGGTTATATCCTTGAGGATTGGTGTTGGAGGAGTATGAGAGAATTTATTTAACCGTGATAAGCGTAAAGTATAAGTTGAAATTATATAATGATAAAAGCGTAGTAATAAATGGAAGGTGGATTGATGAATAGAGAGAAAACAATTAAAGATCTTAAAAATTTTTTGGATGAAAATCGTGAAAAGCTTCTTAATATTGCTATTGATATTAACGATTTACCATATGATAATGAGTGGATTAATGATAATGAATAGGATGAAATATATAACATAAATTTTTAATAAGATTGAAGTCAGCAAAGGCAATTGCGTCATGGTAAAAGCCGGTACGATTCATGCTATCGGAGCTGGAATCCTTATATGTGAAATCCAGCAGAATTCAAATTGTACTTACAGAATGTATGATTATGACCGTAGGGACAAGTTCGGAAATAAACGAGAGCTGCATGTCGATAAGGCTCTTGATGTTGTTGATACTAAAAGATATGTGCCATATGAAAGCAGCAGTAATGCATATGATGAAGCTTTGAATGAAGCCGCAGCAACTATTGAAGCGGACTCATCAGAAGGTCAGTTATTAGTAAGCTGCAAATATTTTGAATGTTATAAACATGATATATCCGATTCAGTATCAATTAATGTCGATACAGCTTCTTTCCGCTCTGTGATATTCACGGAAGGATGTGGAACTATCCGAGTAGGAGAAGATGTTAAGGCATATAAAGCGGGTGATAGTTTCTATATAATTGCAGGTAATAAAACTGTGGAAATAGAGGGAAACGGGGGTGCTATTATTACGAAGGTCTGATTAAGATGTAGGTATGCATTTGTCTAGTTCTAGTTTTGTTATTGACACAAAATAATGCATAAATTTTTAATTCAATATATGTGAAATTGACCTCCGTTGGTGAAGCATTTGCTTTGCTGGCGGAGTTTTTTTGTTATTCTGGAATGTGGTTTGTGATTGGAGCAGATAATTCAGGTAGAGAATTGTAATATTGATTGATAAACTGATTATAATATGTTATTATTTAGACAAGTCGGATTGCGAAAATAATTGTTTGGATTAATTCAAAGATACATAGGTTAGGAGTAATGTACTATGGGTAAGGTTGGGTTAATTCAGGTTGTGAAACGAAGTCCCCTTGGGGACTGGGATATATGATGGAGAGAGGTTGATGAGGCCTCTCTTGAAGTGTTACATGTAATTTAATTCCATTTTTAAAAAGAAGGAGAAATTGATGTGCTTATTTTTTAACTAAACTGTTTGTGAAAGAATTATTAACTGATCAAATTTTTATTAATAAAGTGATATGCAATAGTTGAAGAGTCATATTTTGAACGCAATAATGAAGGCATAAGCTAAATTGTATGGTCGTAGATAATGAAAATTATAATATGTTGCAAAATATTTGCGATTAAAATGATACTATATGATAGGTTGATAAATAATAATTTTTTTAAAATGGATACCAAACAATGGAGGTATAATACATGGCAAGAAAAATAATGTATGCAATATCAAATGTTGAAGGAGACAGCAAGAAGAAAATATATTGCGAAAATTTAGAGAAAAACGAATACGAAGCAAAATACAAAGGGTATTTAACATGCATCAAGGGATGCCAAGCTAGAATAAAATTTACACAAAGAAAAAATGATATTAAATTCTTTAGTACATGGAATAAAGAGGGAAATTTACATGAAAAAAGTTGTCCTTATCATGTTGATTATAAGGGTAAAATGGGAAGAAAAAAGTTAAATGCTTATTATCAAAGTATAGAGCTAAGTGAAGAAATAATATTACGACGATTAAAAAGAAAAATGGAGGGATTACTTAAACAATATTCGGATGAAGATATAATTGATCCTCCTAATGGTAGTATGGAAGTTGATGTAATTGGCGAAGATGAAGTTGCAGTATTTGAAGGTGATGAAAATGGGAAAAAGAGTGAATGTTTGCCAAGAATTTATTATGAAGATGCTGAATATATAAGTACTGATGATATTGGATGTAGAAAATCAGTTTACGGATTTATAAGTAATGTTCAGTTAGAAGAGGATAAGAAAAAAGGAAAATATGCTTACTTTAATTTAGCAACGAAACATAGTACTGTTAATATTGCTTTTCCAGAAGCATTCTACTCAAATGAATTATCGTCTGGAGTGCAAGAATTTGAAATATATGTATCCAAAGTAAAAGAATTAGTGCAAAAACATCCCAATAAAATTATGGTTATTGCGTATGGAGAAATAACCCGAAAGAAGAAAGATAAAAATGGAGTAAATGTTTCTGTAATTTCTCCAAATAGAATTTTGGTTGATAATAAAACATACAAACAGCTTGTGTATAGGTAAATAGTTTCTGCAAAAAGAATTTAAAGATAATAAATGTAAAATTCTATGATTTCGTGAAGAATTACTTCAGTACCAAATGGTTCTTGCGGTTGCTATGAGAAAGTATAATGAAGCGTCGAGAGTACATAAGAGAGAGTATACATTATCAGATTTTTATGTTATTTAATGGCAATAATGATATTCTTTAGAATTGGTGTACTAAAGCAGAATTTATGAAAAATTAATGAGATTGGAGGGGATAGATTGAATAATATTATAAAAAAGACATTTGAAGAAATTAATTTACAAGATCCTTTTTTTCAATCTTTAAGAGCAGATTATCCTGGTTTTGATGATTGGTTTAAAAGAAAAAGTAATCAGAATGCATTTGTTCAATACATTGATGAAAAGTTAGTCGGTTTTTTGTATTTGAAAATTGAAAAAATGCATGTTGAAGATGTTGTGCCACCTATTTATGCTGACAAAATATTAAAGGTTGGAACTTTTAAAATTGATGCACATGGAACTAAAATGGGAGAACAATTTATCAAAATAATTATGGATTGTGCTTTGTGCGAAAAAGTAGATGCGTGTTATGTAACTATTTATGAAAAACATAAATCGCTTATCGATTTGGTGCAACAGTTTGGTTTTGAATTGTATGGAACAAAAGGAAAAGGTGAAAATAAAGAAAATGTTTATTTGAAAAGAATGAATATAATAACAGGAGATATTAAAAAAGATTTTCCTTTAGTAGATTACAAATCAGTAAAGAAATATTTGTTGGGTATTTATCCTAAATATCATTCAGTTATGTTTCCAGATTCTATTCTAACCACAGAGAATAAAAATATTATTACAGATGCTTCTTATACAAATTCAATTCAAAAAGTATATGTATGTTCGATGAAACAAGTTGAAATGTTGAAATATGGAGATATAGTTATTATTTATAGAACTGCTGAAAATGGGAAAAGTGCGGAGTATTCTGCAGTAGCAACATCTGTTTGTGTTATAGAAGAAGTGAAAAACCAGAATGAATTTAATTCGTTTGAAGAATTTTACAGATATATAAGCAAATATAGTGTGTTTGATAAGAATGATTTATATCATTGGTTTCGTCAAGGAGGATGTAAAGCTATAAAAATGACTTACAATGCAGCTTTAAAAAAGAGGATTGTACGTCATGACTTGATTGAAGAAATTGGCTTAGAGAGAAATCAATATTGGGGCTTTTTTGAAATGACCAATGAACAGTTTAAAAAAATAATTCATATGGGAGAGACCAATGAAATTTTTATCGACGAGAACTAATGTTTGGGCTGAGTTGCAATCATAAATTGATTACAGTATAATATGTTATATAAAATTTTGAAATGGAGTGAAAATAATGTGTGCAATATTATTATCAATTAATCCTAATCATGTAGAAAATATATTGAATGGAAGTAAAAAATATGAATTTAGAAAAAAGGCATGTAAAAGACATGTAGATAAGATCCTAATTTATTCTACAACTCCAATTATGAAAATAGTAGGAGAAGCTGAAGTCGAAGATGTTCTTGTTGATGAACCAGAGACTATTTGGGAAAAAACAAAAGCAAAGTCAGGAATTGATAAAAATTTTTTTGATAAATATTATAGAGATAGAGATCAAGCAGTTGCTTATAAATTAAAAAACGTTATCAAATATGGCAAGCCAAAAGAATTAAAAGATTTCGGAGTAAATAGTGCACCACAGTCTTTTCAGTATATAGATTAAATTTAATTATTAATTAAGCCGAGAATTTTATGACATAATTTAATAATTTTCTATATTTTATATTAAAAATATATTATAAGGTAAATGTATTTTGATATTCTTAAATTATTTAGGGTATTAGATTGATAAATGTTATATTGTATGTTAGACTTTAAATAAGTCGGAATGTGAAAATAATTGTTTGGATTAATTCAATGATATATATGTCGAGGAGAGTATTATGTTATGGATAATGTTGGGTTAATTCATGTTGTAAAAAAGAAGTCTATTTTTGAAGATATGATATTTGATTTAAAGAGAGGTTGAAGAGACCTCTCTTGTTGTGTTTTTAATATTAAATAAATAAGATTATGGGGGGATATAATGAAAGATAAAGCAGATGCAGTAAAGTGTTTATATAGACAAAGGGATAAATTTATTTTAATTGGCTTAACAGGAAGAACTGGAGCGGGCTGTACAACAGTTGCCAAAATTCTTTCAACAGATAATATTAATGAACTTGATTTGAAAGATAGTAAAACATGTGATTTCAAACATTCTGATGAAAGGAAATATAGTATTGTATATAGATTTATGGCAGAAGATGAAAGATGGAAAAAATTTACAGTTATAGAAGCAAGTTCAATTATTTTTTCATTTATACTTCAAGGAACATATAAAAATTTGTTTAATTATATAGATAAAATTTCTAATGAAGTAGAAATAAAAGAAAAAGAAGAATTAAAAAAGAATATAGTTGAAGTTTTATCAGAAGAAAAAGTAGAAAATATTAAAGAAATTGAAAATGAAGTTATTGACAAACAATTAGCAGATTGGATTAAAAATTTAAATAATAATCCAAAGTATGTGGAATCTTTAAAAAAAGAAAATTTAGAACAGTTAAACAAAATGATTAAATACTTTACGGAAAATATTGTAACTGCTAAAAATAAATTTAAAAATAAGTTAGATACAATTACAGTTCAGGAAAAATCTAAAAATTCAAAATCTCAGAATACAAATGTATATAATTTGTATTCATATTTTATGCAATCTGTAGGAAATAATATTAGAAGTTCTGGTGAATATTATAATAATAGTGAAGTTATTGGAAAAGAGATAACTTTAGTTGAAAGAATTAATGATATTGTCAAAATGATTAATAGACTGGAGGAATTACAAAATAAAGATAAAGAAAGAACAAGAATATGCATAGATGCATTAAGAAATTCATTTGAAATACAATATTTCAGAGATCGATATAGAGCATTTTATACATTTGCTATTAATACAGAAGATGAATATAGACAAAATAGGTTAGGATTAAATAGAAAAGAATTAATAGGTTTGGATAAAATAGAATATCCAGATAATAATGATATATTTTATCATCAAAATATTTCAGCATGCTTAGAAAATTCAGATGTTTATTTATATAATCCAAATGTTGAGAATCATAAATACTACGAATTAACTGAACAGATTGTAAAATATATTTCTTTGATATTACAGCCGGGATTAATAACCCCCACACATGTAGAACGATGTATGCAATTAGCTTTTAATGCAAAATATAATTCTGGCTGTTTATCTAGACAGGTTGGGGCTGTAGTAACAGGAGAAGATTTTTCAATACGGTCAGTTGGATGGAATGATGTTCCTAAAGGACAAGTATCATGTAATTTAAGATGTGTAGAGGATTATTGTAAAAATAAGGATGAAGAGACTTTTAGTGAATATGAACTCGAAGATGAATATTTTAGTGAAATTATGAATGAAATTAATCAATCTCTTAAAGAGAAAGATATTCAGGAGAAAAAAGCGGGAAAATGTTTTTCATATTGTTTTAAAGATATTTATACTGGTTGGACAGGAGAAAAAAATCAAGTACATACAAGAGCATTACATGCTGAAGAAAATGCTTTTTTGCAGATTGCTAAATATGGAGGGGCTAAGATTCAAGGAGGAAAATTATTTACAACAGCAAGTCCTTGTGAATTATGTTCAAAAAAAGCATATCAGTTAGGAATAAAAGAAATATACTATATAGATCCATATCCAGGAATTTCAAGAAAACATATTTTATCATTTGGAAAAAGTGAAAATCCAAAAATGATTTTCTTTCAAGGTGCAATAGGAAATGCTTATATATCTTTATACGCACCAAGAATGCCATATAAAGACGAAATTAGCTTAGTGACAGGAATTAAAACCAAAAATATAGCAAAAAACATTAAAGAAAAATATGATAAAAGTTTTAAATAATAATGAACAGGTTAAATTAATTTATGATTAATGATGGTGGATTAATAGAAATTTTATATGAATATTACTTAATTTAAGGTTGCACTTACATGAAATTTTATCGTGAAATTTTATTGCATGCTGTAACAACAGCCAGTTTTGTACTGCCTTCGTTAATTGAACGGGGGTTAGCGATAAATCTGCAGAATAGAATGTTATATAAGTGCATATGTGAATTACCTGATGAAAAGAATTTGAAAGTGAGCCTTACTCCGGAAGAGGAAAGATTTGTACGAGTTTTTCGTGAAAATACTGATAAAACATCTGCTTCAAAATATGGGACATTGTCTCGGACTTAGTTATTATTGTGTTTTATACATGAATCTCCTATAATAATCGTATGAAATCAAAAAGTTTGAAAGATGAAATTTAAACCTCAAATACACGATAAAAGGAGAACCTATGAAGGAATACGATAAATATCTAAAGTTATTAAAGGAAAAATATCCCACAAAACAGTCAGTTTACCGCGAACTTATTAACCTGAATGCAATTATGAATCTGCCAAAGGGAACAGAGCATTTTATGAGTGACCTTCATGGGGAATATGATGCATTTTACCATATAATTAATAATTGTTCGGGAGTAATTAGAGAGAAGGTAGCGATGCTGTATGGAGATGAACTTACTGTATATGAGCAGCAGGAGCTGTGCACTCTGATATATTATCCAAGAGAGAAGCTTTCTATTCTTATGGATGAGAATAAGGTGAATGATGAATGGTACAGAAATGTACTTAACCAGCTGATTCAGATTGCAAAGCTTCTGTCTTCTAAGTACACAAGATCTAAGGTGCGAAAAGCAATGCCTGTGGATTTTGCATATATCATTGATGAGCTTATTCATGCGCAGAAAGATGAAGATGACAATAGGAGTGTGTACCACAGGCAGATTATGGAAACAATTCTGAGTCTTCATAATGGTGATGAATTTCTTGTTGCACTTACCGACTTGATTAAAAGACTTGCCGTGGATCATCTTCATATACTGGGAGACATATATGACAGAGGACCACATGCAGATAAGATATTAGATCTACTGATGGAACATCACAGTGTTGATATCCAGTGGGGAAATCATGATATATTGTGGATGGGAGCTTTTTGTGGCAATCCGGTGTGTATGGCACTTGTAGTCAGAAATAATATTAAGTATAAAACTATGTCGATTCTTGAGAATGGTTATGGAATAAGCCTCAGGTTCCTTCTACAGTTTGCAGTTAATACATATTCAGATAAAAATGTTGATGATGCAGTCTATAAAGCTATTTCTGTGATTTTATTCAAGCTTGAAGGGCAGCTTATTAAGAGACACCCGGAATACAGGATGGAAGGAAGACTTCTGTTGGATAAGATGAATCTGGATAAAGGAACAGTAAGAATTGGTGATAAGGAATATTTCCTTAATACTACAGAATTTCCAACCATAGATATGAATAATCCATATGAGCTTACTATGGAAGAAATGTTCCTAATGGGAAGATTCAGGGCAGATTTCATTAACAGTATGGCACTTGAGAGGCATATCAATTTTCTATATGAAAAAGGCAGCATTTATAAGATTCATAATGGAAATCTTCTGTTCCACGGTTGCGTGCCACTTGATGAACAAGGGGTATTTGATGGAATTGTTGTGGATTGCAAGTCGTATTCTGGTCGTGAGTATCTTGATTATTGCGAATCAATGGTAAGGCAGGCAAGAACCAGAGATTCAGATGCAGTTGATTTTATGTGGTTTTTATGGAGTAATATATTATCACCAGTAACCGGAAGGTGTATTAAAACATTTGAAAGAACTTTTCTGGACAAGGATAGAAATGCTGACTATAAGAATGCAATTAAAGAGGACAAGAATCCGTATTATGACCTGTATGAGAATGAAAGAATATGTAAAATGATTTTAAGAGAGTTTAATCTCTACAATGAGAGTGCACATATTATAAATGGACATACTCCTGTCAGGACAAAGGAGGGACAGCATCCGGTAAGGGCTAATGGCAAACTGATTGTTATAGATGGCGGTTTTTGCGAAGGATATCATGCTGCCACAGGAATAGCCGGTTATACACTTATTTATAATTCTCATGGAATGAAGATAAAAGAACATCATCCGTTTATGAGTATTAATATGGCAATTAACAGTAACAGGGACATTGAGTCTGAATCGCAGGTTGTTTATGTGGAAAAGAAGCGTGTGTTTGTAAAGGATACTGATAACGGAAAGCAGATTACTGAAGAAATTAATGATCTGATGAATCTTTTGAAATTGTATAATACATAAAAATGTGAGATATGTTATGGATATTTCTACTTGATTTCTATATCACATAGAATGTAGAATTAGAAAGATAAATCAGAATATTATTATGAGGAGTTGTAGCATGGAAATTTATGAAATGATTGATTTGCAGGATTGTCCAAGATGTTTTGGACCTTCTATATTAGAGGAAGAAGATCATTCTTATTATGTAATGTGTATGGATTGTGGATGTCAGTCTGCACCATTTAGTTTTAAAAATGATGAAGACAGGCTTGATGCAGCAAGAAGAACAGCAGAATTGTGGAATACCGGCAAGGTAATTTACACAGGCCGTACTGAATAGATATTGAAGGAGGATTTTATTTATGAAGAGCAAAGATGAACTTTTTAATATGCCGATAGTTGAACTGAGACAATATATGAATTCTCTTTCTAATCCGGAAATACAGGAAGTCGCAAAGATATTTGAGGAAGATGATATTGAAAGAGATCCGCTTGAACTTCTTACGGCGTCGAAGCTTTTTGATTATATGAAATATGCAAATGGAGCAGTGGATATTGAATTTTAGTTATTTAAGATTTTGAAATAATTTTTCATATGTTGTATGAGAATAAATATTAATCAGGAGGATTATTAATGAAAATAGCAGTAACATACGAGAATGGTCAGATTTTTCAGCATTTCGGACATTCTGAGAGCTTTAAGATTTATGAGGCAGAAGGAAAGAATATTGTCCGTGCAGAGGTAATTGGCACTGATGGAGCTGGTCATAGCGCATTGGCAGCTGTTCTTAAGGATAAAGGTGTAGATGTTCTTATATGTGGCGGAATCGGTAACGGTGCAGTCACAGCACTTTCAGAAGCTGGAATTGATGTATATTCAGGAGCAGATGGAGAAGCAGATGCAGCAGTTGAGGCATATCTTAATGGCGATTTAACATCAGCAGGAGTTAATTGCGACCATCATCACGATCATGAAGAAGGTCATGGCTGCGGACACTGTGGAAGCCATGAAGATGAAGAGTCAGGTTGCGGACATTGTGGAAGTGATGAAGGTGAATCAGACTGTGGTAGTGGTTGTGGCGGCTGCAGCGGTGGCTGTGGTACATTTACACCATCATTTGAAGGACCTAATGTAGGAAAGAAGGTAAAGGTTCATTATAAAGGAACACTTAACGATGGAACACAGTTTGATTCTTCTTACGACAGAGGTGAACCGCTTGAATTTACTTGTGGAGCAGGAATGATGATTCAGGGCTTTGACAAGGCTGTTGCTACAATGAATGTCGGAGATGTTATTGATGTTCATCTTATGCCAGAGGAGGCGTATGGCGAAGCTGATCCAAGAGCTTTCATAACGTTGCCTATAAGCGAGCTTCCTGGGGCAGAAGAACTTAAAGTTGATGATAAAGTATATCTTCAGAATATGTATGGACAGCCATTCCCAGCAAGGGTTGCTGCTTTAACTGATACAGATATCACATTTGACGCTAATCATGAGATGGCAGGAAAAGAACTGAATTTCAGGATAGAGCTTGTTGAAGTATTATAATTGAATAATATTAAGATACCGGCTGATACATCTAAATGCAGTATCAGCCGGTTATTTTATTGTCTGGAAACAAGCTCTTTAGTCAACCGTATCCATTCTTTCAGTTCTTTCCGGTTTTCATCTTCTTTTCTGAAGGCGGCGGAGAATGGTATACGCATGTCTGGGTCGCCAACCTGTAATACAACTGAATCAGGTGAAAGCTTCATTGAAGTAAGATAACTGTTTAGTGTAAATGCAATTCCATATCCATGTTCAGCAAGTCGGATTCCTGCGTCAATACTGCTTATCTTATAGGTAAGCTCTGGCAGGACATCAGCATAGAAAAGGGCGTCTTCTTCAAGCTGTCTTATACTCTGGTTGCTGTGCTGCAGGATGAATCTTTCTTTTCGTACATGTGCAAGATCAAGCCATGGATAGATGCATGATTCTTTAGACTCTGCGAAAGATACAGCAGGATGGCTTTTGGGAAGAATGGCAACAAGACAGTCTTCATATATGGTTTCATAGGAAAGTCTGGTGTTGCTCACGCTGTTATATCCAAAGAACATATCAAGGTCACCGACAAGAAGCTGCTCTTCATGGTCTGAGAGATGTCCGTCAATGGCATATACAACTGACTGTGGATACAGTCTGTTAAATGCAGTCATAACAGAAGGAAAGAGAGACTCAACCTGACGTACCATGTAACCAATGCGGAGTTTAACAGCCACATTTTTGCCAATATCAATCATGCGGTCCTCAAGTTCAAAGCATTTCATAGTAATATCTCTGGCAGATTTCACGAATTCCTCGCCTGCATATGTAAGAATCATGCGGCGACCTTTTCTTTCAAAAAGCTGTATGCCAAGTGAAGTTTCAAGCTGTTTAAGATGTATGCTCAAAGCCGGCTGCGACAAGAATAGAGCATTGGCAGCTTTGGTAAGATTTCCGTAATTAGCAATTGTAAGAACATATTGCATGTCTTTTTCAGTAATCATATGAATTCCCTTTCTAAAATAGTGCATGTTTCAATAATAATGTAATAATTATACATAATTAAAATGTATCAATCAATCGAAACTATAAATTAGATTTATACTTTCGATAAAAACATACAATTTTATTTTTAGTATGATTTATATTAAAATGTATAAAAATATAAATTTGTTATGGGAGAAAAAGTTCATGGAAACAAAAGCAAAGAAAAAATGGAAAACGCCACATACATTTGTAATACTTGTGGTAATTATTCTTATTGCTGCAGCGGCAACATATATTGTGCCAGCAGGCGAGTTTACAAGATTTAAAGATGCAGCAACAGGCAAGACTTTAGTTGAAGCTGGAAGTTATCACAGAATAGCATCAAGTCCGCTTAATCCGTTAAAGATTCCTTCAGCAATCTATACCGGAATTGTGAAATCAGCGTCAACAATTACATTTATGCTGATAATCGGCGGAGCTTTTCAGGTAATTACATCAACAGGCGCACTTACAGCGTTATGCAAGAAGTTATCTAAGACATTTTCTAAGCACAAATATGTTGTAATTCCTGTATTTTTGACATTATTTTCTATATTCGGATTCACAATGGGAATGTCATCAGAGGTTATGATATTCGTTCCTATCGGAATTACACTTGCGTTATTTTTAGGGCTTGATAAAGTTACAGGAACAGCAATGATTGCACTCGGTGCAGCGGTTGGATTCACAGCCGGATTACTTAATCCGTTCAATGTAGGAGTTGCGCAGGATATAGCAGAATTACAGTTGTTCTCCGGGATGGCTTACAGAGTATTTATTCTTGTTGTGCTTCTTGCTGCTACAAGTGCATACATAATCTGCTATGCAAGAAAGGTTGCAGCACATCCTGAAAAAAGCGTAATATATGGAATTCCTGAAGACCAGGAGTACACATTTGACAATGCAACAGACACAATTACGGTAAGACAGATTGCAGTTCTTATTGTTATGGCACTTGGCTTTGGAATACTTATATATGGCCTTTCAAAGAAGGGCTGGTACTTTGAAGAAATGTCAGGTCTGTTCATATTTATGGGTGTAATATGCGGATTTATCAGCGGTTACGGTCCTAGCAGAATTGCCAGAGAATTCGGAGAAGGCGCTAAAGGCATTATCGTAGGATGTCTTATAATTGGAATTGCCCGTACAGTTGAGGTAATCTTAAGTGATGCCAATATTCTTGATACTATCGTGTATGGAATTGTTAATATTGTAAATGTTATGCCAGATTCAATTAAGGCTGTCGGCATGTTCTTATGCCAGTCACTTATTAACTGCGTAATCGTGTCAGGAACAGGTCAGGCAGCAGTTACAATGCCACTTATGGTACCGGTTTCAGACCTTGTAGGAATATCAAGACAGACATCAGTACTTGCATTCCAGTTAGGAGACGGATTCTCTAACTCAGTACTTCCAATGTCATCATCACTTATGGGATATCTTGCTGTATCAAAGATTCCATACAGTAAATGGCTTAAGTTCATGATGCCTCTGTTCCTTATATGGACAGCACTTGGATGCCTGTTTATGCTGGGCGCATTAATGATTGGATATTAGAATTGATTAGGAGCAGATATTATGTCAGACGATATTAAGAAGCAGCTTGGAGCGGTTATCGACAGCTATAAAGAAGATTTATGCCAGATGTCAGATGAGATATTCGACCTTGCGGAGATAAGCGGGGAAGAGTACAAGACATCTGATATACTGTGCAGTTATCTTGAAAAAGAAGGATTTGCGGTAGAGCGTGGAACAGGACTTGAAACAGCATTCAGGGCAACATGGGATAATGGAAGTGACGGTCCGGTGATTGGGATTCTTGTTGAATATGATGCTCTTGAAAAAATCGGACATGCGTGTGGACATCATCTTCAGGGACCTGCCGGAATAGGGGCAGCAATCGCAGTAAAGAACTGCCTTCAGGATTATCCATGCAGGCTTGTTGTGTATGGAACCCCGGCAGAGGAAACTCTTGGCGGTAAGATAATTATGCTCGATAAAGGTTATATGAAAGAGCTTGATCTTGCATTTATGTCGCATGGCTCACCTAATACATCAGTAGATGAAAAATGTATGGCACTCGAGAATTTCGTGGTAACATTCCACGGAGTAAAAAGCCATGCTGCAATAAGTCCAGAAGAAGGACGCAGCGCACTTGATGCAGCGTTATTATCATTCCATGCAATTGAGATGTTAAGAGAGCATGTTAAAGATGACACAAGAATGCATTACACAATCCGTAATGCAGGTGGTCCTCCAAATGTAGTTCCGGACCTTACTGTTGCAGAATATACACTCCGTTCATACAGCACGAAATACCTTGATGAAGTTGTAGAGAGATTCTACAACATTTTAAAAGGAGCTGCGCTTATGACTGGAACAACATATGAAATTCAGAGAGACCTTCCATTCAAGAGCAAGGTTGTGTGCCATAAGGTCAATGACTTGCTTATGGCAAATGCAGCATATGAGAATGCCCCATCGATTGCGCCACCACGCGAAAGGACTGGCTCAACAGATTTTGGCAATGTGTTATATGAAGTTCCAGGCTCATGTATAAGAATTGCATTCACAGACAAGGATGCACAGCCACATTCAGAAGCCTACCTTAAGGCAGGAAAGAGTGATGCAGCGCATAATGCTATAGTATACGCAGCAAAGATAATGGCTGATTCAATATGCGATGTTCTTGTTAATCCTGAGCTTCTTGCGCAGATAAAGCAGGAGTTTGAGGTGGCAAGAGAAAAAGGCTGATGAGTGGTTTTAGCGATAAAATTGAATTGAATTAATAGAATTGTAATCAGGCGGAGGAGAAATCCAAAGCCTGATTTTTTTATAAATGAATTTAACATGACAATAACTGTCCGACCTGTCTGTTATCATATGAAAAGAGCCGGAAGTCATAATTGTGGCTGCTGGCAGAATATTACATAAGGTGGAATGTTTATGCAGAATGAACTGGAAGAATTGTATAATATGCTTGTAAGCGAGACGGATGTTATGAAAAATGTGGATGAACATATTGAGCAGCAGATTGAGCATGAACTGCAGCAGTTTCAGGAACTTGCAACGTGGGAAGATTATGAATGTGAACGGGACAAATACGTGTCGGTTGCTGAGACAGCTAAGAAAGAAAGTTTCATGGCAGGTTTTAATTATGCTGTGAGATTACTTAAGGGCGCGGACAACTCGTAGAACGCGCTCTTTTTCGTCATCTGAAAAAGACTGAAGTTCCTTCATAATTTCTCTGTCAATTGCAGAATCGTCAGAAGCATACTCGCCGGACAACACATAATCTACAGTTACACCTAGTGCATTACATATATAGATAAGTGTAGGCAGGGAAACTTTCACACGGTTATTCTCAATATTGCTTATATGAGAAGTATTGACCTCAGCAACACTGGCAACAGCGTCCTGCGGCAAACCTTTAGATAAGCGTATTTCTTTCAACTTCTTTCCAATACTTTCAAAATCAATATCCTTCATGAAATCCTCCACAATAAAGATGATAAATACAATACATATAATTGTAATATTGATTGGCTGATGATATAATTATCTACAACTAAAACAAAATTAGTCACGGGCACACATTTAAAAAAGATTTCGTTAAATAATCATACGATATGTTTAGGTTCGGATTATAAGAATTAAAAATGTTATGACAAAATATGACGCTAAGACATATAATGTCCGACCTGTCTGCTATCATAATAATAAACAAAACGAAGGAGGCAGTTATGCAGGACAACAATATTGAAGATGATAGCAGTGAAGTTTATGTGTATTTGAAAAGACCATTTCTGTTCAATATCAGATACAATTCAAGAGAAATATGGAACAAGATGACGGAGGAGGACAAGGTTCAGTATATTAATTATGAAGAATTTTACGAAGAATACAGGCTTATAAGGCTAAGAAGTATAGGGTATCCGATACTTGCGGTGGTGTATCTGTTTGCAATGTCAGCAATGATACTTTATATCATATACATGTTTACAGGCTTTAACATATTTTCATTATTTGTGTGATGTATAATTATTCAAACATAATTTTGTGAAAATGATGTATAAAAATGCAGAAAATATGATTTTATATTAGCATTTATTATGATAAAGTGCTGAAATATTAACAGATTAAATCGTGAATTGATGAGTGCAATCTTACAAACGACTTAAAGGAGAAAAACTACTTATGGCAAATGACTACAATGACAAGGTAAGTCGGGTATTAAGCCTGTATCAGCGCCTGATGGAAGGGAAAGTGGTTGACAAAGAGGCGGAAGCTGCCAGATATGGCGTATCTGCCAGGTCAATCCAGCGTGATATAAGTGCAATTAATAATTTTTTTGAACAGGAGACTGAAAAAAGCGGGGTAATTAATTCAATTGAATACGATAAGAAAAGGGGCGGACATTATCTCAGCCAGATATACAGGACAAGGCTGACCAATAGTGAGATACTTGCAATATGCAAGATACTGCTGGACAGCAGGGCATTTACCAGAGAAAGGATGGAGCACATTCTCGATATACTGGTTGACCGCTGCACACCGGCAGAAGGAAAGGCAATAGTACAGGACCTTATTAAGAATGAAGAATTTCATTACATAGAACTGACACATAAATCAGAGTTCGTTGATAAGATGTGGGATATCGGGCAGGCAATCCATCAGAACCGTTATCTTGAAATGGATTACAAAAGGACTAAAGACGGAGCAATTGTAAAACGAAGGGTAAAGCCAGTGGCAATAATGTTTTCAGAGTATTATTTCTACCTGACGGCATTTATTGAGGATGAAGATGTTAAAGCTGATTTTGATGTGATTGATGATGCATTTCCAACAATATACCGAATCGACAGGATTGCAGGCTATAAGGTGCTTGACAAGCAATTCAAGATTCCTTATGGAAATCGTTTTAAAGAAGGCGAATTCAGAAAAAGAATCCAGTTCATGTATGGTGGAAAGCTTCAAAAGGTCAAATTCAGGTATAAGGGTTCAAGCGTGGAAGCAGTTCTTGACAGACTGCCAACTGCGAAGATTCTGGAAGAAAAAGATGGCGTATACACGATATCTGCAGAGGTGTTCGGCAAGGGCATTGATATGTGGCTGAGAAGCCAAGGGGATATGGTGGAAGTGATATAAGAAACAATATAAATAAGACCAATTGTCTTATATATAAATAAAAGGATAGGGGCAAGAATGGTTAATTATAATCGATTAAAAAAGGAGAATGCAAAGATAAATGAGAAAAGTCTTGTAGAAATTTATGGATGGCAGTCAGACTTAAATAAGATTGCAATTGATGCAGACAGAACAGCTAAAATTGCAAAATATTCTTCAGCGATAATTGAAGATATTGATGCTCAATTCGAGAAAGCTACAAAACTTAATAAAACAGATATTACATTTCTTCTCTTTGCAACGGCACTGCAATGTATCAGACAGTATATAATTGGGACAATTACTCAGAGGGTTGACGATAAAACAGCAGCTAAAAATACAAAAGGGCATAATGTTGAACATTCAAATAGAGTACACAGATTATATAATCCATCAATAAATGAGATAATAACTAATCCGGTTCCATTTGATGCAATATATGGTGGAAAAGATTATGGTTTAGGCATTGGTGGTGGTTTTACGCATAGAGCTAAAACAATCGGACACGATCCATTGCTTGGATGGATTTTTGGAACAATGAACATTGCGACAAGTACAGTTACAGTAAGTGAGGGACTACAGTCATTTCATGTTTTGACAGGTACTGCTTCAAATGGTACAACCAGAGATAAAATTTCAAAGCATGCTGATACTTTTAAAATTCTTAATTCGTGTAAAAGTAAATTAATAGATGAAGGCGTGGAAGGAAAAGAGAAAATTGGTGTATCTCTTATGAAGGAAGCAATTCACTTGAAATCTGATATGTATTCAACTGCAAGTCTTCCACTACCAATCATTTCAACTATTTCTGTTGAGTCGGCACGAAAACTTGCAAATTACGGATTGGACATGGGAAACTTAGTGAAAGTTGGATCACAAGCAGGTTTTGCAGTTTTAATTAATTCTCTGATTGGTATGATTCATGGTCTTTATTATGATGAATCTATATACCCTAATAAGAATCTATATTCAGTAAAGACAAGAAAAATACTTAGTTATTCCAACCTGATAGCCTCAGCAAGTAATGTGATTGCGGTTGCAATAGCTGCTGCAGTGGGAGTTAGTTCTGGAAACCCGGAGGTTGTAAAGAAATCCTTAAATTACTTGGATATAGGTGGAATTATGGTTACAGTTTATAGAGTGATATCGGATCGGAATTTTATTTGTGAAGTAAAAAAAGAATTCTTAGAACAACAATGGTACAGCATAGTATTGGGAGAATAAAACACTTAGGGAGGAAATAATTCATGCGTAAGAAAAAACAAATGGAAATATACAAATGTGGAATGGAAGCCGGTGCAGCTCCTTTTGAGAAGAAATATGAAGAAACTGCTAAACAAATTCGTAAAACCAGTGGACATATTGATGAGTTGGCTCGTAACCAGCGGAAAAACAAAAAAATTGTAGATGCTATGATTGATGGAGAACAACAAAATCAGCAACGGATACAAGATCTTAATAAGATTGTTGAAACGGGAGAAAAAGCACTTACAAGGTATAAACGAAAAACAGAGAACATTGAGTTAATGATGCCATCAGTTTCAACGACTTGCGGTAGTTGTGGACATCCAATAGAATCACATCAATTGGTATGTAGTTTCTGTGGTGCCTTATCAAAATCTTTTCCATATGAACTGGTAGATTTTGATATTGAAAAGAAATGTATGGTGGAGGTTGAAGAATTGGCAAAAATTATAAAAGAATCTAATTGCAATGATGATGATTGGTTATATCAAGAGCTAGATGATAAATTTCGAAAAATGAAAAAGATTAAAAATATTGCATATAAGGCAATGAAAGATAAAGGAGAAGAAAATGCGCCAGTCTATAGAAAAATATATGGACTTACACAGAAATTTTTTTCTGATTATCGGAAAAGAAGAATTGAGATTGCTGTAGTGGGAACTGTTAAAGCTGGAAAGTCAAGTTTGATAAATGCTTTGATTGGTACTCATTTAGCAAGTGTTGACCCGACACCAGAGACATCAATTCTGGTTAAATATCGTACCACAAGTGAAGGGAATTATTTGAAAATAAACTTTTATACGGAAGCACAATGGAATAAATTATGGAGTACTGCAAAAAATGCAACGGTTTTCAGAAATGAGTATGATAGGTTGGGAGCAGAGAATATCAAATATGAGTATCTGAATAAGCCACAGAAATATATTACATGTTCTTCAGAAGAGTTACCACGTATTATGATGGAGTGGTCAAAATCAGATACGCCGAAGCACTTTTTTGTAAAAGAAATTGAGGTAGGTTATCAGAGTGATACAATACCACATGATGTGTTTTTAGTGGACACTCCAGGATTGAGTGATCCGGTAAGATACCGTTCTGATATAACAAGACGTTATATTAAAAGATCAGATTGGATTTTGGCATGTATAACAGGAGAAAATTTATCATGTCAGCCAGAATTTAATTTTTTAAGCAAAGTTATTTCAAATAAAGGTGGAGATGTAAGTAAAATTTTTGTGGTAGCAACAAAGAAAGATATGTTGACAAATGCTGAAGGGGAAAAGAAAGAAAAAGAGTTTTTGATTCGTTTAGGAGAATTATACAACAATGATAGTATGGCTGTTAGCAGATTTGCTTTTGTTGCGGCAGAAGTGCATTTAATGACAACGCAGGTAATTCAGGGAATTAATCTTGAACCAGAAGAGAAAAAGAAATTTAAAAAGGCATTATTAGAAATTGACGAAGATTTAGAATTCTCGGATGTGAGAAGAAAAGCTGATGATATTTTGAAATATGCAAGTGTAAATGATTTATTTGATAGAATCAATAAAGTGGTTCTCCTCAACAGAAGAAATTATATCGTGAATGGAATCATAAATGACTATATTAAGTGTATGAAAGTGATAAATGAAAATGCATCACTTTATCTGGATGATTCTAAGGCATATTTAAAGAAACTGACAGAGGATAGAGAGTACGATCAAAGTCAAATTGAAAAAATAGAACAAAGTAATCGTGATATAGAAATCTTACAAGGTAAAATTAGAAAAATTCGCAGAAACTTAGAAATTGAAATAAGTGCAAATTCAGAAAATATAATCGTTAGGTAATATTGGGAGGGTTGATTATGGGATTTTTTTCTTCGTTAGGTAGAGCTTTAACAAATGTAAAGAGAGCAGCATGCAGAGGTGTTGGAAAAGTAATAGAAAAAGTTGGTGAGATTACAGGTAATATTGATATTGAGATGAAAGGTTATGAAATACAGTGCAATAACCCATATCTTGAAAAGCAAGTTGATTTAAATAGCTCATCTACATCTGTACAGGATACTATTGATGTCCATAAAATGTGTGAAGAGACAAGACAGCAGGCAGCATCACAAGCGAGAAAATATGAAGATGAAATTGTTGATAAGATTGAGGAAGATATTAATGGTTTTATCGATGCTTTATCGGAGGTCTTTCCCGACAATATTTTAGTGGAATTTGATTATGGTATTGGAGATGCGTTTGAAGATGATATTCACAATACGGTATCAGATTATGTTGCAAGGCATATTTCACAAGATTCTGAGGAATTTGTAAAAATTCTGAATATGAATGATTCCATACGAGAAGAAAAGACTGATGAATATGTGAAAAAGGTAATTAATCAAGCTTTGAATTTGCTCCACAATAAATGTAGAGATAAAAAAATAGCTGTATATCGAAAAATGTGTGATGATTTAGAAGCATATTTTATAAATGAAAAAAATATTGCTGAAAAGCTAGAAAAAAATATGAAAGAATTGCAAGAGCAAGTCAAGTCCAAATTTGTGTGTAAATTCATCTTTCAGTTATGTGGTTTTATCTACGCTACTTTTATCTTCAAAAGATTTGACTGAATGGAGCTTAGTTTATCATAGTACTCTTTCATATCAAAGATTTTATGACCTACACTCCATTCATTATGATCATCTTGAAGGACTGCACCAATTAATCTAATAATAGATTCTGTATTTGGAAAAATCTGAATAACTTTTTCGCGTCTTCTGATTTCTCTGTTCTCGCGTTCTATTATGTTGCTGGTTCTTAATGCTATACGATATTTTGAGGGAAGTGCCATGATGGTAATACTATCTTCAAATCCTTCATCAAGGACAGTCATTGCTTCATTTGCAACATCCTGATATTCATCGTATATAGATTCTTTTAAACGACGGGCCTCTTCAATAGTAGCTGCGTTAAACATGTCTCGTAACTCAGAAGCTAAACCAGTGCTGTATTTTTTAGGACACTTATTTATGATGTTTCTTGTAAAGTGAGCCTGACATCGCTGCCATGAAGAGCCAGAGAAACTCTCCTTTATTGCTTCAACAAGCCCCGCGTGTGCGTCAGATATTACAATATCTACACCGCGCAAACCGCGACTTTTAAGATTTTCAAAAAAGTCTCTCCAGGTGTTCACTTTCTCTGAATCATAAACTTCAAATCCCAGGACTTCTTTGTGCCCGGTATTGTTTATTCCAATTGCAACAAACAACGCTTTTGATTTAACACGATGATCTTCACGAGCTTTTAAATATATCGCATCAACAATAATAAACGGATAGTGTTCCGGCAATAAGCGCTCCTTGAAATGCTTAACAGGGACATCTAGTTCCTTGCAGATTTCAGAAACAGCAGATTTTGAAAAAGATTCTCCACAAAGCTCTTCAGTTACTTTTTTTATATTTCTGGTTGATACGCCTTGCACAACCATTTCCATCATTGTTGTAATTAAAGCCTGTTCATTACGCTGATAATTTTCGAACAAGGAAGTTTTAAATGGAACATTACGATGTCTTGGAACCTGTAATTCAATCTTTCCAATACGGGTGGTTAATGTTCTTGTCCTAACTCCATTTCTATAATCAGAACGTTCTTGAGATCGTTCGTAATTACTTGCTCCAAGCTGTTCAGTAGATTCAGCCTGAAGAACCTGATTAAGTAAAGCTTCCATAAGTTTGCCAAAAGCTTCATCCTTAGTTTCTGAAAAAAGTCCTACAAAAAAATCACTATCTAATGTAAAATGTAATTGAGCCATGAGTTTCATCCTTTCAATTATGTTTTTGTGTGGTAACTTAATTATAACTGAAAGATGAGCTCTCGGCTCTTTTTTATATAAATTTGTAATTTACACCATTATATGGACTTTATCCAAGAGCATAAAAACGATATGAACTATTATGAAAATCAGGCAATTGATACTGTAAAAGATATCGCATATATGGAATGTATAAGGACATTAACATATGGAAATGTGTAATGAAATCAATTATTATATAATTATTAACTAAAACTTTCCATACTAAAATGGAATTTGTACCTTGAAAGTACAATATTTCAGCTAACAAAAGAGTGATTTATGTTGCTATAATATTCGAATGGAGTGTTTTGCACAGATATTTTTGCAGTTTTGTCTCGAAATCAGCAGTAAAAGCAGTCTGCTGATCATTACTGAGTTTTAAGATTTCCTGAAAGCTTGCCATCAAGGCATACATCAGAATTCTGAAAATTCTGATGAAAGTAATGTCAGGTATTTCATCGACAAGATAGAAAAACAATTCACTAAGAAATCTCTGATTTTCATTTTCGCGTTGTTGTATTGCGAGTAACATATATTGGGCAAACACAATGGTCATATGGGCTGTCGATGCATCATACATAGTAGGGACAGTTTCAAGTTTTGTGCAAACTCCCAAAATTGATATAAGATTTTGTTAATAGTTAGAAATGTGCAGAGCCGATTCTTCGGGTTCTGCACATTTCTGTATTATATATGAGTTTGTGGTTTATACTATCAATACATACAGATGAATTGATTATAAGAAATAAAAAATGTCAAAAACTAAATTCGTATTAATTTATTAGGGAATTAATGATAATATATGCCTGTAAGGAGGATAGAATTATGGCAAGTCGTATCGTGAGAATTGAGAGCATAACTATAGATAATTTTAAGAATGTAACGCATGGAACACTTGATTTTGAAAACAAGCGAAAGGATTATAAGGCAAGTGTGTTAGGACTATATGGTCAGAATGGTTCAGGTAAAACTGCATTGATTGATGCAATTCATTTGCTTAAATTAGCACTATGCGGTAAGGCAGTTCCTAAGAAATATGCTGATTATATCAATGTAGATACAGAATATGCTACATTAGAATACAAGTTTGTGGTTCGATATCCTGAAATTGTCTATAATGTATGGTATCAGTTTTCTATTAGAAAAGTTATAGATGAAAGTGCTGCGGGCAATGCTGAAACAACGAATGAAATTGCAACAAAAGTGGAAATTTTTGATGAGGTTTTTGCATTTTCTTATAAATCTAAGAATGATAAGATGCGTAAAGCACCTTTGATTGATACGCGTACAGATAAACTTTTTACACCAAAGGCAAAGATGCAGGAACTGGTTGGCAACGATAAAGAAAAGTATATGGATTTGCTCGTTACGAAGAGACTTACAAAAGCTACTTCAAGAAGTTTTATTTTTTCCAGAGAACTTATAAATCAATATCGCAGGAATTGCAGGAATGAGCTTTATATGAAACTTATTGAAAGCTTGTATATGTTTGGACATAGAGAGTTGTTTGTTATTGATACGGAGAGTATTGGTTTGATTAGTTTGAATACGCTTCCGCTGGTATTTAAATACAGAAATGAAACTTCAGAAGCAGTTGGTGGTGTGTTGCTTTCGTTAAATGGGCCGGCATTGATTCCAGAGGATACTTATGGAATTGTTGAAAATGTAATTAAGAATATGAATATTGTTCTGGAACAGTTGGTTCCGGGACTTAGAATTGGTGTTGTAGATTTAGGTTCAACAATGACTAAAGATGGGAAAATTGCCAAGCAAATCCAGCTTATATCTCTGAAGAATAACAAGCAGATTCCGTTCTGTTATGAATCAGAAGGCATAAAAAAGATTGTGTCAAACTTACAGCTGTTAATTGTAGTCTATAACAATCCGTCTGTTACGGTTGCAATAGATGAATTAGATAGCGGTGTGTTTGAATATCTCCTTGGCGAAATGCTTAATATCATTTCTGAAAAGGGAAAAGGTCAGTTGATATTTACATCTCACAATCTCAGACCATTAGAAACAATTGATAAAGGATTTATTGCATTTACAACAACTAATCAGAAAAACAGATATATTCGTTTAACTAATGTTAAAGGAACTAATAATCTTAGAGACTTTTATTATAGGGATATTGTGTTGGGAGAGCAAAGCGAGCAGGTGTATAATCCTACCAATAATTTTGAGATAGCTTTAGCGTTTAGAGAGGCAGGTGAAATTGAAATATAGACAAACCTGCCAATTTGTCTGTTAGAGGAAATACAGGATAAAGAGCGGAAATAATAACTCCCCGTAAGCAAAATCAGCTTACGGGGAGTTATTATTTCCGCTTTTATATTTTATGATATTGATATGTGATAATAAATAAAAAATTTCACACCCTGGACATATGATGTCACACCTAATTGTTATCATTAGGTTACAAGGTAACAACGGCATGTACCTAAAATACATTTTAAGAGAAAATCCTTGAATTAATATTGAAGAATACAATAGAAATATATTGATTTTTTTAGATGTAAATGGTATATTGTCTACAACTAAATTTACTATAGTTATGAATAAATCAAAGGAGAAAAGTATGGTAGGTCTTATTATTTATTTGGCGTTAGGATATTGGGCAGTTGGGGAAACTATATATAAGAATAAAATATTATTTAGTACCCAAACAGGAGGTATCTTTATTGAAAAGTTAGTTTCAGCACTTATGTTAGGGTGGATATGTATTCCGGTTGCAATTATAAAATTAATATTTTTTAGAAGATAACAATGTATGATCGATTAGACATGATATAAAACAATTTGTTACATGAAGGGAGAATGCATATGTTTTGTAAAAATTGTGGTATTGAAGTGCAGAATGGTTGGGTGAAATGTCCGAAATGTGGAACTGCAATAAGTGATGAGGTAAGAGAGCAGTTAAAGGTTACACAAAAGCCTGAAATGTACAGGACTACATGGAAAGATAGACTTAAATTCCAGCTAAAAGTCAGATTGTGTATTGGCGCTGTACTGCTTGTGATGATGGTTATAGTTATAATTATTATGGCCATTACAGAGATGTTTTAACGGTATGAAATTATAGAATGGGAGAATGCATATGTTTTGTAAAAAATGTGGAAAAGAACTAGAGGATAATGTACGTTTTTGTAATTATTGCGGGACGGAAGTTGGAAGCAATGTTGTTGAATTTAAAGGAGCATTTGGAGATAAAGAGCCTGAAAACAGTGAAAGTAGCGAGCCACAATATAAGTATGAATATGTTTCACCAGAGCAGGTGAGTCAGAAAGCTGTAGAAGAACCTGTAGAAAAGGATGTGACTATTAATATTGCAGGACATAAGATTAAGGGCAGACTTATAATGAAGATTGCTGCAATAGTGGCTGCAGCATGCTTCTTTTTTCCTATGTTTACAGTGTCATGTGCAGGGGTTAATGTTGGAAGTGTAAGTATGGCTGATTTAACATTTGAAACGGAAGATACAACTCAGGACAGCTATTATGATTATTATGACTCAGATGAAGAAGAAAATGGCACTGTAGGAATGATTGTATTCCTGCTTGCACCTATTTCAGCATTTTGCATATGCATGGTAAAGAATGAAGGAAAAGGTTGGGGAAAGGAGGCAGTTGCTGCATTTGGCTCATCTGCACTTGCGTTGATAAGTCTGTATTTTGTTATTACTAATACAATGAACGACGAATATGGTGGCTATGTTCAGGCAAAACCGATGTTTTCATATTATTTGTACATAATTGCTTGCGTTGTAGGTGCGGTTGTGGGAATCATGATTATTAAGGAACATCAGAAAAAGATTACTGCAAATGCTGGAACTGTACAGCATGTGGAGAAGCCTAATGTATGGGTAAAGACCGCATTATATACAGTTGGAGAAACATTTGCAATATATGTATTGTTCTTCCTGCTTAGTGCGACTTTTTAAAATGTGATATTATCCCTATGGAATTTTCAATCACATAGTAATATAATATGTAAGCTACCAGTCCTGGGAGGGGTGCTGCGAAAGCGGTACTATCGGAGTCTAGGTTCAATCACTTTATTTTTCCCGTAGAACTCGCGATAGCTGGTGGCTTTTTTATTATTATGGAGTACGGATTTAACATGGAATTACTTGATATCGTTGATGAGAATGGAAAGCCGACAGGTGAGACTGTTGAGCGAAAGACTGCACATAGTGAGGGAATCAGGCATAGAACGGCGCATGTGTGGATTGTAAGAAAGTCTGATGAGGGAGCAGAGGTACTGTTGCAGAAAAGGGCTATGAATAAGGACTCATTTCCTGGAAGATATGATACTTCTTCGGCGGGACATATTCAGGCTGGTGACGAACCGGAGGAATCTGCTATAAGAGAACTGCATGAGGAACTTGGGATTAAGGCTTCTGTTGATGATTTGCAGTTTGTTGATACATTTGTAATCCAATATGAAAAAGAATTTTATGGCAAGATGTTTAAGGACAGTGAGATTGCATTTGTCTATGTATACACAAAGCCAGTCAATATAGATGAACTTACATTGCAGAAGGAAGAATTGGACGGCGTTGAGTGGTTTAATCTTGAATATGTCTATGAAGAGTGCAGAAAGCATAATCAGAAATTCTGTGCACCGGTTGGCGGCTTGGAGATTGTAAGAAGGTTTGTCAGAGGTACCGGATTATGATTTCAAGAAATATGTACAAGACAGGTGCTGTGTTAATGGCACTGGTGACAGCATTTACAGTGACAGGATTGTCAGGCTGTAAGAGCAGAACGGTGTCTAATGAAGTGACGACAGAGTATGACATACCAGATGATTATAATGATGAAAGACCGGGTGTAACATATGGAAATGTTGATGAGATAAGCTATTATTCACCGACAACCGGAAGTGAACGTAAGGCTTATGTATATCTTCCAAGAGATTATGATGAATCACAGAGTTATCCGGTTGTGTATCTTTTGCATGGAATGAGCGGAAGTTATTCTGAATATAACAGAATTGGCGCTCTGTATGTTGCACAGAATGCAGTTGATGATTACAACAGGAATCCTGTGATTATGGTGAGTTTTACTGTATTCACAGATGCTGATGGTGGTCAGGAGTCAGACTATGATTTCTCTGAACTTACAGCAAAATATGATGCGTGTGAGTATGATGTTATTAATGCATTGATTCCATATATTAACGAGCATTATTCTACCAGAATGGGAAGAGAGAATACTGCAATAGCAGGATATTCACTTGGCGGAAGAGAATCGCTTTTCCTGTGTTTTGCACATCCTGATGTGTTTGGATATGTAGGTGCATTTGCCCCGGTAGGAGGAGTGGTTGATACAGGAAATGGAGAAAGAGTTTATGGAAACAGAGGATTTCTTCTGCCTGAATTTGTTAAGGATGGAGAGAAGCAGCCTTTGGTTACTCTTATTGTAACGGGCGACAGTGATCCTTACTGCAAGGAATCTGCTATTAACTATTCGGATTATATGACAAGTCATGGAATTAACCACATTTTCTATATAAGACCGGGAGCGCATGAGGTCAGTGTATGGAATAATGGATTATATAATTTTATCAGAAGAATATTCTGATGCTTGAAGTTATGATTCATATATGAGATAATGTCCCGGGTTAGTCGGGTGAGACATGCTGGCTGCCACACATAAAGACAGATTATGGAGGATTGTTTTATGTCAGATATACATAGTGTAGATGTTGAGGATGATCAGTTTGCATACCGTTATGATACACAGCTTCTTATTGACAGAAGAGATGAAGATTTAGATGAGGATGTTATTGCTGATTATATTACAGAACATTTTGAAGGAAACTGTCTGATTGCAGCAGGCGATGAGGATCTTATCAAGATTCATTTCCATACTAATGAGCCTTGGAAGGTACTTGAGTATTGCAGTACTATCGGGGAGATATACGATATTGTTGTTGAGGATATGATTCGTCAGTCAGCTGGACTTCATGGCTGATAAGCCGCCTGTCATCGATAAACTGCCTGCCGGAGATAAACCGATGGTCATCAATAAACTGTTTGTATAAGGCAGGATTTGACGTGATACCTATAGGTAGTCGTATTGATGATAGATTTATAGGTTGAATTTCAGCGATTTTTGATATTATAAGTGGATTTTATTATGAAATACCCATAAGATAGCATGTAAATGTTGTTTTATGGGTATTTTTGAGTTGCTTTTATTAGTTTAGGTGATTTTTGTAGGAAATATGCCTATAAAAGAAGCAAAAAATAAAATTTATAGGAACGACAGGCCATTGAGCCAGACGACAGGCCATTGAGCCAGCCGACCCCAGACATTCAATACATTTGTGAAAATTCTGTTAAATAATTGACACAGATATGCCGATGAATTAAAATGTACATAAGAAGATTTAATATACTAATGATATGAATAATTTTGAATACATTTGAATGATAATGATTAAATAGATGCGGCTATTTATTATAATTGCTAAAGACGGGAGGAAGTTACCATGAAACACAATTATAAGAGAATTACTGCATTAGCTGGTATGACAGCGTTGCTTGTTTCAATGCCGGTATCAGTATATGCAGGACAGATAAGGAACACATATACTGCTAATCTATCAAATGTTTTGGGGAGTGTTGATGCATCTGCTTTGAAGGGAAATCCAGTTGTTAAGGGAAGTAATATTGTGGTCGATTCTGATACAGATGACTGGGACGATATTACAGCAAGAACTGCAGATGCTGCTGGTGTTAAGCTGTGGAAAGCAGCGGTATCATCAGATTATTCAAAGCTTTATTTTATGTATGAAGGAACTGTTCAGACTGAATGGGACTACAGCTATATGGGAAGTAATCCTGTGAGTATTACTTATGCTGATGGAACAACGGGAATATCAGATAAGATTCAGTTTACTGGATGGAAAGACAGTGCACAGGCAAAGAATTCATGGTATGGGGATATAGAGAATTCGGAGACTGTAACTGTTAATAATGCACATGGTAATACAGCCGGACCTTATGTGGTTGAGGCAGCTATTCCTTTTGATTTTTTTGCTAATTCGGATTTTAAGATTACATTTGCAGGAACAACTGTAGATATTAAGGATATTGAAGTATTAGACGGACAGAAGGTTGAAAAAGATGATACAGAAGCTGTGTATAATGGAATTGTTATAGATGGTGAGTTTGCTGACTGGGATGCTGTTAAGAAGTATGATGCATTATGTCCTAATGATGCACATAATGAATGTATATCTAAGACAGCTATGATGTTTGACGGTGATTATGTATATGTGTATGTGAAGGATGGAACTGGTGGTGATGCTTCAGGAGCCGGAACTCATAGTAATGGCAGGTATTCGATAACTACTGATCTGGGTTACGAACTTGTTTTTCAGATTGACAGCAAAGGATATGTTAATGGTGTAGACGGTGTTGACTGCAGGCATGTTGGTAATCAGTGGGAGATAGCAGTTCCTAAGAGTGCCCTGCCGGCTTATAACAAGACAATATCATTTGGATTATACAGATCCGAGCCTTTTATATCAGGAACTGCTAATATTAAAGATGATGGATCTTCGGATGATAAGATAATATACGATATCAGGTATGATGGATTGTATGGTGACTGGGAATATTATCCACACACAACTATTCAGTATTCTACAGCCGGAACACATCATAATATGGTGGATTCTGCGGGAGCATTATTCAGTAATGGAAGTACTGTCCTTGGACATGTGTATACAGTTATGCCGGAGCATCTTAATGAAGCTGGAGGAGAGTTTACACAGGCAGTGACATTTAAGTTTAATGACAGCTATAATCAGGTACTATATCCAAGATTTGTAACAGTTGACGAACAGGGGAATATTAACTGGAACCCTAAACGTGACGGACTTAGTGATGGTACATATGAATTCTATATGTTTGACACAAGTGCATGGGGAACATCTAAGAATATTAATGAACTTAATGATGCAGATATATGTTATGGAAAGATGATAGTTACAGTTGGAAGCAACAGGGATGAATGTGAGTTTTATTTTGATCTTGACAAGGTTGCTCAGAAACTTGGCTGTGATGTAAGTGATTTCAAGCAGATTAGTGCACAGTTTGGTAGACTGGGACAGGAATGGATTAATACAGCAGGTGCATCATCTGGAGCATGGCTTGGACTTTTCATATGTATAGCTGGAACATGTGGAGTAGTTGTATATAAGAAAAAGAAAGGCAGCATACAGGTATAAGCAGAATGAATCCTATTATAGTAATTGCAATTATAATAATATGGCTTTATATACTTTCTGTAACGAAGAGAGCAAAGCTTCATGCATGGAGCTTCATGTGGGGAAGTCTTGGACTGTTTGTAATTATGATGATGACGGTACAGCCGTTGCTTACAATGCCTCTTGCAAGATGTGTTGCAACAATGGCAGGTATTGTGGGGGATGTAACAGGTGCATTTACAGCATACTTTAAATACGGAATTATATTTATACATACGGGTGCATCGTCAATGACACTGCTTATTGATTTTGAGTGTTCGGGAATCATTGAAATCATGGCATTTCTGTCATTACTAATATTCTTTAATGTGTATAACTGGAGTGAGAAGCTGATGATAGGAATTGGTGGCTTCTGTTACATTATGTTATGTAATGTTTTAAGAATAGTAATGATATGTCTTGCGGTACATTTTTTAGGCATGAATGCATATTATGTATTTCATACATTTATAGGAAGAATATTCTTCTATGTACTCAGTGTGTATCTGTATTTTTATGTATTTACGAAACCACAGATTGTTAAGATGAAAGTAGGAAACTTCTCATATGGTAAAAATAATTCTTAATTCATTTCTTTTCTGGGGCGGATGGATAATTATTCCTTTCATTATGGAAATTGTTCCTGCGATAGGAAGCGTTTTTCTTCTTATAAGAAGGAATCTGAGACATAAAATCCATAAAAAGGAACTTGAGGTTTATCCAGAGATTACGCTTATAATACCAGTATATAATTCGGCAGATACACTATATGGATGTATCAGATCGATTAATGACAGTACTTACCCGAATGACAGGATAAGAATTTTTCTGGTTAATAATAAAGGAAAAGATAACAGTTTTGATATATATGCACAGTGTCAGCAGGAATTTCCAGAACTTCTGATGCAGTGGATGAATTCTGAACAGGGAAAGTCAAGAGCACTTAATCTGGCACTTTATAACAGTGATGGAAAGTACATTATCAATCTGGATAGTGATGGAATGCTTGAGAAGAATGCACTTGTCAATATGATTACAAGATTTGAGAATGATACGGCTATTAACTGTATGACAGGATCTATTCTTACAGTGCCTGAGCAGATTAAGAAATATAAAGCAGGACCATCAAGACTGCTCCGTGAACTTGAGTTTATGGAATATGCACAGGCTTTCCTTGCGGGAAGAAGTTATGCATCAGAGCTTAACTCCGTGTATACATTGTCAGGTGCATTTTCAGCTTTCAGAAAATCAGCAGTTCTGAAGTCATGGATGTATAACACAGATACTATCTGTGAGGACACACATATTACATTTCAGATGAGGTATCTTCAGAAAGAACGGGTTGAAGTGTGTGAGGATGCACTGTTTTTTGTTGATCCGATTGAAAATGTTAATAAACTATATACACAGAGACAGAGATGGCAGAGAGGAAGCCTTGAAGTATCCAAGATGTTTATGGACAAGTCTTTCAAGGTAAAGAACCTTTTTACTAATATAAGTGTCAAAACTCTTTTGTATGACCATACATTTGCATTTCCAAGACTTATATGGTATCTGGCACTTATATGCCTGATTGTTGTGGGTTATTCTGGGAAAACGGTTATTCTATCTACAGCAATAATATTTGGTTTATATACGCTTATCGGATATCTGTATTTTATTGTTGTAGCATATTTCCTAAGAATTAATAAGGATATAAGAAGATATTACACGAGGCACTGGTGGTGCATACTGTTTCTGCCATTTTTTAATTTTGCTGTATTCTTTATAAGACTTGCAGGAATTATTAACAGTATTGAAACTGACAGCACATGGAAAACAATGAATCTGTCAGAGGAATGCAGGGCATTTGCAGATGTGGTTAAAAGTGATTTCAGTAAGCCTGTTAATGCAATAAAGAAAGTAAGAAATGCACTTAATTATGATGTTGTAGAAGATAATAATAACAATAATCAGAGGGAATAACATGGAAAAGAAGCTTAATAAGAAGCGTGTTAAGAAGAATAAAAAGCCGAAAAATGTGCTTGTTATCACAACTATTTATGTAATATGTTTCTCGGTTATTGCCGGAGTATTTGCATATACAAGGATTAATAAGTACGAAGAAGGAGTCCTTGAGGTGTGTGCAACACAGCAGGACGCTTATGTGCAGCTTGTTTTAGACCAGATTAATCTTAAAAGCAATCGTGATGATGAACAGATTATTAATGATATTCTTGGGACGATGAATTCATCTTCTAATAAATACTGGACATTTTCTAAGAATCAGTCAATCCTTTTTGTAAAAGATGTTCTTGAAACTAACAGGTATAAAGGTGTTACCACAGCTACATATTATGAGTCAGAGAGTGCCACGAAATTTCTTAATAATCTTCAGAATAACAGAGTTACTCATGATTTCATAGAAATTGATGGGAATAGTTATGTAGCATCAGGTGTTACATTTGAATATAAGAACCAGTCATATAAGCTGTGCCTGCTTACAGGCAGGAATGCAATTATGGATAATAACAGTTATATGCAGATTAAGATTCAGATGGAGACTTATGTGGTGATTCTGCTTTTTGTGCTTATAATAACAGCTATGCTGCTTGCACATAAGCTAAGACGGATGCAGAAGTCGATTAGTGAATCTGATAAGACGGTTGCGGAGCTTAACAGTATGGTTTCTAAGATGAATAAGAAACTTTTAGAGAAGGATTTGCATGATACGCGCAATAATGTCTGGGATAATACGGCAATTATGCCTTTTCTTGATAAATTAGTGGCAAGAGATATTTATCCTGTAACATTTATGCATATTGCATGTGCTGATAATAAGGAATGTGCAAAGTTTATAGCAAGAGCTAATTATATTCTTGATAAAAATGTTTTGAGATTCACATATGAAGATAATGACATTGTTCTTATATTTGTTGGAATGAACAGAAAGCATTCTAAGCAGAGCCTTCAGCTTTTAATGGAAAATTCAATGCAGATAATGTATGCAATTACTATTAAGAGCAAAGCGGATGTAGATAAGTTGAGAGTTAAGTATGAAGTCAGATAGAATAGACAGGTAATATAAGGGAGGCGGAATTATGGCAGTTAATATGTACAGGGAATACAGACTGAAATTTTACCTTAATATGAGACATTATATTATCATTAATGAGGTTAAAGGTGAAACTCACCCACATACATGGGAGTTTGCACTGGATATTAAGTTTTCAAGAAATTTATTTGTTGAATTCAATATATTTGAACAGGGAATTTCGCAGTTCCTTGAACAGTATCAGAATAAGATTCTTAATGAAGCAGAGCCGTTTGATTCAATGATGCCTACACTTGAGAATGTTACTGATTATTTTGCAGAAGAATTTTTTAAGATTATATATAAGACAGGTGGCATGCTCACAAGAGTTGAGGCTAGTGAAACTCCTACAAGAAGCTATATTGTAAATATAGCGGAGCAGGAACGTAATTCAATATTGAATAAGAAAGCTGATGAAAAGATAATATCAGAGGTTATGGACGCAGTGCTGGACGATATTGTTAAGCAGTGATGTTGTTAAGACGGATTGGAGAAGAAGTTGAAAAAGAAAAATAAAGCAATTTACCTGCTGTTTCTTATGCCATTCGTGTATTTTGCAACAGCATGTTTTGTTGTCTGGCTGGTAAAGACAAGTGGAATATATCCTTCAGGTTCAGATACTATGTATCATGTCTACAGAGGAGATTATGTATATAATGCGATTAAATCGGGCAACTGGTATCCTTTATATGATTCTGCATGGTATAACGGCGTGGAGATTTTAAGGTATTGGTCTCCATTTCCTGCTTATGTTATGGCATTTTGTCAGTATCTTGCGGGTGGAAGCCAGTTTGGTGCATATCTTTTTTATATAGGAGGAGTGTGTTTTTTAGGCGCATGTGTATGGCCATTTATCGGAAGAGGCTTTAACAGACCTTATCTGGGAGCATTTATCGGACTCCTCTGGTTCTTTATGCCTAATAATCTGTGTGCAATATTTATAGAAGGAAATCTTGCCAGAAGTCTCAGTATGATATTTCTGCCGGTATTCATATATTCTGTATATAAATATTTATACAATCATAAATTAAGATACATACCGCTTATGGTATTTACATTTTTACTTATGGAATTGTGTCATCTTGGATATGCTGGAATGGTGGCTATAGCTGTGATTATATATGGAATTGTTTATATGATACAGAAGGGCAGAAAGAAGGCAGTACTTGATGTTGTAATATCAATGATTTTTGGATTTATGCTGCTTGGAATATGGCTGGTTGCGTCCTTAAGAGGTGGAATAACTTCACTTGATAATTCTGAAAATATGGCTAATTTCTTCCAGAATTTATGGACAACAATTAATCCTTTTGAAAGATTAACAAGAGGTTTTGAATATTTTTATTTCGGATTTGCAGCTTTGGTTGTTATTGTATTTGGCATTTTATTTGGATATAAGAAATCGAGAACAGGCTTTGTAACAGGATTCATTATACTGCTTATGACAACTAAATCAGCATATGCCGTTTTGAAGCACTTGCCAGGAAGCCAGTATTTATGGATGTTAAGATTCATATCCATTGCATTATGTATGATTCTTATGAGCTTTCTTATGTGGGACAGGCTAAAGAAGACTCTGGTCTTGATGCTTTGCGTTTTACTGGTGGTAGATACTATACCATCTTTAAGCCTTATTGTTGGTGAACATAATGATATATCTGTTCAGGAAAGAATGGCAGCAAGACAGGACAGTACTCTTATTTCAAGTGCTCAGGCAGTCACAAAGCAGAGACTTGCCCTGATGGACGAGAGCATACTGGGGGCAACTGGTTCATGGCTGGTTTCTGATTATGGCAATCCGGTTGATGCTACATTTGGTGCAGGAAGAGAAGCTGCTAATACATCTGCTAATATAGTTAATCTTAACAAAGCATTTGCACAGGGAGATTTCCTGTATGTCTTCGACAGATGCTTAGAACTGGGTGATGATTCTGTACTTGTGAAAAAATCATTGCTTAAACAATATAATAATTCTTTATATGATCTTGAAGCAGCTGCGAATACGGTTGGATATAAGAAAGTGGAACAAAACAGTGATTATATTCTTTACCATATTGAAACACCTGACAACTGGGGAGTTATCAGCAGTTACAGGGCAGTTGCGATAGGCTCTGGGGCAGCAGCAATATCAATGCAGTTCCCTGCAGTTAAAACAGCAGATTCTGCTAATCTTAATGATTACACATATGAAGAACTGTCGGGATATAAAGAGGTGTTCCTGAATGGTTTTACATATGATGATAAAGAAACAGCAGAAGACCTTGTACTGCGTCTAAGCAGAGCAGGAGTTAAGGTGATTATATATGCCGATGGCATACCAAAGGATAAGCGTACACATAGTCAGAATTTCCTTGGCGTAACATGCAGTTTGATAACATTTCACAACGGATATCCGGATATGGATACAAGAATTGGAACGATATATCCAGATATGTTTCCTCAGGGACATACTACATGGAATACAGTGTATATTGATGGACTTGATACTGTGTGGGGAACTTTTTATGATAATGGATTGAATCTCGATTTTTATGGGACTGTTAATAACGATAATATTATAATGACTGGCCTTAATCTTACATATTTCTATAGTCTGACTGATGACGTATCTGTTGGACAGTTGCTTAGTAATATGAGTGGTATATCATCAGAGGAACTTCCAGACAGAAAGATAGTTCCTTTAAAGGTGGAATACGGAAACAATGAGATTACAATTACATCTAATAATGATAATGTTAATACAACACTTGCATATCACGATATATTCAGCTCTTCATCGGATATAACACATAGGAATAATCTTATGTATGTGAATAAGGGAACAACTGTTATTAAGATGAGATACCCGTATCTGTGGCAGGGGGCTTTAGTTAGTGCTGCAGGAGTTGTGTTAATGGTTGTGTGGCTGATTGTTAAAAGAAGAAATAACAATTAATTTTACAACAAATTTGTTGACATATTTACAAAAAAGAATACTCTATATATAGAAAATATATGGAGGTGGTAAATGTGGCAATAGCAACTAATATTTTACAATGTCTGATTCCAATTTCTCAATTTAATAAAGGTCAGGCTTCAAAGATATTTGACAGACTTCATGATGAAAAGGAGCTGATTGTTTTGAAGAATAATCAGCCATCAGCAGTTATTCTGTCACCAGAGGAATATACAAGACTAACGGAGATTGAAGAGGATTATTATCTTCTGATTGAAGCTACTAAGCGTATTGAAGATAATGGCAATAAAGAAACGGTTTCTATGGATTATGTTATGAGAAATCTTGGGATAGATGAAAAAGAGCTTGAAAATGCGGAGGATATTGATATCGAATGATATGGGGGATTGAGTTTTTACAGGAAGCAGAGAAGGATATGAAAAGGCTCGACCATTCCGTTCAGATTCAGGTTCTTAAGGGGACAAAAAAGGTGAGTAAGAATCCATTGCCTGTAAGTCAAGGCAGTTATGGAAAGCCATTAGGGAATAAAGAAAATACTAATCTTACTAACTTGATGAAGATTAAGTTTAGGGATATAGGAATAAGAGTGGTATACAAGATAGAGTATGTCGATGAGGTTATGAAAATAATTGTTATTTCAGCGCGTACTGATGAGCAGGTTTATAAAGAAGCGTCAAAAAAAAGAAAAGAACATAATATTTAACACAAATGCACCGTAAGTATGTTAGAGATATACTTACGGTGCATTTATTTATGCATAATTAATTTAAAATACCTTTAGCGTACAAAAAGATATGCCGTATATCCCACATACATAAGAATACATGCAGCACCTTCCCATCTGCTCATTGTCTTCTTGGTAAATGCGAAGAGAAATAATACAATTCCACTGGCAAGAAGTATGATACAGTCAATAAGTGATTCAGAAAGAACGTGAAGAGGCTGTATCGCAGCAGACATTCCTAAGATAAATAATATATTAAATATGTTAGAGCCGATTGCATTGCCAAGTGCGAGTCCGCTGTCACCTTTCCTTGTGGCAACTATAGAAGTTACAAGCTCAGGCAGGGATGTTCCGATTGCGACTATTGTAAGACCTATGAAATTCTGGCTTACACCAAAGTTGGCAGCTATGATACAGGCTTTATCTACAACAAGATTACCACCGAATATTACTGCTATAAGACCACCGGCAATATAAAGAAGACTCTTAGGCAGAGGCATTATTTTACAATCCTCAGCTTCTTCCCTGTTTTTAAGTGCTGATATTATCATGCATGTGATGTAAGCTGCCATTCCGGCAAGGAGAATAATGCCTTCAATTCTTGAAAGTCTGCCATCAATAAACATAAAGCAAAGAATAGCAGTTATTATGATATTAACAGGCATATCACGCTTGAGAATGTCACGGTTAGTAGAAAATCCTGCTATAAATGCACAGATACCTACAACGACAAGACCATTAAATATGTTAGAACCAACAACATTGCTGATTGCAATGTCATTACTGCCAGAAAGGGCAGCGTTAATACTAACAGATGCTTCAGGGGCACTGGTCCCCATTGCAACAATGGTAAGTCCGATGATAACGCTTGGTACTTTAAGGATTTTGGCAAGGGAAGAACTTCCCTCCACGAAGAAATCCGCGCCTTTTATTAATAGCATGAAACCGATGAGTAGTAACAAATATTCCATAATAAGCTCCTTTCTTGCGATAAAGGAATGGAATAATATAAAATATAAAAAGAGACCTTTATCGCATCAAAAATGAATTGATAAAAGTCTCGTTAATTGTAATAATAACCGGCTGTTCAGCGTGATGACGATTACTATTGCACCGGATACGATGCTAACTACTCCCTCTTATTAACATTATACTAATATATATATATAAATGTGTCAATTAAATATTATAATTTGGATTATTTTTCACAGAGTGATATAAAATACTCATGAATTCTAGTGTCACCTGAAAGTTCAGGGTGAAATGCAAGACCAATCTGGTTATTATATTGAACAGCAACAATTCTGTCATCAACAGCTGCAAGAACATCAACGTTATCCTTAATTGATGAAATGTATGGCGCACGGATAAATGTCATTGGAAATTCATCAAAGCCCTTCATAGGAGCAGTTATTGCAAAGCTGCCTAACTGTCTTCCATATGCATTTCTTTTTACAGTGACAGGCAGAGTTCCAATATGTATACTGTCGTCATTGTCAATGCGTCCGGCTAAAAGAATCAGACCGGCACAGGTTGCAAGTGTTGGAAGACCATCTGCTATTAAAGACTTAATTGTATCAAGCATATCCAGCTTTCTTAGAAGCTGTCCCTGAACAGTGCTTTCACCACCTGGAAGGATAATTCCGTCAATTCCTTCAAGGTCTTTTCTTTGACGTATTTCAATTACTTCATGTCCGATTTTTTCAATGATATGTTCATGCTCAATGAATGCACCCTGCACAGCAAGTACGCCTATTTTCATATTATCTGCCTCTTTCTTCCATGATTATCTGTATTTCGCTAGGATTAATACCAACCATGGCTTCGCCCAAATCTTCTGATAATTTAGCAATAAGTGCAGCATCTGTGTAGTTAGTGACAGCCTGAACTATGGCAGAAGCTCTCTTAGCAGGATTTCCAGACTTGAATATACCAGAACCTACAAATACACCTTCAGCACCTAACTGCATCATAAGAGCAGCATCTGCAGGAGTAGCAACACCTCCGGCAGCAAAGTTTACTACAGGAAGCTTTCCATTATCATGTACATAGAGGACAAGGTCATATGGAACCTGTAACTGTTTAGCTTCCTCGAAAAGCTCGTCCTTTTGCATAGATGTTATTTTTCTGATTTCAGAATTCATCTTTCTCATGTGTCGTACAGCCTGAACAACATCCCCCGTACCAGGTTCACCTTTTGTTCTTATCATGGAAGCACCTTCATTGATTCTTCTTAATGCTTCTCCTAAATCTCTTGCACCACATACGAAAGGTACTTTGAACTGGGTTTTATCAATATGATATATATCATCAGCAGGAGATAATACTTCAGATTCATCAATATAGTCGATCTCAACTGCCTGTAAAATCTGTGCTTCAACGAAATGACCAATACGGCATTTTGCCATAACAGGAATACTTACAGCATCCTGAATACCTTTAATCATCTTAGGGTCGCTCATACGCGAAACACCACCTGCAGCCCTGATATCGGCAGGGATTCTCTCAAGTGCCATAACAGCACATGCACCAGCGGCCTCTGCAATCTTAGCCTGCTCAGGAGTAGTAACATCCATGATTACGCCACCCTTTAACATCTGTGCAAGTCCTTTGTTTAATTCATATTGTGAATTTGTTGTCATAGCTGACCTCCTTGAAAATGAATTTTATGAATTGATTTTTACATATAATATTGCACAACTGGTCATAAAGAAATATCCAATTTAATAAAAATATCACATGCCAGAATAAGGTCAGAATAAATCAGGAATATGGTCAGATGAAAACTGACTATAAAGAAATTGTCGAATTATGTCGAACGAAAACTGTCAGTCTGATTAGTAATCAGCAGCTTTTTGTATTATAATAGAACATATTTTATAAATATGTAGGAGATGGAAAGTAAGTGCGTAGGATTAAAAGCTTTTTGATTATAATATGTATGCTAAGCATATATGCAGCTTCTTTTTATGGCTGTGGGAAAAAAGAATGGTCAGACAGCCACAATAATGAGGCTGGATTGCCGGAAATAGTCATAGGAAGTGATAACTATCCGCCATATAATTATGTTGATACAGATGGCAATGCTACTGGAATTGATGTTGAGCTTGCTACGGAAGCATTTAAAAGAATGGGCTATAAGGCCAGATTCATATATATTGACTGGGAGGATAAGAAGAATCTTCTTGCTGACAGAACAATTGATTGTGCATGGGGAAGCTTTAGCATGGATGGCAGGGAGAATGAATACAGATGGGCAGGACCTTATATGACCAGCCGTCAGGTTGTTGCTGTGAATATGGAAAGTGATATATATTCTCTTGAGGATCTGGAAGGAAAGACGATTGCAGTACAGACTACAACAAGACCTGAGAAGATATTTCTTAGCAAGACTGATGAGCGTATCCCGGCTATAAGGTCATTAATAGCTTTGCAGAAGAGAGAACTTATATATCCTTTTTTAAGCAAAGGCTATGCAGATGCTCTGGCAGCTCATGAAACTGCAATACGCCAGTACATGGAAGATTATAATATTAAGTTCAGGATTCTTGACGAACCATTAGAGACAGTAGGACTGGGAGTAGCATTTGACAAAAATGATGACCGTGGGATAGAGAAGCAGCTTACAGAAATTCTTAACCAGATGAGAAATGATGGTACAGAGAAGAAGATAATCAGCAGATATATTCCTGATGCTGATAAATATCTGGAGGTGGACAGTTATGGAAAATAATACCATTACCAGAAAGAAAAGAAAAAGAATATGGCCGATTGAGATTATAGCAGGCCTGTTTATAATGATGATTGTGTTTTTTATTGCTGTAAATGTTGATATAAAAACTACACAGGAAACACTTTCAGATACTGCGCATTATATTAATGAACAGTGCAACAGCTTTACAAGACTTAATCTTGCGTCAGAAACCAAGAGCCTGCTCAGGGTAATTGAAAGTGCGCAGCAGATAAAACATAATATCACATATGAGCGCAGCCTTTCAGATAAAGATATATTTACAGAAGAATTTATCAAAAAGAATATGCAGGAATGTTATCTGACGGCAGTTATAATCATGGATTCAAAAGGTAATCTTATAGCACAGGAATATACAGATGAATATGGTGCAGATGAGCTTAACGAATATCTTGACAGTACTTCACTTATTGATGTTGTTGATAATACTGAAAAAACATACGCAATAAGAATTGACTGTGAAGATGGTTCATATGTTGACCTTGCAGCATGTGGTATGGCGGATTCAAGTGGGATAGTTGTTGTTTATTACCACACACCGGCAGAGTATGTTAATAATTACAATCTTTCATTTACACATATATTATCAGGTTATGATGACAGGGAAGATGGAAAGATTGTTGTTACAAAGGGAAATCAGATAATAGCGTCTAATGATGACAGTATGGTTGGTGAAGATATTGATAAATATAATGTTATTAAGAAGATAAAGGAGACTGGTGCAAGTGGCAAAATAGTACATGCTGATAGTAACAGAAGGTGGGGTTCACATAATTATGGTCTTATGGAACGTGGGAGAGATTATTATGTGTATGTTTATATGCCGGAAAGAAATGTTTTTAAGACAACACCAAGAAATATGCAGTATACATTTGTTGCCTATATGTTTGCTGTACTTGTACTTAATATGATGCGCTGGAAAACGGTTCAGGGATATGAGCGTGAACAGTATGAAATGCAGCAGCAGTATGCAAAGACACTGCAGGAAAAAAATGAACAGCTACAGGAGGCAGTACGCCGAGAGGAAAAGGCTAATGCTGCCAAGACTGATTTCTTATCAAGAATGACACATGATATAAGGACGCCGCTTAATGGCATAATCGGATTGTTAAGAATTGATGAGAGCCATAAAGAAGATACAGATATGATTAATACTAACAGAAAGAAAATGTCAATAGCTGCTAATCATCTTTTATCACTTATTAATGACATTCTCCAGATGAGTAAGTTAGAGGATGGCCAGATTGAGCTTTCAAGAGAGATTGTGGATCTTAACAAGCTTGCAAAGGATATTATTACTATAGTTGAACAGCGTGCCTCAGATTCAGGTGTCAATCTTAAGTATGACAAGGTGGCAGGAAAAGTTATGTATCCATATGTATACGGAAGTCCTCTGCATTTACGCCAGTTATTTCTAAATATATACGCTAACTGCATCAAATATAATAAAGCAGGAGGAATGGTTTCAACATATTTTAAATGTATTGGAACACAGGATGGAATTGTTACATATGAATGGACTGTTACTGATACGGGAATTGGCATGAGTGAAGAATTTCTTGAACATATATTTGAACCATTTGTACAGGAAAAGACAGATGCCAGAAGTGTTTATCAGGGAACAGGACTTGGTATGGCTATTGTTAAGAGTCTGGTTGACAAAATGAATGGAACAATTAGTGTCACAAGCAAGGAAGGGGAAGGCTCAACATTTGTAATCAGAATTCCTTTCGAGATTGCAAGCAAAGTTGAAGAAATAACGGATGATAAGGAAAAGAGCAGTAATGATATTTCGGGAATTAAGATTCTGCTAGCAGAGGATAATGAACTTAATGCTGAGATTGCACAGACTCTTCTGGTGGATGAAGGCGCTAATGTTACTGTTGTCAGTGATGGTGAGCAGGCTGTCAGGGAATTTACAAGGTGTGCACCACATACATATGATGTGATTCTTATGGATATTATGATGCCAAAGCTTGACGGAATTGCCGCAACAAAAGCTATAAGAGCTATGGAAAGACCTGATGCTGTGGAGATTCCGATAATTGCAATGACAGCCAATGCATTTGAGGAGGATGCCAGAAAATGTGTTGAAGCCGGAATGAATGCACATCTGTCGAAGCCTTTACAGATGGATGTTGTAGTTGGTACAATTGCAGAGTATTATAAAAGATAATTATGCAGGATAAAGGAGCCTCTGCATAATACAATAACTGATAAAAGGGGATAGCTATGATATGTAGTAATTGTGGAGCAGATATAGGAGATAACGAGACAGCATGCCCATATTGTGGTGCTATGCAGTATGAGAATTCTGAACAGAAGTACATGAAAGACCTGTACAATCTGAATGAAGGAATGGAGAAGCTGGATAAGAATACCAGAAAATACATCATAAAAAGTACAATGAAAAGTGTAGGTATAGTATGTGCGTCAATAGCGGCAGCAGTTCTTGCCGGAAGTATGTTTGGATATGGTTCATATAAGAGCATGTATAATTCTTCACACAACAGGAAAGAGATACACCAGTCATTAGATTGGTACAATAATAATATAGGTGAACTTAATTCATTATATGAAAAGCGGGACTATGCAGGCATTTCAGAACTGACAGATAGTTATAATGGCAGTTCAAGTGTTTTGGAAAAGTGGAGTCATTACAATTTTATTAATATTTATGATTATTATTATAAAAGAGTGGCAGACATCTACATTATGGTTCAAAAAGGCGAAAAACTGAGTGATTATCAGTTTGGAACAGGCTTTGAAGAGTCACTTGACATGATATATTTCATTAATAATAAAAACGGATATAATTACCGTAGGTATGAGGGCTGTACGGCAGAAGAAAAAGAAACTGTGGACGGCTGGGTTGCAGAAGCACAGAATTATCTTAAGAATGTTGCAAAGGCGACGGACAAAGAAATTAATGATATGCTTAATGAATTGTATCAGAATGGCTATTATGATTACAAGCTTGGAAAGAGCTACGAAGAGTCATTTTATAAAAAATATAATGAAGGAGGGAACAACTGATGAAATGTAATAATTGCGGCGCACCCATACAGATGAATCAGAAGTTCTGTCCTAATTGCGGCTCACCAAATGTGGAATTTAAGAAGCATATTGATGATATGGAACAATATAATAAAAAGTTTAACAGCACGCGTTCCAAAGTAATTGGTAACAGCAAATGGTTTGTGAAATATATTGCACCAATAACAGCTCTTGTTATAACAATGACTGCACTTACACTGGCTATTATTGGTAAAAATTCAATGATTGGATACGACATAGCAAGAAAAAATCAGCAGAAATATTATTCATCCCATAGTGATGAAATCCAGACAAAACTAAAGCTTCTGTTAGAAGCAGGAGACTATGCAACTCTGTACAGTATGGATTATGTGGGAGATTGTTCAATAAAGGATAATGATGATAAATACGCATGGAATGATTTTTACAATGTCGCAGGTGATTATGTGTATATAAGAAAAGGTATAATAAGTATGATGGAAAGGAATAATTCATCATATTATGGCGACGAATATATGAATACTATTTCAAGGGCTGTTGCGGACATGGAAGATATTCTCAGCAGACGTTTAAATTTATCGTATCATAGTGTGTCGAAAGAAAGTATTAAGTATATAAATGATATATATGAAAAATCACATGAACTGTTAAAGGCATACTGCAATCTGACAGATGAGGACATAGCCGGACTTCCTGATATGTCACAGGCAGATATACTTACACTCATTACAAGGAGGAGCTTTGAATGAGAAAAAAGAAGAAATTTAATATATCACTTCTGGCTTATGTGCTGTGTGTAATTATGATGATTATTATAATCCCATGTATTGCTGATATATCAGGTGATGTATTCAGGGGAAAGGGAAGAATGTCGGGCTATGAAGAAGACAGTCTTTATAATGATTTTATAGAGAATAATTATGAAGGGCTTCTTGAAAAGACAGAATATAACACAGGCATAGGCAAAGATATTGATAAAGATACGCAAGATTATTATACATTTGCAAATGCGTATAAGAAAGCTTTTAATTATAAAGTGTATATGAATAATGGGGAGAAGGACAAGGCAGAACAGGTGATTAAAGATATAGACAGCACACAGTTTAATAATGTGCTGTTTAAGGAAGCACTCGAAAATGTAAAGAGAATATATATAGTTATTCTGCCATAGATTTCCTGATTTAACGGGAAACAGACCTTCTGTGGACTATCTGATAAGCAGTACTGGCGTTCCAGGGAGAAATGAAGGGCAGGATTCACACATGTGTCAGAAAGAGTTTCGCATATAGGAATAGAGGATAATGAAGATGAGTAACACAGGAAAGAATAATATTATGACCGACAGGGTATCATATTATTTTAAATCACAATGGCATATACTTCTGACAATAACAATATCCGGTCTTATATATAACCTCGGACTTCTTGCAGGTCCGTGGTTTGAAGGACGAATGACAGGCTGTCTTGTTAATATACTTGGCGGTAAATCAACATTTACAGATATGCTTATTCTTGTAATATGTTATGTGATTGCAATTGCAGTAGTGCAGATATCAAGGTATATCAAGAGATTCTATGTAAGAAGATTCGCTAATAATGTTAATAAGAACATGAAAGAGGTTCTGTATAACAGCCTTGTACATAAGAGCAGACCACAGTTACAGGAGGAAGGCGCAGGAGATATTCTTACTAAAGCTATCCTGGATGTTGACGACTGTGCTGAAGGGATGAGAAAGTTCACGACTGAGATATTTGATACGGGTGTTGCACTTGCAGCATATGCAGGAATGCTTCTTTTCTATGACTGGAGACTTGGACTTATATGTATGATATTCCCGCCTATATCTTATATCATTGCAGAGAAGATGAAGGTTGTTGTACAAAAGACAGGTGCAGAATACAAGGTACAGTCAGGAAGACTTAGCACTGCAACGCTTGACAGAGCAGAAAATGCAGTTACATACCGTGTATATGGGTGCGAGCAGGAAAGAAAACAGGCTTATGAAGATAATCTTACAGCCTATGAAAAATCAGCAGTCAGGGCGAATATATGGGGAACAGCATTTCCTCCGATATACAAGGTTATAGCACTTGGCGGAGTTATATTTATATTATATTTTGGAAGCAGGAATGTTCTGGGAACAGGCTGGAAGAGCTGGGATATTGCGGCTTTAGCTACATTTGTATCATGCTTTGCAAAGCTTTCTGAGAAGTCCTCACATGCAGCAAGGCTGTTTAATGCAGTACATAAGGCACAGGTGTCATGGAAGAGAATTAAACCGCTTATGAAGCATGAGAATTATGAAAATGCAGATAACAGTGTGAAGTGTGGAACACTTGAAGTAAAAGGGCTTACATTTGCTTATCCGGGAGGTCCTGATATATTCGAAGATGTAACATTTGAAGCAGAAAAAGGCAACATTATTGGCGTTACAGGTTCTGTTGCCTGTGGCAAATCAACTTTTGGAAAGGTGTTTTTATGCGAATATCCATATAAAGGAAGCATTAAGATTGCCGGCAATGAACTTTCAGAACTCGATGATGCAAAAAAAGCAGGGCTTGTAGCATATCTTGGACATGATCCGGAATTGTTTAACGATACAGTTAAGAATAATATTCTGATGGGTGATGATGAGAATGTGGATAAGCTTCTTAAGGCAGTGTGTTTTGACGAAGAAGTAAATGAGATGGAAAACGGACAGGAAACTTATGTTGGTAATACTGGCGTGAGATTGTCAGGAGGACAGGCACAAAGACTTGCACTTGCCAGAACACTCTGCCATAAGAAGCCGTTAATTATATTAGATGATCCATTTTCAGCACTTGATAAGGATACTGAAAGAAAAGTATTTGCTAATCTTAAAGAATACACCAAGGATTGTGTTGTGATTCTTATTTCACACAGATTATATCTGTTCCCACAGATAGATAAGGTTATATGGATGGAGAACGGAAAAACCATAGCCGGTACACATGATGAGATTATGAATAAATGCCCACAGTATGCGGTTCTTTATAATGAACAGAATGGAGGCGCATCTGATGAAGAATAAAAGTGTTGGCAAAGTTATATTGAACACAATAAAAGAAAAGTGGCTGCTTACAGCAGGAATTGCAATTACTGTTGTTGGTGCAATCGTAATGGCACTGTTTCCACCACTTATTCTTGCAAAGATTATTGATACAATTACATCAGGTACAATGCCCAAATTTTATATGGTTCTTATGTATTTCGGATTTCTTCTTATAACAGGTCTTATGGAGAGTGCAAGAGAGACTTTTCTTACAGTATTCGGACAAAAGATTACACACTCATTAAGAAGTGCGTTGATGTATAAGTACAGCTGTCTTACAACAAGTGGTCTTACAAGTCAGGAACCTGGAACTGTTGTTTCAAGATTCGTTGGTGATGCTGATACAGTTGAGAATCTGTTTACATCAGGAATTATCAGTATGTTTGCTGATGCCTGCAAGATAATAAGTATTGTTGCTGTTATATGGTTTAAGAATAAAGGACTTGCCATTGTGCTTCTCGTTATTCTTCCTTTCCTGTTTGTATTCACAAGAATTATTCAGAAAAATATGCTGGCAGCACAGATTGAGAACAGAAGAGCTGTTGGAAGGGCATCAGGACACGTTCCGGAAACTCTTCATAATATAAGAACAATACATACTCTTGGCAAAGAAAATTATATGGCACAAAGATATGATGAATATATATGTGAAAGCTACACAGCAATTGAAAAAAATAATTTTTATGATGCTTTATATTCACCGGTAATCCTTATTCTCAATGCTATTGTTGTTGCTGTGGTCATGCTTTTTTCAGCATCAGATAACCAGTCAGTGCTTACATTTTTTGGCATGTCAGCAGGTACAGCAGTTGCGGTAATTAATTATATTTCACAGATATTTGCTCCTGTTGAGAATCTTGGCATGGAGATTCAGACTATACAGTCAGCAATAGCCGGAGTACACAGGATTAATGAATTTTTCGAGCTGGATGAATTCTCAGTTAAGAAGGATTTATACATCGTAGAGAATACTGCCATGGCAGCTGACAGTGATGTGCTTGTTGACTTCAACAATGTAACATTTTCTTATGATGATGATAAAAATGTTGTGGAGAACTTAAGCTTTAGCATTAAAAAAGGCGAGCAGGTTACTCTGTCAGGAAGAACAGGTGCAGGAAAGAGTACAATATTTAAGCTCCTTCTTGGTCTTTATGATCCAGATAATGGAAGCGTATTGATTGCAGGTCAGAAGGCGACAGCCATTCCAGATAGCGAAAAGAGAAAGGTATATGGATATGTCGAGCAGACTTTCCATATGGTTCCTGGAACTGTCAAAGACCAGATTACACTGTATGATACATTGATTACTGATGAAGATGTAATTGAAGCAGCTAAGACAGCAGGTCTTCATGATGCAATCATGGAGCTTGAGAACGGCTATGATACTATATGCAAGCCAGAAGATTTCTCACAGGGACAGTGGCAGTTATTGTCAATTGCAAGGGCTGCAGCAGCAAAGCCTGAACTGCTTCTGCTAGATGAGATAACAGCTAATCTTGATGCTGATACTGAGAAAAATGTGCTTGATGCATTAAACAGGGTAAGCAAGAACAGGACTGTTATATCAATATCTCACAGAACCAATGCAAAAATGGGGAGAATTATAGAAATTGCCTGATTTTGCAAGTGCTTTTCACTGGCTTATTATTTAGGAAAGAAGTATAATGAATAAACATAGAATGTTCTAAAGAGAAAGCTGGTAATATATAATGAAAAAAGCAATAATGAAATATTTATTAATCGGTTCAGCATGTGTGCTGTTTGCTGTACTGGGGATGGTTACATATAAAAAATCGCAGGAAAATAAAATTGTATTTACAATTTCTGACAAAATCTGCGTATCATATGGTGATAATATAGATATATCAAACATGCAGGTGATTAAAAATCAACATTTACATGAAAAGAAAAATAAAACGCATATAACTGTTGAAGGAGATGTTAATACAAGAAAGATAGGCGACTATGATATTGATGTTATAGTAAGAAAAGGAAATAAAAAAGCATCTAAAAAGATTGTTGTTGAGGTAGCGGATGTGGAAGCTCCTGTTATTGAACTTTCAGGTGACAGTGAAATGACAATTGAGGCTGGAACACAATATGAAGAACCTGGATTTAGTGCAGATGATAATTATGATGGGGATTTAACGGAAAAGGTCGAAAAAAATAATGATATAGACACATGTACAAAGCAAGATGTGATTATTACATATTCTGTCAAAGATTCATCAGGTAATGAGGCTGTTGCGAACAGAACTGTTCATATTGTTGATACTACACCTCCACAGATAACTTTAACTCAAGGAAGTACCTGTTATGTTAAATGTGGTACGGAATATATGGAAGCTGGATATTATGCAGAGGATATATGTGATGGTGATATAACAGACAAGGTACAGGTTACAGGAGATGTCAATACAAGTGAGTGTGGCTCGTATACAGTTTCATACAAGGTGTCTGATTCTTCGGGTAATACAGCAGAGGCAGAAAGAACGGTAAGGGTATATAAACCTATGACTGATAATGTTGTTAATCCGGGGGATAAAGTGGTTTATCTTACATTTGATGATGGACCGGGACCGTATACACAGGAACTTCTTGATGTACTTGACCGATATAATGTGAAGGCAACATTTTTTGTAACAAATGGAAAACCTGATTATCAGAACCTGATAGCAGAGGAAGCATCAAGAGGACATACGGTTGCGATTCATTCTGCAAGTCATGATTATTCAAGAATATATCAGAGCGTTGATGCATATTTTGATGATTTGAATGAAATGAATAATATAATTTTGACCCAGACTGGTAAGTATGCTGATATTATCAGATTTCCAGGAGGTTCATCTAATACAGTCAGCAGGAGCTATTGTGAAGGAATAATGAGCCAGCTTGTATGTGCTGTAGAGGCAAAAGGCTTCAGATATTGTGACTGGAATGTATCCAGTGGTGATGCAGGCTCAGCTAATACAGCGTCACAGGTAATCTGTAATGTGATTAATGGAATTAAAGGCAGAAATATATCTATAGTATTACAGCATGATATAAAGAAGTTCAGTGTGGATGCGGTTGAAGAAATAATACAATGGGGCTTATCAGAAGGATATACATTCCTTCCTATAACATCAACTACGCCTATGTCACACCATGGAATTAACAATTAATATGTGGAATTAATGAGATAAATGTGTTATGATTTTAGCATATTTAAGGCATGTGATATATTTTAAGAAAAGAGGGGGGTATATGGAAAACTGTTATCTTGGGATGGCAGGGCATAATGTGTTTAATAATAAGGTTAAAGATATTATACATAAGAATGAACATAGTGTTGTTCTACTGGCTCTGGACATAAGTAATTTTAAGTACATTAATGATTTTTACGGTATGGATGAGGGTGATAAAGTAATGCAGGACATAGCGGATTATTATTTTATTAATGAACCACTGTGCCTAGCTGCTCACGGAATTGGATTTGACCAGTTCAGGGGAGCATATAATGTGGATGGAATGACTCAGGAAGATGTTGTTAGTTATATTACAAAAAAGAATGAGAAGTTTGAGGCAGAATTATCAGAACGATACCCACTTGTATACCAGCATGTTTATGTAGGACTTTATTTTTATGATAACCATGAACTTGATGTGAGAATGGCGGTAGACAGGGCAAATCTGGCAAAGAAATCAACTAAAGGAAGATTTGATATCCATTGTTGCATATATTCTGAAGATAACTGTAATGAATACCTTGAACATATGGATATGTCTAATGAATTCGTGCATGCATATAATGAGAACAGGATTGAGATATTTTTACAGCCAAAGATTTCTGTGTCTGAAGGAAAAGCTGTGGGTGCTGAAGCTCTCGTAAGAATGAGAAACAAGGAGGGAGAGCTGATTCCACCTGTAAGGTTTGTTCCGGTACTTGAACATACAGGAATGATTGAAAAGCTTGATGATATCATGCTGGATAAAACATTTGCATTTCAGCGTGAATGCATTAATAATGGAATCCGCCCGGTTCCTATATCTGTCAATATATCAAGACAGAGGTTCACAAGCGATGGCTTGCTTGGTTATGTGATGGAGCTTCAGCAAAAATATGATATAGATGCATCACTTGTTGAACTGGAGATTTTAGAGACAACATTTATAGATGCACTGGATGCAATGACAGATGCAATTAATGCATTGAGAAAGCAGGGATTCAGAATAAATGTTGATGATTTTGGTTCGGGTTATTCGTCACTAAATCAGATTGCTAATATTCCTGCTGATGTTATTAAGTTTGACCGCGTTTTTGCAAGCAGGTCATTGAAGAATGATAAGGGAAGACAGGTTATTAAGTCGTTAATCCAGATGCTTAAAATGGTAAATTATGAGCTTGTTTTTGAAGGTGTGGAGACAAAGGAAGAACTTGATACAGTCGTATCTTATGGCTGCGATGTTATTCAGGGCTTTTATTTTGACAAGCCGCTTCCGGCAAAGGAATTTATACAGAAATACTATAAGGGCAGCAGGGAGTCTACCTATGGGACATAATAATATTAACAATGAAGAACTGCTTGAATATATTTTAAAAGATTTTAAAAGCGGCGTTCAGCATGGGATTCTTGTGGCAAATCTTACATATATGCTTGCTAAGAGAATGGGACTTACGGATAGTGAGTGCCATGAATTAAAAATAGCTGGAATGTTGCATGATATTGGAAAACTTAAATTATCAGAATACTTATATGGCAGAAATTCTGGCGAATTATCAGTCGAAGAGATGAAATATATGAGAATGCACTCTAAAATCAGCTTTGATGTATTGAAAAATTATGATTATTCAGATAATATAATGAAAGTTGTTCTCTATCACCATGAGTGCTATGATGGAAGTGGCTATCCTGATAATCTTAAAGGAACAGATATTCCACTGGGTGCAAGAATTCTTAAGGTGACAGATGAATTTGCTGCGCTGATTTCAGAAAGACCGTATAGGAAAGCATTTGACATTGATACGGCTGTGAATATTCTTATTGAAGAGATTAAGAATCTTGATATGAGGGTGTTTATTGAGTTTCAGCGAATGATTCACGAGGAAGAAACATTTGAGATAATAAGAAATAGTAAGATAGATTTAGATAGTCTTAGTCTTGAAGATATTCTATCCTTCGCAGATTAGTATTTAATTACAGGAAAGAGGTAAAGTAAGATGGCAGAGTCAATGGTTGGCTTAAAGAGATCGCACAGATGTACAGAGGTTTCATCGGCTGATATTGGTAAGAAGGTTACTGTAATGGGTTGGGTTGCCAAGAGAAGAAATCTTGGTTCACTTATTTTTGTTGATTTAAGAGACAGAAGTGGAATCCTTCAGATTCTTTTTGATGAAAATATAATTGGTAAGGAAGGCTTCGACAAGGCATATACACTTCGTAATGAATTCGTAATCGCTGTTGAGGGTGAAGTTATTAAGAGAAGTGGTGCTGTTAATGAGAATTTAAAGACAGGTGACATTGAGATTGCTGCAAAGACTTTAAGAATTCTTTCAGAGTCAGAGACACCTCCGTTCCCAATAGAGGAAAATATCCAGACTAAGGAAGATATCAGACTTAAGTACAGATGTCTTGATCTTAGAAGACCTGATATCCAGTCTAATATTATTATGAGAAGCAAGGTTGCAACTCTTACAAGAGCATTTCTTGCAAATGAAGGCTTTTTAGAGATTGAAACACCTATGCTTACCAAGTCTACACCAGAGGGAGCAAGAGATTATCTTGTACCAAGCCGTATTCATCCAGGTAAGTTTTATGCGCTTCCACAGTCACCACAGCTCTTTAAGCAGATGCTTATGTGTTCTGGCTATGACAGATATATGCAGATTGCAAGATGCTTCAGAGATGAGGATTTAAGAGCAGACAGACAGCCTGAATTTACACAGATAGATATGGAATTATCATTCGTTGATGTTGATGATGTAATCGATGTTAATGAAAGACTTCTTGCATACCTTTTTAAGGAAGTTCTTGATGTTGATGTAAAGCTTCCAATACAGAGAATGACATGGCAGGAAGCTATGGACAGATTTGGTTCTGATAAGCCTGATTTAAGATTTGGTATGGAATTACAGAATGTATCAGATATTGTTAAGGATTGTGGCTTTGGAGTATTTACGGGAGCACTTGAGAATGGCGGTTCTGTAAGAGGAATCAACGCAAAGGGACAGGGAAGCATGCCTCGTAAGAAGATTGATGCACTTGTTGATTTTGCTAAGGGATATGGTGCAAAAGGTCTTGCTTATATTGCAATTCACGAAGATGGTTCATATAAGTCATCATTTGCAAAGTTTATGACAGAGGATCAGATGAATGCCCTTGTTAAGGCTATGGATGGTGAAGCAGGGGATCTTCTTTTATTCGCTGCTGACAGAAATAAGATTGTATGGAATGTACTAGGTGCTTTAAGAGTAGAACTTGCTAATCAAATGGGACTTCTTGATAAGTCTGATTATAAGTTCTTATGGGTAACAGAGTTTCCACAGTTTGAATGGTCAGATGAAGAAGAAAGATATGTTGCTATGCATCATCCATTCACAATGCCTATGGATGAGGATCTTGATATGCTTGAGACTAATCCTGGTGCAGTTCGTGCAAAGGCTTATGATATTGTTCTTAACGGAACAGAAATCGGTGGTGGTTCAGTAAGAATCCATCAGGCTGATGTTCAGAGCAGAATGTTTAAGGCGCTTGGACTTACAGATGAAGTTGCTAATGAAAAGTTTGGATTCCTGCTTGACGCATTCAAGTATGGTGTTCCTCCACATGCAGGACTTGCTTATGGCCTTGACAGACTTGTAATGCTTATGGCTAAGAGAGATTCAATCAGAGATGTTATTGCCTTCCCTAAGGTAAAGGATGCAACTTGTCTCCTTACTAATGCACCTGATGTTGTAGATGCTAAGCAGCTTGATGAGCTTTCAATTAAGATTGAAGAAGAGAAAACTGAAGAGTAAGATATAATAAATGCCCTGCACTGATTTGAAAGTGCGGGGCATCATTTTATATGATATTTATAAAAATGTTATTTGATAGTAATCTGTTCAACAGATGTATCAGCACCACTTGTGCTTACTCTGTAAAGGACTCCCTGATCTTCATAATACTGGAAAAATGTGTATTTTGATGTGCAGTGAATGTTGGTAATATTGCCTATAGCAATAGTTTCAATCTGTGTTCCATCAATATTCATCCTGTAAAGGCCTGTCATTCCATCTGTGCTTTCTACCTGGAAAAATATTTTGTTTCCATACACATTATAATTAACGACTTTGTTTCCTTTTTCTCCATACAATAATTCAAGAGTTTTGTTAGATGTATTAAGTCTTACAAGTGAATAGTTTTTACTTAAGTCAATATAATATGCATAGCCGTTCTCAACATCTGCAAGATATGAATTGCAATCATATAATACAGAGGTTTTATCAGTTTTGGTATCGTAACTTAATATGTTGTGTTTTCCGACAGGATCAGAAAAATATATTGTTCCGTTATGGACGCACGCAGGTGAGTAAGGTGTGTCAGAAATTTTGGTATCCTTCTTTCCTGCAATGTCTACTTTATGGAAAGCCAGAGGCGTTGTATCACTATAATGCTGGTAATATAACGAGTTACCAGATAAGGCTATTGTTCCGGAAAGACTGTCGTATAATGCTTTCAATGACTCGCCGTTTAGGTCACAGCGGTAAACACCGAATAGCTGTCCCCTGAATATTGTTCCAATGGTTTCCTGCTTGAAATTATTCTTGACATAATATATGTAACTGCCACAGACATTGATGGATGCGACACTGTCATCATTTAATTTCATGGCATTAGTGCAGTCTGAATTCATTACATATAATTTGTTATAATCGTATGGATTGGCAAAATATATTTTGTCATTGTACTCGCAGAACAAACCCCCGTTATTGAGGTTACCTGCCGAATTGCCAATAGCATTGTCATTGTTGTATACGAGGCGGCTGCTTCGTATAGATAGAAATATTAATACTGCAAGTAATAATCCTATAATGGTTATTACACTTATTGTGATGGCTTTTTTCATATGTTATCACTACTCCCTTATGTACATTATTTAAGAACATTTTCTTAAGTATAACATAAAGTACATTTATTGCATATCATTAAAAATGTGATACAATAAGAATAATACATCGCTTTAAAGAGGAGAAGTATATGTTAGACCTTAATGAAATACGAAATAATATTGATAAAATCGACAGTCAGCTTGTAGAACTGTTTGAAGAGAGAATGAAACTGACAACTGAGGTTGCAGAATATAAGATTGAGACAGGAAAGAAGGTTCTTGATCCGGCACGCGAGAAAGCTAAGTTAGAATCTGTCAAGAAGCTTGTTAAGAATCCTGATAATGTGCATGCTATTGATGACCTGTTTGCACAGATTATGGCTAACTCAAGAAAGAATCAGTATATGCTTCTTGAAAAGATGGGACAGACTTTAAGAGAGCCATATGAGGCTATTGATGAGATTAATAAGAAAGATTGCAAGGTAGTATATCAGGGAGTTCCAGGTGCATATTCATATGCTGCCATGATTAATTTCTTTGGCAAGGATGTTGATAATTTCAATGTTCCTACATGGAGAGAGTGCATGGAAGCAGTTAAGCAGGGGAAAGCTGATTATGCGGTTCTTCCTATAGAGAATTCCAATGCCGGAATTGTTGCTGATGTGTATGATTTGTTACAGGAATATAATAATTACATAATAGCAGAAACTTATGTTAAAATTGAACATTTGTTACTTGGACTTCCGGGAACTGACCTTGAAAATGTAACTGCTGTATATTCACATCCACAGGGACTTATGCAGTGTGACAGATTCTTAGATACTCACAAGGACTGGCAGAGAATAAGTCAGGCTAATACAGCACTTGCAGCAAAGATGATTTTTCAGGAGCATAATAAGACCCATGTTGCCATTGCGAGTAAGGAAGCAGCAGAGCTTTATGGTCTTGATATCTTAAAGTCTGGAATTACAGATCAGGAGGGCAATACAACAAGATTTGTTATTGTTACTAATACAAGAAAGTTTGTTAAGAATGCACAGAAGATGAGTATTGTGTTTGAAACAGCTAATGAAGCAGGCACTCTATATAATCTTTTAAGTCATATTATATATAATGGTCTTAATATGAATAAGATTGAATCAAGACCAATTGAGGGTAATGTAGAGGGAAAGAGATGGAATTTCCGTTTCTTTGTTGATTTTACAGGTAATATTGATGATCCAAGAGTTATGAATGCATTAAGAGGTATTGAAGAGGAAGCTGAGTCAATTAAGTTGCTTGGAAACTATTAATGTGTTAGAATTATGAAGATGTCGTCAGACAATAAGTTATTAGATAAGTGAGGAAATTAGAGTGAATTTAGAAGAAGCAAAGCTTAAGCTTTCAAAGTACGGTCAGGAACAGATATTAAGATATTATGATGAATTATCAGATGATGAGAAGGTAGCACTTCTTGAACAGATTGATAAGACTGATATGGAAGTTTTATCGGCAATTGAACATAAGTCTGAGCTTGTTAAGAAAGGTGAAATTACACCTCTTGATGCAATGGAACTTGATGAGATAGAAGCAGACTATGATACATTTAAGAATACAGGTGTAGAAGCAATTAAGGCCGGAAAGGTTGGAGCAATTCTTCTTGCAGGTGGAATGGGAACAAGACTTGGTTCTGATAATCCTAAAGGAATGTATAATGTAGGTGTTAACAAGGAACTTTATATATTCGAGTGCCTTATTAATAATCTTATGGATGTTGTTAAGGAAACAGGAACTTATATACATTTATTTGTTATGACAAGTGAGAAGAATAATGATGCTACAGTTTCTTTCTTTGAAGAAAAGGATTTCTTTGGATATAAGAGTGAATATGTACATTTCTTCAAGCAGGAGATGGCAGCAGCTACTGATTATGAAGGTAAGATATACCTTGAAGAAAAGGGAAGAATGGCTACATCACCTAATGGTAATGGTGGATGGTATATCTCTTTAAAGAAGGCTGGATTAACAGAGGTTCTTGAGAAGAACGGAATTGAGTGGCTGAATGTATTCGCTGTTGACAATGTTCTTCAGAGAATTGCAGACCCTGTATTTATCGGTGCTACAATTGAAAAGCACTGTGCAGTTGGTTCTAAGGTTGTAAGAAAAGCAGCTCCTGATGAGAAGGTAGGTGTTATGTGCCTTGAAGATGGCAAGCCTTCTATTGTTGAGTATTATGAACTTACTAAAGAGATGATGGATGCTAAGAATGCAAAAGGCGACCCTGCATATAATTTTGGAGTTATTCTTAACTATCTGTTCAGGGTTTCTGATCTTGAAAGAATTGTTGGAAAGAATCTTCCTTTACATATTGTTGAGAAGAAGATTCCATATATTGATGCGAATGGTGATCTTGTTAAGCCGGAAAAGCCTAATGGATATAAGTTTGAGGGTCTTGTTCTTGATATGATTCATGAGCTTGACAGTTGCCTGCCATTTGAGGTAGTAAGAGAAAAGGAATTTGCACCAATTAAGAATGCAACAGGTGTTGATTCAGTTGAATCAGCAAGAGAACTTCTTAAGAAGAATGGTGTTGCAATTTAACATATTTTGTTGTATGTTATTAATAAGTGCTGTACAACTGGCGGAAGATGCCTTATGGGCATTGTGGGATAACCCACAGGGAGTACAGTTTATATTAAAAAAGCCGACCGCCTGGGCAACGTTAAGCTATAAGCTGCGTTCCCAGATGGTCGGTTTTTTTGCGCGAGTAGCGATGAGAATAGGAGTGAAAATTCACAATCATGCTTGCATGGATTGGGGATTTTTCACGGATATTCGAGGAGCACCGCGACAATGCCAGAATGAAATTCTGGCATCTTCGCTACTCGCGAAAAAGAACCATGAAGAGCGAACGCAGTCATCACATTTAACAGGAGGTCAGTTATGACAATTAAGAACCTTTCAGAGGAATTATCAGGATGTGCTTATCCGGGCAGAGGAATTGTTGCCGGTATGTCAGAGGATGGTAAGAAGGCAGTTTCAGCTTACTTTATTATGGGAAGAAGCGAGAGCAGCCGTAACCGTGTATTTGTACAGGACGGAGAGGGTATCAGAACAGAAGCTTTTGACCCATCAACACTTTTAGTTGCACCAGAGCTTATTATCTATGCCCCTGTAAGAGTACTTGGCAATAATACTATAGTTACTAATGGAGACCAGACTGATACGGTTTATGATGGCCTTTCAGAAGGAAAAACATTTGAAGAATCTTTAAGAGTAAGAAAATATGAGCATGATGCACCTAACTATACGCCAAGAATTTCAAGTGTGCTTCATGTTGAGAATAATGAATATTCATATGCAATGTCAATATTAAAGAGCCATAATGGTAATCCTGACATCTGTGAAAGACACACATATACATATGATGCAGCATTTGCAGGAGAAGGACATTATATCCATACATATATGGGTGATGGCAATCCACTTCCAAGCTATGAGGGAGAACCTACATGGGTTAAGATATCAGGTGATATTGAAGAATTCACACAGATGATCTGGGATAATCTTAATGCAGATAACAAGGTTTCACTTTTTGTAAGATATATTGATATTGCTACAGGTGAATACGAAACAAGAATTATTAACAAGAATGTAAAGTAATTAAGGAGAAAGAATATGAACGAATTTCAGTTAAAATACGGATGCAACCCTAATCAGAAGCCTTCAAGAATATTTATGGAAGACGGAAGTGACCTTCCTGTAGAGATTCTTAACGGCAGACCAGGATATATTAATTTTCTTGATGCATTTAACGGATACCAGCTTGTTAAGGAATTAAAGAAGGCTACAGGACTTCCAGCAGCTACATCTTTCAAGCATGTATCTCCAGCAGGTGCAGCAGTAGGACTTCCTCTTACAGATGTCGAGAAGAAGATTTACTGGGTTGATGAAGCAATCGGAGAATTAAGCCCAATCGCATGTGCGTATGCAAGAGCAAGAGGCGCAGACAGAATGTCATCTTTCGGTGATTTCATATCATTATCAGATGTATGTGATGTTGCTACAGCAAAGCTTATCCAGCATGAGGTTTCAGATGGTATTGTTGCACCTGGCTATGAACCGGAGGCACTTGAGATATTAAAGTCTAAGAAGAAGGGTAATTATAATATCATTAAGATTGACCCTGAGTATAAGCCTGAACCAATCGAGAGAAAGCAGGTGTTTGGCGTAACATTTGAGCAGGGAAGAAATGAGTTCGTTATTGATAAGGAGCTTTTATCAAATGTTGTAACAGAGAACAAGGAAATTCCTGAATCAGCTAAGATTGATATGATTATTGCACTTATAACACTTAAGTATACACAGTCTAATTCTGTATGCTATGTTAAGAATGGACAGGCAATCGGTATCGGAGCAGGACAGCAGTCAAGAATCCATTGTACAAGACTTGCAGGACAGAAGGCAGATAACTGGTATCTCCGCCAGAATCCAAAGGTCCTTAATCTTCCATTTAAGGAAGGCGTAGGCCGTGCTGACAGAGATAATGCAATTGACCTTTATATTGGTGATGAGTATGAAGATATTCTCAATGACTGGGAGAGAGTATTCACAGAGAAACCATCTGTATTTACAACAGAGGAAAAGAAGGAATGGCTAGCAGGCAATACTGATGTAACAATCGGTTCAGATGCATTCTTCCCATTTGGAGATAATATAGAAAGAGCATATAAGTCAGGCGTTAAGTATGTAGCACAGCCTGGTGGTTCTGTAAGAGATGATCAGGTTATTGAAACAGCCAATAAGCGTGGAATGGCTATGTGCTTTACAGGAATGAGACTGTTCCATCATTAATACAGAGCCAGTACATAAAAATGTTGCTAATTACTCATATTCATTGACTTTAGAGGTCTTATTTGTTAAAATTTATTCAATCAATACATGTAACAATTGAAAAAGAGGTGGTTTAAGCATGAAGATTCAAGATTTTGCTGATATGGAGAAATTTGAATCAATTATGTCTGACTGGGCTGTGGCAACAGGATTAGCTACGGTTGCAGTTGGAGCTGATGGGAAGTATATTTCCGAATGTTACAACTTTACAGATTTCTGTATGAAGCTTACCAGAGGAAGTAAGGAAGGATGCAGAAGATGTGAAAAATGTGATGCTGAAGGACAAGGTGTATATCATTGCCATGCTGGACTTGTGGATTTTGGTATTCCGCTTAAGTTAAGCGATGGTACAGTGCTTGGCTCTGTAATCGGAGGTCAGGTTTTACCTGAGCATCCAGATGAAGAGAAATTCAGAGGCGTTGCAAGAGAACTGGGTATTAATGAGGATGAGTATATTGAGGCGTTAGGAAAAGTTACAGTAAGAACAGAGACGGAGATTAATGCAGCAGCTAACCTGCTAGGAGCAGTACTTAATAATTTTATTAATTCAGAATATAATTCTAAGTACAATGGACAATTGATTACAAAGCTTACAGGTGGTGTTAAGAGCTGTGAAGAGTATGTGAGAGATATCAAGGAGAATACCAAGCAGCTTGATGGCATACAGAGAAAGCAGAATATTCTTGCACTTAATGCATCTATTGAGGCTGCAAGAGCCGGTGAGGCGGGAAAAGGCTTTTCAGTTGTAGCATTAGAGGTAGGAAAGCTTGCTAAGAGCTGTACAGATCTTAATAACAGAATAACCTCAACAGTAGAAAATATATCTGATGTTATACATGATATGGCAGATATAGGTAATAGATAAAGAATATCAGCGGGTAATTACATATAGCGAATGTCAACTGGAAGATGCAACTTGTTGACATTCGCTATTTTCAGTTCTATAATCAAATAAAAATTTTAAAAAGAGGTATATCAATTATGACACCATTAGAACTGGCTGAAGAGATTATTAATGGAAGAAGAATTACAAGACAGGATGATTTAACATTTTTCCTTAGTTGTGACTTAGATGAGCTTTGCGTGGGTGCGGACAGAATAAGAAAGCATTTTGTTGGGGATAAGGTTGACTTATGTTCTATAATTAATGGAAGAAGTGGCAAATGTCCAGAAGACTGTAAGTACTGTGCACAGTCAGCACATAACCATACAGATTGTGAAGTGTATGATTTTCTTCCAGAAGAGGATATTGTAAAGGCATGTAAGCTGAATGAGTCAGAAGGTGTTGATCGTTTCTCGATTGTTACGGCTGGAAAAGCTCTTACCGGTGAGGAATTTGAAAAGGCTGTTCATGCTTATGAAATTATGAATAAAGAATGTGATATTGAGCTGTGTGCATCTATGGGATTTCTTAATGCTGAGCAGCTTCACAGACTTCATGAAGCAGGTGTTACAAGTTATCACCATAATATTGAGACTTCAAGAAGAAATTTCCCTAATATATGCACTACACATACATATGATATGAAGATTGAAACTTTAAAGCTTGTAAAAGCAGAAGGTATGTGGGCATGTTCAGGTGGTATAATAGGAATGGGCGAAGACTGGGAAGACAGACTTGATATGGCAATAAGTCTTGCGGAAGTTGGAGTTGACTCTATTCCTCTTAATGCACTTATGCCAATTAAGGGTACACCTCTTGAGAATGAGAGAAGACTTACTGAGCCTGAGATATTAAGAACAATAGCATTCTTTAGATATATTAACCCGGAGGCTGATATAAGACTTGGTGCAGGAAGAGCACTTCTTACAGGAGACGGAATCAAGGCATTTCAGTCTGGTGCGTCTGCTACTATTACAGGTAATATGCTTACTACTGTTGCATGTGCTACAATTAGAAGCGATAAGAATATGTTAAAGGAAATTGGAAGAGAGACAAAATAATGAAATTAACAAAATATTTGAAAAAAGGAATGGCTGTGTTACTTACAGCGACATTTTGCATGGGATTATCAGCAGGGCTGACAGGCTGTGGAAAAGATACAACTAAAGAAGATTCTAAGGATATTGATACATTCAGAATAATGATTGCACCGTATCAGGATGCTGATACGCTGCTTACAGGACTTGAGCCTCTTGGCGGCATGATTAAAGATGAACTTGCTACACAGGGGTATAATGTAGGCAATGTTGAGATTACAGTAGGAACTTCTTACAGTGCAGTAGGAGAAGCTTTAAGTGCCGGAACAGCAGATGCAGGATTTATTTCTGGCGGAACTTATGTTACATATGATGATGACTGTGATGTTCTGCTTACTGCACAGAGAAAAGCTATTAACAAGGATTCTCTTAATGCCAAGGACTGGAATGATGGAACGGAGGAAGCATTTACAGATAATCTTACAACATATTATCGTTCAATAATTCTTGCAGGACCAAGTGCTAAGGGACAGGAGCTTGCTGCCAAGGTCAATGCAGGACAGAAGCTTACATGGGATGATTTGAATGGTGCAACATGGGCTGTAATGGGTGCTTCATCAGCATCAGGTTATATATACCCAAGTCTGTGGCTTTACAATAATTATGGGAAGCAGATAAGTGACCTTGCCAATGTCGTACAGTCTGATTCGTATACAACATCTATGTCAAGGCTTGCAGCAGGACAGGTTGATGTTATTGTCGGATTTGCACATATGAGAGCAAAATATGCAGCTAACTGGATGAGCAAATTCGGTGGTACAGATGATTGTTATAAACAGACTGCAGTTTTGGCAGTGACAGATCAGATAATGGATGATACAATATGTGTTAGTAAGAATTCAGATATTATGTCAGAAGGCTTTAAGAAAGCATTTGCAGATGCTTGTATTAATATAGGAAAAAGTGAAGACGGACTTAAAGTTTTGAATGTATTAAGCCATATTGGATATCAGTATGCCCAAAGCTCTGATTATGATGCAGAGCGTGCGGCACAGAATATGTTAAAGAAATAATTCACCTTTAAGCTGTCTGGGAGGACAATATATATGTTACAGATAGACAGTGTGAGTAAATTATATAAAGGTGGAGACAAAGCCCTTGATAACATTAGTTTTTCAGTAGAACAGGGAGAATTCATATCAGTAATTGGAAAGAGTGGTGCTGGAAAGACCACTCTTTTTCGCTTGCTTAATGGAATGATTAAACCGTCTGCAGGCAGTATTATTATTGATAACCAGGATTTTACAAAGCTTAAGGGAAGAAAGAAAAGAGATATTCAGAAAACAATAGGCACTATATATCAGGATTTCTGCCTTGTTGATACAATTACCTGCTTAGACAATGTGCTTAATGGGGCATTGGCAGATAGAAATGCTTTTCAGGCACTTTTTGGCATATTTACTAAGGAACAGAAGGAATATGCAAGGAAGCAGCTTGAAGTAGTGGGATTATCTGAAAAAATGTATTCATATGCGGGAAAACTTTCAGGAGGACAGAAACAGAGAGTTGCAATTGCAAGGGCACTAATGCAGAAGCCTGATATCATTCTTGCGGATGAACCGGTTGCTTCGCTAGACCCATATAGTGCAGAACAGATTACTGATATTCTTGTACAGCTTAACAGGCAGTACAATATAACAGTTATTATGAACAGTCATTCGGTAGAGCTTGCGTTGAAGAAATCAGACAGAATTATAGGAATTGCTGATGGCAGTCTTGTACTTGATAAAAAGTCGTCAGAGGTAACAGATGAGAATATTGAATTCATATATGGTGGTGTGTATGAAAAGCATGAATAGAATGAAGGTTATCAGAAGAATTACGGCACTGGTAATGCTTTTTATAATAATATTCTGTTTTGCTGTAACAGGCTTTGATATGAATGTAATTATAAAGAGAGGCAGTCAGGCTTTATTATTTATAAAAAGAATGTTCCCACCAGATACAGGATATTGTGGTAAGATTATAGAACCACTTATTAAGACTGTGCAGATGTCGATTGCGGGTACATTTATTGGTGCTGTGTTTGGACTTTTTACAGCATTTTTATATGCAGGTAATCTTATTAAGAAGCCTTATGTAAGGATTGTAGTGAGAGTTATTGTACAGTGCGTAAGAACAATTCCTGTGCTTATACTCGCACTTGTAGCAACATTTATATGGGGACTTGGTGCGGCAGCGGGTACGATTGCAATAGCTGTATCGACATGGGCTGTAATGGCAAGAATTGGTGGTGAGGATATTGAAAGCCTGACACTGAAGCCATATGAAGCAGTTACAGCTATAGGAGCAGGAAAATTTAAAGCATTTTCACGGACAGTTATTATTGAACTGCTGCCGGGATATCTTAGCAATTCGCTTTATGTACTGGAAGCTAATATAAGACATGCGGCAATACTTGGCTATGTAGGTGCAGGTGGAATAGGACTACTGCTTAATGAAAAGATAAGCTGGCGTGAATACAGCAGGGTTGGAATGATTCTTGTTATGCTTTTTGTCGCAGTGCTTGTGATTGAGGGAATTAGCACATTCCTGAAAGCATATCTTGATGGACGTATTAAGAGAAATACAACTGCAAATGTGATTATAAGTGTATGTATCATGGTATTTTTTGTATACAGTCTCAGTGCAGTTAAAGATGTATCAACATCAAAGCTTGGTATTAAGGTTGTTGGTGCGATTATGCACGGAATTACACATCCGGACTGGGAATACATGTTTATGACCGGAAAGAGTGGCGTTATGTATCTTATGCTTGAAACTATTGCAATCGCAGTTGCGGGAACATGTGCCGGAGCAGTGTTTGCAGCAATACTTACTCTTATTAATTCTAGAAAATTCGTTCCGGCACCGGTGGCTTTTATTGGCAGGCTTGTTGTTATGGCAATAAGAACTGTACCTGTGTATGTGTATGGACTTATATTCATAAGGGTTACGGGACCTGGCAGCTTTGCCGGGGTGCTTACAATGATGATGTGCAGTATTGGACTTCTGACAAAGAGATTTACAGTTGCGGTTGACAACTGGAACATGGCGGCGTGGAATGCGTGCAAATGTGCAGGAACAGGATTCATAGCAAGACTACGGTATGTGGCAGTACCTGAGCTTAAGATTCAGTTTAAGGATGCTGTGATGTACAGGTTGGATGTGAATGTGCGATCGGCAAGTACATTAGGACTTGTTGGAGCAGGCGGAATCGGCGCCCCACTGATTGTCTACATGAACAATTACAGATGGGACGCCGTTGGCTCAATTCTTATTGTATTATTTGTTGTAGTTCTTCTTATAGAACTTCTTTCAAAATGTTTAAAGAGAATCCACTAAGCTTTCTTTAACCGGCTGTAGTCAATAACATATATGAAAATGTAAAGAACGATATAAAGAATTATTGCTCCGATTACATCGACTACAGAATGCTGCTTTAAAAATACGGTTGCAAGGCATATAAGGATGCAAAGAATGGAAGATAATGTCTTTGTTATTATATGTCCCTTTAAAGCTTTGCAACGCAGTAATGCAAAATTAACTGCCAGTGAGTTGTATACATGTATACTTGGAAATACATTTGTTGAAGTATCTATTGTATATAGTGCATTGATTATCTTTCCACAGAAGTTATCAGGGATATAATCAGGTCTTAATGTAAGACCATTAGGATATATCATGCATATAGTAAGAGAGAGTGACATACCGATTATGAGTGATAACGCAAACTGTATGAATTCTTTATTATCTGCCTTAAAATACATATATATGCAAGCTGCAACCACATATAAAAACCATAATACATATGGAATTATAAAGTATTCACAGAAAGGTATCATATTATCAAAAGGAATATTGATGATATGAAGCCCGGGATAATCACTGTTAATTACTTTTTCAAGAGTTGAAAACCATGGAAGGTATATAAATATATATGCTGCAAAGCATATTCTCCAGCCTTTTCTTTTAAAAAAATCTTTCAATACTGTACACCTCTACATTTTTTTATATTATTAGCAAAATATTTCAAGATTATATCATTGTTGCTGAATAAATGCAATATAATAAGGTTTTGAAGGTTTACAAACCAAATAAATATGTAATATAATGATATGACACATTGGATGCAGGAGATTTATAAATGTTACATTTGAATCATTTGAAGAAAAGTTTTGGTAAGACAGAGATTCTTACTGATGTTGAATATATATTTAATAAAGGTGGGATATATCCTATTCTTGGAGGTCCGGGTGCCGGAAGAACTACTCTTTTTGAGTGTATAGCAGGGGATATTTCTCTGGACTCAGGCGAGGTTAAGACTCAGGAGAAAAGTACATTGTTTTTTGCCGCAAAACAGAGCGTTCTGCCTATGCTTATAACAGGATATCAGTTTATAAGCATGCTATGCGATATGAATAAGAATAGCGAAGAACCGGAGTACTATTTTGAAAAGGTTAAGCTTTCACAAGAAATAAGGGATAAGCATATTGGAGATTATAGCTTTGAAGAGAAGAAAAGACTGCAGCTTGCGGCATTTCTTATACAGAAGCCATATGTGATGATGTTTGATGAGGCTCTTGATTATTGTACTGAAGAATATATTGATGATATGCTCGACGTGCTTAATGAGGTGAAGGATGAACATATTATATTAATGTCAACAGGACTTCTTGATATTGCACACAGGATTTCACGGGATGTGCTTGTGCTTAATAATGGAGAACTTAATCTGATTTCATATGAGACGATGCAGATTCCTGAAATTAAGAAGGCTGTATTAGATATACTTGGGGAGGCAGACAATGAGATTATTTAGAAAGCTGTTTGCTGAGAAAATATTACGATACTATGAGGGTACAGAGGGAGGTATACGTCTGATAAAGAGTCTTCCTTTAGTGAAAAAGCATATAAAGGAGGATGCCTTTGGTGAAAAGTCAAAGGGCAGGATGGCAGTAGGAATTATATCGCAGCTAATTATGCTGTTATGGGAGTTTATAAGAAAATTATTGTATGTATGGCTGTTTATGTTTATTCCATATATGATTATGGCACATTTCTTCCCGTTGATTAAGCTTCATCAGGATACAACTATAATTTATCTTTTTGTAATGCTATCAACTATATGTGGAAGCTTTTCAAATACCACGATTTTTGCAATGGGAGACAGGGATTATCTTATGATAAGGGTAATGCTCGTAAGCCCATACATGAATTTTCTTGGAAAGTTCATATACAAAATAGTGACAGAATTTGTGTTCTATTTTATAATTCTTATGATTTTCCAGGTGCCGGTGCTTAACAGTCTTATGCTGTGTATTCTTACAGTATGTTCAAGACCGATAGGAGAGATGTTTGCAATTATAGCATTTGATCATTTTAGAGGAATATATGAGAACAGAAGTGTGCTTAATGGTACAATTATGGCAATATGTGTTCTTCTTGCGTATGGTCTGCCGGTGCTTAACAGAAGTGTATCAGCAACATGGATATATGCCATTCATCCGTTTGTGATTGTAATTATGCTGGTGCTTGGAGCTGGTGCCATGTACTTCTTGTGGTGGTATAAATATTACAGGGTGATTATAAGAGAAGCAATGCATAATAAAAGAGAATTTTAATGACAGGAGGCAGCTATGAACCAGAAAAGTAAGAGATTTCAGACAAGAATGCTTACATATGGTGTTCTGGTAGTATTCTGCCTGATTGTTATTGGTATTTTTATATACAGCTATATTTCAAGATATCACATGGGAAAGCTGGATATAAAGTCAAGATATACATTCAGTGTAGATGTTGGCGCTGATGATGAGGGCTATTCAGAAAGAAATATCAAAGAACTTTCGAAGGAATGGTTTGATGGATATATAAGCCAGTTCAGGCAGAAATATATTTCATATTCCATGGCTGTAAGAAAATATGGTCTGGATTCAGTCACTATGCTTGATTCTGCAAGTAATACAGTGCTTCTGTCATTTTGGATTGTACCACAGGATACAAATTCTGATTATTTTTCATCATGGGATGGAATAATGGATAATGGGGTACTTAAATGTGAATGGGTTGTGACATTTTATATGGACGATAATTTTAATGGAACATCTACACTTTATGTTACATCTATGATGAGTTCAGAAGATTATGGATTAAAACAGTATTATGCTAATCTTGGTATTGATTCTGGTGGCGATACAGAGGTCACGACTAATTCCAATAAGGACGAGCTTGCTAATTATGCTATAAAAGAGAATTCTTTATATGTTACATATGATGGCGGCGAGAAATATATAACTGTACCTGTATCGTATTCATATCTTTTATATGAAGATAACAGTACAACAAGCCTGAAACAGGATAGTTATATGATAACAACAGGTAAAACAGCATTTGTTTATGGAGGGAAGACCGCTAACAGTACTAAGGTTCCGGTTACAGTTATTTATTCTGATGATAAGGGAGAAAACTGGACTACATGTGAACTTGATAATATATATAATGCTGATTATTATTATGTGAAGTTCTTTGATTCTGATAACGGAGTTGTTGTATGTGGATATGCTAAAAGTAATGACACTAATGAATCATCAAAGATATATAAGACCTCTAATGGAGGTGAAAGCTGGGACATGGTGGGAAGCGGCCCTGCTACTAATATTATAAAGGGAGTTGTTTATGTTTCTGCGGATGTCGGCTTTTTCTGTTATGATTATGTAGATGGCATGGACAGCAATTTATATAAGACTGATGACGGTGGAAAAACATTTGCAAAGGTGATGCTTGAAGCACAGGAACTGGATAGTTCGGCAGCAAATAGTCAGAACCAGGAAACAAAATCTGACAGCGGAACGACATATGGAACATCAGAATCAACAGAACAACTGAAATGGAATGACGTATACAAAGAAGCATTAGTGCCGGTTGTTGATTCTACGGGATTAATAACTATTTATCTTACACAGGGAAAGAATGGCATGTATAATGATGGTAAAACAGCAGCAAAATACCAGTCTTCAGATAATGGAAGCACATGGAAGTATATAGGCCAGATGGAGATAAAAGATTAAAAATTTATTAAAAACAATTTTAATATTTACATAATATAAATACGCGTGGTAATATAATATCTGTAAAGGTATTCTGTTATGCGCGTATTTTGTTTTATGAATTTTTCGGATGCTGCCATGTGTGAATTGTGAGCATGTATGAGGAGAATTCTATGAAACATTTGAAAAGAAAAATTACTATTGGAGTCATATTTTTTATTATTGCAGTGTGTGCAACGGGAGCTGCTATATTTGCAGCAGTGGATGAGTATAAAGTTGAACATAGTATAACCATTGATTTAGGTGGTGGTAAATGCACAGATATATATTATGAATCACAGGAAGACAGGGGACCCAATGCCGGGAAGTGGTTTAAAGATCTGAGGATAGGTGAATATCTGGCTGATAAATATGGAAAATATCACACAATAAAAGGTTATAATGCTTCTGTACCTAAAGATGGAACAACTGTTTCTAATTGTTATGACTGTGTGGGTGTGACTCCATATGTAAGGATTAATGGAGTTTACAGAGAAGGCTATATATTTGAAGGTTGGGAAGTTTATGGTGCAGGGAAATCATATAATGATTTTGGAGCAGCAGGTGTACGGGTTGATATCGGTGCTTATACAGATAAAAACATTACGATAAAGGCAAAGTGGAAGCGCTGTGACTATGATGTTAAGGTTAATATATTTTACTTGTCTGATAATGAAGAGTGGAAGAAGGAAGAAAGCTATAACAGTCATGCAAGAATGAACATAGACATTAATGGTCAGAGAGAGAAGAATTCTGTGTATGAATATTCAGAAAAAATAACAGGAGATTCTATATATTCAATCAGTGTAAATACTAATCCGGGCTGGAAAGTTGATGGGGATTGTAGTGGAGAATTTAGTGGTACTGTACCAGCTGATGTAATTGTTAATATTTATATACGCCCGATAGTTTATGAGGTTCATTTGTATGGGAATAAACCACAAGATGCCAGCGGGAATCTGGAAAACAGAAGTGCTGCAGGCTGGCAGTGGGATGAATCGGGGTACTATAAAAGGATGTTTGTGTTTGACAGAACAGGAGAGCTTCCGGAAGTTTCTGATATATATGGAATTTCAGGGTGGACAGGAACATGCTGGAAAAAGAATGATGACACATTAATAATGCCATATAAAAATGCCAGAAATACATTATCTTATATAGATGGAGATATAGTGAATTTAAATGCTGTGTGGAAAGAAAACTCATATAGCATTGGTATTGATGTCAATGGCGGATATGGAAATGATACAATAATTGTAACAGGTTATGAGCAGGATAATCATCTTCCTAATGAACTTTTAAGACCGGGATATAATCTTGATTCATGGAATTCTGACAGGGATGGGGATGGAACAAGATATGAAAAGGGTGCTGTTGTTTCAAAGCTGGTGGATGACGATGGAGGTATATATAATATATATGCACAGTGGTCGAAGAAAAAGAGAATATGTCTGAAAGTTTCAAGCAGTATATATAATAAAGAACTTATAAATGATTCTGTGTATAATAATGCCAAGAACTGGTTTGATGAATATGGCATTGGTGGGAGTGATGGAGGAAGGAATGTGCCGGATGATAAATGCATACAGATATGGACAGTTAATGATCAGGTAATAACACAGATTAGATAATTTATTATGCCGCCCATAACAGGTCTTAAAAAGGTTTGGAACTGTTATGGGCTGTTATATTCAGTATATACATTTAAGTATGCATTTTTATGCAAAACATAGTTAAATATTTGCTTGAAAATTATATTTAACTATGGTAACATATTGTAAAGTTTGAGAGAAAAAAGGCATTTTTGTGTCTTTTTTTTTGCGCAAAAGTCATTTTAGCGTCTCTTGGCATATGATTAAATTAAATAAACGAAAGGAATTAAGGTGGCATTCATGAAAGCATTTTTGATACTTGAAGATGGAACGGTCTTTGAAGGAACCAGCATAGGTTCGACCCGCGAAGTTATTAGTGAGATTGTCTTTAACACATCTATGACAGGATATCTGGAGGTGCTGACTGATCCTTCATACGCAGGACAGGCAGTAACAATGACATATCCTCTTATCGGTAATTACGGAGTGTGCTATAAGGATATGGAATCCCAGAAAGCATGGCCAGATGGATATATTGTACGTGAGCTTTCCAGAATGGCAAGCAACTTCAGAAATGAAGATCCTATCCAGAAATTCCTTCTTGATAATGATATCCCAGGTATTTGTGGGATTGACACAAGAGCCCTTACTAAGATACTAAGAGAAAAGGGTACTATGAACGGTATGATTACAACTAATGAGAATTACAATCTTGATGAGGTACTTCCTAAGATTAAGGAGTACAGTGTTAAGGGTGTTGTAAGAAAGGTTACATGTTCAGAAAAGTATGTCCTTACAGGAAAAGGACCTAAGGTTGCTCTTATGGACTTTGGAGCAAAGAAGAATATTGCAAGATCACTTAATAACAGAGGCTGTGAAGTTACAGTATATCCTGCATATACTAAGGCAGAAGAGATTCTTGCATCTAATCCTGATGGAATTATGTTATCTAACGGTCCTGGAGATCCTAAGGAATGTGTAGAGATAATTGAAGAAATTAAGAAGCTGTATAACAGCAATGTACCAATATTTGCAATCTGTCTTGGACATCAGCTTATGGCACTTGCTACAGGAGCTGATACTCACAGACTTAAGTACGGACACAGAGGTGCTAACCACCCTGTTAAGGATTTAAAGACTGGCAAATGTTATATATCATCACAGAATCATGGTTATGTTGTAGATGAAAGCACATTAGACAGTAAGGTTGCAGTACCTGCATTTGAGAATGTTAATGATAAGACTAATGAGGGACTTGAATATGTTGGTAAGAATATATTCACAGTACAGTTCCATCCAGAAGCCTGCGCAGGTCCACAGGATACAGCGTACCTGTTTGACAGATTTATGGATATGATGAAGAAGGAGGACTAAGAACATGCCAAAGATTGAGAGTATTAAGAAAGTATTAGTTATAGGTTCTGGTCCAATCGTTATTGGTCAGGCAGCAGAATTTGACTATGCCGGAACACAGGCATGCCGTTCTCTTAAAGAGGAAGGAATTGAAGTAGTACTGGTTAACTCAAACCCTGCTACTATTATGACAGATAAAGATATTGCTGATGAGGTATATATTGAGCCTCTTACAGTTGAAGCATTAAAGCAGATTATCTTAAAGGAAAAGCCAGACAGCATCTTACCTACACTTGGTGGACAGGCTGGACTTAACCTTGCAATGGAAATCGCAGAGACAGGCTTCCTTGAGGAGCATAATGTAAAGCTTATCGGTACAACTGCACTTACAATCAAGAAGGCAGAAGACCGCCTTATGTTCAAGGAAACTATGGAAAAGATTGGTGAGCCATGTGCACCATCACTTGTTGTTAACAACGTTGAGGATGGCGAAGCATTTGCTGCTAAGATTGGTTATCCGGTAGTTTTGCGTCCAGCTTACACGCTTGGTGGAAGTGGCGGTGGTATTGCTAACAATGTGCAGGAATTAAGAGAAATTCTTGAGAATGGATTAAGACTTTCAAGAGTTGGCGAAGTTTTAGTTGAGCGTTGTATCGCCGGCTGGAAAGAAATTGAATACGAAGTAATGCGTGACAGCAACGGAACATGTATTACTATCTGTAACATGGAGAATATCGACCCAGTTGGTGTTCATACAGGTGATAGTATAGTAGTAGCTCCTTCACAGACACTTTCTGATAAGGAATACCAGATGTTAAGAACATCTGCATTAAGAATTATTGATGAATTAGGCATTACAGGTGGATGTAATGTACAGTATGCACTTCATCCAGACAGCTTTGAGTACTGTGTAATTGAGGTTAACCCTCGTGTAAGCCGTTCATCAGCATTAGCTTCTAAGGCAACAGGTTATCCTATTGCTAAGGTTGCAGCTAAGATTGCACTTGGTTATACACTTGATGAGATTAAGAATGCAGTTACAGGAAAGACATATGCAAGTTTCGAGCCAGCACTTGATTACTGTGTAGTTAAGATTCCTAGACTTCCATTTGATAAGTTTATCTCAGCTAAGAGAACACTTACAACACAGATGAAGGCTACAGGTGAGGTTATGAGTATTTCTAATAACTTCGAGGGTGGTCTTATGAAGGCTATACGTTCTCTTGAACAGCATGTTGACAGCCTTATGTCATATGACTTTACAGGACTTACAGATGAAGAGCTTCTTGAAGAGCTTGCAATTGTAGATGACAGAAGAATCTGGAAGATAGCTGAAGGTTTAAGAAGACACATTTCTGCAGCCAAGATGCATGATATTACTAAGATAGACTTATGGTTTATTGATAAGCTCCAGATTATTGTTGATATGGAGAATGCTCTTAAGAGAGGACCTCTTACAGAGAGCCTTTTAAGAGAAGCTAAGAGAATTGAATTCCCTGACAATGTTATCGGCGATTTAACAGGTCACACAGAAAGAGAAATCAAGGAATTAAGAGACAAGTATAATATACATGCAGCATTTAAGATGGTTGATACATGTGCTGCAGAGTTCGCAGCTACAACACCATACTATTATTCAGTATATGGCAGTGAGAACGAAGCTGTAGAGACTAAGGATAAGAAGAAGGTTCTTGTACTTGGTTCTGGTCCAATCAGAATCGGACAGGGTATCGAGTTCGACTTCTGTTCAGTTCATTGTACATGGGCATTCAAAAAAGAAGGTTTCGAGACAGTTATTATAAATAATAACCCAGAGACAGTTTCTACTGACTTTGATATTGCTGATAAGCTTTACTTTGAACCACTTACAGCAGAAGATGTTGAATCAATTGTAGATTTTGAGAAGCCGGACGGTGCAGTTGTACAGTTTGGTGGACAGACAGCTATCAAGCTTACAGAAGCACTTATGAAGATGGGAGTTCCTATTCTTGGAACTAAGGCAGAAGATGTAGATGCTGCTGAGGATAGAGAGCTTTTTGATGAGATTCTTGAGCAGACACAGATTCCAAGAGCTAAGGGACAGACTGTATTTACAGTTGATGAAGCTCTTAAGGCAGCTAATGAGCTTGGATATCCTGTACTTGTAAGACCTTCATATGTACTTGGTGGACAGGGTATGCAGATTGCTGTATCTGATGAAGATGTAGTTGAATTCATGAATATCATCAACAGAATTAAGCAGGATCACCCAATCCTTGTTGATAAGTACCTTATGGGTAAGGAAATCGAAGTTGATGCTGTATGCGATGGTCAGGATATTCTCATTCCTGGTATCATGGAGCATATTGAGAGAGCCGGTATCCACTCAGGAGACAGTATTTCAGTATATCCAGCTAAGTCTATATCACCTAAGATTGTAGACATGATTGAAGATTATACAGGAAGACTTGCAAGAGCTCTTCATGTAAAGGGTATGATTAACATTCAGTTTATCGTATATAATGACCAGGTATATGTAATTGAGGTTAACCCTCGTTCAAGCCGTACAGTACCATACATCAGTAAGGTTACAGGTATTCCTATTGTTAAACTTGCGACACAGGTTATTATCGGTAAGACGATTAAGGAATTAGGATATGAGCCGGGACTTCAGAAGGCAGCAGATTACTATGCAATTAAGATGCCTGTATTCTCATTTGAGAAGATCAGAGGCGCCGATATCAGCCTTGGACCAGAGATGAAGTCTACAGGTGAGTGTCTTGGTATATCTAAGAGCTTTGATGAGGCACTTTATAAGGCATTCGAGGGAGCAGGAATCAGACTTCCAAAGCATAAACAGATTATCATGACTCTGGCAGATAAGGATAAGCAGGATGGTATTGATATCGCACAAAGATTCGAAGCACTTGGTTATAAGATATATGCTTCAAGAGGAACAGCCAAGGTTCTTAAGGAAAATGGCGTACATGCAATTCAGGTTAATAAGATTGGACAGGAAGCACCTACACTTCTTGACCTTATCTTAGAGCATAAGATTGACCTTGTAATTGATACACCAGAGAATGGAATTGAGAGAGCCAAGGACGGATTCCTTATCAGAAGATATGCTATTGAGACAGGCGTTCACTGCCTTACAAGTCTTGATACAGCCCATGCACTTATATCAAGTCTTGAGCATGCATTCAATAATCAGGAATTATCTATAGTTGATATTGCCAAGATTGATAATCGTGGTAATAATTAATATGTGATATTTAATGAAGAGGCACTGTGTAAACACGGTGTCTCTTTTTTGCTAAACAGTTGACCGACTTGATATTATTAGGTATAATTTATAAGTATATATTAAAAAAGGGAAGGTTATGAAATGAACGAAAATCGTAATTCATTCAAGGGCTCTATAGGGTTCGTCCTTGCAGCAGCGGGTAGTGCTGTAGGACTTGGTAACATATGGAGATTTCCTTATCTGGCAGCTAAAGATGGAGGCGGATTATTCCTCGTTATTTACATTGTTTTAGCATTAACATTTGGTTTTACTCTACTCACAACAGAAATTGCTATTGGACGAAAGACAAAGCAGAGTCCGCTTACAGCTTACAGCAAGTTAAAGAGTAAGTGGAAGCCACTGGGTATTATTGCGTGTATTGTACCTATAATGATATTTCCATACTATGTAACAATCGGTGGATGGGTACTTAAGTATCTTCTTGTTTATATTACGGGTAATGGACATGCAGCAGCACAGGACGGATATTTCTCAGGATTTATCGGTCAGACAGCAGAACCAATCATAATGATGCTTGTGTTTACAATAATTGTTGCATTTATTATATTCCGTGGTGTTAACAGTGGTATTGAATCATCATCAAAGATTATCATGCCATTACTTATTGTGCTTGTTCTTGGTGTATCTGTATATTCACTTACAATTTCATATACAGACATTGATGGCACAACAAGAACAGGTTTACAGGGATTAGGTGCTTATGTAATTCCTAACATGAAAGGAATTACTGTTAAGCAGTTCTGTACAGTTCTTATGGACGCAATGGGACAGCTTTTCTACAGTTTAAGTGTTGCTATGGGTATTATGATTGCATATGGTTCATATGTAAGTGATGATGCTAATCTTGGAAAGTCAATTAACCAGATTGAGCTATTTGATACAATAGTTGCATTTCTTGCAGGTGTAATGATTATTCCTGCTGTATTTGTATTCATGGGAAGAGATGGAATGACAGCATCAGGTCCAAGTCTTATGTTTGTTTCGCTTCCTAAAGTATTTGATTCTATGGGATTTGCAGGAAATGTAATTGGTGCAATATTCTTTGCAATGGTGTTCTTTGCAGCCCTTACAAGTGCAGTTTCAATTATGGAAGCTATTGTTTCAAGCTTTATGGATGAATTTAAGTTAAACAGAAACAAGGCTACAGCAATAGAAACTGTAATTGGTATAGCTGTTGCAGTTATCGTATGCTTAGGATATAATAAACTGTTATTTGATATTAAGCTCCCTAACGGAGTACATGCACAGGTGCTTGATATTATGGATTATGTCAGCAATAATGTACTTATGCCAATAGTTTCTATAGGAACATGTATCCTTATTGGATGGATACTTAAGCCAAAGACTGTTATAGATGAAGTTGAGAAAACAGGAATTAAGATGGGAAGAAAGGGCCTTTATACAGTTATGGTAAAGTGGGTTGCTCCAATTCTTTTATTCCTTCTTCTTCTTAAATCACTTGGAATTCTTACTATAATCTGATACAGGTAAGGTTTACAGATTACTAATGTTTCTGCAAGAGGTTAATAAATGATTAATAAAAAGTTTTGTATAACAATGTCAGGTTTCGTGATTGCATCCTTAATGTTGACAGGGTGCAGTTCAATGTTTGGTAATCCAATGAAATATGTTATAAGTCAGGATGAGACAAGGCAGGAACAGACTGAATCACAGAATGATACAGGAAATAATGATACTTCTTCTGATGAACAGATTTTATCAGAAGAAGATAATGAAAATCATGGAATATATATATTGGGTACAGATAAGATGTCAGATTATTCAGTATCTGGTATGTTAAAGGCTGTTAAAGAAATTAATGAAAATATAGACGACGATAAGACAAAGGGAATAATACTTATTGGAGAAGAACAGTATATTGATTATATTTCATATTTTATATCATTGACTGTTGAGGATAAAAAGCCGTTGATTATAATTAAGAATCTTAATGATGATACAAAGCAGGCAGCACTTATATCACAGGTTAAGTCATATATTAATGGAGAGGCAGAATCACTGCCACAGGATTGTATGGTTAACAAAAATGTATCTGATGTATTTGATGTTTCTTCTGTAAAAACATTGCCTGATGTAGATATTTTCTATGATTATATAGGTGCTAACATGGATGAATTATCCAAGAAAATTTATATCAGCAATGGAATGGTAATAATACCATCAACAGCTGGTGCTGATATATCAAGTGAAACTTATGAAATTATATCACAGAAGAATATTGCACCGGTGGTTATCACATGCAGTAAAGATGTTTTAGATACCAAGATTAAAGACAACTCAGCGGATAATATTTATTATACAGATTTAGAACCATATAAGTCACGTTTAATGCTTATGTTTTTACTGAATAAAAATAGCGATTCTGATTCTATAAAAAATGCTTTGATTAAGGCAGATTAAAACATCATTTATTGAAAGAATATCAATATTGTGGTATTCTGTCAGTATAAGATTTAGCTAGTAAAAGATTGGAGAATATAATGGATTCAACAAAGGCACAGGATATTACAAGACATATTTTTAAAGATGAGGATAAGGGCTGTGAATATATTAAGAACCTTGCTTTATCTGACAGTGTTGAAGTACTTACAAAAATTATTCCTGCATTAATTAATGAAGCGGAAGAAAAGAAGAATGTTAATGATGCTGGTTACTTTAGCTGGCTTAACGACATTTACCGTAAAATTGTTATTGAAAAGCTTATGAATGCAGAACATTTATGGACTATATACTGCGATAATACAGGCTATCCATATGTTGTAGATAATGATATTGTTGTACTTTATGATTATGCTAATCATCTTAAAGTTGAAGAAAGACTTAAAAAATATGGCTTCAGTATTTCATTTGGCATAGAAGATGGTCAGGGTATTATGTCTGAAGTTGGACATATGTACAGAAATGGTATTAAGAATATCAGATTTATAGATGGCAGGGACAATATGCTTACTATATCAAGAGAAGAAATTGCAACATATGATATGTTCTTTAAGGATGAATATGTTACTAACCCTGCATTACAGAATGCACTTATTTCTTTCTTTCAGGAATTCAGAAAAGATAAAGTTGATGATAATTCACCAGTTCTTGCATCTAAAGAGACAGATTTAAAGGTAGCACTTCGCAATGCAGATTTTATGGTTCCTTGTACTAAGGAAGAAACAGATGATTCTGTTTCGATTGCACATCCTTATGTGGATATAACTGATAAGGTAGAGCATAAAGAAGGCGAGCAGGTATTGGCACTTCCTGTATTTACAGATGGTATAGAGCTTGATAAATGCTATTTTGATAAACATGAGAATATGTTATATACATATATGGAACTGTTGAAGTCAGTGACGGAGATTGGTGCATCAGGAATAGTTATTAATCCATTAGGTGTGAGTTATTATGTTCCACTTGATATTATGAAAAAGATAATAGCTGATTAGATATAGCAGGGCATGTGGCGAAGGAGGAAGTTCTATGGCAGATATGAATGTTAATTATATTAATCCATTTTTAGAGGCTGCGATTGCAATAGTTAAAGACGCCTGTCAGGTGGAATTAAAAATAGGAAAGCCATATGCCAAAATGGTTGAACTGACAGAGGGTACGGTGGTAATCCTTATAGGTGTAACCGGAGAGATGAGAGGTCAGGTTGTATTATCCATAGATGAAAAGAAAGCGTGTGAGATTGCTTCGCGTATGATGATGGGCATGCCTGTTCCGGAATTAGACGATATGGCTATAAGTGCAATAAGCGAGCTTGGTAATATGATAATGGGTAATGCTGCAACAGTATTCTCAGTTAGAAATATAGGCATTGATATTACTCCTCCAACTGTTGGACGGGGAACTGGAAAGATAGATACGATGTATGCCAAGAACATTGCAATACCATTACTTACAGATGATTCGGAAGTATTCATGGAAATGAATATTGCAATGAAAATTGGCTAGAATTATTATGAAACTACAAGACACACTGGTATATGCTGGTGTGTCTTTTTCTAGGATTAAGTATAGGAGGATGTAATGGAAAGAGTGTATATTGCAATTGATCTTAAATCATTCTATGCAAGTGTTGAGTGTGTTGAAAGAGAATCAGACCCGCTTACCACTAATCTCGTTGTAGCTGATGAATCAAGAACAGCCAAAACAATATGTCTTGCAGTTACTCCTTCTCTTAAGAAATATGGACTTTCCGGACGAAGCAGGCTTTTTGAGGTAGAACAGAAGGCAAAAGAAATAGAGAAACGCACAGGAAAAAAGCTTGAATATATAGTAGCAGTTCCAAGAATGGGGCTTTATATAGAATATTCATCAAAGATATATTCTATATACCTTAAATATTTCAGCAAGGATGACATAACTGTATACAGTATTGATGAAGTATTTATTGATGCAACGGATTATATGAAGCTGTATAATATGACAGCAAGACAGCTTACCGCAAAAGTTATAGAGGATGTGTATGATACGACAGGGATAACGGCTACGGCAGGAATTGCACCTAATCTGTATCTGTGCAAGATAGCAATGGATATAGTTGCAAAGCATATACAGGCAGACAGCAAGGGCGTGCGTATCGCAGAATTAAGTGTTAATGATTACAGAAAAATGTTATGGGGTCATACACCTCTTACTGACTTCTGGAGGGTTGGACCAGGAATATCAAGACAGCTTGAAAAACATGGGATAAAGACTATGGGTGATATTGCGAGAATGTCCCTTGAAGATGAGGACTGGCTGTATAAGCAGTTTGGTGTAGACGCAGAGATTCTTATAGACCACGCATGGGGATATGAACCGTGTACAATTGCAGATATTAAGAAATATAAGCCCAAGGCGAGCAGCCTGTGTTCAGGACAGGTGTTAAAAGAGCCATATACATTTGAAGACGCAAGAATTGTAGTTGGAGAGATGGCAGATGAGCTTGCATTGGATTTAGTTGATAAAGGTTTTGTGACCGATTCGATTGCGTTAAATGTAACTTATGACAGGGTAAATGTTGATAAAGGAACTTACAAGGGTGAAATCCATGTAGACAGATATGGAAGGGAAGTTCCACAAGGACTTAATAAATCTGTTTCACTTACGACATGTACATCTTCATCAAAACAGTTAAGAGAAGCTTTTCTTGATATATATGACAAATATACTGACAGAAAGCTGTATATCCGAAAGTTAAATCTTACAGTTGCCAATCTTACTAATGATGGTTTTCAACAGTTTGACATGTTTACAGACCAGACACAGCTTGAACGCGAAAAGAAGATGCAGCATGCAATGCTTGATATTAAGAAAAAATACGGTAAGAATGCGGTGATGAAAGCTAATAATCTGCAGAGCAAAGCGACTGCAATTGAAAGGAACGGGCAGATAGGAGGTCACAGGGCATAGCTTATGGGAAAATATGATGATATAATCAATATGAAATGGCCGGTGCCGAGTAAAAGACCAAGAATGGATATGGAAAGCAGGGCTAAGATATTCCTTCCTTTCTCAGCATTAAAGGGGCTTGGCAATGCTATTGACGAGCAGAATAAAACCAAAGATAATATGAAAGAATACGAATATTTTGACGAGGAGAATAAGGGGGAAGAATTTTATGAGTAATACAATGAAAGAAAATAAAATGGGTACAATGCCTGTTAATAAGCTGCTTATTAATATGGCTCTGCCAATGATGATATCAATGCTTGTACAGGCACTGTATAATATTGTTGACAGTATATTTGTTGCAAGAATAAGTGAGGAAGCGCTTACAGCGGTTTCAATGGCATTTCCAATGCAGAATCTTATGATTGGTGTTGCAGGTGGCGTGGGTGTAGGTACTAATGCGCTGCTTTCAAGGGCATTAGGAGAAGGAAGGCATGAAGAAGCTGATAAGATGGCTGTGCAGGGTATATTCATAACGGCTTGCAGCTATATAATATTTCTTGCCATAGGGCTTTTCTTTGCCAGAGAGTTTTTTGTTATTCAGGGTGCTAATGAAGTGATAGCTGACTATGGTTATGATTATCTTTCAGTTATTCTTATAGTCAGCTTTGGTTGTCTGTTCCAGATGATATTTGAGAGGTTATTACAGGCTACAGGAAGAACATTTTACAGCATGATTACACAGGGTACAGGTGCAATAATTAATATTATTGTTGACCCGATACTTATATTTGGTCTGTTTGGTGCACCAAAGCTTGGTATTGTAGGTGCAGCAGTAGCTACGGTTGCGGGCCAGATTGTTGCAGCCGTTATGGCAGTGATATTTAATATTAAGGTTAATAAAGAGATACATATTACTTTTAAGGGATTCAGACCATCAGGAAAAAGAATTTGCAATATCTTGTTCATAGGAATTCCATCAGTTATTATGATGGCAATTGGTTCTGTTATGACATTCTGCATGAATAAGATTCTGGTTGTATTCACATCAACAGCGGTTGCTGTATTTGGTGTGTATTTTAAGTTGCAGAGCTTTGCATTTATGCCAATATTTGGTATGAACAGTGGAATGGTTCCTATAATAGCTTTTAATTATGGGGCCAAGAGAGAAGACAGAGTTATACAGACACTTAAGCTTGCAGTAATGTATGCAGAGATAATAATGATACTTTTTATGATTGCAGTTCAGATATTCCCGGTTCCAATGCTGTCAATATTCAGTGCATCGTCAGATATGATACGAATGGGAGTTCCTGCTTTAAGGACTATATCAATAAGTTTTATATTTGCAGGAATATGTATTATATGCAGTTCGTTCTTTCAGGCACTTGGAAGCAGCATATACAGCATGCTTGTATCATTTGTAAGACAGATTATATTCCTTGTGCCATGTGCTTATATTTTTTCGAAAACAGGGAATGTTAATCTTGTATGGTGGGCATGGCCTATTGCAGAGCTTGCTTCAGTCGCGTTAAGTGTATTCTTCTTTATCAGGGTAAGAAAGAAGAAGTTCGCATTTATGGAACAGTAACGGATATAATTCAGAAAGATGAGGATAAGATATGAACAGACATATAGAAAAAGCTAAAGAACTCCGTTCACCTGAAAAATGTTATAACTGTGCAGAAACTATTATGATGGCTTATGCTGATGATCTGGGATTGAGTGAGACACAGGCAGAATGCCTTGGATGTAATTTCGGCGGTGGTATGAAATGTGGTGGTACATGTGGCGCAATTACCGGAGGACTTATGGTGCTTGGAGCATTAGGAGTAAGCAGTCCGGCTGCTGTTGGTACATTTCAGAGAACTATCAGGGATAATCACGATGGAATGACTAACTGTGCAGACCTTTTAAGAGATAATGCTTTAAAGGGTGGCGAAAAAAAGGCACATTGTGACAGTATGATTATGGAATCAATAAGGCTTATTGATGAGCTGACTGATAAAGATAAATAAAATGCTGCGAAACTATTGATAACTTTTATCAATAAGAAGTGGTGAATTATATAGTAAAATGTGATAAAGTAAGCGTGGTTAGGGCATTCTAACCAATGCTTACTTTTTTTGTGCCTGTTAATGATGAATTTTTATATATTGACACAAAATTAATAAGTGCTAATATAATGAATATATGAACAAGTGTTCATATAATAATATAAGAGGGCGTACACGAAGGAGGTATATATGTTTTTAGAGATTAAGGGAATCAAAAAGCATTATGGAGAAGGCGAGAGCCGGGTGGAAGTACTGAATGGTATTGACATAGAAGTTAATAAAGGGGAAATCGTTGTATTACTTGGTCCATCAGGTTCTGGTAAGTCAACACTGCTTAATATAATTGGTGGTATTGATGATGCAGACGAAGGTTACATATCAATAGATGGCGAAAAGACAGCTGATATGAATGAGAAGCGTCTTACACAGTACAGAAGAAAGCATCTCGGATATGTTTTTCAGATGTATAATCTTATACCTAACCTTACTGTAAGAGAGAATATTGAGGTTGGTGCTTACTTAAGTGACAAGGCACTTGATACAGATGAGATTCTTAATACATTAGGACTTTCAGATCACGCTGATAAGAAGCCTAACCAGTTATCAGGCGGTCAGCAGCAGAGAACTTCAATTGGAAGAGCTATTATAAAAAATCCGGATATCCTGTTGTGTGATGAGCCTACAGGAGCACTTGATTACAACACATCTAAGGATATATTAAAGCTTATTGAAGACGTTAATAAGAAGTACGGTAATACTATAATAATAGTTACACATAATGACGCTATAAAAAATATGGCAGATAGGGTTATTACATTAAGAGATGGCAGAATCCGTAAGAACTATGTTAATGATAATAAGATTGCAGCAGCAGACCTTGAATGGTAAGAGAGGAGTTAAGTATGAGAAATCCTTTAAATAAGCGTCTGCCAAGAGAATTAAAGCATGACTTTGGTAAATATCTTGTTATATTCTTATTTATGGTTATGATGATTTCGTTAGTAAGCGGATTCCTTGTAGCAGACAACAGTGTTAAGCACTCATATGATGAGGGCTTTGAAAAATATAATCTTGAAGATGGACATTTTGCATTAGATAAAGAGCCTGACGGTTCTCTTATAAAAGATATTGAGAATAAGACTGACAGCAAGCTTTACGACTTAAGATATTTTGAGGAAGATGAGGCTGACAGCGGTGATACAATCAGAGTGTATAAAGACAGGACAGAGGTTAATCTTGAGTGCGTTATGGAAGGCGAAATGCCTGCTGCCGATAATGAAATAGCACTTGACCGTATGTATGCACAGAATGCGAAGATTAAGATAGGCGACACAATTAAGCTCGCAGGAAAGGAATTAAAGGTTACCGGTTTTGTTGCAGTTCCTGATTACAGCTGCCTTTTCGAAAATAATTCAGATATGATGTTTGACGCAACTAATTTTTCTATTGCTGTTATGACTGATAAGGGCTTTGAAAATGTTTCAAGTAATCATGTCAAATATAATTATGCATGGAAATATAACAAAGAGGTTACAGGAGATAAGGCTGAAAAAGAGGCTTCTGAAGATTTTCTTGAAAATCTTGGCGATATTATCAAAGAATATGATACAAAGCTTATAATGAGTGGTAATACGGATATTATCAGTGTTTCTGATTATCTTCCAAGATACACTAACAAGGCTATTAATTTTACAGGAGATGATATGGGGTCAGATAAGGCAACAATTATGCTTTTTGACTATATTGTAGTGGTTGTAATTGCATTTGTATTCGCTGTTACAACATCTAACACAATCAGTCAGGAGGCAGGGGTTATCGGAACTCTTCGCGCATCAGGTTATAAGAGAAGTGAGATTGTAAGACATTACATGGTCCTTCCTGTTGTTGTAACACTGGTTGCTGCTGTTGTTGGTAATATACTTGGCTACACTCTTCTGGAAAAGTTTTTTGTAAATGTATATTATAACAGCTACAGCCTGTGTACTTACACGACACTGCTTAATGCAGAAGCATTTGTTGATACGACAGTTGTTCCAATTATTATTATTTTTGTTGTTAATCTTATTGTGCTTGAAAAGAAGCTCCGGCTTTCTCCTCTTAAATTCTTAAGACATGAGCTTACTAACAGAAAGAGAAAGAAGCTTATAAAGTTAAGCCACAAGCTTCCTTTCATGACAAGATTCAGATTAAGGATAATGTTCCAGAATATACCTAATTATCTGACATTGTTCTTAGGAATACTGATTGCAGGTGCACTTGTTGTATTCAGCATCATGTTTGAACCGCTTATTGATGATTATGCTGATGTTGTTAAGAAGTCACAGATATGTGATTATCAGTATGTGTTAAAAAGTCAGGCGGAAACTGATGTTTCTGGTGCAGAAAAGTACTGTGTGACATCGCTTGATACAACTGATGAAAAATACATGACAGATGATATTATGATATATGGTATTCAGGATAACAGCAGGTATGTTGATGTGGATATCAAGGATGATGAGATACTTGTATCTAATGGTGTAATGGTCAAATACGGACTTAAAAAAGGTGATACATTTAAATTGAAGGATCCTTATTCCGATGAAGAGTACGAATTCACAATTGCAGGAAGCTATAAATATGACGCTGCACTTGCAGTATTCATGACAAGAAAAAACTTTATTGATACATTTGACAAGGCTGATGATTACTTCACTGGATACTTCACAGACAAGAAGCTCACAGATATTGATGATAAATATGTTGCTTCAATAGTTACATATGAAGACCTTATCAAAGTGTCTAACCAGATGAAGGTTTCAATGGGCGAGATGATGTATATACTGAAGTATTTTGGAATTATAATGTTCGTGCTTCTTATGTATCTGTTATCTAAACAGATTATTGAAAAGAATGCACAGTCAATTTCTATGACTAAGATTCTTGGCTTTAAGAATGGAGAGATTGGCGGACTGTATATAGTTGCAACTTCGATTATGGTAGTTATATCACTGGTTGTTTCTGTACCTATAGTAAATGCTTTGCTTAAATGGGCATTTTCATCATATCTGTACACTTCGATGACTGGATATATTCCTTATATGGTAAGAAGAAGCTGTTTTGTTGAGATGGTTATTCTTGGAATTGTGTGCTATGCAGTTGTTGCTGTGCTTCAGCTTGTGAAGATTTCTAAGATTCCTAAGACGGATGCTTTGAAAAATGTAGAGTAAGGGTTTTATGGTGTATTGCACTTCAGACACGCTCCCGCTCGTGGAAGTGCGCAGCGGTACTAAGTTCACTGCTCCCTTCGGGAGTGCGTTCACTAAGTGCCGGCGCACTTCCAACGGTCTGAAGCTGCAACACACCATAAAACAGGCCTGCCTGAGTGTGGGCTTGTTCCCCTTCGGGGAACATCGCTTCCTTGATGTGATACCTATAGGTAGTCGTATTATCGGCGGATTTATAGGTGTTTTTTTGTTGGAAATTATTGGAATGAGTGAAAAAGTACCTATATATGCTTATGAAAAATGATATATATAGGAACGGCAATTCCACATGAATAAATCTATACGAAAATAAAAATCACATAAAAGAATCCGCATGAAAATAAAAGAGGCATAAACCAAGAGGTTATAAGCAAAATTAAGCTTATTTCACAATGATAAGCAGGAATCTCTATATAGAAATCATGTTGACGCCACAAGAATATGCATATATAATTACCTATGATAATTAACAAAGATAATCAATTCTATAATTATATAGCTTAAGGAGACGAATGTATTATGAAACCAGACAAGATTAAGAGAATGCTGGATGCCTGTTACCTGGCTAAAAGGATTAGGGAACTGCTGCCGGAGCTGCCAGATGGGGTTGCACCTGCTTATATCCAGTATATTGATGTGATTCATCATCTGTTAGAGAGAAATGACTGTGTCAAGGTTTCGGACATCAGTGACTGGCTTAATCTGCCAAGACCAGGTGTTACCCGTACTGTCAAGGAAATGGAAGCTAAGGGATATCTTAAGAAGACTACTTCACAGGAAGATGCAAGGATAACTTATATTACGGTTACAGATAAGGGCGAAGAGTTGTCTAAGAAATATGATGCTGACTATTACAGCCGGCTTAGCAAATATCTTACGGATATTAGTGATGAAGAGGCTGATTCTATGATCGAAACTATTAAAAAATTCTACAAGGTGATGAGCGAAAGGAAAGTTGACATTGAATAATTCAAAATCAGATTTTACACAGGGAAGAATATTAGGGAAGCTGATTCCTTTTATGATGCCAATACTTGGGGCGTTAATATTACAGGCAGCATATGGTGCAGTTGACTTGCTTGTTGTTGGAAGATTTGGAACTACTGAAGGCCTTTCAGCAGTATCGACAGGAAGCCAGGTACTTAATTTAGTTACATTTGTTATAACACAGTTTGCAATGGGGGTTACAGTGCTTATTGCAAGATATATTGGTGAGAAAAGACCGGAGCAGATAGGCGCTCTGATAGGCGGAGCTATTGTTGTGTTTACAATGATTTCAGTGGTGCTTTTCGTTGTTATGATTATTTTTTCAAGACAGATTGCAGTTATAATGCAGGCACCGAAAGAAGCAGTAGGTCTTACATCTGTATATGTAAAAATATGTGGCTCAGGAATATTCTTTATAGTTGCATATAATCTTCTTTCAGCAATATTCAGGGGACTTGGAGACAGCAAATCACCTCTTATATTCGTTGCAGTTGCATGTGTTATTAATATTGTGGGGGATCTTGTTCTTGTTGCAGGGTTTAACATGAATGCTGCCGGAGCTGCTATTGCGACAGTCGCAGCACAGGCGGTAAGTGTTGTATTTGCACTTGTATTACTTTTTAAGAGAAAACTTCCGTTTAAGATAACTAAGAAAGATTTCTCAATTAACAGGCATTGCAGGAGAGCATTAAAGGTCGGACTTCCACTTGCATTACAGGAATTTCTTACACAGATTTCATTCCTTGCTTTATGCGCATTCGTTAACAGACTGGGATTACAGGCATCGTCAGGATATGGTGTTGCATGTAAAATAGTTAATTTTGCAATGCTCATACCAAGCTCACTTATGCAGTCAATGGCGTCATTTGTTTCACAGAATGTCGGTGCAGGCAATGAAAAGAGAGCAAAGAAGACGATGTTTGCCGGTATTGGTGTTGGACTTGTGATAGGCTGTATAGTATTCCTGTTTGTGATGTTTAAGGGTGACCTTCTCACAGCAATATTTACAACTGATGAGGCTGTTATCCAGAATGGATATGATTACCTTAAGGGATTTGCATTAGAGACGATTGTTACTGCGATATTATTCAGTATGATTGGATATTTTAATGGTCATGACAAGACGGTATGGGTAATGATTCAGGGCCTTACACAGACACTGCTTGTCCGTCTGCCATTTGCGTATTATATGAGTATACAGCCTGATGCGAGCCTTACTAAGATTGGTATGGCTGCTCCTGTAGCAACTATTTTTGGAATTGTATTAAATGTGGTATTCTATATCTTGTGTAACAGAAAAGATAAGAAATATATATAATATTTGTAGAATATTTGCTACATTTCATCAGGCATGTTATAATAACTGACATTAATATAAAAGGAGATTTCTGAAAAAGAAATAAGGTCAGATTATGTTGACATACTCGTTTGAAAACATTGGAAAAGAATCAATATATGAATATTTATACAAATGTATCAAAAAAGATATAATAGAAGGCAGACTTGTTAAGGGTGAACATCTTCCTTCAAAGAGAACGCTTGCTGTCAATCTTGGAATAAGCACCATAACAGTAGAGAATTCATATGGACAGCTTATGAGTGAAGGATATATATATTCTGTTCCAAAGAAGGGCTATTATGTATCAGATATTTCAGGTGTTGCAAGGATAAAGCCGGTAAAATATGAAGTTCCTGAAATAACCGCAAAGAAGAAGACTGGATATAAATCAGATTTATCATCAAACAGGACAGATCCTGGAAGCTTTCCATTTGCAACATGGGCTAAGCTTATGAGACGTGTTATAACAGACAGGCAGGATGATCTTATGAAAATTTCTCCGGGAGAAGGAACATGGGAGTTAAGAAAAGCGATTGCTATGCATCTGGCTTCATTTCGTGATATGAAAGTAACACCCGGACAGATAATCATTGGCGCCGGAACGGAATATATGTATAGTCTTCTTATACAGCTTTTGGGAAGAGATAAAGTGTATTGTGTTGAAGATCCGGGATATTCTAAGATTGCCAGGATATATGCAAGTAATAATGTTAAATTCTGTTATGCCGGTATGGATGATGAAGGAATGAAACCGGAAGCGGTAAGAGAATGTATGGCAGATATTGTTCATATAAGTCCTACACATCATTATCCGACAGGTATAACAATGCCGGTAAGCCGGCGATTTGAACTGCTTGCATGGGCTAATGAAAAGCCGGACAGATATATAATAGAAGATGATTATGATTCAGAATTCCGTATGACAGGAAAGACAATTCCGACTATGAAAAGCATAGATATAAGCGAAAAGGTTATATATATGAATACATTTTCAAGAACACTGACACCGACAATCCGAATCAGTTATATGGTTCTGCCACCACACCTTGCAGCAACATATCAGGAAAAACTTGATTTTTATGCATGTACTGTATCTAATTTCGAGCAGTATGCACTTGCTGCATTCATAGAAGAAGGATATTTTGAGAAACATTTAAACAGAATGAGGCTGTATTATACGAAACAGAGAGAGGCTGTTCTTTCGGTACTTAAAGAGGAGCCGTTCAAATGTGTTGGAAGAGTAAGAGAGGCTGATTCAGGACTGCATTTTATTCTTGAACTTAATACATTACTTTCTGATAATGAGGTAAAAAGAAAACTTGAGGCAGAAGGCATCCATATAAATGCGTTATCTGAGTACTATCATAATAATACTGATGAATACAGCCACAGCTTTGTTATCAGCTATTCTGATATGAAGATAGAAAACTTCAGAATTGCATGCAGTAAAATGTCAGAACTTACACCTTTATGATGATTATTTATGATTGATTGTGAATGAATATAACAGTTGCAAAGAATGTAATAAAGCGGTAAAATCTGTTTATGTGATTTGTAAATAATGTGAGAGGGTATTGACAAAAGTATGGTAGACTACAGCATTTTTCCGCTAGATGAAGAGATTAAAGACAAGCTTGCAAAGCTGGAAATAAGTTATGCATTTCAACCTATATTTTATCCGAATGGCAAGGATATATATGCATATGAGGCTTTAATGAGACCTAAGAATATTTTGGTTATGGATTTAATTGAAGAGTTCAGGGCAAAGAATGATTTGCATACACTTGAGGTTGCAACCATATTTGGGGCGGTACAGTGTTATGCAAAGCGAGGATATCATTCATATATAGCAATTAATTCATTTCCTGCGGAATCATTCACTGCAGAGGAACAGGCTGTTTTTGATGAATTTTATTCCGATGTTCTTGGTGATAAAGGTATAATTGAAATTCTTGAATATACAGCTCTTGACATTGATAAATGGCAGTCCAAGAAAAATAATATTAACAGAAGCCGTTTTAATATTGCACTTGATGATTTTGGAACAGGAAATAATAATATGATGGCAGTGGATATATTTGCACCGCATATCGTTAAGCTTGACAGAAGCCTTATAACAGATATTGAGAATGATGTTGATAAGCAGGAGTATTATTTTTATTATAGAGACAGCTTCCATAAGAGAGGCATTAAGGTGCTTGCTGAAGGCATTGAATCTAGGGAAGAGTATGAATTCTTAAGGGATAATGGTATTGATTTAGTGCAGGGATTTTATCTTGGACGACCAGAATAAGAAGAATGGTATTTTATACTTTTTTTAGAAATGCTTTATATAATATATATTAACATATTACAAAGTATGTTGTATTATGATGGAGTAAAGAAAACATTTTTTCTCCCTCATATTTTTAAAGAGAGCGATGGCAGAGCTAATCTGCCGTCGCTCTTTTTTTGCGCGGATAGCGATGAGAATGTACAAGAAGAAGTGACAGCCATGCTTGCATGGGCTGGGACTTCTTCTTGTATATTCGAGGAGCGTCGTGACAATGCCAGAACGCAGTTCTGGCATATGAGCTGTCCGTGCGGACAGCGATGAGAATAGATAAGAAAAAGTGACAGCAATGAGTATTTCAAATTATATATGGCAAACACTGCCATATTAGTGATATAATAATTAATATTTTCAGTATTTCAGGTTCAGTGATATCTAATGCAATGAGGCTGGAATAATATATAACACAGAATAGGGAGAAAATTATGGGAAAGAAAATTGCCAGAATTATAGGCAGAGTATTACTGGTGGTACTTGTTACTATAGTAATGCTGGTGGGAACTTTATTCATTATGATTAAGAGAATATGCAGCGATTCAGCACCTGCAGCCAGAAATCTTTTTATATCAACAGTTCTTGAATCAGGTCAGATGAAGTTTCTGGCTTCGTGGTTCTGTACAGATGCGCAGATTAATGAGGTAATTAATGCTAATAAGATGGAGTCAATGGATTCAGATATTGATACATCTCTCATTAATATATCAACAGACACAGATACACAGACGGTTGACAATAAAGGAGAGGTAGAGCAGTTTGACGGGAATGGAATAAGAATGGTTGAGATTTCAGGAAGGTCATTCTTTGGAAAAATGCTGATTATAAAAGATCCGTCACAGGTTAAGGTCGGAACTACATACCCATGGGGAGATTACGGTAAGGAGCTTCATGAGATTGTAAGCGGAGCAGGAGCTATTGCAGGAGTTAACGGTGGTCTGTATGTTTCATCAGGAAACAGAGGCGGCTCACCACTTGGAATTGTAGTGCAGGACGGTAAGATTACATATAACAGTCCTTCAGCACTTTCCGGTCTTTACCTAATCGGACTTAATAAGGACAACCTTTTAGTTGTTAAAGATATAGATGGTATGTCGGCAGCAGATTTTGAAAGCTATGTAAATGAAGCCGGGATCAGGGATGCTGTTGCTTTCCAGGAGGAAAGCTCTGATTCTAATAATCATTTTGTTCCGCTTATTATTAACAATGAAGCAAGAGTATTGAAAGGTCAGGGAAGCGGGGCTAACCCAAGAACAGCAATCGGACAGAGAGTTGACGGTGCAATACTTCTTTTAGTTACAGATGGAAGAGGTGCTTCAGGACATCTTGGTGCAACTGCGTCAGACCTGATATCAGTCATGCAGGAATATGGAGCAGTCAATGCAGCCAACCTTGATGGCGGAAGTTCTTCAACAATGGTATATAACGGTGGCTATGAGATGACAAGTGTAACATTTTATTATCAGAATTCATCATGGAAGCTGCCAACAGCATTTGTCGTAATGCCTAAGTAATTGGAAGGAGAACTGTGTAGATATGAAAAATAATGCTAAGAAGTCTATAAAGATAGGTGGAATCAATATACCATTAAATTACTGGACAGGGATTGCCGTATATGCAGTGATTCTTCTTATTCTTGCAATCTGTATGATTGTATATACGGGTTCATGCCTTAAGAAATATGAGAATTCACAGTCGGACAAGGTAATGAATGATTTCCTTAATGACTTTACAAAGATGGCTGCTGATAAGACATTAGCTGATAATATTGAGCTTCCAGCCAGCAGTGAATTTGAGGGAAAAGATACATTTGTCAATATGTACATGTCCGAATTAGATGGTACAACTGACTATACATATAAGAAATCAGAGGGCAGTTATAATACAGAAGAGCCTATGTATGACATATATGCTGATGACAAGAAGGTTGCCAGAATGACTCTGGAAGCTAAAGACCAGCATGTTGTTCTTGGAATACTCACAGTGTTTGACTGGAAGGTTAAATCAATTGAGCCTGTATTTTCAGCAAAGACTAACGATTATACTGTATCAATTCCGGAAGGATATACATTTACAGTTAATGGAATAACTGTGTCAGATGATTACAAGACTGGTAAGGTTACAGAGAATCCTGATTTTGTGAATGTTTCGAAGTATGTAACAATGCCAAAATCAGTAGAATATAAGCTGACAGGATTTGTCAACAAGCCAGAGATTAAGATATATAATGCATCAGGCAGTGAAGTTACTGCAAATGTAGATGCTAAGGGAAATGTATCTGTAGCTGCAAGTGGCAATTCTGCCGATATGCCATCAGAAAGAAAAGAAGAAGCTCTTAATATGGCAAAAATATGGGATAATTTCCTTACTAATGATTTAAGTGGTTCAGGTCATGGACTTGCAACAGTGCAGCAGTATCTTATTGAGGATTCTTATTACTGGAATCTCGCGAAAGATTATGCTTCAAGCGCGGATATTACATTTATCAGTGATCACACATTGTCGGGAAATCCGTATACAGGAGTGACAGTTGATAATTATATTGAATATAATGATGACTGCTATTCATGCCATATTGCATTTACAAAGAATATGACACTTACCGCAGGTGGTGCGAGAAAAGATGTTATTGATTCGACATTCTATTTCGTGAAATATGATGGCAGATGGGCGATTGTGGATATGATTGCGACTACTAAGTGATTTATTCCATGCAGAAGAGAAGTAGAATATTAAGAAAAATGTGCAGGATGCCAATTAAGGGGTGTCCTGCACTTGTCATATGTGCTACAATAAATATTGAGAAGAATTATCAATAATGATTTGGGCAGATTATTTAGAAAAGGAAAACACACATGAAGTTAAATGAACTTAAGATTGGACAATGTGCAAGAATTACCTCAGTTGGTGGTGAAGGCGCATTAAGACAGCATTTTCTTGATATGGGCGTAATTCCCGGGGCGGAGGTTACGCTTGTAAAACTGGCACCTATGGGTGATCCAATGGAATTACAGATACATGGCTATGAACTTACACTTCGAGTTGCCGATGCAGGAGAGATTACTATTGATCCTATAGATGAGCGTACAAGAAAACACGAAAGACCAGACCGAATATATAAGTCTGACCATCCGGGACTTGGTGAGACTGGTAAATACCATGCTAAGGGAGATGGAGAAAAGCTTCCAGAAGGAACAAAGCTTACATTTGCACTGGTTGGTAACCAGAATTGTGGAAAGACAACTCTGTTTAATCAGCTTACCGGTTCTAACCAGCATGTCGGAAATTTTCCGGGAGTTACGGTTGACTGCAAGAGCGGTATGATTAAGGGACATGAGAATACATCAGTTACGGATTTACCGGGAATATATTCTATGTCTCCGTACAGCAGTGAGGAGATTGTTTCGAGAAATTTTGTGCTTAATGAGAAGCCAAAGGCGATTATTAATATTGTTGATGCAACTAATATTGAGAGAAATATGTATCTTACAATGCAGCTTTTAGAGATGGATGTGCCTATGGTTCTTGCACTTAATATGATGGATGAGGTAGTAGGCAATTCAGGTTCTATTGATATTAATGGCATGGAAAATATGCTTGGAATCCCGGTTATTCCTATATCTGCTGCCAAGAATGAAGGCGTTGACGAGCTTATAAGGCATGCACTTCATATTGCAGAATATCAGGAAAAGCCGGAAAGAACTGATTACTGTGATGAGAATGATTTCGGAGGAGCAGTACACAGATGTATACATGCAGTAATTCATCTTATAGAGGATCATGCAAAGAGAGCTGATATTCCAGTAAGATTTGCAGCAAGTAAGATTATTGAGGGTGACCCTCTTATATTAAAACTGTTGCAGCTTGATGAGAATGAAAAAGAAATGCTTGAGCATATTGTACTTCAGTTGGAGAATGAGAGAGGTCTTGACAGAAGTGCGGCAATCGCGGACATGAGATTTACATTTATAGAGAAGATATGTGAAGCTAATGTTGTTAAGCCTAAGGCAAGTAAAGAAAGAATACGAAGCCAGAAGATTGATAAGATTCTTACTGGAAAATATACGGCAATACCTTGCTTTGTAGCAATTATGCTTGCAATATTCTTTCTTACATTCAATGTGATTGGTGCATTTTTACAGAATGTTCTGCAGATGGGTATTGATGCACTTACTGGCGTTGTTGACAATGCACTTGCAGCGGCAGGCGTGAATAAGGTTATTCACAGTCTTGTAATAGATGGAATATTTGCAGGTGTCGGCTCAGTGCTTTCATTCCTGCCGATTATTGTTACACTGTTTTTCTTCTTATCACTTATGGAGGACAGTGGTTATATTGCAAGAGTAGCATTTTTTATGGATAAACTATTAAGAAAGATTGGTCTGTCAGGAAGAAGTATTGTTCCTATGTTGATTGGATTTGGATGTACTGTTCCTGCGGTTATGGCAACAAGAACGCTTCCAAGTGAGAGAGACAGGAAGATGACAATTCTTCTTACACCATTTATGAGCTGTTCAGCCAAGCTGCCAATATATTCATTCTTTGTCAGTGCATTTTTTCCGGGAAAGGGTGCACTTATAATGGGAGGCTTATATTTCTTTGGAATTATTATGGGAATTCTTGTGGCATTGCTTTACAAAGGAACATTGTTTAAAGGCGAAGCTGTTCCTTTCGTTATGGAGCTTCCTAATTACAGACTTCCGGGCATGAAAAATGTTTTGCAGTTATTATGGGAAAAGGCCAGGGATTTCTTGCAGAGAGCATTTACAGTTATATTTGTTGCAACTGTAATTGTCTGGTTTTTACAAAGCTTCAATCTGCACCTTAATCTTGTTACAGATTCAAAGGACAGCATACTTGCACTTATTGCGGGAATAATAGCCCCTGTATTTGCACCTTTAGGACTTGGTGACTGGAGAATATGTACATCTTTGCTGTGTGGTGTCATGGCAAAGGAAAGTGTCGTATCAACAATGCAGATACTTTTCGGGACAGGTATACAGGCAGCACTTTCAACAGCCGGTGCAGCCGCAATGCTTGTATTCAGTCTTCTGTACACACCTTGTATCGCAGCAATTGCTTCAGTAAAGCGTGAGCTTGGCGGGAAATGGGCTGTTATAATGGTTGTATGGCAGTGCCTGATTGCGTGGGTGATGGCATTTGTTGTGCATGCTGTTGTGATGCTATTCTAGAAAGCATTTATTTCATGTGACATTACTGGTGAAAATGTGGTAAAATAATCTAAGATTATGCTAAAAGCAAGGAGCGGATGGTTATGAAATACATTTTTACTAATGGACATATCCTTGATGGAACTAAGGATATGAAAGTTTTGGATGGTCATTCTGTGCTTGTTGAAGATAACAAGATTACTGGTGTTGTGAAGGGTAACACTGTACCAGACGGCTTTAAGGAGATTAATCTTGAGGGTAAATACCTTATGCCGGGGCTTATTAATATGCATGTTCATCTTGCAGGCAATGGAAAGCCACAGAAAAAGCAGAGAGATAATGAAAAGACTGTTAAGCTGCTTATGGGAACAGCACTTTCAAGGGCTGTGACATATAAGGTTGTAAAGGATTTTGCAAAGACAGAGCTTATGAGTGGTGTTACTACTATAAGAACTGTCGGTGGCCTGGCGGATTTTGATACAAGAGTAAGGGATGATATCAGAAATGGCAAGGCTGACGGACCAAGAATACTTGCAGCTAATGAAGGAATTTCTGTGCCGGGTGGACATATGGCTGGTTCGGTTGCGGTAGCTGCTAACAATATAGATGAAGCACTTGTTCAGGTTGATATTGCAAAAAGCCAGAATGTTGACCTTATTAAGCTTATGATTACAGGCGGCGTACTCGACGCAAAGGCTAAGGGTGTTCCTGGTGAGCTTAAGATGAAACCTGAGATGGTTAAGGCTGTATGTGATAAGGCACATGCACTTGGATACAAGGTTGCTGCACATGTAGAGTCGCCAGAGGGTGTAAGGGTTGCACTTGAAAATGGTGTTGATTCAATAGAGCATGGAGCAAAGCCTGATGATGAGATAATACATTTGTTTAAGGAGAATAATGCATTTTTATGCACAACATTATCACCTGCACTGCCATATGCACTTTTTGACAGAAGTGTATCTAATGCATCAGAGGTTGAACAATATAATGGCAATATCGTGTTTGAGGGTATCAAGGAATGTGCCAAGGCAGCAATTGCAAACGACATTCCGGTCGTACTTGGTAATGATGTTGGCTGTCCATGGATTACACAGTATGATTTCTGGAGAGAACTTTATTATTTCCACAAATATGTAGGTGTAAGCAATGCATTTGCATTATACACAGCTATGCTTAACAGTGCAGTAATGGCAGGGATTGGTGATGATACGGGTTCTGTTGAAGCCGGTAAATGTGCTGACCTGATTGTAACTAAGAATAATCCGTTAGATGATCTCAGGGCACTTCGTAACGTGGATTTAGTCATGGCACGAGGCAGATTATACAATAATCCGAAGTTCAAAACGAAAAATATTGTCACTAAAGAACTGGATAAATTTTGTGATTTATGTTAATTTTATTAAAGAAATTTACTTAAAGGAATAAGATTATGAAGATAGGATTTGATAATGACAAATATTTAAAAATGCAGTCTGAGCATATTAAGGAGAGAATTGCCAAGTTTGACAATAAGTTATATCTTGAGTTTGGCGGAAAGCTGTTCGATGATTATCATGCTTCAAGGGTTCTTCCAGGATTTAAGCCGGACTCAAAGCTTCAGATGCTTTTACAGTTAAAGGAGCAGGCTGAGATTGTTATTGCAATAAGTGCAGAAGATATTGCAAGTAATAAGATTCGTGGCGATTACGGAATTACATATGATCAGGAAGTATTAAGACTTATAGATGAATTTACGGAATATGGACTTTTTGTAGGCAGTGTCTGCATCACTAAGTATTTCCAGCAGCCAGAGGTTGATAATTTTATCAAGGTGTTAGATGCACATGGAATCAAGAATTTCAAGCATTACAAGATTGCCGGATATCCTAATGATGTTGCCAAGATTGTAAGTGATGATGGTTACGGAAAGAATGAATTTATTAAGACTACCAGACCACTTGTAGTTGTTACTGCTCCTGGTCCTGGAAGCGGAAAGATGGCTACATGTCTTTCACAGCTTTACCATGAATATAAGCATGGTGTTAAGGCTGGATATGCGAAGTTTGAGACATTCCCAATCTGGAATATTCCACTTAAGCACCCTGTTAATCTTGCTTATGAGGCAGCGACAGCAGACCTTAATGATGTTAATATGATTGATCCTTTCCATTTGGAAGCATATGGTAAAACAACGGTTAATTATAACAGAGATATCGAGATATTCCCTGTGCTTAATGCTATGTTCGAGCTCATTGCCGGTGAGAGTCCATATAAGTCACCAACAGATATGGGTGTTAATATGGCTGGTAACTGTATTGTTGATGATGAAGCATGCCGTTATGCTTCTAATATGGAGATTATCAGAAGATATTACAAATATTTATGCGACCAGAAGAGAACTGGTGTAAACAGTCAGGAAATTTATAAGATTGAGCTTTTAATGAATCAGGCAGGAATCACACCATCTTCAAGACCTGTTGTTAATGCTGCACTTGAAAAGTCAGCAAAAAGCGGTGATAAACCGGCGGTTGCAATTGAGTTAGAAGACGGAACTATTGTTACTGGAAAAACAGGTGATCTGTTAGGTGCTGCGTCATCAGCATTGCTTAATGCATTAAAGCAGCTTGCAGGAATAGATGATTCAGTTGACCTGCTATCACCTGAGTCAATCAGTCCAATCCAGACCTTAAAGACTAACTATCTTGGCAGCAGGAATCCAAGACTTCATACAGATGAAATTCTTATTGCACTTTCATCTTCAGTTGTAGCCAATCCGTTAGCTGACAAGGCATTAAAGCAGATACCTAAGCTTTATGCATGTGATGTTCATTCAACAGTTATTCTTTCAGCGGTAGACAAGGATACATTTAAGAGACTGGGCATGAATCTTACATGTGAGCCTGCTTATGAGGAAGAAAAGAGATTTCATAAGAATTAAGTAATGTATTATAATTTTAGCGTTATTCAGATAAACGACCTACTAACGAATTTCATATGAGCGCGTTAGTAGGTCTTTGTATTTGTTAGAGAAGCATGATAGGAAGCCGATTCGTGAAATTGGACTTTTTAGTGCAGTGAGGCACGGAGGAAGTCCAATTGGGTTGCTGAAGTCTGTCAGATTGGACGTTGAGGCGGTGGAAAGGCATGTAGAAGTCCAAAAGTCTTAGCTAGACATGAAAGATTGGACTTTGAAGTTATGCAAAGTCAGTAATAAAGCAATCTGAAGTCCAAAACTCCGAGCCAGTGCAAAAGAAAGCTAATTATTCACAAGTTATTTTTGTTTGTATCATCTATATATTAAAACTTGACAAAACGGGGGAGAGGTATATTCTTAATCAGCAGAGCAGTTTAAATATCTGCTTAAATTAATAAGAGGGGATAAAGGATAATGAGAAAACAAGTTTTATTAGGTATGATAATGTTTGCAATGGGAGCAAGTTTTATTGGATGTGGAAAAAGTGATAATAAAGCAGAAACTAACACACCAACTGTAGTAAGCGAAAGTAATGTTGTTGATAAATCTACAGAGGCAAAGACAGAAGCTAAGGCAGATACATCTGATTGGATTACATATAGTTTAGATCCGAATGGAAGTGTAAAGTATCCTAAAGATTATACATATGGAACAGATATAGGAAGATATCTGCAAAAGAAAGGTAGCAATTACTATATAATTATGGATGGTGGATATGAAACCCAGAAGTTAAGCGATAGTTCATATGATGCAACATTTAATGACTTGATGGGGAGAATAGGTTCGTCACATTGGGTTAAATTTGCATTACCTAATTTGTTAAAGGATGTAAAAGTTGAATGCGTAAAGAAAGAGTCATGCAAAATAAATGGACATGATGCATATAGATACACAGCTAAAACAACAGGAGCAGCTAATAACAAAGAGTGTTATATATACGGATATCTTTCTAGCACACCAAGATCATCATTTGCGATATATGGAATAATAACAGATGATTCTCAGGCAGAAGCATTAAAGAAAGAAATTCAGACAGAAGTTGATGCAATTATGAATACATTTGAAACAAAATAAAAAGGAGATTATGCTATGGGGAAAAAGTCAGATTAGAAAAATAATCCGTTGACACACATAATTATATTTGATATTATTTATCAAGTAACTTAATATTCCATGAGGGAGTAGTTAGCGCGTAAGTGTGATTTGTCAACATTCTGATTATAATAGAGAGTATAATCTGGCAAATCTTAAATAATGAGACTCATGTATATCAATTATTTTCAGTGTGCAATATCACTGAATCTGGTTGATATACATGAGTTTTTTTATATCCCTCGGAAAAAGAAAAAGCAGAAAAATAAGGAGATTTATATGGGTGATTTTATTAATAACGCGCCATTTGCGCTTGTAATTGTGTTCCTGATTATTGGATTTGTGCTGCTTATTAAAGGTGCAGACTTTTTCGTAGAAGGAAGCTCAAGTGTAGCAAAGAGACTACATGTTCCGTCTATTATTATTGGACTTACAATTGTTGCAATGGGAACATCGCTTCCAGAAACGGCGGTCAGTGTATCTGCATCAATTACAGGCAACAATGAACTTGCAGTAAGTAATGTAGTCGGTTCTAATATATTTAACCTGATGGTTGTTATTGGCGTGTGTGCAATGATTGCAACAGTAAATGTTGCAAAAGAAACAATAAAAAGAGATATCCCATTTTCACTTATCTGTGCAGGACTTTTATTGATTTTAGGAATCCTTGGGGTTGGTGATAAGTCAGGAATGATGCTTGGACATTTTGATGGTGTAATATTTATCGGTGCATTTGCAGGATACATTTTTTACATGATTAAGATTGCACTAAAGGCAAGCAAAGAAGGCAAAAAAATCGAGATTGAGGGCGGTTCTGATGAAGATATTAAGTTGATTTCAGTTCCGCTTAGTATTCTGTTTATTATTGGCGGTGCGGCTGCGATTGCAGTAGGCGGAGATATTACCGTAGACGCTGCCTCAAGGATAGCGAGTGACCTTGGAATGAGCCAGACACTTATCGGACTTACAATAGTTTCAATAGGAACATCACTTCCAGAACTTGTAACTTCAATAGTTGCAGCCAGAAAGAATGAAGTCGATATGGCACTTGGTAATGCAATTGGTTCAAATGTATTTAACATACTTATGGTACTTGGTATTGCATCAGCAATCAGTCCAATCAGCATAATTACAGAAAATATTATAGATTTGTGTGTGCTTATTGTATTTACAATATGTGTATGGATATTTGCTGGAACAAAGAAGAAAATCGGAAGAATCGAAGGTTTTTCAATGGTTGCACTTTATGTGATATATGCAGTTTATATCATAATAAGATAAATGAGGTAACATACAAATGCTGTTGTTTTTAAAAGTGTTTTTTACTGAATTCATAGCTGAGATGGGCGATAAAACCCAGCTCATGCTTATTGCTCTTACTTCTAAATATAAGTTAAGAGATATTATATCAGGAACTGCTGTAGCAATTCTTGTACTTAACGGACTTGCTGTTTTAGCAGGTGGGCTTGTCAGTGAATTTATTCCTGACTGGCTTATAAAGACTATTGCAGCACTTGCATTTCTTTATTTTGCTGCATCAACTATTGCAGGGGATGATGATGACGAAGAAGAAGGCAGCGGTAAATCAAAGATTAAGTTTGCACCACTTGCAGTTTTCTGTACATTTTTCATTGCAGAACTTGGTGATAAGACACAGCTTACAGCCATAACATTTGGTGCTAATGAAGGTATGAGTGCAACTCTTGTTGTATGGATAGGATGTTCACTTGGACTTTTTGCAGCTGACATTCTTGGTATGTTAGTCGGATATCTGTTAAAGAGCAAGACTCCGGACGGACTGCTTAATACACTTGCATTCGCAATATTCTCGATATTCGGTGTATACACACTTTATCAGGGACTTAAGCTTATAAGAACATATGTCTGTCCGATTCCTGTATGGCCAATACTTATAGCTGCAACTGTTGTTTTTGTTGTTATATGTGTCTGTCTTTTTATAAGAAGAGAGAAGGAAAAGAATGATTAGAATGAAAGTAATCGTATCATTTTTTATGTGATGCGATTATTTTTTTTGTAAATATGTCGATATAATATTAAGAAAAGTCAAGGATGACTTTATCCAATACATTTACATTCAAGGAGGAATGAATTATGAGTAGTATATCTTCAGGGAATTTTTCCCAGATAGCCGGTTCGTATGCAGATACAGCGGCTGTTTATTCTAAGTCAGAGACAACTAAGACCGATGAGACAAGCGGAAAGAAGAAAGTCAGTGGTCAGACTATTGGCAATCCCAAGTTAAGCGAGAAAGCAAGCAAATATTATGAACAATTAAAGAAAAAGTACTCTAATATGAACTTTATTCTTGTAAGTGAGGATCAGAAAGAGAATGCCAAGGCTAATGCTGCAGGTTATGCTAATTCCAATAATATGGTTGTCCTTATTGATGAGGATAAGATTGAAAGAATGGCTTCTGATGAGAATTACAGAAAACAGTATGAAGGAATTATTGCAAATGCTGCCAGTGGAATCTCACAGCTTGCAAGCAGTCTTTCAGCAACAGGAACTAGTGTAAAGGGCTTTGGAATGCAGGTTAATGATAATGGTACAGCATCATATTTTGCTGTGCTTGAAAAGTCAAGTGCTGCACAGAAGGAGCGCATTGAGAAGAAGGCTGTAGAAAAGAAAGAAGCTAAGAAGACAGCACAGAAGAAGGCAGAAAAGAAAAAGAATGAGGAGCGGCTGGAAAAGAAACGTAAAGAGACCGGGGATGTCGATGATACTGACGATACAGAGACCGTAACAGTGACAGCTTCATCAATAGAAGAGCTTCTTGAAAAGATAAAAGACCAGGAACAGCTTTTCTTAAGTGATACAGTAAAAACTCCACAGGAGAAGAATGTGGGTCAGAATGTTGACTTTTCTGTATAATGTCAGGGGGTGTGCCTAGTGATATTATCAGGAACAATAGCAAGTACCGTACAATTGCAGATGCTTAACAACAAATGGATGCAGAAAAAGGAATCTGGCAATGTTTTATCTAAGCAGGAGTTAAACGAGCGTTCTACATGGACATCCGAGCAGTTTATGATTGCAGATTTTCAGGACCAGTTAGAACATAATCGAGAAACACAGAAGCGTCAGAAAATTGATAATAAGATTATGTCAGGTGGGAGTCTTTCGCCTGAGGAAATATCTTATCTTGAAAAGAATGATCCTGTTGCTTTAAAGAAATATCGTGAAACTAAAGAAGAAAAAGAAAGCTACAAGGAAAAACTCAGACAGTGTAAGACTAAGGAAGAGGTTGACCGTGTAAAGCTGCAAAAGCTTGGAGAACTGGAGAGTTCATTAAGCAGTGTCGTTAATGACCCGACAATACCTAAAAGTGCCAAGTTAGCGAAAGCCCAGGAAATACTTGCAAAGACTAACAACATTGAGGCTGCACATCTTGAGTTTGTCAAATCCGCAGATTATCAGAGTATGCCAACTGATGACGAAAAGAAAGAACAGGATGCAGCAGATAATGATATATCAGATGAGATAACAGACAGTGAGAAAGCTGATAATGCTGAACTTACTGATGCTTCCGAAAATACACAGGATACCGCAGATACAAAAGCTTCTGATAAAATATCTGAAAAAGATAATCACAAGAAAGAATACAATACAGAAATTAAAAAAGTTAGCCGAAAGCTTAAGAAAGGTTTTGAGGCGGCTGACATGCATGTTGACATAATTGTATAATTATGTATGATAGGGAATCCACTCAGATATGACTAAGAATAGTTATGTCTGGGTGGATATTATTAAAAGGATTAAATATTTTGTCACATGGTAATCACTTCGCTAAAGCATAGTTTAACGAAGTGATTCAGAACACTCCGTTTGCGTGGTTCTGTTTGTGATACTAAATTGATACTAAATACTCTAATTAATATTTACGCTATACCACATACCCTCCATTCTATGATATAATATCCTAAGAAATTTCTCCGAGGAGGATAATGTATGGAATACGATGTAATTATTATTGGAGCCGGACCTGGCGGAATCTTTTCTGCGTTCGAGCTTATGAAAAAGTCACCCGAAACCAGAGTGGCTGTGTTTGAAGAAGGCAACACATTAGAGAAGAGAAAATGTCCTATAGACGGCAAGAAGGTTAAATCGTGTATCAAATGTCCAACATGTGCGATTATGAACGGATTTGGTGGTGCTGGTGCATTTTCAGATGGTAAATATAATATAACTAATGATTTCGGCGGAACTCTTTATGAGTATATCGGCAGGGATCAGGCAATCAATCTGATGAAGTATGTTGATACAATCAATACATCACATGGTGGCGAAGAGACTCACATGTATTCTACAGCAGGCACTAAGTTCAAGACTTTATGCATGCAGAACAAGTTAAAGCTCCTTGATGCGTCAGTAAGACATCTTGGAACAGACATTAACTATGTTGTTCTTGAAAATATGTACAATGAGATGAAGGACCATATAGACTTCTACTTTAATACTCCTGTAAGCAATATTGAGGTGATTGATGGTGGTTACAGAGTATTCTATAAGGATGAGTACATGGATTGTGAAAAATGTATTGTTTCCGTTGGTCGAAGCGGAAGCAAATGGATTGAAAATGTCTGTCAGAAGCTTGAGATTCCAACCAAGTCTAACCGTGTTGATATCGGTGTGCGAGTTGAGCTTCCGGCTGTTATATTTTCACATCTTACAGATGAGTTGTACGAAAGTAAGATTGTATACAGAACAGAGAAATTCGAAGATCTTGTAAGAACATTCTGTATGAATCCTAATGGAATTGTAGTTAATGAGAACACTAACGGCATTGTAACAGTTAATGGACACAGCTATGAAGGTGCTGAGAAGCAGACAGAGAACACCAACTTTGCGCTTCTTGTTGCAAAGCATTTTTCAGAGCCATTCAAGGACAGTAATGGATACGGTGAAAGTATTGCAAGACTTTCCAACATGCTTGGCGGAGGTGTTATTGTCCAGAGATTTGGCGACCTTATGAGAGGAAGAAGAAGTACAGAAAAGCGAATTGAGGAGGGGCTTGTAAAGCCTACTCTTGCTGCTACTCCGGGGGATTTAAGTCTTGTACTTCCTAAGAGAATTCTTGATGGAATTATTGAGATGATTTACGCACTTGATAAGATTGCACCGGGAACTGCCAATGATGATACACTTCTGTATGGCGTTGAGGTTAAGTTCTACAACATGGAAGTTGAGATTGACAACAATCTTGAGACAAGATATAAGGGCTTATACATAATTGGCGACGGAAGCGGCGTTACACATTCATTATCACACGCTTCTGCAAGTGGCGTATATGTTGCAAGAAAGATTATTGAAGAAATGTAGTCACATAATATTAACAAGGGAGATTGCGATAAGACAGTCTCCCTTTAATAGTTTAATTAATATTTTTATCAAGCTTTATTATTTCAGCCCCTAACAGATTAGCATCATCAGTTCCATGCGTTGCAATAAGCAAAGTACGGTTATTACGCATTTTTAAGATATAGTCTATTACATTTAACTTAGTATCCTTATCTAAACCTGTGAATGGTTCATCAAGTATTATAAGTTTCCCGGGATATGATAATGCTCTTGCAAGTGCAACTCTTCTTTTCATTCCACCGGATAATGAACTTACAGGAATATCAAGACTATCATCTGGAAGAATTGATAACAGATTATTACGGATTTCATCCCTATTGTTTTTTCCACGAAGCACGATTCTGACATTGTCTATTGCAGAAAGATAAGGAATAAGCCTGTCCTCCTGAAACATACAAGATATACTTTTGATATCTATACCGGATATACTGCCGGAATCAGCATGTTCAAGTCCCATTAGAATTCTTAAAAGCGTTGTTTTTCCAATTCCGGAAGCTCCCATAAGACAATATATAGAATTATCTTTAAGGGTTATATTGACATTTTTAAGAACTTCATTGTCATCAAAGGTTTTGCATAAATCAGTGATTATAATACTCACAATAATTCTCCTGACATTTTAAATTTATTGGATAGAAAGCAGGCTTGTAACACAGTAAAGTGTCTGTCCGTTATATACAACCCTTGACCAGCCAACCTCAGTATTATAACCGGTTCTGGTAAAAAGCTCGCCTTTTTTAGCAGTTGCAACAACAACAGAATCTGCATCTGTCACACTAGGCTTATTCCTAAGATTAACCTCTTCCTTAGGAGTTACAGTATCGTTACAGTCTGTGAATTTCGTGTTAAATCCGGTTGTAGGACTTTCTGTTGCTTTAGGTGTAAGGTCTGTTGTTAAGTAACTTGTAACAGCGTATACAGTCTGTCCATTGTATACAAGTCTTGACCAGCCGCTGCTGCTTGTTCCAGTCCGTGTAATTGTTTCACCATTAACAAGAGTTGTAATTACTGTTGCATCTGTATCCTGACTAGGCTTGTCACGAAGCCTTACTTCATCTTTGGCAGTAACGGTATCATTAACAGACGTGAATACCATGCCTGCTTCTACATCTGGCGATGCGGCAGCTGCAGTTTCACCACTTAGAGAGCTGTTACTTTCAGAATAACCAAAATATGCAACGTTAATATCAACATTTGTACCAATTCCTGCTACCCTGCCCTGATTAGTATACTGCCACATGCTGTATGTTCCTGCATATGATGTGGATGGAGTCTCAGGATAAGGCGTTGACGGATATTGTGCAACCCATATCTTAAATGATTGTTCAAGACTGGCAGTGTTCCACTGGCTGTTATTGGTAAGCTCAGATGAAGCGGCATAGAACATAGGTGTATAGCCTTTATCATATATTTCCTGTAAAAATGCAGCAGCTACGGCAGTTCTTTCAGCCTTTGTCATGCTCTTCTGTCTGCTTTCAGATGTGTTGAAGCCCTCGCAGTCAAATGCTACAGGGTAAGTTATGCTGTAATCTGCTATAAAATCTGCAACCCAGTCTGCTTCTTCAATAGCTTCAGCTTCATTAACTGCTGAGGAGAAGAAGTATGCTCCGACTTTGATTCCGTTAGCGGCAGCCTGCTGCATGTTATACTTTGCATTGGTGTCAGCATAGATAACGCCTGTTTTCTGCGCCCTGTAGCCAACTCTTATCATTGCAAAATCAACACCTGATGAAGCAGCCTGTGCCCAGTCTATAGTTCCCTGAAATTTGGAAACATCTACGCCGATAGTGATATCTGATGTTTCATTAGTGTTGTTGGAAAGAATTACAGAAGCACCATTACCTGCATCCTGATTCATTGCTCCATCATTGTCGGAATACTGAGGATCCTGTTCTTTCTCGTCCTTATCACTTAAAGTATTATTGCCGTCGGTATCTGTTTCACTGACAGACGAAGTCTCTTCGGTTGAAGATGCATTTGCAGGTACTTTTTTCCCTCTATGACCGAAAGAAACAATAAGTACAATTATTAATGCAATTACTGCTGCTGCAACAATTATGATTGCAGGCAGTAATTTCTTCCAGTTAATATGAATAGAATCATCAAGATATCCAAAATCATCGTCATCAGAATTAAACAGCTTAGACATGTACATCGCCTCCTAATTTAAATAATCGCTGCACAGATAATTAAGAAGCAGAGCTGCACCATTACTATCCATTGCAGTACCATTTAGTCCCATATAGTTAATTGTCCAGTAACTGATGGATTCATCATATGTGAATTGAATCTTCAATGAAGAATTCATGTTATTATATACTACTTTACCGTTGAATTCTACAACTTTTTTATTATCAGTAGAACTGAAAATAGTCCATTCGGGATCTGTACATTTGTTATCCAGACATTCACCAAAGGTTATAGATTCATCCTGAAATATCTGTTGTTCTTTTACTGTATCGATTCTTGAATCCTGCATTGCGCTGGCTTTAGTACCAATGCCTGCGCGTGTCACACCGATAAAACATATTATTAATGTGAGTATGACAGCAAGAAGTGTTGAAACTGTTCCTGAAAATGCACCATCTAAACTGTCATGGTACAGAATGAATACAAGAATACCACCTGCTATCCCACCACCGAGATGACCGAGGATATCTACATTTGCACCATTAGATATAAGAGCATATACAACAATTAATGCAATAGATACGATTACAGTTGTCTTATTAGAATCAGTTTTTGAACTGAAATTAGTAAAAAGTGTTGCACACATTACACCGAATATTGCACCTGATGCACCTGCAGCAAAGCGGATTACATCGGGATTGATAAGGTGTGATACATATACAGATACAAGGCCTGATGCAAGTCCTGAACCGAAATATATAATTGCAGTACGAAGAGAACCGACACGGGGTTCAAGTCTTGAGCCGAATAGATACAGAGCAACCATATTATTAATAAAATGTGGCAAATTAGCATGCAGGAACATATAAGTCAGAAGCCTTATATATTCTTTATTATTATGAATATACTGGTAATTAAGTCCACCTGTTTCAAAATGATCACTGCCTGCTATTATGCACATAATGCCTGCAAGCAGATTGGCAAGGATTATAATAAGCACAACAGGCATGTTCCTGAGACTGACTTCTGAATATTGTTTCTTTTGACTGTGTTGATAAAAATCTTCAGGATTAATTCTGTCAGATTTAATCTCGTATACTTCATCATCAAGATGAAGGTCATCAAATCCATTGGGCTGAAAACTGCTTTGATAGCTGTTATGATAGTTGTTATTGTAATCTGGTTCCATAGAATATTTCTCCCCTCATGTTAATTTTCCACTCTACAAAAAAAGAATTCAGCATTACACTAAATTCTTTTTCATTATAACATATTGGGTCAATATGTGTTATTTAATATGAAGCTGTGCTTTAATAATAATTCTTTGAGAACCATCCATTTTGGCTTTAATACTTCCGTTATGCTCGGAAACAATAGCCTTTGCAATTGAAAGACCAAGACCATATCCGGTTATCTTAGCGGATGTTGAATCAGCCCTGTAGAATCTGTCAAACATTCTGTCAGTAAGGTTCTTATCAATATTATCAACATCATTGCTTACGATTAAAACAATATAGCTTCCTGAAGAAGATAATTTAAAGTCTATGTTACCTTTACCTGATGAATATTTAAATGCGTTATCAAGAAGAATTGTAAATAGCTGCCGTACTGATGATGCGTCACCGCAGCATGTAAGGTCAGGTGTAATATCGTAGGTAAAATGTTTACCTGAATCAAGTGCAAGTGCATTATAAGAGCGCACAGCTTCTTCTGCAAGGTCAGAAACAGGAAAAACCACACGTTTTATATGACCGTTGCGCTCATCCATTCTTGCAAGTGATACAAGACTGTTAGTCATAGCTGTAAGATTTTCTGCCTGTTTCTTTATATCTTCAATCCATTCATTATCAGGATTATCCATCTGTAATATATCAGCATCAGCTCTTATTACTGTAATCGGAGTCTTAAGCTCATGACTTGCAGAGGTTATGAATTCTTTCTGCTTGCGGTGTGCTTTTGCAATAGGCATGACGATAAGCTTTGAAGTAAATATAAGAATCAGGAGCATAACCGCAATACCTGCACATGATGATTCTATAAGCGAAACAGCTGTTTTCTTAACATCATCTATCATATTACTTCGAAGTACGAATACAGCAATTGTACGTTTCTCTTTTTCATATATGCAATATCTGTAACCATTGTAAAATCCATCAAGTTCGCCTGTCTCATATGCCTCATAATATATTGCCAAAGCCTCATCTTCAGAAATATCAGATATGTTATCGATATTAATGGTTCTGGGGCGGTTATCTTTATCAAATGTAATATAGAAATACCTGGCATCTGCTTTAATTGGCTTCTTATCTAAAATATTAATATATATAGACGAAACAAGATGGTCGGATTTAGCGACCATCTTATTGTATGTGTTTCTGACACTTGTATACACTATAAATCCCTGCATAATTATTACAACTGCCATTGAAAGAACTATAAATTGTATTCTTAAGCGGGTAAGCATTTTCTCATTATAATTAGATGCTTTATTATTTTTTGACATTATATACCTTCTTTATATTAGTTGTTATTTTTTAAATAATATCCCATATTTCTTCTTGTAGCAATAGAATAATCAGACTTTAAAGCTTCAAGTTTTCTCCTGAGATAAGATATATAAGTCCATACGGTGCTGATATCAGAATCAGATTCACTGTCCCAGATTTTCTCCATAAAATGTTCTGCCGAAATAACCTGAGTTTTATTATTCATGAACATCAGCATCATCTGATATTCCTTATTAGTAAGAAGAAATGAACCTGAAGGAGAAGATAATTCACATGTAGTTGTGTTCAGCGAAATATTTCCAAGTGTAATAACATTATCTTGTTGTTTTTCAGAGCGTGTAAGTACACGGATTCTTGCAAGCAGTTCCCTTGTGTCAAATGGTTTGGTAAGATAATCGTTAGCACCATTATCAAGCCCTTCTACTTTATCATCTATTTCAGTCTTTGCAGTAAGCATAAGAACCGGAATGTTGCTGCCACATTTTCTTAAATTCTTTAAAGCTGTAATTCCATCCATTACCGGCATCATAATATCCATAATTACAGCATCATATATATCTTCTTCTAGATAATCAAGGGCCATCTGACCATTTTCAACGCAGTCAACAGAATAATTATTCTTCTGTAATATAGTTGATACGGCCCTTGATAATGAGCGGTCATCTTCAACTAATAATATTCTCATATATAATCCTCCAGTCGAATAATATTAATTCCAGTAGCCAAGTTCTATACCCTTTAAGTATATAGCTTTGGCTTTGGAGTAATATCCATAAGAGTTAAAATGTGTGAAATCAGCACGAAGCTGTTCAGGAAGATTGCCTGTCTGTATATCAATTATATCATTTTCGGTTGGTGTAAGTCCACAGTCAGATAGTGCATTTTCCATAAGATAAAGTCTTGTGTTAAGGAAATGTTCTCCAAATGCATCATACAGAGCTTGTTCCCATAATGTTGCATGAAGTCCTGCATAATTACCATTATTATCGTATATATCCTGATATATGTCAGCTGATTCTCCCGGATTATCAGTATCACCAACAATTATATAATCAGCATAATAGCTGTTATCAATTATATTCTGATATTGTTTTATAAGTTCATCATAATCATTCTCCCAGCCACCATTACTTCCCATCTCAAGAATAAGAATATCATTGCAATGGTCATAAGCTGCTTTAGGAATAACTCTTGTCCATGCGTTAATATACATTTCAGTTACAGAATTACAGTCTGCATCAGAGCATATAGAAATATATAAGCCTTCATCAGCTTTTTCGACATAACATAAAACATCATTAATACATACTGTGTCTGGATATGTGTTATCTTCATATCCATATCCGCTATAGTCATCCATATCGATTGTTTCTTCATTTTCATCAACAAATTTTACATAAGCTAATGAGTGGTCGGTTATATAGATATCACGGTCAGTGTATATTGGAATTCCGCCCGCACGTAAAGCAATCTGATATCTTTTATCTTTGTTCTGACATTACTATAAAATGTCAACCTAAAATTAATTTAAAAAATATTCACTAATCATCAATAAAATGGTAAAATATTAAAATATGTTTAGATAATGGAGGCAGATTATTATGGATTCAACATTAAGAAGAACATGGGCTGAAATAGATATGGATGCACTTGCACATAATTATGAAACATTACGGAAAAGAATTGGAGAAAATGTTAAGTTTTTAGGCGTTGTAAAAGCGGATGCTTACGGACATGGTTCTGTACAGGTAAGCAGACTTTTACAGGAGTCCGGAGCAGATTATCTTGCAGTAAGCAGTATAGATGAAGCTGTAGAATTAAGACATAATGGTATTACAATGCCGGTTCTTATACTTGGACATACACCTAAGGAAGAAGTATCTGAACTTATTAAGAATAATATAACACAGGCTGTAACATGCAGGGCTAAGGCACTTGAATACAGTGAGGAAGCTGTTAAATGTGGTGGTACATTAAAGATTCATATTAAAGTTGATACAGGAATGTCAAGACTTGGATATCTGTGTGACGGAGATTATTTTGAAAGTGGTGTTGAAGGAATATGTGAAGGCTGTACTCTTCCAGGTCTTGATGCTGAGGGAATATTCACACATTTTGCAGTATCTGATGAATTTGGAGAAGAATATGAAAGCTATACTAAGCATCAGTTTGAATTGTTTACCAGTGTGATTGATGAAGTTGAGAAAAAACTTGGAAAGAAATTCAAGATAAGACACTGTGCCAATACAGGTGCTGTTGCAAGATATCCTGAAACATGGCTTGACATGGTAAGACCAGGACTTCTGCTCTATGGATATGGAGATTTTGCACAGGAGCTTGGACTTAAGCCTGTTATGTCACTTAAGACAACAGTAAGCACAATCAAGACTTACCCTGCCGGAACAGCAATAAGCTATGGAGGAATATACAAGACTGACAGAAAGACAAGAATGGGAGTTGTTCCTTATGGATATGCTGATGGATATTTCAGATGCCTTTCTAACAGATATGAACTTATGACAGAAGAAGGTCCTGCTCCACAGAGAGGCAAGATATGTATGGATATGTGCATGATTGATCTTACAGATAAAATGAATGTTGACGTTGGTAGTGAAGTAGAGATATTTGGTAAGGCTAATCCTATTGAGCATATGGCACAGCTTGCAGGAACAATTCCTTATGAGCTTACATGTGCAGTAAGTAAGCGTGTCCCTAGAATGTACATAAAGGATGGCAAAGTTTATGAAAAAGAATTATTGTTAAGAGGATAAATGAATGAAGAAAATATTATGTGTATTAATGTCCTGTTTATTGTTTGTGATGGCAGGATGTAGCGGGCATAGTAAGAATTTGAAATTTGGTGCAGCAGATATAGGCGGAGTGTATTATTCATTTGCAAGCACGTTTACACAGTTGGCAGATAAAGAGATTGATGGATATACATTTGAAACAAAGACTACTGCTGGTTCGGTTGCTAATTTAAGGCTTATATCTGATGGGTATATAGACCTTGCTATTGTCCAGGCAGATCTGTTAAGTGATGCATATAATGCAACTGGTACATTTGCTGATAAAAAATACCAGAAGGGTTACAAAGCGGTTGCTTCCCTTTATACAGAATGCTGCCAGATTGTTGTAAGGAAAGATTCTGGAATCACAGGTATTGATGACCTGATTAATAAAACTGTAAGTGTCGGTGCATCAGAGTCAGGATCTGAAAAGAATGCAGAGCAGATATTAAAGATGAGTGGAATTACTGACGAGCTTATTAATAAGGTCAATATGGATTATACAGAAGCTGCTGAAAAACTTAAAGCTGGAGAAATTGATGCATTTTTCTGTACAGCAGGAACAAGAACAGAAGTTATTGGACAGTTATCTAAGGAATGTGACATATGTCTTATAAGTCTTGATGACAAATGCATAGACAAGATGTTATCAGCGTATTCTCTCTGTGAAAAATATACTATTCCGGCAGGAACTTATAATGGTCAGGATTCTGATGTGACAACTATTGGTGTTAAGGCAGTTCTGATTGCAAAGCAGTCACTCTCAGACGATGTTATTAAGAATGTGACTAAGACAATATATGAGCATGCTGATGATTTTAAGTATGCTACATCTCTTGATATTTCATTTGATATAAATACGGCGGCTGATGGAGTAGATATTCCGTTCCATTCAGGTGCAGCAGCTTATTATACAGAGCGTGGCATCAATGTTTTGACAGAATAATTAATTCTGTATATCAGGTTAATGCTATAAAGAATGGAGAAATTTAATGAAGGTTCAGTTAGATATGTATCAGACGCTGGCTATTGCGGTACTTGTACTGCTTCTAGGCAGCTATTTACGAAAGAAAATTAAATTCCTTGAAAGGTTCTGTATACCGGCACCTGTTGTAGGAGGACTGTTGTTTGCTATATTTACATGTATATGTTATGTTACTCATATATTAGAGTTTTCATTTGATGACACACTTAAAGAAGTATGCATGGTATTCTTTTTTACATCCGTAGGATTTCAGGCTAATCTTAAAGTACTTAAAAAGGGCGGAAAATCTATGGTGATATTTTTAGGATTAGTTATAGTACTTATATTTATACAGAATGGTGTTGCAGTAGGTTTATCTAAGGTTATTGGGCTTGATTCACTTATAGGAATGTGTACAGGCTCAATACCTATGGTTGGCGGACATGGTACTGCGGGTGCATTTGGACCGGTACTTGAAGATTTTAATGTTAAGGGTGCAACGACAATATGTACTGCTGCAGCTACATTTGGTCTTATATTTGGAAGTCTTGTAGGAGGACCATTAGGCAAGAGACTTATTGAGAAGAAAAACCTTTTAGATACAGCAATTCCAGAGGATGACAGTCTTCTTATTGAAGACGAAAAGAAGCATGAAAGACATTCCAGAATGTATGCATCAGCCGTATTCCAGCTAATTATTGCTATTGGTATAGGAACTATTTTTTCATGGGCTCTTACGAAGACAGGACTTACTTTTCCTATATACATCGGGGCCATGATTGCAGCTGCGCTTATGCGTAACATTGCAGAATATGCAGGAAATGGAAAGCTTGTTATTCATATGGGAGAAATTAATGACCTTGGAGGTATAAGTTTATCATTATTTCTTGGAATGGCTATGATTACACTTAAGTTATGGCAGCTTGCATCACTAGCTCTTCCGCTTGTTATACTTCTTGGTGCACAGATAATTGTTATTGTTTTATTTACATATTTTATTGTATTCAATATTATGGGAAAAGATTACGATGCAGCAGTTCTTGTTGCAGGTACATGTGGATTTGGAATGGGAGCAACGCCTAATGCCATGGCAAATATGCAGGCAGTATGTGACAAATATGTTCCATCAGTTAAGGCTTATCTGTTAATACCACTTATAGGAAGTCTTTTTGCAGATTTCCTGAATAGTCTGGTTATAACTTTTTTTATCAATATATTATAATTATAGAGGAGTTAAATATGTTTAATATATTCAAAAAGGTAAAAAATAAAGTGAATACATCTGAAAAGGATTATAGTCTGTCGTATGATAATCTTGCTATTCCTGAGATACACAAGAAAGATTCAGGAAGTGAAGAAGATGATGCGGATATATCTTCAAATATAGTTCCGGATGATAATACAGATAAGCCACATGTCACATATGACAGTCTGGCAGTTCCAGAAGTGCATTTTAGAAAGAATAAATAAAAATAATGGGATGATACCTTTAGTGATATCATCCCATTATTTTTTTTTAACCCTCAAGAACTTCTTCAATATTCTTAAGAATCTCTTCTTTATCAAATGGCTTGGTAATAAATCGTTTAGCACCAAGCTTAAGAGCCTCAATTACTTTATGCTGCTGTCCGGCAGCAGTTATCATAATTACTTTGGCATTAGAGTCATAAGCCTTAATTTCTTTAAGAGCTTCTGTACCATCCATGTTAGGCATTGTAATATCAAGTGTAATTATATCAGGGTAATATGTCTTATAAGCAAGTACACCCTCTAATCCGTCAGTTGCTTCAGCTAATACAGCGTAACCGGCCTCTTCAAGAATATCACGCAGAATCTTTCTTGACATTCCTGAATCATCAACGATAACTACTGTTCCTTTGCTGTCTAATGTCACTTCTCCACCTGCTTTTGCCATAATCTTTCTTACAACAGGCATATCTCCAGCTTTGGTTTCATCAGAGGCAGATATGAAAAGCAGAACTTCACTGTCATGGATATGAATAGGAAGTACATAAGCATCTCCTTTGGCAAACTGATTTTCATAAGCAAACTGTGGAGTAATCTCTAACATGCTGCCCTTCTTAGAAAGTGCTGTTGCAAACAATCCGCTTATACAATTAGTAAATTCACCTATAGCATCGTATACTTCTATTCCAAGATTAGATATATTACTATGAGAGAATCCATTAGCTATATCAACTATAGCTGTCTGTTCACCAACACTTGCAAAACCAACAATAATATCAAGGTCACCTTCTAATTTCTGACCAGCAAGACATCTGTATTCAAGCTGTGAAATATGCTTAATTCTGTCTATATAGAAATCAGATGTTACAAATCTTTCAATATTAGCAAGTGCAAGCCTGCATATATCAGTTACATATGACTTTGATGAAAAGGCAAATATTGGAACAATCTGTTCTAAATCATCATTCTTAAGACCATCCATATCCTCATCAGTAAAACCATGCTCCTTCTGGAATTCCTTAAGAAGCTCATCAACCTTCGATACTGATATATCTGCTGCTTCTGAAAGAACAGAAAGGAATATTGCATAAGCACTTCCCTGCTTTTTAAGAAGAACATCTAACTGTTCTTCAGTCATATAACCCTCTCCAACAGCGATTTCACCAAATCTTGCATCCTTTGTTGTCTGTAAATGATTAATTTCATTCGCCTGTTTGTCAGTAATAATACCATCAGCTACAGCAATTACACCAAGCTTTGCTCTTGATTCAGCAAGTCTTTCCATTATAGATTTGTACTTATCCCTGTCTATAATCTCTTTTTCGATAAGAAATTTACCAAATAATTGACAAAACATTACATATCCTCCTAAACATTCACGATTTATTAATTAAATATATTTTATCAGCATTAGTCGGATATGTAAAGAATGTGTCAATGCAAATTATTGTAAAGCCTTGAATGCTTCATCAAGATCTTCAATGATATCATCAATATTCTCTGTACCAATTGAAAGTCTGATTGTGTTAGGCTTGATTCCCTGATCAAGAAGCTCAGCTTCGTTGCACTCTGAATGAGTTGTGCTTGCCGGGTGGATTGCTAATGACTTAACATCGGCAACATTAGCAAGAAGTGAGAATAACTCAAGGTTATCAATGAACTTCTGTGCTTGGGCAGCACCGCCTTTGATTTCAAATGTAAAGATTGAACCACCGCCGTTAGGGAAGTACTTCTTATAAAGAGCCTGCTGTTCTTCGTTAGTAGAGATTGAAGGATGATTTACCTTCTCAACTAATGGCTGATCCTTTAAGTACTGAACAACCTTTAATGCGTTCTCTACATGTCTCTCAACTCTGAGTGATAATGTTTCAAGTCCCTGAAGGAAGATGAATGAATGAACTGGAGAAATTGTAGCTCCTGTATCACGAAGAAGGATAGCTCTGATATATGTAACGAATGCAGCAGGTGCTGTATCCTTTGCAAAGCTTACACCGTGGTATGATACATTTGGCTCAACAAGCCATGGGAACTTATCAGCTGCTCCTACCCAGTCAAACTTACCACTATCAACGATTACACCGCCAAGTGTTGTACCGTGACCACCGATGAACTTTGTAGCTGAATGGATAACGATATCTGCACCGTATTCGATAGGTCTTACAAGGTAAGGTGTTGCAAATGTGTTATCAACAACAAGTGGGATGTTGTGTGCATGTGCAATCTTAGCAATTCTTTCAATATCAACAACTTCTGAATTAGGATTTCCGAGTGTTTCAATCTGAACAGCCTTAGTATTAGGCTTGATTGCTGCTTCAATAGCATCATAATCAAAAGGATCTACGAATGTAGCTTCAATTCCGTAATCTGGAAGTGTATGTGCAAGAAGGTTATATGTTCCGCCGTAGATATTCTTAGCTGCTACAATGTGATCTCCTGCATGAGCAAGTGCCTGGAAAGCATAAGCTAAAGCTGCTGCACCAGAACCAACAGCAAGTGCTGCTACACCACCTTCAAGTGCTGCGATTCTTTTTTCAAATACATCCTCTGTTGGATTAGTAAGACGTCCGTAGATGTTACCTGCATCCTTAAGACCAAATCTGTCAGCAGCATGCTGGCTGTTATGGAATACATATGATGATGTAAGGTAAATAGGTACTGCTCTAGCATCTGTTACCGGATCAGGCTGTTCCTGTCCTACATGAAGCTGTAATGTTTCAAACTTTAAATTTCTTTCAGAGTAAGATTTCTTTGCCATAATTAATTACCATCCTTTTTAATTTATTTCAAAAATGTATTGCTTTCTTGATGTTGATGATAATATAAACCCTTATCCCTACTATGTCAATAGGTTTGTATGATATTTTTGAAAATATTTTAAAGATTATATTGTTTTTGTCGTTGAATTGGGGAGTCTGAAGGATATTCATTACAGATGATTCATGATATAGCATTATGCTATACAACATGATACCTATACATAGTCGTATATTTAATGTCTTATAGGTCAAAAATTCTGATGCCTATATAGATAGTTATTGCGTAAGCCTATATGTTGTAAATAAGCAGATTGTTTATAGGTATATTGGTATCATTAAAGACTTTTTATATAGTAAAATTGATAGAATATACCTATAAAACTTATAATATTTATGAATTTATAGGAAAACTCACTTTGTTTTAATGAAAATTGCTGGATATAAGACCATATTATATGGATTTACGGATATAATGTTTAGTTTTATCCACGCAGCCTCGCAACAGCGGCTTTCAGCGCATCTATTGCATAGTCAGCATCTTCCTTGGTTAAATCCTTATCTATGCTTAATCTTAAAGCACCTTTAGTTTCACCTTTGCTTCGTCCGATAGCAAGAAGCACATGTGAAGGGTCGATTGAGCCTGCAGCACATGCTGAACCGCTGGATGCACATATACCGTTCATGTCAAGCATAATAAGTAAAGAATCACCTGAAACATCTTTAAAGCAGAAATGCATATTAGACGGAAGACGCTTCAGGCTGCACATGGGCATACCTGCCGAAACAGCATTGATTTCGGCATTAGCATCAATACAAGGTCCATCAAAAGTAATGTCAGGAATCTCACCAAGAATCCTGTTAACAATATAATTACGCATATTAATAATTGTATGTGTATCTTTATCAAGTGTATCTAAGGCAAGCTTTACAGCCTTTCCCATGCCGACAATGCCTGGAACATTGCTTGTTCCGGCGCGTCTTGCACGCTCCTGTGCGCCACCATGTATGAAAGGCTCTAACTTGGCAGAATTCTTCATGTACATGAAACCGACGCCTTTAGGACCGTGGAACTTGTGTGCGCTTGCACTTAACAGGTCAATATTCATCTCTGTGACATTAATTGGGACATGACACATAGCCTGAACTGCATCAGTGTGAAAAAGAATGCCATGCTTATGTGCAATCTCACCTATTTCACAGACAGGTTCAATTGTTCCGATTTCATTGTTGGCAAACATAACACTTATAAGAATTGTTTTGTCAGTGATGGCATTCTCGACATCTTCTAATGAAACAAAGCCCTCGCTGTCAACATCAAGGTAAGTTATCTCGAATCCATTCTTTTCAAGATATGCACATGTATTAAGAATTGCATGATGCTCTATTTTAGTTGTTATAATGTGGTTGCCTTTATCTCTAAGTCCGAATGCAGCAGACTTTAAAGCCCAGTTATCAGACTCGCTTCCACCGCCTGTAAAATATATTTCATTGCTTTTAGCAGCGCCAATACTGTCAGCTATAATTTCCCTTGCATCTTCAATAGCCATCTTGCTTTTCTGGGCAAAATTATATACAGAAGAAGGATTGCCATAATATTCAGTAAAGAATGGAAGCATTGCAGACACAACCTCTGGTGCGGTTGATGTAGTTGCTGCGTTATCCATATATATAAGTTTTTCCATAATATTGTCCTTATTAATTAAAAAATAATTAAATAATAGTTCCACCGCCAAGTACATTGTCCCCGTCATATAATACAAGCGCCTGACCTGGTGTTACGGCACGAACAGGCTCGTCAAATGTACATTCAAGAGTATTCTCATCAAACATTCTTATAGTACACATAGCACCCTCATGGCTGTAACGGATTTTACCTTTGGCACGCATTTCACCTTCAAGTGAAGGTATCGACATGAAATTAAGGTTGTTGGCATAAAGCTTAGGTGAGAACACATCTGAATTATCACCGATTACAACCTCGTTGGTTTCAGGGCGTATAGCAACAACAAATGCCGGCTTTCCAAGAGCAAGTCCAAGACCTTTTCTCTGACCAACTGTGTAGTGTATGATACCCTGATGTCTTCCGATTACATTGCCATTAACGTCAATGAAATTACCGGGAACAGAAGTATAGCCTGTTTCACGTTTTATAAAGCCTGCATAGTCATTATCAGGAATAAAGCATATTTCCATACTGTCAGGCTTCTTGGCAACAGTGATACCAATCTTAGATGCAATTTCACGGACCTGATCCTTAGTATAGTCACCAATAGGAAGAAGTGTGTGTGATAACTGTTCCTGTGTAAGATTATAAAGGGCGTAGGTCTGGTCTTTCCTGGCAGTTACTGAATTGCATATAGTGTATCTGCCATTAGGAAGCTGGTGGATTCTTGCATAGTGTCCTGTTGCAATGTAATCTGCTCCTATTTCAAGACTTCTCTTAAGAAGAGATTCCCACTTTACATAACGGTTGCAGGCGATACATGGATTAGGTGTACGGCCTTTTTTATATTCATCAACAAAATAGTCGATTACATTACATTTGAACTCATTCTTAAAATTCATTACATAATATGGGATGTCAAGCTGACCTGCAACACGCCTTGCATCATCAACAGCGCTGATACCGCAGCAGCCGTTCTCAGCGGCTTCTGTTGCATCGTCCTGCCATATCTGCATAGTCACACCTATTACATCATAGCCCTGTTCCTTTAATAGATAAGCGGCAACAGAGGAATCAACGCCCCCTGACATGCCGACAACAACTTTTTTCTTCATTACTAATCCTCAATCATTTCTTATATCTCTTATTTCGTCTGCAAATGCGCAGATTTCGTTCCAATGCTTCTTAGAATCCTCATCATATACAGCACATATCTTAAATCCACCCTGTTTGGCAGATTCAATGCCGTGAAGAACATCTTCATATACCCATGTATCTTCCGGTTTAAAATGCATTTTTTCAGCGATAAGCTTGTAGCTTTCCGGATTCTTTTTATTATATGGAATGTCATATACTGTAAAAATGTTGTTAAAACAGTCAGTTATTCCAAGACGGTTAAGTGCAGCGTCAACACAGCCTCTGTCAGAGCTTGTAAATATGCACATGTCAGATCCAGCTTCATGCTCACGTCTGATTAATTCAAGCATTCCGTCTTTAGCCGGAATATCTGTGCTGTAGTGTCTTGTCATAATATCCACGGCGGTCTGTCGCATAGTTGCTGCATCGGTGCTTATGCCTAATTCATCACGGAAATAAGCAGAACATTCATCAAGGTCCATTACATAAGTACGCTCGTCAAAGTCGTCAGGTAACTTATCAACATACTGCATGGCGTATTCCTTGGAAACATTTCTCCAGTAAGGCATAGAATCAAGAATAGTTCCGTCCATGTCAAATATGAAATCCCTGTGATAATTAAATACACGGCCAGTCTTTAAGTAAAGCTCTTTCGTAGCAAGTCCAGGATCATCAGCGGCAAATATAGCTGAAACAACAGCAATCCCGTCAACACCAGTGCCTGCAAGCTCACCGCAGTTGTCGTAATCAATACCGCCGATTGCAACGACAGGGATATTAACTGAACCTGCAACCTCAATCAGTCGCTCACGAGGCATGTATACAGCATCCTTTTTGGTACTTGAGCCAAATACAGCACCGGTTCCGATATAATCTGCACCAAGTTTTTCGGCTTCTTTCGCTTGTTCTACTGTCTTGGCGGTCATGCCGATAATCTTATTATCTCCAAGAATACTTCTTGCAGTCATATAGTCAGTGTCACTCTGTCCGATATGTACTCCGTCAGCGTCAGCTTCAAGTGCCGCCTGCACATCATCATCAATAACGAATGGAATACCATATTTTCGTGTAATTGGCTTAATTGCTTTTGCTTTTGCAACAATTTCTTCATGTGTCGCATTCTTTTCTCTTAATTGTAAAAATGTTGCTCCATTTTTTAATACATTTTCAACAACATCAATGAGACTGGCTCCGTTAAGCCAGCTTGTATCTGTGATTGCGTATAGACGCAGCTGTTCTTTTCTAATCATAATTAATTCTCCTGAATCAAATTCAATATGTATAATAACACATCTGCCTGTACCTTTGGCATACATTTTTTGACACATTTTAAAAATTTCTATAAAATATCTTGAAAAATGTTTAGAAGATGAGAAAAGAAAAATCCATGCACAAAGCAATTATAACTTTGTGCATGGATTTTAATTTATACTTTTAATATATGCCCTGTAATTCTTAACAAGCAATGGCACTTCCGCAATAAGCATGCCAATCCAGCCTGCAAGATAAGAGAAAGGAAGTGCTTCTATTCCCATGCCTAACGCAAATACAAGTGGAATTGCGGCAAGCACGCGGACACCCATATTGATAAAGCTTGAAAGCAGTGTAATCTTTAAGTCGCCGATTCCTCTGAAATATCCCTGAATACCATTAGTGATGGCAGGAAGTATGTACATTATAGAGATAAGCTTAAGGTAGATTACACCGTGTCTTATAACCTCAGTATCCGAAGTGAACAGCTTCATAAGTGGTCCTGCAAATACGAAACATACAAAGAATATGAAGATTCCATATATTATCTCAAGAATAATACCGGCTTTAAAGCCTTTGATTACTCTGTCGTCTCTTCCAGCGCCTTTGTTCTGTGCCATCATTGCTGTCATTCCGTGTGCAATATTCTGCTCGGGTGTATATGCATAGTCATCAATTCTGTTTACTACTGCAAATGCGGCTGAAACCGAAACGCCCATAGTGTTAATAATAGCCTGTATTCCTATTTTACCAAGCTGTACAGTAGCCTGCTGCATAGCAGATGCCCAGCCGTAGCTTATAGTTTTCTTAAGCAGTGAGCGGTCAAATACAAGCCACTTCTTGCCAAGACACAGAATCGGTACTTTGAATTTAATATATATCATGCAGAATACACAGCAGAGAGCCTCGCTTACTACAGTTGCAACTGCACATCCGTTGCTGCCGGCTTTCAGGACAACAACAAAGAAAAGGTCACCAAATACATTTAAAACTGCACTTATGATAAGGAAATACAGTGGTGTTGCACTATCTCCCAATGCCCTTAAAGTGCTTGAGAAAAAGTTATAAAGGAATGTGAAGATGAGTCCTAACATGATTATTCTTAAGTACTGGGTTGTAAGTGTCATAATTGATCTGTCAACCTGAACAAGCATAAGAATAGGTCTTGTAAATACTATTGCAATCAGTGTAAGTGCAAGTGAGAATATCATACCTGATATCATAGTTGTACTTATCTGGCGGGAAAGTGTGTCCATTTTCTTACCGCCGAAATAATTACCCATAAGAATACTTGCACCCATACATAATCCGTTAAGGAAAAGAATAATGAGTGTAGTTATTGGATTGCATATTCCAACAGCAGCCAGTGCTTCTTTTCCAACAAATCTTCCGACAATAATAGAGTCAACCGCATTATAAGTAAGCTGAAATATATTTCCTAGTATAAGTGGAATTGTGAATTTAATTAACATAGGCATAATTCTGCCCTGAGTTAAATCTTTTGCCATAATTGATGAAACCTCTTATGTGAATTTCGTAAATGATACTGTCCAAGTGTTTGATTTTAATGCTTATTTTTAAATATGTCAAGAAATATGTTATTTACAATTACAAGCCGCAAATTAAGATAAAAAATTAATAACCTGTAATAACAGTACTTAGTCTGCACTTACGTTCATAATCAAGAGATGTCTCTTGTCTATGACCAGGGTATATTTTATAATCGCCAATTAAAGTGTTCATCATTTTTTCTATTGATGAAATAAGTAATTTCTCATTTCCGCCAGGTAAAGAAGTTTTACCATGTTTTTCAAACATAATGGTGTCACCAGAGAAAATATTATCATTAACAATGATTGCCATTGAACCGTCTGTATGTCCTGGCATACCTAAGAAAGAAAATGATAACTCATCAAGATTAATTATATCGTCTTCACAAATTAATATATCGGCTTTTACAGCTTTATAAGGTATTTTAACATAAGGTCTTTCATTAATGAGTTCTTCGTCTTCAAGTCGTCCGGCATCAATTTTAGATATAATAACAGGTACATTAAAATATTCTTTCACTTCTTTTAATGCTAAAATATGATCTGTATGACCATGTGTTATAAAAATGTATTTAAGACACAATCCATTTTCTTCAATTGTTTTAATAATTTCAGCAGCATTATCTGCTGGGTCAATCAGAATTGCATTTTTCTTATTCGAAGAAACAATATATACATTTGTGCTGCATGCACCCAATACTAGTTTTGTAATATTCATAATTCTTTACACCTCCCATTTTTATTAGAATATATCTATACATATTCTAATTATATCAATTCTGTGTATATATAAATACTAAAAAAATACATGATGATATTTAAATCACATATTTTTATTTAAGAATTCCCTGCTAAAACTTTGAATATCAAAATACCCTTGACAATTATTTAATTAAATGATAACATTCAACAAGAAACTTTGAATATCAAAATATATCAAAATCTTTAAAGGAGTATGATTATGTTAAGAATTATTGCTGACAGCACATGTGATATATCTAAAGAAGATGCAAGAAAGATGGGGATTCAGATTGTTCCAATATCTGTAAGGTTTGGGGATGAAGAATTCTTAGATGGAGTTGAGATAACACATGAGGAATTTTATACAAGACTTGCTGAATGTGATGAATTACCTAAGACTTCACAGCCAAGCCCTGATGCATTCATGAAAGTATTTAATGAAGCTGTTGCTGACGGGGATGATGTACTAGGAATATTCATATCTTCTGATTTATCAGGAACATATCAGAGTGCCTGCCTTGCTGCTTTAGACGTTGAAGAAGAAACAGGAAAGAAATTATACATGGTAGATTCAAGAAGTGCATCAATTGGAACTGCCCTTCTAATCAGAGAAGCCGTCAAGTTAAGAGATGCCGGTGTAAATGTATCTGATATCGCTACTGCATGTACAGAGATGTCAAAATACATCAAGCTTACAGCTGTTGTCGGCTCGCTTAAATATCTTAAAATGGGAGGCAGACTTTCAGGAGCGGCTGCATTTGCAGGAACAATGCTTCATATAACACCGGTTGTAAGTATTGAAGATGGAAAAGTTGTTGTGATTGGAAAAACAAGAGGAAAAAAAGCAGCTGAAAAACTTATGCATGATAAGCTCACCAAAGACGGATTAAGTCTTACAAGAGATTTCATGTTTGGTCATATCAACTGCTCTGAATCCTTAGAAACATTTATTAATAAGAGTCTTACTTATATATCTGATGTTAATGGAAATGTTTGTGTAAGCTCTATTGGCTGTTCTGTTGGAACTCATGTAGGTCCAGGAACATATGGAATTGCTTATGTAGAAGCCGCTGAATCAGGAATGAATCGTGAAAGCATCGTAAAGACGGCCTGATTCTTATAGCGTCGCTGTTCTGATGGAACGAATCTGTCAGAATTAACAAGCTCATCAAATTCCTTATACGGAACATACATGTAGTCCATGGTTTCTCCTTCCTGAAGGGTAACATGGACTTCTTTTTCTATTAAATTAAGGTAACTGTGATATATGGCATGTTTAGGCTTATCCACATAGCTGTAGAGTACAATGAGGTCTTCAGTAGAAATCTTAATGCCAGTCTCTTCATATAACTCACGAACCGCACCTTCAGCCGCTGTTTCACCTTTAAGTATAGAACCACCTGTAACTTCCCACTTAAGAGGGTATGTTTTATTTCGTGAACGTTCTGTCGTAAGAAGCTTACCATCCTTAGTCATAGTATAGACATTGACAATGACATGATATACCCCATCAGGTAAAGATTTTGCCTGGCTTCTTTTTAAATCGAAACCTAACAGCTTTTCATTCTCATCATAGGCATCCCATAATTCCTCGTCAACTATTTCAACAAAACTGTCGTAATACTGCTCTTCGAAATATATCATTTCTTCAATTTGCTGGATTGTGTAAGATATATTTTCAGGTGCAATTATCCAGACAGTTTCAGGATCATCACGGCGTCTTGCTACAGCAATAAGCTCTCCGATATATTCATCAACGGCAACATCTACACCTAACAGATAAACTCTCTGTTTATCAAGCTCAGAAAATCCGGCTGTTCTTTCGACATCTACATAGCCACAATTAATAGGATAGACCACCGAGGGGTTATCTTCATCAGTGCTACCTAATGGGTGGTCGATTTTCACGGTTACAGTTTCTTCTCTCATTACTTCTCCTTGTTAAATGTTTATTAACTTGATATTTGTTATTTCGTGTGTGAGTCATTATTGTAGTTATTTTGTCTGTGTCTGGCATATGTGTTTGAACGATTCGTTAGAATTGCGTTAATTTATCAGGTGTTATTTTCGGCTCATACGTTTGTGTACATTCGCCAGATGAACACTTTCACCTAGATGTACGTCTGAGGCACACTCTCTCATGAGTGTTTCGCTTAGTGGGAGTAAATGCCGCTATCTACAAAGTTTATTACGGTGCGGTAAATCAAACGCGCTTCGCTTGAACGTGCTTTCCCGCACCGCCCTTATGTATATAGCGGCATTAACTCCCACACAGCTCACAATAAATCGAGAGTGTGTCTCAGACGAACAACTACGGCGAAAGTGTACAGCTGTCGAATGAACATAAACAATCGAAAGAGCCGAAAATAATACCGATAAATTAGCAATTCTTAACGTGTTCAAACATATATGCCAGACACAGACAAAACAATTAAAAACTGAATCTCACATACGAAATAACAAATATGAATATACACTAATTAGAACAAAGGTGCAACCAGTCTTAATATACATTGTCCGATTCTCAAGATTCTCGGCTTATTGATGTACTTGTCGGTTACTTCCTCACTTCTTCTGAAAATGTTGTAGAAATCATTAAGTATGTCGGCAGCAGTTTCCCTGCCATATACATACGCGGCATTTTCAAAGTGAAGGTAAAGACTTCTGAAGTCCATATTGATTGTGCCTACAACAGATACTTCTCCATCGCTTACCCACTGTTTTGCATGAATGAAGCCCGGTGTGTATTCGTATATTCTTACGCCGTATCTTACGAGATCTGCATAATATGATCTTGTGAGGCTGTAAGTAAGCTTCTTATCAGGAATACCAGGTGTTACAATTCTAACATCAACACCTCTCATTGCTGCCATTGCAAGCTCTCTGGACATCTCTTCTGTAATAAGCAGATATGGTGTTGTAATGTAAAGATAATGCTTGGCACTCTTAATAATATTAAGATAAACATTTTCAGCAACCCTGTTGTTATTAAGTGGACTGTCAGCGTAAGGAACAACATACTGATTATTATTAACAGCCTTGTAGCCATAGTCAGAGGCTTTAATATATTTGACATAATCATCCTGAGGCTCATCTGTTTTCTTAATAGAGTTCCACATAGAAAGAAACAGCATTGTAAGAGTCTTAACGGCATCGCCGGTCAGTTTAAGACCGGTATCCTTCCACTCCCCATATGGGTGTGTTATGTTAAAGTACTCGTCAGCAAGATTATAACCTCCAGTGAATCCGACCTTACCGTCAATTACGGTAATTTTTCTGTGATCACGGTTATTCATGAACATGTTAAATGCAAGCTTGATTGGATTAAATACACGGCAGTCAATGCCATTTGCACGCATTTCCTTGATGAAATCCTTGTTAAGGAAGAAGATACTTCCTACATCATCATAGAATAAACGGACTTCAACGCCTGCAGCAGCTTTTTTTATAAGAACGTCCTTAATTCTGTCAAAGCTGGAAGCCTCTTCAATAGCGTGATATTCCATAAATATGAACTTCTCAGCTTTTTCAAGTTCTGTAAGCTGTGCTTCAAGGCCTTCTTCACCTATAGAATAAAATTCAATATCTGTATTCTTATATACAGGATATCCTTCATGATCACTAAGATAATGGAACTGGTTATATATATAGATATCCTTATCTTTAACCTCTTTAAGAATGTTTTCATCCTGAGAAAGAGATTTTTTATAGGATTCTTCTATTGAATTGAACCTTTTCTTTACCGCCCTTGTAACAATGGAACGTCCAAAAAGCAGATAAATAAGTATACCAAGTATAGGAAATGCAAGAATTACAATTATCCATGGCATTTTCATGGCTGAATTAGTAGATGTTCCGTATATCTTAAGCACAAGAATAATTGCAATAAATGTGCTTAATAATGAAATCCATGCGTAGTCCCTGTAAAAATATAATAAAAGATAAGCCAGCCACGCAACCTGGATAAGTACAAATATACCTGTAGCCAGAAGCCGTCCAAAACTGTTTTTTACGGCTGTTTTCTTTTCGGTTCTCATATGCTTGCGATTATCCATAATTTTCTTATCTCCTTGTCCTATTAATCAGATTGCCTTTCCAGCAAACTGTGTCATATACAGCTCATAATATCTGCCTTTAGCAGAAAGCAGAGACTCATGATTACCTGTCTCGACAACTCTTCCATTATCCATAACAACTATGACGTCAGCGTCCTGAATAGTTGACAGTCGGTGTGCAATAATAAGGCTTGTTCTGTTCTTCATAAGATTAGTCATTGCATCCTGAATCTTTTTTTCTGTTCGTGTATCAACACTTGAGGTTGCTTCATCGAGTATAAGAATCTTAGGACTGGCAACAAATGCTCTTGCAATTGATAGTAACTGGCGTTGTCCCTGTGACAGATTCTGTCCATCTTTGGCGAGCATGGAATCATATCCATCAGGAAGATGCATAATCATATTATGGCAGTTAGCCTTCTTTGCAGCAGCAATGATTTCAGTATCTGTTGCATCCTGTCTTGAATATAGAAGATTATTCTTTACAGTGTCGGCAAAAAGAACAGTATCCTGTAAAACAATTGCAGTATTCTTCCTAAGATTCTCACAGTCGATATCTTTAATATTAACACCATCAATGGTTATACTGCCGTTGTCAATATCGTAGAATCTCATAAGAAGATTGACAACAGTAGTCTTGCCGCTACCGGTGCTTCCTACAAGTGCAACCTTCTGTCCTGCTTTAACCTTAAGGTTGAAATCATGTAATACTTGTTTCCCCGGAATATAAGAGAAATCAACATGGTTAAATTCAATGTTGCCGGTAGAATTATCCATTGTAAATTCACCTGATTTGTCCTCGGAAGGTTCATCAAGAACAGCAAATACTCGCTCAGCACCGGCTATTGCAGTCTGAATCTGACCCCATATATTGGCAAGCTCGTCAATAGGTCTGCCAAACTGCTTGGCATATACGATAAATGCTGATATTACACCGATAGATACATATCCTTTAATTGCAAAATATCCTCCGGCTGCGGCAATAATGACAAAGCCGATATTGTTAATGACATTCATAACAGGTCCCATAGAACCACCAAGAATCTCAGCTTTAATACCAACCTTAGTCAGTTCGTCGGAAGTTTTATCAAAATCACCGCATACATTTTCCTGTCTGTCAAATGCTGTAACAGTCTTGATACCAGTGACCATCTCCTCAACAGTTCCATTAAGCTGGCCTAAAAGAACCTGTCGTCTGGAATAGAATTTTCTCATAGCTTTAGACAAATTCTTAGTTGCAAATATAGTAAGAATTACTGTTGTGCAGGAACATAATGCAAGCTGTGGGGATAAAGCAACCATCATAATGACAGTTCCAATAATAGTGAGAACACCTGAGAATAACGAACTCATGGACTGTGATACAGTGTTGGAGATATTCTCAACATCATTAGTCATCCGGCTCATAATGTCGCCATGTGAATGCTGGTCAAGATACTTGACAGACATGCCGACAATCTTATCAAAAAGATCCTGTCTCATATGCTTTACAATTCTCTGGCTTAATATGGCACTTAGTCTTGTCTGTATAAATGTACATATACTGTATATTATGTATACCACCAACATGAAAATAAGTATATGGTTTAAATTATTAAATTTTCTTAAAGAAATATAATCAATTGCCTGACTCTGAAGCTTTGGAGCATAGACAGAGCATACAACCATTACAACTACAGCGATGAAAAGAGCGATAATCACAGGTATTTCTTTAGCAAAATACTGCATAAGGCGCATAAATGTTTCCTTGCCGTTGACAGGCTTTTCGACAGCTGCCCCCCTGTTTCTAGGTCCTCCCTTCATGCCGGGAATTTTCATATTAACTTGTGAAGTATTCTTATCCTCAGCCATAATATTTCTATCTCCTTGATTAGATTCTAACTTACATTTTGTAAAGCCTACTTCTTATTCAACTGCGAATTATATATATCCTGATATATAGCACTGTTTTTCAGCAGCTCCTCATGAGTACCGACAGCACTTATATGTCCGTCATCAAGAATTACAATTCTGTCAGCATCTTTAACAGAGGCAATTCGCTGTGCAATAATAATCTTAGTAGTGTCCGGATATGCATTTTTAAGCATTGAATACAGATTAGCTTCTGTCTTTAAGTCAAGTGCACTTGTTGCATCATCAAATATAATAATCTCTGCCTGTTTAAGAATTGTACGGCTTATGGCAACTCTCTGCTTCTGACCGCCGGAAAGACTCGTTCCCTGTTGTGTTACAAGAGTGTCAAATCCATCTGCTGAAGTGCTGATAAATTCCATAGCCTGTGCGATAGAAGCTGCATTTGCAATGTCATTTTCAGTTGCGTTTTCACGGCCCCACTGGATGTTCTCTTTAATTGTGCTCTGGAATATTTCACTTTTCTGCAGAGCGACAGATATACGCTCACGCAGATTCTTAAGGTTATATTCCCTTACATCAATATCATCAACAAGCACGCTTCCTTCGCATACATCATAGAATCTTGGAATCAGGTTAATAAGACTTGTTTTACCGCAGCCGGTTTCACCAAGAATACCGATAGTTTCGCCGGGATTGATAACAAGATTAATATTATCAAGAATCTTCTTATCGCCAGTTAATGGATATGCAAATGTTACATTTTTAAATTCAATCTTACCCTTAACTGAAGGTTTTCCGTCAAATGAACCGTTTTTGATAGAAGGCTCGCAGGCAAGCACCTCATTAATTCGTCTGCCTGAAGCAATACCTCTTGAAGCAGTCTGGAACATATTAGTCATTCGCATAACCGCATTAAGTGACTGCGTGACATATGTAATTGCTGCCATGACATTACCTGGTGTAACAGAACCGCTGGAAACCTGAATACCACCGACCTTGATAACTGCAACTACAGACAGGTTGAGAATAATATTCATAATTGGCTGCATATATGAGAAAATCATCAGCACATTAAGCTGAGTATTTACAAGGTCGTCATTGGATTTTCCGAACCGTTCTTTTTCGTAATCTTCTTTAACATATGCTTTGACAACACGGAAGCCTGATACATTTTCCTGCATCACATTATTAACATTGTCGAGCTTCTGCTGAAGCTTGGAAAAAAGTGGATTAGCTTTAGAAAGAAAATATATAACACATATGGTTACAAGCGGCAGGGCGCACGCGATTACTGCACCAAAGCTTAAGTTAAGGGATAACATGCATATTATGCCGCCAGCAAAAAGCATAAATGTCCTTATAAAACCACGCATGCTCATCTGTATGAAATTCTGAAGCTGTGTTATATCGTTGGTAATTCGCGTGATAAGCGAACCTGTAGAGAATTTGTCAGTCTGTTCGAATGAGAATGACATAATCTTTTTGAATGCGTCTTTTCTTAGATCATTACCGAAATTCTGTGATGCAATATTAGAACACACACCACATAAGATACCAGATAATCCGCCAAGAATTACGAATATTATCATCTTAAGTCCTTCGGTAAGTACAAGATTCAGATTCCCAACACCGTTATTTGATAAACCTAAAACACCTTCATCCACGATGGTGCTCATTAAACGAGGCTGAACGAGGTCCGCAAGAACCTCGCCCACCATGAATAAAGGTGCAAGAATGGCAAAAAGCCAGTATTTTTTAAGATATTTCAGCATATAAAACTCCCTGTCTTTAAATTAATTATTCAAAAACCTTCCTTATGCTGTCGTAATGAAGAAATTCTCCCCTGTCAGCGATAGCCTTGATTTCGTCTGCTGTAGCAAATCTGAAACCGGCAGTTTCTTCTGTCTGTAAATGTATATCTGCTTCTGTAATATCCATGTTAAACTTATAGATATCAACAAAATAATTATCCTTTTCTTCAGGATTATCTCTTCTGTAAGAAAATTCAAAGCCGCCATCAGCCTGTGATACATCAACGCCGGTTTCTTCTAATACTTCACGGCAGACAGCCTGAAAAGATGTCTCTCCAGCCTGGCATGCACCGCCTGAGACTTCCCAGTGCCCCGGTGCCCATGCTTTAGTTAAGACTCTCTGTGTTATTAAAAATGTATTATCAGGTCTTTTGATTATGCCAAGAACAGTCAGGTGATAGTCCCCATCTTTCATGTTCCAGTCATTACGTTTCATAGTACGGCCTGTAAGTTGTTTATCGACATCATAGATATCCCATATCTCGCCCATTATTAATTGTCTCCTGTTAAACTAATTATCTTTATGTTCTTTAAGATATTCAAGTACGCTGTGTACAGCAACATTTCCTTCACCAACAGCCTTGGCATACTGATAAGGTCTGCCTGTACAGTCACCTGCTGCATATACACCATCAATGTTAGTCATCTGAGTTCTGTCAACAATAATATGTCCACCAGCCATATCAAGTCCTGATAATAATACACCCGGATTGATAGAATCCTTTAAGAAGAAAGCTCCGCTTACAGGGATAGCTTCTCCCTTGAAAGTTACTGAAGCAACCTTCTTATCTCCGTCAACACTTGCAGGAAGTCCGTTAAAATGCGTTATGTTATCATATTGTAACGTGGTTTCCTTATAAGGTGTGAAAAGATATATATGATTAGCAAGTCCTGCTAAAAATGTTACTTCATCCTCGAATTTAGGTGATGCACATATAACAGCAATATCCTTATTCTTATATAATGCTCCATCACATGTAGCACAATAACTTACGCCACAACCTAAAAGCCTTGCTTCACCTTCAATCTCTCTTGTTGTTGTCATACCAACAGTCATTATGACAGCTTTGGCTTCATATATCTCATTATCAGCACCGGCTGCAAAATAACCGCCGCAGTCATATATGGAATTAACCTGTGACTCTGTTATAGTAATGCCACAGTCGTCAATCTGCTTTAAGAACACAGACTGCATTTCGCTTCCTGTAACAGCAGGAAGTCCAGGATAATTCATGATTTTCTCGGCTTTCTCTATCTTAGTGCTTAGTGCTCTTGAACCAAACCATATAAAGTTAAGATTTCTTGCTTTAGCAGTGAGTGCAGCAGATATTCCCGCAGGTCCGCTGCCGATTATCATAAGGTCATACATATTACATAGCCTCCTTATTATGTTGACTTATAAACTAGTATTAATTAAAGGAAACGGCTTATACGCTCTTTCATCTGCTCTTCGCCCATGATATGAACGATAGTCCATAAATCAGGTGTATTAGCTCTGCCGGTTACAGCAATTCTTACAACCTCTGCAACGTCTGATACATTACCCTTGAAGTTCTCCGGATTAGCCTTGTAAGCCTTCATATCAGAAGCATAGCCGTTCTTGTCAGCTATTTCCTTAAGCTTGTTAAACCACATGCTGTTATCATCATTATGGTCATAAGCTGCAAGGTAATCATTAAGAATAGCCTTAACCTCGTCATCAACTAATCTGAATTCATCTCTTTCACCAGACTCGCCATCAAAGAAGAAGCTGATAAGTTCAAATATCTGCTTAGCATACATGAAGTCTTTTCTTCTTCTCTTAGCACCAACACCCATGTAAAGTCTTAATATAGCAAGTAACTTCTCTTTGTCAGCAAACCATACCTTTTCCATCTCAGGTTCATTCTCTAATGCCCAGTTGTGAAGGAATTCATATAAATCATCCTCTGATAACTTGGAAAGCTCATTCTTACAGATGTTATGAAGCTTTTCTTTATCAAATAAGGCACCTGAAACACTCATCTTATCTACTGAGAATGGGAATTCATTGATATCCTTGTCAGGGAACTTCTCATGCCATTCCTCAAAGTTAGAGTTAAGGAGTGTAAGAAGATAGACCTTCATTGTGTATGGATGATATCCGTCTTTTCTGTAGTAATCAAGTGAAAGCTCCGGATCTTTTCTCTTAGATAACTTTCTCTTTCCGCCAGTCTCCTCATCAAACTTCATAAGGTGTGCTGTATGTGCATATTTTGGCATCTTAAAGCCTAATACATGGAATAATTCATAGTGGATTGGAACAGATGCAAGCCATTCACCGCCACGTACAACTGTAGTAGTTCTCATAAAGTGGTCATCAATTGCGTGTGCAAAATGATATGTTGGAATACCATCTTTCTTAAGAAGAACTACATCATGGATATTCTCTGGAAGCTTAATCTCTCCCTTAATGCTGTCTGTAAATGTGATTTCATTCTCAGGACTTCCCTGTGAACGAAGTCTTAATACATAAGGCTTTCCTGCCTTAAGATTTTCCTCGATAGTCTCTAAAGAAAGGTCACGGCATACAGCATATTTGCCATAATATCCAGTAAGAACCTTATCAGTCTCCTGCTGTAATCTTACAGCCTCAAGCTCTTCCTCTGTACAGAAGCAAGGGTAAGCAAGACCTTTAAGTACAAGTTCCTTTGCAAATGTATGATAGATATCAACTCTCTGTGTCTGATAATATGGTCCGTATGCATTAACCGGGTCAGAATCCGGGAAGCCTGCTCCTTCATCAAATTCAATATCAAAATATCTTAAAGAATTGATTACAAGGTCAACAGCACCTTCAACAGTTCTCTTGGCATCAGTATCTTCAATTCTTAAGTAGAATACACCACCATTCTTGTGTGCGATTCTCTCATCAGCTAAAGCACTGTAGAGATTGCCAAGATGGATAAAGCCTGTAGGGCTTGGACCTAATCTTGTTACTTCTGCCTTATTAGGAAGTTTTCTATATGGGTATTTCTCCTCATAATAATCAGGTGTCTTATCCACATCAGGGAATAAGAGTTCTGCTAATTTCTTACAATCCTGCTCGTTCATTATTAATCTCCTTATATTGCTAAATAAATCTCATAGTATTTTACACATTTTGCAGACGCATTTCAACCTTGAAATTAACATATATTAAGTATATTGCGGAATGCGTATGCTACGCCGTCTTTATCGTGGTGGAGGGTTATGTGGTCGGCTATTTGTTTCAGGTGAGGGGCGGCGTTTTCCATTGCGATACCGGTTCCGGCGTATTCTATCATGTCTGTGTCGTTGTCTGCGTCACCGAAGGCGGCTACATTTTCACGGGACAGACCGAGGTATTCTGTTAAGAACTTAACACCTGATTTTTTGCCGGCGTCTTTATATGATATCTCAAGAAGCTGGCTGATAGAACTTGTCATGTACACTTCGTCAGTTGCATTGCGTATTCTGTCCATTATGTTTTTCTTTAATTCTTCGTTGCCGACTACTATATCTAAACTGTCCAGTTCATGACAGTGTTCAAGTATAAAGTCTTTAATATCATCTTTTAGGATTCTTGTTTTCTTAACATAGGCAAGTGAGTGTTCTGTAGCACCGTATTTTTCAGGGTGTCTGATATACTCTGTTGAAGCGAAGGCCTGTCCTTTTATAAATGCTTCATATGTAACTGTGTCATTGGCTGTAAGGTTAAGGATTGTCTTTACTGACGATGGAGTTAGAAGATATGATTTAAGACATTCCTTACCTGCAATTCTGTAAATTGCTGCACCGTTGCTGGTTATTGCATATTCAATTCCAGGAACTGATATGATATCCTCAGGCAGTGTGTCAAATGCACGTCCGCTTGCGATACATACATGCACTCCGTTGCTTATGGCATCGATTAATGCCTGTCTGTTTACTTCTGATAGATGGCTTTCTGAATTAAGAGTTGTCCTGTCTAAATCAAGAGCCACAAGTTTAATATCTGTATTCATAATAATCACCTTGTAAATATGTTATTTTCTTTATGTATATATAGAATACATTTTTAAAACATTTTTTTCAAGGCAATATATATTTGCCAATAATTTATCAATAATTACAATTTGTCCTAGATAATTAAATGCATTCATGTTAAAATATACATAACATTTTATGGACGGAGATTGGGGATATGATTATATCAGAAAATCATTTTGGAAAAGAAAATTGTGTTGCTTATTGCGATATCTTAATTAGAAGAAATTATGAAGTAATTAATGCGGATGAGCATTTTTATCATTTTGTGGAGAAGCTGGTTGGAATTAATTTTCTGGATATTGTGCATCCTGATCAGCTGAAGGATTTTAAGACAACATTTGAATCATTAAAACCAGGAGAGAATAGCAGAATTATAATTCTGTTAAGAAATGGAATTGGTGAATATTATTGGTCAGACATGTACATTTTTAATAATGGCAAGGTGCTTTCAGGTGAGAATATTCTTGAAATAAGATGTTTCTTTTTGTCAGCGGTTGAGAGCAGATATCTTATGGGTCTTGATAATATTAATAAATACAGAACACTGCTTTCAGTGTATCGTAATTATTTGTTCGATTATAACTCGTATACAGATATATTTACTATATATATGTACAGAGGTAATCAGTGTACAGCACCGGTTAAATGTCCTCTTGAGCAGTTTAAAGACAGAATGCTGTCACTGTTACGAAATGATGCAGAAAAAAAAGAATTTAATGTTTTTTATAATTATCTTAAAACAGGTTCTAATATGTTTAGCTGCATGGTTTATCTTCCACTTGGTGAGAACAATGATGAATTATATAAGTTTAAGGTTAATGGCGACAGTCTTTTTGCCAATAACAAGCATCCCATAGTTGCTGGATATCTTGAAACAGCTGATGGAAATGTTAATAATATAATACCGTATTATGCAACAAGTGAAGCAGTTGATTCTGCAACCGGGCTTCTTAATAAAAGGGCATGCATGGAATATACAAAAGCAGTGATGGCATCTAATGATAATAAAATTCATTATATGATTATATTTGATGTAGATAATTTTAAAAGTATCAACGATACATATGGACATCTTTTTGGAGATGAGGTTTTAAGTAAGATTGCTACTATCCTTAATGCTAATCTTAATGGTCGTGGGATTGCAGGCAGATTTGGCGGGGATGAGTTTTATATTTTTACAAGTAATATTAAAGATACTGAAGATTTGAGAATACTTCTTACTACAATGAGAAAAGAACTTCAGTATGCTTTTGACAGCAGAATCGATGAATTTGGTGTTACTTTATCAGTGGGAGTCAGCGAGTATCCAAAAGATGGAAATAATTATGAAATTCTGTTTAAAAAAGCAGATAAATGTCTATATCTGGCTAAAGAAAAAGGAAGAAACCGTTTTATTATCTATAATGAAGAAATACATGGTTCTATTCAGGATAATGGCAGACACATACATAAAATACTTGATTTATCTGAGCATTCAGAGTATATGTCAGGTGTTGTTTCTGATATGATTCTTGATTTGATGTCAAGAGGAAAAGATGCTATAGAGGATGTTACCCGGAATATCATGGAACAGTTTGAGATTGATGGAATACGAATTTATAATGATAATTCTGAACTTATATATATGTGTGGTGATTATAAGAAAGTTCCGGATATGACCAATATTCTTAAGGATGAAGCATTTTTATCAAGATATGGAAAGAACAATTCAATGTCAATCGGTATCGTTCCTTCTGTTGAAGCATGGCATAAAGGGTTGTTTAATGAGTTATCAGAAAGTAATATCATGGCATTTATAAGTGCATGGTATGAATTCAGATACAGAAGATACTATTTCTTTTATGATGTATTTAATCATAAAAACCGCTGGAATGACTCTGACAGGAATTTTGTACTTATTATCAGCAAAATCATTGCCAGCGTGTTATAGATATATTACGAAATCATACAGTTATTATATTTGGCAGCTTTGCAAAGCTGCCATTTTTTTTATCTGTAATTATAGTTGCATCCTTGATATTTCCAAAAGTTACGGCGCTTGTTTCTCCAAACTTTGAACTGTCTGCAAGAATATACTTAAAATGACAGTGAGCAAATGCAGTTTCTTTAACTAATGCTTCATTGATATCTGGTGTCGTAAAGCCTGATTTTTCAGTTATTCCATTAGTTCCAAAGAATCCTTTATTGAAGTTCATGCGGTCTATTGTAAGAATAGCCTGATTACCGACAACAGCTTCGGTTATACCTTTAAGTTCTCCACCGATAAGAATAACTTTAAATCCCGCAATTGCAAGTTTTCTTGCATGTGTCACTGCATTAGTAATATATGTTGCATTTTTCTCTTCAAGATAATCAATAAGATATTCAGTAGTTGTTCCGGCATCTATATATACAAAATCATTAGGAGCTACAAGCCTTGCAGCATACATTGCGATTTTCTTTTTTTCTTCAGTATTAAACACAGCTTTCTGTGAAACTGATAATTCGGTAGTGGATATACCATTATTTTTTTCAACCGCCCCACCAAATACCTTTGTGAGTCTGCCCTGTTCATCAAGAGTATTAAGATCACGTCTTATAGTAGATTCAGAGGTGTTAAGCACCTCCTTAAGTTCGGTAACAGTAATACTGCCTTTTTCAGATAACAGATTAAGAATTATTTCATGTCTTTGTTCAGTTAGCATATTAAATCAACTCCTTTTCCATAAAATCTTTAACCTCACCTATAGTATTAAAATGTGCTAAAGACCACATAAGTTTCATCGTAAGGTTTTCAACTGTCATATTTTTTCCGTTGATAATATCTGCTTCGGCAAGATTGCGCCCAACCTCATATATTCCAAGATTAACGCCTTCATAAAGACATTGTGTTGTGACAACAACACATATTCCATTTGCTGTAAGCTTGTAAATATAATCAATAATGTTGTCTGGCAGGCCGCCTATTCCGAAGCTTTCAATTATAACACCTCTGCAAGATGAATTAATATAGTCCAGCAGCTTGTAATTCATTCCCGGGAAAATATTTATAACAGCTATATCAGTACACATGTCGGTTTCAATACGGAAATCATAATAATTGTTTTTGTTATTTTTGAATGGGTGATTATTATATAAAACCCTGTTTTCTACAATCTGAGCAATCACAGGATAGTTGATACTTTCAAATGCATCAAAACTTTTAGTCTTAATTTTTTTGGCACATGTTCCGGCTATCAGTTTATTACAAAATGCAAGAAATACACCAGATATATTTTCACATGAATATATAATTGCATTTTGCAAATTAATAACAGCATCTGTTGCATCCGCATCTATTGGTAATTGGGAACCTGTAAGAATAACGGGTTTAGAGAGATTAATAAGCTGATATGACAATGCAGCCGCGGTATAAGCACATGTATCAGTTCCATGTGTTATGACAAAACCATCATAGTCATTATAGTGTTTTTTAATACATTCTGATATGGCAGCAATGTGATTTGTATTCATATTGCTGCTATCAATATTCATTAATGATATTCCGTTAATCCGGCACATTTGTCTGACTAATGGAATATATTCAATTAAAGCATTGACATCAATACACGGTGTAAGTCCATTGCCACAGTCTTTAGAAGCAATGGTTCCACCGGTAGCTATCAGTAAAATATGTTTCATATTATTTTACCTTCTTACCTTCTGTGTTAAAGTAATCTTTTACAAGTTGTACAACCGTACCGGACAGCAGGAATACTGCTATAAGGTTAGGAATTACCATAAGACCGTTAAATGTTTCTGCTATACTCCACATTAAGCCTAAATTCATAGTAGCACCCACAACTGCAACAAGTGAGTAAATAACCATAAATGGCTTTGCTGATTTAGGACCAAAAAGAAATTCAATACACCTCTGGCCGTAAAGTCCCCAGCCAATGACCGTTGAAAATGCAAAGCAGCACATTGCAATAGCTGTAAATATTGATATCCAGCCGCCATAGGTAGCTGTAAAACCTGATATTGTAAGCTCTGCACCAGCAGCATGTCCATATGTTACAGGAACTCCGCTGCATAAAATTACAAGAGCAGTAAGTGTACAGATTACAATTGTATCAACAAATACTTCAAAGATACCAAAGAATCCCTGTTTTACAGGTTTTCTTGTATCTGCACATGCGTGCGCAATAGAACCTGTACCCAGACCGGCTTCATTAGAAAATATACCTCTTGATACACCTTTTTTCATACTCATAAAGAAACTGCCTACAGCACCACCAGTAACTGATGCTGGAGAAAATGCACCTTGGAATATTGACTTAAATACATAAGGGACATTTGTAATATTAACTATTATAACTCCAATTGCAAGAATTATATATAATAAGGCCATGAATGGAATAAGCTTTTCTGTCACTTTTCCAATTCTTTTAATTCCGCCAATCATAATAAGTGCAATAAGCAGCATGATTATAATTCCGATTATTAGATTAACTATATGGGTTGAGTCAGCAGATATTATATTGTAATTAAGCAATGCTGAATCTATTGCTGCTGTGATTGTATTGACCTGTGTTGCATTACCAGTTCCGAAAACTGTAAGAATTCCAAGAGCTGAGAAAAGATAGGCAAGCCAGTGCCAGTGTTTTTTAAGACCGTTCTTTATGTAGTACATAGGACCGCCGACAAGTTCACCTTTATCATTGGTCTCCCTGAAATGCACTGCAAGAACTACTTCAGAGAACTTTGTGCACATTCCAAGTATTGCTGATATCCACATCCAGAATACAGCTCCAGGTCCGCCGATCGCAATTGCTCCGGCGACACCTGCTATATTACCTGTACCTACTGTAGCAGCAAGCGCTGTACATACTGCCTGAAATGGCGTTAGGGCGCCGTCTGAAGCATTTCGCTTCTTAAGCATGCGCCCTATAGTTATTTTCATTGCATAAGGAAATTTCCTTATCTGGATAAATCCTGTTCTTACACTTAATACCATTCCTACACCGATAATACATATCATTGCGGGAAGTCCCCAGATAAAGTTATTGATTACGCTGTTAATTGATTCAATTGTTGAAAGCATTAATTAGTCCATCCTGTTTATATTGTAGTATGTAGTTAATTATTATTTTTTCTTACCGCCAAAAAATTTAGAAAATAATCCCTTTTCCTTTGATGTTTCAGTTTCATTGATAAGAGTATCTGTTTCGTCTGTCATATTAAAGGTTATACCGGTAAGATTAGTATATTCAATCAGTGCTTTATCATAAACAGACTTTGCATTATCAAAATCTGTTTTATTATAATCACTTCTTGTTGCTTCATAATTAAGCTTATAATATGCCTTTGAAAGCTGATTACTTATGCTGCTGCTCTGTGTATATGTATAATTAGCTTTTTCATATTCTGTTTTTGCATTGTCATATGCAAGCTTTAAAGATTCTGTTGTTCTTCCTGTTGCATCAGAATTTGCCTGAGCTTTGCTTAATTTTTCTGAGGCTTCATGAAGCTTAAATTTAATTTTGTTTATTTCATCTTTAGTCTGGCTAATTTTCTTACGCAGATTCATTTCATCATTAAGAGAATTTTCCATTGCTTTTTTCTTTAATTCTTCATCTTCAATACACTCATCAAGCAGCTTTTTTAGCTGCGGCATATTATGTGCAGCATCAGCCTGTTCCTGTTGAACTGCCTGATAATCAGCAACAGCTTTATCATATTCAAGCTTTGCCTTATTTAACACATCACTTGAATTATTATTAAATTCCTCAAGTCGTTTAATATTATCTTTAGCAGCATCAATTTCATTAAGGATTTTTTCAACAGATGATTTAGCATTTTCATATTCAATATTAATTGAAGATGTATTGCTAGTTATTCTGTTATATTCCTCAAGCATCTCGTCATATTTCTTTTTGGCTTCACTATAAATACTGTAAGAAGCAGCTGTAGTTTTAGCTTCCTCATCGTATGCCGCTTTAGCCCGGTTTACCATAGCACGCTGTGTATTATAATTCATTTTGACAGACTCAGCATTTTTAACTGCTTTCTCGTAATCAGTTTTTAGTCCGGGAACATTTTTCTTACATTCTTCAAGATGAACAGCAGCATCATCAGTTGTGGTTTTGGCAGTATTGTAACTGATTTCAGCCCTGTTTATGTCATCCTGTATAGATTTTAAACTTAACTGATACAAATCAGTTCCATTCACAATATCTTTATTAGATATAAAATGTTTTTTTGAAATATTTGACATATCAGTTATATTACATTCAGATATTTCTATGCTATTATCAGGTTCTTTTTTACAGTCACATGAAAAATTACATTTTGCAGGAACACCATTCTGTGTGAATCTTACCTGAATATATGATAAACCGCCAAGACCACGAAGATTAATTATCCATTCTCCAAATGTTATGTCTTTATAATTACATACAGAAAGATTATAGAGAATCAGACTCTTGCAATAATCCTGTATTTCAGGATTAGAAATTGTGAAGTCTTTAATATCTGCCAGCTTATTACTCTCCGCACGCAGACTATCCAATATGGAATCAAAATCGTAATTATGTGAGTCACGGCCGGTATCGACCTGCCTGTTATAATTTTTCTCTTTAGCAGCTTCATCAGCTATGGCATTATCATAAGCCTTGTTAGCTTCATTAAGCATTTTTACAGCATTGTCATAAGCTTCTTTAGCTGAATTTTCGATACCAACAGCTTCTTCATATGCAGGTTTAAGACGATTCTGCGCTTCTACAGCCCTGTCATATGCAACTTTCTTTATAGTTTCACCTGAACGGACCTGTTCATAGTCTTTCTTTTTTTCAGAAGCGGATGCTTCCGCTTTTTCAAGCATAGCTTTTCTTCCGGAAATTAATGCAGTATTGCGGTCATACTCCTCCTGAAGACTTTGTATGGAAGTAACAGAAGAAGCATACTTTTTATTAAGCGCTTCAAGAGTTTCTTTAGCCTGATTTATTTTGTCAGTAGAATTATCGGCTGAATCAAGATATTCATCATATACTGCTTTTTTAGCTTTCATATTGTCTGACACTTTGTTGATACTGTCTTTAAATGCATCAGCCTTTTTCTTAACATCATAGAATTTATTGCCGGTTTCAATTGTTTTTTGTTTTGCAGCAGAGTGAATTTCGGATGCTTTCTTTGATTGTTCTTTTGAATTTTCCAAATCATTATTAAGCGTTGTTAGAGAATCTTCTGCTTTTTTTAATTCAACTTTTATAAGATCAACAGATAATGTAAGCTCGTGAAGCCCTGAATTATCAGTGCATGATGAATTAACATTAGCTTCATAATCAGCCTTTGCTTCTTCAAGCTTAGTTTTGCTATCAGTTATCTTCTGTTTAAGAACAGATAAGTGTTCTTTTGCTTTGGCAACATCCTGCTCTGCTTTATTTATAATAATGAAATTGTTCATGAAAACACCCTCTTTGATAATTTTGTTGTTCCATTATTAATGGAGAAATGTTTATTTAATTGCATCAGCCAACTGCTCTAATGCAGGAATATCAGTTTCTTTAAGAACTGATTTAATTGTGACAACAGGTTCAACAATTGTTATATTTTTCATTGTTTCAAGTATGTTTCGCATTGTTTTTGCAGCTGTAGGTGCCCATGAGCCATTCTCAATAAGTCCTACTGTTCTGTTCTGAAATGCTTTTGCCTGAAGATGATGAAGAAAATCCTGCATAATCGGAAATACACCTGCATCATAACTTGCAGCAGCCAGAACCATTCTGTCATATCTGAATGCATCTTCTACAGCCTCAGCAATATCACATCTTGAAAGGTCAGTAATAACAACATTTTCAACGCCTTTGTTACGAAGCATTTCTGCAAATTGTTCAGCAGCATATGCAGTATTGCCGTGAATTGAAGCATAGGCTATAAATACACCTTTGCTTTCTGGCTGATAACTGCTCCATGTGTTATATAAGTCAAGGTAATATCCGAGGTTATCTGATAATACAGGACCATGTAATGGACATATAGTCTTAATATCAAGTGCCGAAGCTTTTTTAAGTAAGGTCTGGACAGGAGCACCATATTTACCAACTATGTTAAAATAATATCTTCTTGCTTCACATGCCCAGTCAGCATTCTCAGTAAGCGACAGAGCACCAAATTTTCCAAATCCATCCGCCGAGAACAGAACCTTCTCACTGCTTTCATAAGTTACCATAACCTCAGGCCAGTGAACCATTGGTGCCATAACAAAAGTAAGAGTGTGGGAACCAAGATTAAGAGTATCTCCTTCTTTAACTGTAAGAGAATTCTTAATATTAATATTCTCAAAGAACTGGTTAATCATTACAAATGTCTTAGCATTACCTACTACAGTGATTTCAGGGAAAAGTTCAATAAGTCTGGCAAGGCTTCCAGCATGGTCAGGTTCCATATGCTGGACAATTACATAATCTGCATTCTTTCCATCCAGAGTATTAAGAAGATTGTTTTCCCAGTCTTTCATTCCGCGCTTGTCGACAGTATCCATAATGGCTGTTTTGTCATCAAGGATTACATATGAGTTATATGAAACACCCTCTGGAACAGCATACTGGCTTTCAAAAAGATCTATTGTTGTATCATCAACTCCGATGTATTTTATTTTATCTGATATATTCATAATTTGTACCTCTCTTTCTGGTTCTGAAATTAATAAATTGCTTAAAATCAATTGTTATAAGTATAACATTTATCTGACAGAAGTTAAATGGTAATTGTTTATAAGAAATCATGATTTTATTATGCTTTTTTAATAAAATCAACTTGTTATTATTTTGTCATAGTGGTAAAATATAGTCAACTTTTAAAAGTGAACAATTTTATATTTATGGAGGCGTTTTTATGGCACAGAGATTTATTTTGAATGGAACTTCTTATCATGGAGCAGGTGCAATACAGGAGATTGCAACAGAAGTTAAGTCAAGAGGGTTTAAGAAAGCATTTGTATGTTCTGATCCTGATCTTGTTAAGTTTGGTGTGACAGCAAAGGTTCTTAAGGTTCTTGATGACAATGGTTTTTCTTATGAATTATATTCTAACATCAAGCCTAATCCAACAATTGAGAATGTACAGACAGGTGTAGAAGCATTCAAGAATGCAGGAACAGATTACTTGATCGCTATTGGTGGTGGTTCTTCTATGGATACAGCCAAGGCAATCGGTATTATAATCAATAATCCTGAGTTTGCTGATGTAAGAAGTCTTGAGGGTGTTGCTGATACAAAGAATCCGGCAGTTCCTATTATTGCAGTTCCTACTACAGCTGGTACAGCCGCAGAAGTTACAATTAATTATGTTATTACTGATGCAGAGAAGAATCGTAAGATGGTATGTGTAGATCCTCATGATATTCCTGTTGTTGCTGTTGTAGATCCTGACATGATGTCAAGCATGCCTAAAGGTCTTACTGCTGCTACCGGTATGGATGCTCTTACACATGCTATTGAGGGTTATATTACTGCTGGTGCATGGGAATTATCTGATATGTTCCATCTTAAAGCAATTGAGATTATTGCCAAGAGTTTAAGAGGTGCAGTTGATAATACTCCTGAAGGAAGAGAAGGAATGGCTTTAGGTCAGTACATAGCTGGTATGGGATTTTCTAATGTAGGTCTTGGTATTGTTCATTCTATGGCTCATCCACTTGGAGCACTTTATGATACACCACATGGTGTAGCTAATGCTATTATTCTTCCAACAGGCATGGAGTATAATGCACCTGCTACTGGTGAAAAGTATCGTGATATTGCCAAGGCAATGGGTGTTGAAGGCACAGAAAAGATGACTCAGGATGAATACAGAAAAGCTGCTATTGATGCTGTTAAGAAGCTTGCTGCTGATGTTGGAATTCCTGCTAATCTTAAGGATATTGTTAAGCCAGAAGATATTCCATTCCTTGCACAGTCTGCATATGATGATGCATGCCGTCCAGGTAATCCAAGAGAAACAAGCGTAGAAGAGATTACAAAGCTTTATGAGAGTCTTATCTAAGTAATATATGTAAATAATAAACCGCGGTATAGTAAATTGCTATATCGCGGTTTATGTATATTATTAATTTTCAGCCATATCAATAAACATTACATTTAATTCTGGTAAAGATCTTTTTAATGATACAGGACAGCCTGATGTATCAAGAAAACAGTGCTCACTTTCGCCAGTACATCTTACTTCCCCAGTCTTTTCATCAATCACAGTATATTCTAGTGTAATCTTCACACCATTGTATTTAACAACCTTGACATTAATAATAACAGTATCATAGTAATGAGTCATAGACTTATATCTGGCATTAACTGATAATACAGGACTTATTATGCCTGATTCTTCCATTTTCTTATAGCCGAAACCATTCTCTTCAAGAAGAAATGACCTTGCTTCCTCAAACCATCTTATGTAATTAGAATGATGAACTATTCCCATCTGGTCTGTTTCATAATACTGAACCAGATGTTTGTATGGTTTATATATCATAATATCCCTCCTGACATGTTTTTGTATAATCCACAGTTATGAATTTTTTTCATTGTGTAATTATAGTTATTCAGATACATTTTTGTCAATTTTAGAAGGATTGATATTAATTACATTATAATTAGCAGCTACATTTATTACATTGTCAGCTATTATTTTATCATATCTGTTCATCCATTTTCCTGTTACTCCAGTGTATGAAGCAACTTCATCTTTAGATGCTCCTCCCATTAACATATAGCTTATAGCTGCATGACGGAGTGTCTGCATTGTATAATGCTTCCGCAATTTTTTGGCTTTCACAAGTTTATCTGTGTATGAAGCAAGAAGACGTTCTGTATCGCGCATTTTAATACGGTTTTTTCGTATGTTTGTAAATAATGCGCCGCTCTGTATATTCTCTGCCATAATATATTTATCAAGAATTGTACCAAGGTCATCAGGTATAATAAGAAATCTGCTTATATGATTCTTTGGTGGCATATTAATACACAGATTCCCTGTCTGATTTCGGCATATATACTCCTTGTTTAGATTGCATATTTCCTGATTGGTAAGTCCCATCTTAATTACTAGTGAAAATATTAAAAATGCTTTATTGTCATTGGCATCTAATGCCGCACTCAGAAGATTATCAATTTCTTTAGTATTAGGTATTGCATCTTTTGGCAATATTTTATCCTGTTCTGGAAGAGACATACTTTCAAAATGATTAACATATCGTTTGCCATGATTAATAGTATAAGTTTCTATAAATGTGCATACAGATTTCATAACTGAAAGACGCATAACTGCAGTATTATATGACAATCTGCCAGAGTTAACTTTCTCTATAAGGTTGTTGTAATAATTCATTGCCTCTTTTCTTGTTAATTTAAGTGGGTCGTGTCCGATTATTTTATCAAAACTTTTTATAACATTCCAATATTCTTTCCGTGTTCTTGGACGCAAATTCGTCTGGAAATATATCCATATCTCATCTTCAAATTTAGCTGATATCATATGTTATCCTTTCTCTAAAGCAGTGGTGTAGTATAGTTTAGTTAAATATGACGACATATGTCTTAACCACAAACAAAATTATACCATTCCTCCACAATAAAATCAAAATAAAATAAACAAAACCCAAAATAATTAAGAAAAGCTTCCTGATTGAACTCAGTTCACATTTGCTTTTTATGTCGAAAGTCCGTATAATATATTTATATTTAAATTGAAGGAGTTAATATGGAACAGTATTCTAGGCGATTTATAGAAGAGCTTGCCAAGCATATCAACCCTGCTATTCTAGAATTCTATAATAAAAAAAGAAATCTCATGAATTTTCCAGCTGATAATGTAGCAGAGCTTATAGATGAAACATTGATGGAGTATCTTGAAGGTAAAACGAGTCGTGAAGATTTAATGCCTATTATTAACAAGATAAAAAAGTCGCGTCTTCAGAAACGCGCCAGATGGTATAAGGCATACAATAATGACATTGATAATATGAATCTTGATGATCCCAAGCATCCTCTTGCCAGTTTTATTTCTCTGGCCAGATCATTAAGACCTGACGAATATGCCAAGCTTTATGGAGATAAAGAGCTTGATGATATTATCAAAGATAAGAAGGTTGCAGCTAATAAATGGAAGAATGATTCCGGAAGTCTTCTGATTGATTTTCCAGGACTCTACTCTTTCACTAATAATTCAATATATAATTCTCTTAAGAATGATTTAATTATCAGTGCATGGAAGTATATAGAAAGTGAGCTGGCCGGAAACATTGATTCTTATCTAAGAATGTATCCGGTTGACCTTGTTGATAAACCATTATTCAGCCCATCTTCTTTTACTCTGATGATGGAAACAGCTTCCAATAATTTGTTAAAGGAAATTATTACTGATGATGATGGAGATGAACTGTTAGAGGTCACTGTGGATAATGGTAAGCTGACGCCACCTAAGTCTATGGATACAGATGACCTTAAACTTGTCAATGCATTTATCTCTAATATTAATATGCAGGAGTTCTCTAAAGAGAAATCTGTTGTTGTCGATCTTAATACTCTGGGTAAAGAGGTTGTTGATTATCATGTAGGCAAGAATGTTCTTAATAAGATTAGTAATTCATGCCGTAAACTGGTAGAGTATAACTTCTCTTATGAAGCTGAAGGCAGTAAGATATATTTCAACTTGTTTGATAATATTGTTATTAAAGAGGATGCGGAACGGCCATATGCCATAGCACAATTTGGAGAGATTCTAAGCAACGCAATTATTCAGAAGAAGCTTATCTCTATTACTTCTGCTTCTTATGATGTTCTTGATAATAACCTTTCAAAGATTATATGCTATGCGATAAAGCGTGAACAGATAGCTAATCAGGAAACAAGAGTTAACGAATATAGTTATACATACTTCCAGAAGATTGTAAGATTCAAGCTCAAGAATAAAAAGAAAAATCTGCAGCTTATCCAGGAAAGTCTTCAGGAGTTTGTCGATAATCATATTGCTATTGAAAAGTTTGAATTAAAGAATGGCGTGTTTATTATAACTTTTCTGCCGTTGTCTGATGCTGAGATTGAAGATCTTAATTCTGATAATGATAAGAATGATAAAGGATTGCTGATTGATAGTTTTGATATTTGATATTAATAAACGATTTAATATTGAATGTAAGTCTACATTTTTTAATTTGACAATCTGATGTCGAATAATGAAGGATAATTGATTAATTTCAATTATCCTTTTTTTATTTGGCTTAAATATGGGATTTTATAGAGTTTTGTCGTTTATTTTTATAATTTAATATAAAAAATGCTCACTACTGCCCTATTTAAGCCATTTTTAATTTTATTAAAGATTTATTTGAAATTTTGATTAATTCTTGAAGAAAAAATGTAGATATTTTTGGAGTAAATTTATAATAAGAAGTTAATATAATGTAGATAAAATTGGAGTAAATTTATTAAATGTAGATATTTTTGGAGTAAATTTTGCTTTTTTTCATAAAAATATATCTCATAAGTATGCTTATTTGAATGCAATATATTCCTTTAGTATTGTTTTTCTACATTTTTTTATTCAAAAAAACTGTTCGATGTCTACATTTTTGGCTTAAATACTAGATTTCCTTAGTTTAGCACCTTTTATATGAACACATCATAACCTAAATGTAGATATTTTTGGAGTAAATCACACAAAATATGCAATTTGTGGTCTACATAAAAAAAATCAAAGAAATTTCGTAGACATATTTAGAGTAAAATACCACAGTTTTTAAAAATTGTAGATAAAAACGGAGTAAAAATAGAGAAAAATATCAGTAATGTGGATAAAAACGGAGTAAAACAGAGAATTTGATTTCCTGCCAAAATACTGTTAAATTATGGTCTAAAAGGGGGTGAAATGCTTGGATAATTTTGCAAATATAGGTAAATCAGTTATAATCCAGTCTCTTGGTATCCAGAAAAATTACACAGAAGTAATTGAATCCACTGTAGAAACCATTGACTATAATAATGCAGCCTGCATTAACTGTAAATATAAAGCTGTCATTGAAACATTTGGCAAAGACAGCCGGGCATATTCTGATGCATGCAGTACCTGTGAGCATTGTCCGCATAAAGCATTAGCCCATAAGAATGTGTATAAAAAAGTTTACCATAATGAAAAGAATCGTTATGGCTATAGACCTATGCTTAAAGCAAATGCGATAAAATTATTTATGTTACTGCATTTTTATCATCCTGATTCTAATGGTATTATCAGAAATCTTGATGCCGGCGAACTTGCAGTTAATGTTGGATGCAATGTCCGCACAATATGGAATAACTTAAAGACTCTTCAGGAATATACATATATTTCATATTCTAAAAATGAATATGGACTGATTAATATACTTCTTAATGATTACGAAAACTACTACCTTCCTGCCAATAAGGGTGGGCGAGGTTTTCTTGTTGTATCCAAAGAACTGTATAAAAGACTGTGCAATATCAAATCTTTGGTTTCATTGAGAATATTTATCCGTGAACTGTTAAGTCTTGATGCTCCTGAATTAAAAGGACAAGCTAGTGTTGATTATAAGAAAATTAAAGAAATCAGAAATCTTCTTCCTGCTTACTGTAAGCCATCGGTAATAAAGGAAAAGCTTGGTCAGGAATCAGATATTTTTATTGTTTCCTTTAAAGATGATGTTGTCAGATTCCAGATAGATACAGAGTTTATTCCTAAGAATGAAAAACTTCGTGTTCATGATGAATATGCCAGAACATTAGAAAAATTTATATGGGAGTTCAACCAGAATGTGGCTTATGTTAATTCTGGCGGTATTTGTCCTGATTATCTGAACGATTTCTTCTCTATAAAAAATAAGAAATCTGCAGCTCCATTTAAACCAATGCTACTTACAGAAATTGAGATTGATGATCTGGCAAGTCTGTCAGTTCACTATTCTTATGACATTGTAGTTAATGCCTTATCTGTTGTATATAGAGAATACTATATGTATCAGAAGACAGTTAATAATCTTGGAGGTCTGGTTTCTACAATTATAAGATCAGAATTTAATAAATCAAAAAAGGCTGCATAAAAAACAGTCTTTTTTTCGTGTCTTTTTTTTCATTTATCCCATAAATTTTAGTCAAATATTATAATTTAAGAAATTCTCATCTTTAAAATGTTGAAGATACATCTTATTACTATCAAATTGTTACATAAAATAGTGTAAAAGTGTATTTATGCGACTACTATAATAAATGTTATTTGAAAGTTTTCGACAGAAAAAGTATAAAAAAACACATAATTATTAAACAAAATACCTTTTTTGAAAGAAAAAAAATATATAAAAAAATTAAATACATTTTTTGAAAAAAAAGAATTCTTATTGACCTTAATAAGTCATCATAAATGAAAAAAAATAACACATGAAAATTCAATAAAGTTAGTAATAATGCGGTTTAACATAACTGCTAATTAACAATATATGTTTAAATGATAATAATATATATGTATATATAGATTTAAAAAGAACTATTATAAATTATTATTAAATAAAAAATGACAGGTAAATATTCAAATTTAACTAAAATTGAATACTACCCGTCAAAATTATGGTTTTGTAAAATGACCATATACGCATTTTTATTATGTATTTGATGAAATATGTATATATATGTCAAAAATTCATATATGAGGAAATTAAAGGTTATCTATAAGGTCAACCAGTCTGTCTTTTAAAATTTCAACTCTTATTTTAAGCTCAGCATCATTTTTTATAACTGATTTATTATTTTTAAGAATGTCAAAATTATTTTCTAATAAGGTTAAAGACTGTTCAAGCTTGGCAATTGAATTTATTCTTTTTAATTCAGAATCAGAGATAGATGTCTGTCGCTGTTCTTTTTCCTTTTGCTGCTGCTTAAGCTTTTCTACCTGGGCTTCCATCTTAGCCTTTTCCTTTTCGGCTTTTTCTTTTGCCAGCATTGCGAATTTAACCATGTCATCTTTGTCCTGTTCAGTATTAGATGGCTTATCATTTTGCTGTATAGAACTGATTTTCTGTTCTAATAACCGGATTGTCTGTTCCTTATCTTCGATTTCTTTCGTTGCTGAATCGAGCTGCTTCTTATACTCTCTTGCTTCATCGGCACGTTCTTCTGATAATTTTTTTATAGACTGGAATTCCGCATTTTCAATAGTTCCATTCTTCTGAATAATAGAAAGAATTGTTTTCTGTGCATCTTCATCAAGTTTGCCGAATTTATCTGCCTGATTAAGATCAATGCCATTAGAATTAAGTAATTCAGAAAGTTCTGGTATAAGCTTCTCGGCTGTTGTATATTTTCTTGCCTGTCTTTCAGAGATATTAAGCTGGTTAGCAATTTCAGCGTGTATATTTTTAATTTCACCTTTTAATTTCTTGGCTTCATAGAGTTCTAATAAACGGCTTACTTCCCATCTTTTTACTTCCATACTTGATTCTCTGACATCATGATTGGCGGAAATAAGCATAATTTCTTCATCAATAGCATTTACATCAGATTTCTCTACTTTACAAGGTATTCCTGCAGGAAAGTTATCCCGGTATTCTTTATCAGTCATCTGGCATATGGCATGATATCTTCTTTCACCAGAAATAAGTCTGTATAGGTCTGTTTCAGCATCATATAAAACAGACAGATTGTGACGCAGACCATTTACAAGAATACTTTCTTTGAGTGCTTCTATTCCATCCTGTGAATACTGCTCATTCTTAGGATTTGGAATAATCTTTTCTTTTGGAATGTATTTAAAATTATACTGGGCTTTAGCCTGTATTTCACGGAGCTTTTCACCACCATCGTTATTGAGTACACCGGATTTAGTTGTTCCGGCACTAAATGATTTCTTTGCCATTACTACTTCTCTCCTTTCAGATATTTTGCAAGCTTACGGTAATGAGGTGTGTCCATTAATCCAAGATAATTGACAAGTTCAACATAATCAAGCGATGCCGGACACTTCTTGTCATATGTTAACAAAGGTTCAAATGTAGTGTTTGATTCATTGACAGCTATGCAGTTCCTTATAGAAATTGGAAGAAATCTGTCACCGAACATATTTTCATAACTTTCATACATCTGACGGAAAAGTGTAGTTCTTCCTGCTACACGAGTCATAAATATACCTGCAAATTCAATGCTTAGTGCATATTTGTCATTAAGTTCTTCAATTGTATCTAATAGAGACATAAGTCCATCATAAGAGAAATTATCTACACAGATAGGTGTAATAATTTTATCACTTGCGCACATTGCACATGATGTAAGATAAGACTTAAAAGGTGAATTGTCTATTATAATATAATCAAATTCGTCTTTAATAAGATTAAGATTATATCGTAGATAAAGTTCAACATTAGTTTCTTTCATTTTATCGTATATCTTATATATAAGACTGTTAAGCTCCCTTGATGCAGCAAGAATAGATATATTATCGTAGTCTGTATCTGTTATAAAATTCATAACGGCATCTTTATTATTTTGCTTTACGCAAAACAGATGTTCATAATTAATATCAGGATTAGCTTCTGCCTGTCCAAACATTTTAGTTGTGTTCATCTGTGGATCAAGATCAATCAATAATACGTTGTATTCTGAAATAGCTAAAATCTGTGCAATAGTTATTGCAGAGGTAGACTTTCCTACTCCACCTTTTTCATTAATTAAACTAATTACTTCTGCCATTGTATTTCCTTTCTTAATATTAGTATATGTTAATTATACATCATTTAAAATACTTTTCAATTGATTTTTCGAAAAACTTTGCACTCAGTTCACAGTTCATACTTCATACTTCATGGTTCATACTTCATAATTTTACTTTATAGTTTTATATTTAATTAGATTTAACAGAAAAAAGTGAACTCAGTTCAAAAAATGGAATGATGTATTGCACTTTGAATATAATTTGAAATACAAATTGGAATATTATAATAATATGTACAAATAAGATAGTTTATGAGTGAAAAACAGAAAGATTTTTGAACTGAGTTCAAAGTTTTAACAATAAATAGAATAATCAAAATGGAAATTAGAACATATGTTTATCATGTTTCATGTGAAACATTTTCACAATATATAGTGCTTCAGATGTTTTAAGTACACAATTTAATATTAGATGTATTGAGTTATCTTGCAACTAACGGTATAATTATCAAACAAATTATTTTTATGGAATTATGAGGTTATTATGGTATTTAATTACACATACAGAATTGGTCTTGAAGATTGTGGAAGGGAAAATAAGGCTACTAACAGGGCTATTCTTACTATTTTGGAGGATATTGCAGGCTTGCATTCTGCTACAGTAGGGCTTGGACTTAATGAAATCAATGAAACAGGCTGTGCATGGGTTGTTTTGAACTGGCAGATGAAAATTATAAGGCGCCCTGCATATAATGATGAATTAACTGTTTATACATGGTCAACATCCGCAGATAAGCTGTTTGCGGAGAGAGATTTCAGGATTACTGATAAGAATGGTGAAACAATTGTTATTGCGACATCACGCTGGTTATATATGGATATTAACAGGAGAAGACCGGTAAGAATTACACCGGAAATAATGGACAGATATGAATCAGAGCCTGAAATACATGTGTTTACTGAAAAAGTAAACAGAATAGATCCTCCAGACACTGGTTATATTGAAATTCCATATAATATATTAAGGAGAGATGTTGATTATCTTGGTCATATGCATAATATCAGTTATCTGGATGCTGCTTATGATGTAATGCCAGAAGAATATTTTAACGGACCACAATTCAACTTTGTAAGTATTGAATATCGTAAGGAATTGCTTAGAAATGATGAGGTAAAAGCACATTTTTATAAAATTGACAAAGGATGTATAATATCTTTAAATACGGATAAGATAAATGCAGTAATTATGCTGAAATATTAGAAATTAATATTTGTTATATAATTCTGGAATGCAAATTCCAACGCATGGAAAGGAGTGCAATTATGAGTCTTATTAATAAAGAAAAAGTATTGAATGGAGTCGGAAAAGCTGTGGATGCTACTAATAATATGGCAGATAAGGCTTCTTCATTTGTTAAGGAAAAGGAAATTGACAAGAAAGCTATGAAGGCTGCGAAAACTGCCGAAAAAGGTATTAAAATAGCAGGAAATAAGATTGGAGAGGTCGCTGGAGAAATTGTTGCGGGCTATAAGAATAAGGCAGGTGGAGCATCTTCTAAGACAGCTGGTACTGCTGCAACAGGCAACAAAGCACCAGATATCATTGTAGATGCCAAAGATATTAAAGAACATGTAAGTGATGAGGAATAGTAATGCAAAGTGATTTTTCACAGGGAAAAGTCTGGAAAAATGTTATTAATCAGGCAATTCCGCTTATGGTCGCACAGCTTATACAGATTCTGTACAATGTTGTTGACCGGATATACATTGGGCATCTTCCTGTTATTGGAAGCAATGCTTTAACAGGAATAGGACTGGTTTTTCCTATTACAACACTTGTTGCGGCATTTACTAATCTGTTTTCAACAGGTGGTGTGCCGCTCTTTTCTATGGCAAGAGGAGCAAAAGAAGAAAAGAAAGCGGAACTTATACTAGGACAGGTTGTATCACTGCTTTTTATTACATCGCTGGCACTTATGGCGTTATGCTATATATTTAAAAGACCAGTACTGTTCCTTTTCGGAGCAAGTGAAGAAACTTATGTATATGCTGACCAGTATCTTAAAATATATCTTCTGGGAACGATATTTTCAGTGCTTTCAACCGGACTTAATGGATTTATTAATGCGCAGGGATATCCTAAAAAGGGCATGATGACAGTTATGCTTGGTGCAATTATTAATCTCATTCTTGATCCAGTGTTCATATATGGGCTTCATATGGGCGTTTATGGTGCAGCAATAGCAACAGTAATAAGCCAGGGGGTGTCTTTTGCGTGGGTTTTAAGCTTTTTTATGGGGGAGAAAACATTTTACCATATAAAAAAAGAAAATCTGATTCTGAAAGCACGAATGTTTGGAAAGATTACATCTCTTGGAATATCAGGATTTGTTATGCAGGGAACTAACTGCCTTGTGCAGATTGTATGTAATAAAATGCTGTTTATGTATGGCGGGGATATGTATGTAGGAATTATGACTGTAATTAATTCAGTCAGGGAGATTCTTTCTGTTCCTGGTAGTACACTTGGTAGTGGAGCACAACCTGTTCTTGGCTACAATTATGGTGCAAAGCAATACGAAAGAGTCAGAAAAGCAATAAGATTTACGGCTGCGATTGGATTTTTATATATGCTTATTGCGTGGCTTGCTGTAATTATATTTCCGAAAGAGATTCTGTCGGTATTTACAACGGATAAGGCAATGATTAATTTAGGAGAACATGCATTGAAGCTGTATTTCTTTGGGTTTTTCTTTATGTCGTTCCAGTTCGTGGGACAGTCGACATTTACAGCTCTTGGATGTGCGAAGAGAGCTGTGTTCTTTTCAATATTCAGGAAGGTTATAATTGTTGTTCCGCTTACAATTATTCTTCCTATGCTTGGACTTGGAGTTGAAGGAGTGTTTATTGCTGAGCCGGTATCTAATGCAATAGGTGGTCTGGCAAGCTTTACTACAATGTATTTTACACTTTACAAAAAACTGCCGGAATAGTATTCTAAAGACAATGATAGCAAAGGTGCCATCGCTTCTGTATAGGGAGCGGTGGCTTTTTTAAAATCTTGGAAAGAGGGATAATTTATGGATATATTTGACATAATAGGACCTGTGATGGTTGGTCCGTCAAGCTCACATACAGCAGGTGCTGTCAGAATTGGTTACATTGCAGGAAAACTTATGGGAGAGCCGATTGCAAAAGCAGAAATTCTTCTATATGGATCGTTTCTGGCAACAGGAAAAGGACATGGAACAAGGAAGGCACTTGTTGCCGGACTTCTTGGAATGAAACCGGATGATATGAGAATTCCGGACAGTTTTGAGATTGCTAAGGAGCATGGTATAGAGGTTGTTTTCGGAGAATCAGCATTAAGAGATGCACATCCGAATACAGCCCAGATTTTCCTGACATCTGTAACTGGTAAGAATCTTGAAGTTGTTGGTGAATCACTTGGAGGATCACGAATTAATATTGCTCAGATTGACGGTATATCTACGAATTTTTCAGGTGATTATCCGACACTTGTTGTGCATAACATGGATCAGCCTGGACATGTGGCAGAAGTTACATCAATGCTTGCACACAAATCAGTTAATATTGCTGCCATGCAGTTGTACAGGGCTGGCAGAGGCGGCAATTCAGTTATGGTGCTTGAGTGTGACCAGGAAGTGCCAGAGGAGGGAATTAACTGGTTAAGACATGCAGAAGGTGTTGTCAAGGTGACTTATCTTGGCTTGGAATAATCATAATGTAGAATTTGATTAGCATAATTATTGGTGAAAAATGGAGGATTTATGGCAGAATATCATTCAATCAGTGACCTTGTGAAATTAAGTATTAATAATAAGCAGGAATTATGGCAGGTTGTTCTTACGGGACAAGCACGTGACAAGCTAATGTCTGAAAGAGATGTATTTGCACAGATGAAAAAGATGTATCAGGCTATGAAGAGCGCAGATGAGCAATATGACCAGCAGTTGAGGTCACCAAGTAAAATGGCTGGTGGTGATGGATATAAAATGCGAATTTATAATGAGTCTGGCAGAAATATATGTGGTGATTTTATTGGTGTGGTTATGGAAAAAGCATTAAAGATGGGGGAATCGAATGCATGCATGAAGAGAATAGTAGCAGCACCTACAGCAGGTTCATGTGGTGTTATTCCGGCTGTATTACTGTCTTATGAAAAATGTTTTGGCGTTACAGAAGATGAATGTGTAAAAGCGTTATTAATTGCGGCCGGAATAGGTGCGGTAATTGCTGAAAATGCATCTATTGCAGGAGCAGCAGGTGGCTGTCAGGCAGAGATTGGTTCGGCAAGTGCAATGGCAGCGGCGGGACTGGCTTATATGCAGGGAGCAGATAGTGAAGGATGTGCAAATGCCCTGGCACTTGCTTTAAAGAGTATGCTGGGGCTGACATGTGATCCGGTTTGCGGATTAGTTGAGGTTCCATGTATAAAGAGAAATGTTTCTGGGGCAGTCAATGCAATTACGGCGGCACAGATGACAATGGCGGGTATAAAGAGCGTAATTCCTGCAGACGAGGTTATAGATTCCATGAGAAGGATAGGTAATGACATGCCGGTATGTCTTAAAGAAACAGGTGAAGGTGGACTGGCAATAACACCAACTGCAAAAGTGTATAAGCAAAAGTTAAATAATATTGACAACTAATGTCACAAAAAATGACAAAAAATTGACAAAAAATACTGTTTTTTTAAAAAAAATGGCAAAAAAACTGTTGATTGACAAAAATAATATGCTATAATATAGATGATTGTAAAAGAAATTGAATTTGTTTGAATGAATTTGAATGATTTTACAATTAACATTACACACAGATATAAGGATAACTCCATAATTCCTTATATTTGACTATATTTCTATCCCCTCTACTCATCCCCGGTTCCCCCAGAACCGGGGAAGTTTTTTATGCGCGGATAGCGAGGAGAATATAAAAATGTACTGTAATCATGCTTGCATGAATTGAAACTTTTTTACATGTGGGCATCAGTATATGCTATAATTACACAATATGTTTACATTCAGACAATACCGGCTATGAGTAAATAAATAATCAGAGGATGGAGTTAGTTATGACACGAAAAGAACTTAATGAAATTAAATCACAATATACATTAGAGGACTGTGGAATATTAAGGTTATGCGGATGCTATGTTGATGGTGAGCGAAATAAGATAACACAGTTTAATGAGAATTTTCTTAATCTTCCGGAAGAGGAGAAGCATAAATATTTTGATATATTTAAGAAGACTCTTTCAGGAACACCAGGAAAGAATCTGGTTGATATGAAGTTTAATGTCGATGCGTATGCTGATGAGGGCGCAAGAACATTTTTAATGAATTTAAGAGACAGCGGTCTTAAGGATGACAGACTTCTTAACGAATTCTATGACAGGATTATCAATAATTACAGCTATGTTGGTAATTATCTGATTCTTCTAATTAATCAGGTATATGATATTCCTGCGGTTACTACTGATAATATAGAGATGGATGATGCATCTGATGAGGTTTACAGCTACATTTTATGCAGTATATGTCATGTGAATCTTTCTAAGCCGGGGCTTGGGTATGATGAGGAGGACAATAATTTCCATGATAAGAAGCAGAATCATATGGTAGATGTACCTGATGTGGGATTTCTGTTCCCGGCATTTAATAAGAGAAGTGCAGATGAGGATATGACTCTTTTCTATACTAAAGATGTCAGTGAATTTGAGGACGGGCTTATCGACTGCCTGCTTGACTGTGCGGTTCCGCTTCCTGCAAAGCAGCAGAAGGAAACATTTACATCACTTGTTAATGAGGCACTTGGTGAAGAGGCTGACCTTGAGATTGTGAAGAATATTCATGAAAATCTTGAGCAGATTATAGAAGAGAAGAAGCAGGAAAGTCCGGCACCGGTTATGCTTGATAAAACTGAGATGAAGGATCTGTTGGAAAAAAGTGGTGTTAAAGAGGAAAAGCTTGAGAATTTCGAGGAGCACTTTGAGATGGCTGCCGGTGAACATGGAAAGCTTGTTGCATCAAATGTTTCATCTGGTAAGAAATTTGAAGTGAAAACGCCGGATGTTGTCATAAAGATTAATTCAGATAAGACAGATATTGTGAGTACACAGATAATTGATGGAAGACAGTGCCTTGTAATTCAGATTGACGAGAGACTTGAGGTTAATGGGATTTCAGTTAATCCTGATACAGGTGAGGTTATAGATAGAACCGCTGATGGATATGTAGAATAATGATAATGGAGGATGAGTCTGTATGACATTGAAGAAGTTGCTGCATAATTTCAATGGGCATCTGCACACGGTTAATTCCCACAGAAGGCTGGTGAGAAAATACTGCTTTAAGCTTGGATTATACAGGCAGGGAATGATGCATGATTTGTCAAAATATTCGCCATCGGAGTTCATACCAGGAGTTAAGTACTATCAGGATGGACACAGAAGTCCTAATAATGCACAGCGTGAAGATGAAGGTGTTTCAAAGGCATGGCTGCATCATAAGGGCAGGAATAAACATCATTTTGAATACTGGATAGATTACGATGTCGATGGTAACAGCACTATTCTTGCAGGAATGAAAATGCCTGTGAAATATGTTGCTGAGATGTTTTGCGACAGAGTTGCAGCGAGCAGGATATATAATAAAGACAAGTACAAAGATTCAGATCCATTGGATTACTATATTAAGGGGCTTGGGCATTATATTATGCATCCGGAAACAGATGAGCTTCTTCACAATCTTTTGAAGATGCTTGCTGATAAAGGGGAAGAGTATACATTTGCATATATAAAAGCAAATGTGCTTAAGAAAAAGAAAACAGGCGGATTATAGCAATTTTTTGGTGAAACTTTAATATTTTGACAAGAAAAAGGTTTTTAAAATTGGCGTAATGGTGTATAATTTAAAGAACAATATGAACAAAAGAATGTTCTGGTGAATAATTAAATAAGAGGAAAGGGAGGTCTTATAATGGGGAAAATGCATACTAAGGCCGAAAGAACTGAAAAAGTTGAAGAGATTAAGGCTGAGAATAGGAAGAAGGTAAAAGAGATCAGGGCAAAGAAGAAAGAGCTTGATGCTGAGGTTAAGAAGAAAGCCAGACAGGTTGCCGCTGATAGAAAGAAGAGAAGAGCGGGTATTACATTCAGACTGTTTATGCTTGCTATTGTACCGGTAATTGTTATGGTACTGGGGCTTATTACAACTACAGTATTCAGTCTTAAGTCAGGACTGGAAGAAGAGGCCATGGATGGACTAGAACTGTTAAGTGGGGCAGTACAGAGTTCTTATGAGGATATTAAAGGCAACTATGAATATAAGAACGGTAGATTATTCAAGGGTGGCGAAGAATTGACTATTAAACCGGCTGCACTTGATATATATGTCAAGAACTCCAAGAATGATGTCCAGGTTACACTTACATATGGAACCAAGAGAGTTCTTACAACGCTTACTGATAAAAAGGGAGCAAGATTAACGGGAACAGATATATCAAGTGAAGTGTGGGATGTAGTTAAGACGGGAAAGACATATAGAGATACTAATTATAAGGTAGATGGAAAGAGATACTGTGCAGTATATGTGCCACTAAAGGATAATAACCAGGTTGTAGGATGTGTATTTGCAGGACAGCCTACATCAGATATTACAAACTATATAATGCAGAAGGTTGGAACAATGCTTATAGTTTCTGCAGTAGTACTTATATTAGTAGGAATTGTGGCAACATTTATAGCACAGAGTATTTCAAAGTCGATTAAGAGAGCAAGTGTATCTGTAACGAAAGTTGCCGGAGGAGATCTTACAGTAGAGGTCGATAAGACTGTACTTAAGAGAAAGGATGAAATCGGAGACATGGGCAGAGCCCTTGAAACTCTTATAATTAAGTTAAGAGAAATTGTTGGAAGTCTTGCAAAGTCTGCAACAGATCTTGGTGAGTCAGGTAATTCAATTGACTCTATGGCTTCACAGTCAAGTGTTGCTGCAGGAGAAATCAGTACAGCAGTAGAGGAGATATCTAAGGGTGCAGTATCACAGGCAGAAGATATTGAGACAGCAACTAATGAAATTATGACAATGGGTGAACAGATTACTCAGATAGTTAATAATATTGCTGACCTTACAAAGACATCTAAGAACATGGAAGAAGCCGAAAATGCTTCACAGGATACAATGATTGAATTAAGTGATGCAGTACAGAGAACTACTGATGCAGTTGCAAGAATTGCAAAACAGATAGAGACAACTAATGAATCGGTAGATAAGATTGGCAATGCTGCTTCACTTATTGCAGATATTGCAAGCCAGACAAGCCTGTTATCACTGAATGCTTCTATTGAATCAGCAAGAGCAGGAGAAGCAGGAAAAGGATTTGCAGTTGTTGCATCAGAGATTCAGAAGCTTTCATCACAATCTGACAGCACAGCAAGTAAGATTCAGGAGATTATTACAGATCTCCAGAATGATTCGAAAGAAACACTTGAGGTTATGAGAAGTACAGAAGTTCTTGTAAGAGAGCAGTATGAAAAGCTTGCAGCAACTAAGGAAAGATTTAAGGAAGTTGGTAATGGCATTAATGTTTCAAAGCGTGGAACAGATGTTATTAAAGGCAATGCCGAAGTATGCGACAGCTCAAGAGTTACCGTTGTTGATGTAATATCTAATCTATCTGCTATATCAGAAGAGAATGCTGCTTCAACACAGCAGACAACATCTTCTATGCAGGAGCTTAATGCAACTATTAATATTCTTGCAGAAACAGCGGCTAAGGTTAAGGAAGTATCAGACCAGCTTAATGAAGATATGAAGTATTTTAAGATGTAATCAGAATAAAGATACCGGTTAAGTTTGTATATATTAAGAACTTAACCGGTAATTTTTTATGCTTTTTCTAGTACATTTATTAATTCCTTTAGCTGTGCCCGGATTTTCTTACGATTGATATCCGAATAACCAATTTCGTTGGCAATCTTATAAAGATATTCCTGAAAGTTCTGTACAATCTGTGGGTGATTGAAATCAAAAACCATGCTTGGCAGGGCTGTACGGACAAGTATTGCCTCAGATCCTTCGTTAACAATTATACATACGTTATCATCTGGATCGTATTGTATCGGAACAAAGAAATAGTCAGGATATGTATCCATAATTCTTATAATATTCTGCAGATGCTTTGCATAAGAACGGGGCGTGTAATATACAGCTGTCTGTTGTCTTACAACAGGGAAAATAACCGGAACATGACCAGCTATAACTTCTTCAGCAGTTGCCAGTGGACATATATCAACATTGCGTAAATCATCAAATACAGTGGATAACTGGTAAGAGGTACGCAGATTTACACCAAGGCTATCAGGATTATTATTAAGAAACTCTGTTATCAGCTCTTCCGGCATGGCTGCTGGAGGAAGACTCAATCCCTTCTGGATATGGTTTACATGGGTGTTTAAGATACGGTGGAAACACTTAGAAACATCCTCTGCTGATTCATATATATTCATGGTTGGCCTGCAGTAGGATAAAAATGTTTTGAATTCGTTTTCTTTAATAGAAATAACTGCAGGTTCGGTTGTCATAACAGTAAATGAATTATCACTTACCGTTGAAAGACAGTCAGAGTAAACTGCAACATGCGGAGGATAAATTATGCTTATTTTTGAAAACAGATTATCACGCATGCGAGGATAGTAGTAAGATTTCACCCGTCCGGTAATATATGCCGGAACCCAGTAGAAAAACTCTTCAAAAAACTGAGTGGTATTAACAGGAGAAGGGGAAATCTGGCATATAGTATATCCATAATCTATCAATCTGAGCAGAAGCTCCTGTATAGAATTAAGAATTTCCTTATTATCAAATATACTGTAAACATCATCATCAATCCATACATATACTGTACCGTGGTCTTCAAGGGTAAGAAGATGGTTGATAAAACTGATAACAGCCTGTTTTTTTCCTTCGGACTTATAAAGAATACTGGTAGCATTGGGAATTACGTCAATGGATTTTATTCCCATAATATTATTAGTGCCTGATGAAGAGATATTTTCATTAAGAATGCCGTCAACCAGTGTATTGGTCTGAGGAAGCTCATCCGCCAGCCACTGGTAAAGCATGTCTGAATATTCAGGCAAAGGTCTTGAATGATTGAATCTGCTATAATCAGATGCAAGAGCCAAAGCCTTTCTTTGATAGCTGAGTTTAATTGAAGCGGCAAAATAGTCCGACATTCGTCTTAAAATTTCCTTATTACGAGGACATTTTCTCTTACCACTGCGATACAGGCTTACAGCAGAATTATCGATGCCAACAGCACCAGCCAGAGTTGTGTTATTAGTGTTTGTTATATCCATCAGAAACTTAAATTTGTCATTAAAAGTCATAAGCTCTCCTTATGCAAATGCGTGAACGCCAGAAATAATAAGCGTTGTAAGTGTGCGTGCCATTTCATCAAGAGTAATACCGTCAGGATTGGTTATCCATTCATAATACGCGGAAACCATTCCGCCAGCGACAAAGCTAGAAATCAGAGGATATTGTTCAGAAGGAACATTCATCTTAATATCCTTTTCTACCAGCTCTTTGAGAAGAGTTTCCTGCAATGCTTTCTGAAGCCTGTTAAAAAGCAGGCTTCCGTTGTCCGAAGCAAAAAGGTCTCTTGCAATATCTGCATCAGACATAATTGTATTAAGAAATGCAAATAAAGTCTGAGGTGAGAACATATTATAATCCTCAGACATAGCACACAAAAGATCTTTAAGAGATGTTATAAGTTCATTAATTCCTTCATCAAGAACATCATTGACAGTTGAGTAATATGTGTAAAATGTTTTTCTGTTAATGTCAGCCTGTGCAGCAAGCTCAGTAACTGTTATTGAATTTAGCTTTTTCTTCTGCATAAGTTCAACAAGTGCTTCGTAAATCGCTTTTTTAGTTTTTAGAATTCTGCGGTCAGCTTTAATTTCATGTGCAGAAGTAAAACTGATTTCTTCAGATTTTGCCATAATAAACTCCTATTAATCAGATTATAAAATATATATAAAATTGTTATGAAAATACTATGAAAAATGTATTTTGCAGTTAACTATATTGTACAACATTTGCAAATAATAGTAAACAAAATACGACAAAATGTTACATAAGTGCCAAAAAGAAATTAATTGACCTTTGAAAATATTTGTTAAAAAACATACAATGCTGATTGGAAACATATTGTATGATATTGGAACGTTTGTGTATTAACTTGTGATTAAATAGTAATACGCGGATAAATGATTTGACAGCAAGAGGTATCAAATGAGAAAGAAAAATGCATTTATTAATGTAACAGCCAGTATGGGGAGAGGTCTTTTATACGCTTACCTGTATATTATGTTCAGACCTAAGATATGTTATCAGAGCAGAAAAGCTAAAGAGGAAATTGAAAAAGGCGGAATCATATTTATTGGCAATCATGTAGGACATAATGATGGACAGATGTTTTATATGCTGTTTAAGAACAGTGTACTTATAATAGCCAAAGACTGGGCTGATAAGAAGATTCTAAAGTGGATTACAAGCGGTGGTAAGTTTATTTCTGTAGACCGCTTTGGAACAGACATTACATGGATAAGAGGAGCATCGGAGCATCTTCGTGCAGGAGATAATATGATAATTTTCCCAGAAGGACATACTTCTAAGACAGGGGTTATGGATGAATTCAAGCCGGGCTTTGCAATGCTGGCAGTTATGTCAGGTGCAAAAATTGTTCCGGTATATAATGACGGAGAATATCATAAGCTGTTTGGGAAGAGACTTAAGCTGTATGTTGGCGAGCCGATGGAACTTACTAAAGAGGGAAAAGGGCTTAATGCAGAGTATCTCGCAGGGGAGTGTGCGAGGTTCCGGGAGGCTGTGGAGCAGCTCGGAAGGTAGTGACAGGACGGACGGGGCTGCGGCTGGGTGTGACGCGGGCGTTGTGTGGGTGTGTAGCATTTTGAAACACGCTTTCGCTCGTATCCGGACGCAACGGTACTAGGTTCGCTGGAGTTTGTTGGCACGAAGTGCCAACTGCTCCAGCTTACCAAGTGCCGGCGTCCTCCAACGGTTTCAAACTACTACATACTCACACGCCGTCCGCATCCCACCCAGCTCGCAGCCCCTGCGTTTGCCACAGCCTTTCGGGCTGCCTCCTTTGGAGGGTCCGCCCGGTGGGGCGTAGAGGTTTGCGATGACGCATGGCAGTTGATTATAATCCGGGAGGTGTCCGTTGCGTCCGTAGCCGAGCGGAAGCGTGTTTTTGGAGCGGGCTTTTTCAAAACCGCGTACCGTCTGATTGCCAACACACCCCACCGGATTTCAATAAAGTAAAATAAGGAGCAAAGCATGAATAATTATTTTTATAACATGGTAGATACTGATGAAATGGCTACTTTGGAATATATTCCAACTATTCCAAAGTTTCTTGAATTTATTAAGAAGCAATATTCTGATTATCCAGCCATAAGTGACAAGGTTACTACATATACATATGAGGAGCTTGTTTCAAGAGTTGCTAAGAGAGTTACATTTATTAATTCATTAGGACTTGAGAAGGGTTCTAACATAGCAGTACTTGCAAAGAACGATTTAGATGCAATGGAGCTTTTCCTTGCAATTCCAGCGGCTGGACATGTACTTATTATGCTTCCTAATGCACTTAACGATAAGGCACTTGCAGGAATCAGCATGAAGTTTGACCTTGCTGGTATGTTCGTTGGCAAGGAATTTACAGAGGTTACAGCTAATCTTCCTTGTAAGACATGGCCAAGCACTTCTATTGGTGAGACAGAAAGTGCATTTGCAGATGTTGAAAAGGATACTACAGCAGCCATTTTCTTTACAGGTGGAACTACAGGAGCGCCTAAGGGTGCAGTTCACAGCCACGGTTCTATTATGAGGGGCTCATTTAATGGAGTATTTGGACCGGGAAGTATTCTCCATAAGAGATATATAGCTATGCTTCCTCTTTCACACATATTTGGGGCAATTATGGGATATATGGCTAAATTGTATACAGGTTCGCTTATATATACATGTGTTGATATGAGAGCCGGTATCGGTGATATTCCTGTTGTAAGACCTACAACGCTTGTACTTGTTCCTGGTCTTGTTGAGATTATCCTTAACATTGCCAGGCTTAAGGGAAGAGCATTCTTAGGAGATCTTGAGCTTATCATGTGCGGAGCTGCACCTGTTCCTCCAAGACAGATGGCAGAGTGCCGTGAATTAGGAATTACATTATGCGCGGGTTATGGACTTACAGAGTGTGCTAACCTGACATCAGGCAATTGCGATACAGATAAGAAGCCTGAATCTATGGGACACATTTATCCAGAACAGCAGGTTAAGGTTGTTGAAGGAGAACTCTGGATTAAGGGTGATAATGTAATGAAGGAATATTACAAGGATCCTGAGCATACAGCAGAAGTATTAGAAGACGGATGGTTTAAGACAGGTGACCTTGTTGAGTTTGATGATAATGACTGGATATACATAACAGGTCGTATCAAGAATCTTATCATTCTTCCTAATGGTGAAAATGTATCGCCAGAAGAGATAGAGGAATTGTTCTACAAGCAGTCGCTTGTAAAGGATTGTCTTGTACAGGAGATGGAAATGAATGGAAACACTGTTATCGGTGTTGAGATTATTCCATATATGCCTGAATTAGAGGGTGCATCTGAGGAAGAAATCCAGAACAGATTGCAGGAAACTGTTAATGAGGTTAATAAGGAACTCCCACCATTCAAGAGAGTGCTTAAGCTTAAGGTGCGTACAGAAGATTTTAAGAGAAATGGCGCAATGAAGATTTTGAGGAATCAGGCGTAAGGTTGTGGTGGTGCCCGGAAGGTAGTGACAGGACGAACGGGGCTGCGGCTGGGTGTGACGCGGGCGTTGTGTGGGTGTGTAGCATTTTGAAACACGCTTTCGCTCGTATCCGGACGCAACGGTACTAGGTTCGCTGGAGTTTGTTGGCACGAAGTGCCAACTGCTCCAGCTTACCAAGTGCCGGCGTCCTCCAACGGTTTCAAACTACTACACACTCACACGCCGTCCGCATCCCACCCAGCTCGCAGCCCCTGCGTCAGCCACAGCCTTCCGGGCTGCCTCCTGCGGAGGGGTCGCCCGGTGGGTAGGGGCGTAGGCGACGGTGGGCAGACAGCTGAAGGCTGGCGACCATACAGTTTTAGTTGATTATAATCTGGGAGGTGTCAGTCGCAGGTACGTGGTTTTGAAAAGGCTTGCGGAAAAAACCGTCGGAGGACGCCGGCACTTAGGGAGTTCGGGATTTTGATGAGGGATGCGGGAGCTTGCTCGCGGCATCCCTCATCAAAAGCCAGAACGAGCTTAGTGTCCGCTGCGTCAGTAGCCGAGCGGAAGCGTGTTTTTGGAGCGAGCCTTTCCAAAACCGCGTACCGTCCGATTGCCAACACACCCCACCGGATTTCATAAAATAAATCAAAAGGAGATTTTATCATGGTATTTGAGAAGTTAAAGGAAATTTTTGGAAGGGTTATGCCACAGTGCGACCCGGCAACTATTACAATGGACAGTGTTCTTGCAACAGATTTAGGAGTTGATTCTCTTAATATGATGTTACTGGCTATTACTGTTGAGGATGAGTTTAAGATCAGATTCAGTTCTGATGCCAAGCTTGAAACTGTTAAAGATATTGTTGATTATGTAGAAGCTAACGCTAAATAGAGGTCACCTATGAGTGAAGTAAAGACAGGACTTGTGCTGGAAGGCGGGGCTATGAGAGGTATTTTCTCAGCCGGAGTGCTTGATTACATGCTTAAGAAGGACATTTATTATGACTATGTTATAGGAGTGTCTGCGGGGGCAGGTAATGCGGTAAACTATGTTTCCAGACAGGAAGGAAGAACGAAAAAGATAATTACCCATGAAAATGCTGAAAGCTATTATGGAGTCGGACAGCTTTTCGAGAATAAGAAGATTCTTAATCTTGAAATGCTGGTAGCCGAATATGCTCTTAAAGATATTCCTTATGATTTTGACACATTTTTCGCATCTAAGACAGAGTGTGAGAGTGTTGTTGTTAATTGCGAGACTGGAAAGGCTGAGTATAAAGGGAATTTTAAGACGAAGGATGAATTCTTGAAGTGTCAGATGGCAAGCTGCTCTGTGCCATTTATATGTGAACCTGTTGAAATTGACGGCTATCATTATCTTGATGGAAGTATTATCGATTCGATACCGCTTGAAAGAGCAGTTGAGAAGGGGTGCGATAAGATTGTTGTTGTACTTACCAAGCCGGAGGGTTCTAAGCCTACAGATTATTCTAAGGTAAAGAAGCTTATAGAGTGGAGCTACAAGAAATATCCGGAACTTTGTGATGCTATGGCACACAGAAGGCAGGCTTATGACAGGCAGGATAAGTTCATGAAAAAGCTTGTGAAAGAGGGAAAGGTCTTTGTTATCCGTCCGGAGGAGCAGATGATAAGACACTTTGAGAATAATAATGAAAAACTTCTTCAGTGCTATCAGTATGGATATGACACGATGAGAAAACAGTTTAAAGCATTTGAGAAGTTTATGGAGGATAAATCCTCTCCTCGCCAGAGAGGCTCGGATTTTCCTGCGGAAAACAAGGAGGATTAATAATGAAGGTTTTGGTAGTAAACGGAAGTCCTAAAGGACCTAAGAGTAATACTATGCAGATGACAAATGCGGTTCTTAAAGGACTTAAGGAGACTAATCCGGAAGCTGAAATTGAGCTTCTTACAGTTAAAGATATGGATATTAAGCCATGTATGGGATGCATGAGCTGTTGGGGAAAGACAGCGGGACAGTGCGTTATCAATGATGTTATGCAGGATGTTCATGTTAAATTCATGAATGCAGATGTGATAATATACAGTTTTCCACTGTATTTCTTTGGCATGCCAGGTCCAATGAAAACATTTGTTGACAGAATCATGCCACTTATGGAGACTTACAATGGCAAGGTAAGAGATATCGGAGATAATGCGTTCCACGAATTCCGTTATGATGTAAGCGGCAAGAAGTTCTATGTTATATCATCATGTGGATACGGAAGGACTCAGGAGATATATGATGCACTTATCAAGGAATTTAATTTTATCTATGGCAAGGGCAGATATCAGGCTCTCCTTTGTCCGCAGAGTGAAATGTTTGCAATTCCACCAATGGTAAATCAGATTAATGAATATCTTAAGAGATATACAGAAATCGGTAAGGTTATGGGAAAAGGTGAAGATATCCCTCAGGATATGATTGATTATGCTTCGCAGCCAATGATTCCACAGAGAGCATTAGAGAAGCTTATGAACAATTACTGGGATGCAGTTACACCAGAGAATCCTCTTCCGGCTCCTAATTTAAGATAAGAGGCGGGTTATGAAAACATATTACATGTTTGGCGACTCGCTTATGCGCGGGGTTATGCCGGATGAAGTGTGGAATTATCACAGCTCAGATGCAATCGGTTTTGAGAAAATGCAGGCACAATATAATATGAAGTTTTTAAATTTTGCAATGCCGACATTCACATCAGAGAGAGTAAAAATGTGGCTTACACAGGTAATGTCAAGTTATCCGGTACCTGATGTGGCATTTCTTGAATGTGGCGGTAACGACTGCGACTATGACTGGAAGTCGATATGTGAGGGCAAATGTGACTATGAACACAGGCACAGAGTTGCCCCACAGGATTTTAAGAAGAATTATGAGGATATGATATATTTGTTGCAGGAAAAGGGAGCAGCAGTAACAGCAGTAATTGCACCTCCGATTGCTATTGAAGTGTATCTTTCACATCTGCTTGAAAGCGGAATCAGCAGGGAAGTTATGTCAGAATATGTGAACTCAGTTCAGCAGATGCAGTACGAGTATGCAGAATATGGCGACATAATGAGAGCTGTCGCCAAGGAAAATGGCTGTGAAATATTAAGTCTTCGTGAAAGCTTTCTTGCACTTGATGACATGAAGGCATATTATAGTAAGGATGGGATGCATCCGAATGAGGCAGGATATGCACTTATTCGTGGTGATTTTGAAAAATATTTTGCATCTGTAGCAGGTATTATATAGAAAGATGAGGGGTTATAATGTTTAATCTGCGTTTCAAATGTACTGTTATATCAAGCTGGCGCATGGTGCTTCATGCTGTACCTAAAGCTAATAAGATGATTGCCAACAAGAACCGCTATTCAGAGAAAGAAAGATTTGTATATGCCAAGTGGATTATTGACTACATGAGAAGACATGCCAGAACGAGAACAAGGGTATATGGCAGAGAGAATATTCCAACGGACAGCAATTACATAATGTATCCTAATCATCAGGGGAAATATGATGCGCTGGGAATTATTCTTGCACAGGATAAGCCGTGTGGTGTCCTCTGGGGAAAGAAGCAGGCTGAAAGACTTATGAGCCGTCAGGTATGTGGTCTTATTGATGCAGTTGTTATTGATCTTGATAATAACCGTGACAAGGTAAGGGCTATTATGGATGTTACCAGACAGGTCAGGTCAGGAAGGAATTTCCTTATATTTCCTGAGGGGGGTTACACTGACAATAAGAATGAACTTCAGGAATTTCAGGCAGGCTGTTTTTCATGCAGTTTACAGTCGAAGACGCCTATTGTTCCTGTAGCACTTTTTGATTCGTATAAATCCATGAACAGCAATACATTTGAAAGAGTAGATACACAGGTACATTTCTTAAAGCCTATTCTTTATTCAGAGTATGGTGAGCTTAAGAAAAAAGAGGTAGCCGAGCTGGTTAAGAGCAGGATTGCGGAGAGACTGGCTCAGATTAAGGCTGGGGAAATTAATGAGAGTTATGAACTGATTGGGTAGGAAGTAAGGAGGCTGCGTATTGGGGTATTTGTCAATCCTGACAACAGTGCATTTGAAGTTGCAATCAATTCTGAAATATATATAGATAAAACGGGATTGCTGGAATATACTAACAAGATAATGAACACATTACAAGGGTATGTATGTAACAGCAGACCAAGACGGTTCGGTAAGTCAATAACAGCAAATATGTTAACGGCATACTATAGTAAAGGATGTGATTCGCAAGATTTGTTTGCTAATCTTGCAATCAGCAGGAATGATGAGTATAGAAAGCAGCCGATGTGAGATTTATAACACATTAGAAATCCCCTGGACGGACATGTAATGTCCCACCGGGGGATTTTTTTTGCCCTGATTTGCCAAAATTCTTAAATTTTTTACAGTTTGGTTGACATTACTATTGCACATTGTTAAGATATTTAAGGCTTATTTAAAGTTAACCTATTATAAATAAGAAGAATCACAAAGTACAGGGAATAGTATGTTATTTGGAAAGAAGAAAAAGGCAGCGGATTATATCGTAGATGTTCATTGCCATATCCTTCCGGGAATAGATGATGGCTCAAGGGATATGTCTGAGACATTAAAGATGCTGGAAATCGCACATAATGAGGGGATAACGCATATTATTGCGACACCACATTTTAAAAGCGGACATCACAATGCTTCACCAGAGAAGGTAAGTGCGCTTATTGATGAGGTACAGGAAGCAGCAGATGAATGTAATTTAGGAATAAAGTTATATCAGGGAAATGAAATCCTGTATCATGATGAATTATGTGAAGGTGTTGACAGCGGACGCATCAGCAGGATGAATGGGACAGATTATGTACTTGTTGAATTTATGCCATCTGATCCATATCAGTATATACGTAATTCATTAGATGAGATAATGAGTGAAGGCTATCAGCCAATTATTGCGCATGTTGAGCGGTATGGATGTATGGTAGATGATATTGAAAATGTGCGTGAAATCAAGAATATGGGTGTAGAAATTCAGGTTAATGCATCAAGCATACTTGGTGATATAGGCAAGGATATAAAGAAATTTCTACAGAAACTGCTTAGTGAGCAGATAGTTGATTATGTCGGAACTGATTCACACCGATGTGAAGGCAGCCGTACACCTAAGATTCAGGAATGTGCCGACATGCTGTATAAAAAATATAATGAACAGTATGTTGATGATATATTATATGGCAATGCCATGGACAGGCTTTTATAGAATGTCAGAATAAGATTAAGGAGATTATATAATGCAGGAAAAAAGTAAAGAGACAGAGAACATTGAAATAGACCTCCGTGAAATATTTGGAGTATTAATTCACAGATTATGGATTATTGTTGTGGCAGCTTTAGTGTGTGGATCGGTTGCGTTTATGTACAGCTTCTTTGTTATTACACCACAGTATGAGTCAACAACAAAGGTATATATTCTTAACAAGCAGAATGCAAGCGGATCAGTTACTTATAGTGATGTACAGTTATCATCAACACTTTCAAAAGATTATGAGCAGCTTGTTACAAGCAGATATGTTATAGAAGGTGTTATTAACGATCTTAAGCTTGATGAAACATACGAAAGTCTTGTTAAAAGAGTATCAGCATCTAATGCTACAGATACAAGAATTATAGCAATTACAGTTACAGATCCAGAACCTGAACAGGCACAGAAGATAGCCAATTCAGTCAGAGATCTGGCAGCCAAGCATATAACAGAAGTTATGGATATTGAAGCGGTAAATGTTGTTGATCAGGCTAATCTTCCTGATGAACCAGTATCACCTTCAATTCCTAAGTGGACTATAATAGGTGTTCTTGTGGGTATTGTAATATCAGCAGCAGTTATTATCATACAGCATCTTCTTGATGATACAATCAAGACTTCTGAAGATATTGAGAGATACCTTGGACTCAGTACACTGGCACTTATCCCTGTTAATGAAGGACAGAATAGTAATCAGGGTAAGAGAAGAGTACCAGTACCTTCAAAAGGTGGTTCAAAAACCGATATCACTATGAATGATGATAAGGGAAGAAGCTTTAAGGCATCTGAACTTGAGAATAAGAAGAAAAGTAATGGTGCTAAAGAAAGCGTGGAGGAATAAAAATGCAGGAGTTTTCAGTAAAGAAAAGTTATCTTGATTTCAGAACAAGGGAAGCATATAAAATGTTACGAACAAACATAGAGTTCTCAGGAGATAATAATAAGGTAATATTCATAACAAGTACAACACCAGGAGAAGGTAAGAGTACAGTATCATTTGAGTTAGCAATGTCATTTGCGCAGAACGGAATGAAGACACTTCTTATAGATGCTGATACAAGAAAATCAGTTATGAAGAACAGATGGAGAAAAGGTAAGATTAAATATGGTCTTACTCATTACCTTTCAGGAAAAAATGAACTTACAGATGTTATAAGCGTAAGTGATGAGCCTAATTTCTGCATGATATTCGCAGGTCCTGTTCCTCCTAACCCAAGTGAACTGGTTGGAAATGACAGATTTGCTGAACTGATTGAAAGTGCAAGAGAGACATTTGACATGATAATAGTTGATACACCACCAATAGGAAGTGTTATCGATGCCGCTGTTATGTCTAAGTTCTGTGATGGCGGAATACTTGTAATAGGTGCAGGAGATATAAGCTACAAGTTCGCAAGGAAATCCAAAGAACAGCTTGACCTTGTAGGCTGCAAGATTCTTGGATGCGTTCTTAATAAGGTTGATATGGCTGGTAATTCATATTACGGCAGATACTATGGCAAGTATTACGGCAAATATTATGGAAAATACGGTGAAGAAAGTTAAGAGCGAGGAATAACCTGTACGGAGCTGAATTTCGTTGGGAGGGGTAGAGAGAATACCTTTCTTCTTGGAGGATTTTGGCTCCGTAGTTGTGTATATTGATATGAGGAATAAACATATTTAATAGATAATTACATAAAGGATGAATTATGAATAGTTCAAAGAAAACAGCCATGTATTTTATGTACATTGTGGATGTGGTAACACTGATAATATCGTTTTGCATGGCATATTTAGTTAAGTTTAACTGGATAGAAGGAGAAAATAATATTCACAGGAGTGATTATATAATATTATTTTTATTGATTTCGATAATGTATATTCTGATTAATCTGATTTTTATGAAGAATATTGATTTCATAAGTAGAAATATAACAAAAGAGGTAATCGAAACCGTAAAAACAATTGTTTATATATCAGTTCTCGTTATGGTTGTGTTGTTCTTTTTGAAAAACAGCGCTAATTATTCGAGGTCTATGATGCTTATATTTATAGTTGTATCATGTCCGGTCATGTTAATGGGAAGACAGGTGCTAAAGAGAATATTACGAGTTGCATATGCAAGTGACAGATATCAGGAACGGGTTGTGGTAATAAGCGATTCATGGTACATTGAAGAGACAATGTCAGGACTGAAAAATGATGATAACTATAAAATAGTCGGCATTGTACTAACTGATAGTAATCAAATAGGCAATGATTATTATGGTGTAGATGTTATAGCAGATAAAGATACATATATTCAGGCTATTGAGGAAAGAGAGGCTGACTCAGTATTATTATCGGCAAACGATATAGATGATCAGCTGAGTTCAGAGATTATATCAACATTACAGAGCATAGGTAAAAATGTTCATGTCAGATTAAGAGAATATGAATTGTGTGATGGGTATAAACAATTTAAAAAGATAGGTTCCTATGCTACAATAAGCTATATGTCATCTAAGAACATGATGTTTTATCAGGTGATTATAAGGAGAACTATTGAGGTTATTGCAGGTCTTATAGGATGTGTGCTGACATTAATATTAATTCCATTCGTTGGAATTGGAATGTTAATTGAATCGCCAGGTAAGATAATAATTTCAAGTGTCAGAATCGGCAGGAATGGACGAAAGTATCTGCAATATAGATTCCGTACGATGAAAATGAATGCACAGGATTGTATGAATAACGGTAAGAATCCATATATGGTAACTGGTAGAATATTGTTCAGGCTACACTTAGATAAACTTCCAGTGGCTTATAATTTATTGTGTGGGGATATAGGGATTATAGGTCCCCAATCACCATCGGTAGTGGAATACATGAACTATATTCCTTTACAAAAAAGAAAACTTACTATAAAACCAGGTTTGATAGGAGAATGGAGTTTTCGTCCTAAAGAATATGAGCAGATAGCAGCAACTTCAGAGAGTTATGATATGCCATATGACAAAAGTATGAAGGGAGATATAAAGCGTTTTGTTATGGCAATGGGAAGATGTGTAGTATATCATCCGAAGCATATTATGAAACAATTAGAAATTGATGAACAGATAGGTGCCATTAGTGAAATACTTGAGAACAAAGTTCCTTATCAGTATGATGAAAGCGTATATAAAGTAGAAAAAACATTTGGCAGACATATATATCTTATAATAAAAAGAACATTTGATATTGTGTTATCTGCAATAGGATTGATTATATTATCACCAGTATTCTTAATTATTATGATATGTGTAATTGCTGAGGATGGAAGTAATCCTTTTTATGGTCATATAAGAATAGGAAAAAACGGAAAGAAAATATGCGTATATAAATTCAGAAGTATGAAAAATATTGATGTTGATATAGAAAAAATATTGACACCGGAGCAGCTGTTACAATACAGAACAGAATTTAAGATAGACAATGATCCGAGAATAACAAAGGTGGGGAATTTCATAAGGAAATCAAGCCTCGATGAGCTGCCACAGCTTATCAATATTCTTAAAGGTGATATATCTATAGTAGGACCTCGTCCAATTGTAGAAAAGGAAATTGAAATATATGGAAAGGATACAGCCAAGCTTTTAAGTGTACAGCCGGGGCTAACAGGATACTGGCAGGCATATGCGAGAAATAATGCTACATATGAAAGTGGCGAGAGACAGAAGATGGAAATGTATTATGTTGAGCATCAGAGCCTGTGGCTGGATATTAAGATTATATTTAAGACATTTAGTTCAGTGTTGAAGGGAAGCGGGGCACAATAGGAAGGTGAAAGAGTGAATATAGATATTATTTGTCCATTATTTAATGCGGAAAAGTATATTGAACCTTTATATCAATCAATTCAGAAACAAAATAATATTGATTTACATGAAATAAAATTTGTTCTTACAAGGTCAAAAGATAATAGTGAAGCAATTTTAAAAAGGATTAATGCTCAGTATGTAGAGATTGAACCTAAAGATTTTTCGCATTCTGCCACAAGGGAGATGATGGCAAAGACATGTAAAGCTGATATAATCGTCTTTATATCTCAGGATATAAAGATTGTAAGAGATGATTGGCTTTATTATCTTACAAAAGATATTGAATTAGGAGAATGTGATGCAGCATATTCTCGGCAGCTTGCAGAAAAAAATAATATTGAAAAATACACTAGAGAAAAGAATTATGGAAATGTCTCTTTTGTTAAAACAAAAGATGATATAGAAAAATTAGGACTTAATACTTTTTTCTTTTCAGATGCTTCATCAGCGATAAAAAGAGATGTATTTGAAAAACTAAATTATTATGACGGAAAGAGATTTGCATCAAATGAGGATCAATATATAGCACATAAGTTAATTATGAATGATTACAGGATTAAGTATTGTGCTGAATCACAAGTATTTCATTCGCATGATTTTAATTTCAAGTCTTTATACAAAAGATATCAGGATACAGGAGAGTTCTATAGAGCCGAGCCATATATGAATACATATGGTACTAATAATGCTGGTGCTGGTATGGCTAAATATATATTGAAAAGAATTATAGAAGATAAAAATTGGAAAGTAGCAGTGGAATATATTCCCAACATGACTGCAAGATTTTTGGGGATGAAATTAAAGAAATTTAAATGATATTATATCAAAAATAAGATATATATCTTAAGGGATAAAAATGAATATAAAAAATAAGTTGAATATTATAAAAAAATATAAATATGTTTCATTTGATGTATTTGATACGCTTGTGTATAGAAATGTAAATAAACCAGAAATGATTTTTTCTTTAGTAGAAAAAGTTGCTAAAGAGAATGGATGGATTTCACCTAAATGTGATTTTGTTAAAGACAGAATAATGGCACAGAAATTAGCATATGAAATAAGTAAGTATCAAGAAATAAATCTGAATGAAATTTATGCGTGTATAAATGATCAATATTTAAATGTAAAGCAACAATTAAAAGAAATGGAATTAAAAATTGAATTAGATAATATAGTTCCAAATAAGGAAATAAAAGAAATATATAACTATTGCATAAATGAAAATAAAAAAATTATAGTTATTAGCGATATGTATTTATCAACTGAAAATATCATGAGTATTTTAATACAATGTGGTTATAAAAATATTAATAATATATTTATTTCCTCTGAGTATAGAGCAAGAAAATCTACGGGAAAGTTATATAAAATTGTTCAAAATGAGTTAGGTGTAAAAAATAAAGATATTATTCATATTGGGGATAATATAAAAAGCGATTTTTTAATGGCTATTAAATCAGGAATAAGGGCGATACATTATAAATGTAATAAAATAAGCAATTTAACTCCCAAACAAAACATATATGATAGAATAGGTTATAATTATTTCCCATATCAAAATAATGAATATTATAAATTAGGATATATATATTTAGGTCCAGTCATGTTTCAGTTTTGTAATTGGTTACAAGATATTAAAGTAAAGAAAAATATTGATAAATTATTTTTTCTTGCGCGAGAGGGATTATTTATTAGAGAATGCTATGAAACATTTATGGGAAAATCAGGGAAAAATATATATCTTTATATTTCGAGAAAACCAGTAAGAGTAGCTGCTGTTAAACCAGATATGTCTGTAAAACAATTGTTAGAGATGACAGAACCTCGAGTGGATGAAACAATTGAGAGGTTTTTTGACAAATGGAATTTAGAAATTAATGCTTATGAGGATGTTTTAAAACGGTATGGAGTTGAGAAAGAAAGTTTAATAAATAATAAAAATGTCACATCGGTTATAGAAAATGTTATGCCTATATTATGGAATAATTCCGAGACAGGGAAAAATATGTTAAAAGATTATTTAAACAAACTAGATTATTTTGATAACAATAGTGCATTAGTTGATATTGGATGGAAAGGATCAATGCAGCACAGTTTAAATAATATATTTCCACAATCAAAAAAAATAGGAATTTATTTTGGGAAAAGAGAAAGCTCTTATCAAGATGAATCATATGGATTTATAACAGATAGGGATAATGAACTTGAAGCAGGAACAATATTATATGAAACAATGTTTATGCCTTATCATGGAACAACTGTAGGGTATAATTATGACAAAGAATCAGATGAAAAAATTATTCCTGTTCTAAAAAAATCGGAATTTGATACAGAGGATTATAAAAAAATAAGGGAAATACAGAAAGGCGCATTATATTATATACAAATATTTTCAAATAATATATTTGCGCCTGATTTATTAGAATCTAATGTTCCTATTGATAGATTTATTCAATTGGCAGTAAATCCAGATTTGAAATGTTTAAAATTATTAGGAAATTTGCCATATTATGATGAATATGTTTCAAAATTAATTTGTGATAATAATATAAAAAATTTTAAAAATGGGTTAGTGAATTCTGGATGGAAAATAGGTTTCTTAAAAAAAACAATTGGTATTAAGCATTTTCCATATTTACAGACATATAAGATGTTAAAGAAAAGAGGTAAGAAATGTCATTAATATATTATTTAGGAGTGTTATTTATTACTTTATTTTTCTGCTATATTTTTAAAATTAACAGAAAACAAATGCAGTTTAAGCTGTCATTTATAAATGGTAAAATTACATATGATAAAAAAATAATATATTTTGTATTAATATTTATTCCGATGTGGGTTTTGATAGCATTTAGAAATATAAGTGTTGGAACGGATACAGGAATTACATATTATAGGATATTTCAACATTCACTGAATGGATCATATCAGATATATGCAGATAATGCAGAAGCGGGATATTTATTATTTAATAATTTAGTAGCGGGTATTACTGATAATTTCTTTGCTATAATATTTATTACAGGAACAATATCATGGCTGATTTTTTATGTATATATAATAAAAAATTCTGAAGATATAGGCATGAGTATTTTAATTTTCTTTTTAAGTTATAATTATTTTCATATGTTTAATGGGATAAGACAGTTTATATCAATTGGAATAGTTCTACTTGCATTTAAATTTATATATTCAAAAAAATTTATTCCATATATTATTTTTATAATGATTGCTTCTACATTTCATATAATGGCATTAGTATATATTCCGTTATATTTTTTGTATAATATAAAATGTGATATAAAGAAGTCCACTGTAATTTTAAGTTTATGTACATTTTTCTTTCCAATATTTTGGAATTTCTTTTCAAAATTTATGAAATCAGAAAAATTATTGTATTATTTAAAAACTCGTAAATATTATCATTCAGTTACTATTAGTTTTGTTGTAATTTCATTTGTCATATTAGGATTAGGATTACTTATACAGTTTATATTCAAATTAAATGACAAGGTTTATTCATTAAATTTATGGATGCAATTATTTAGCCTTATAATCGCTATTAATGCACCGTATATTCCAGAACATAATAGAGTATATTGGCTGTTTAGTATTAATTCAATGATATTTGTTCCTATGATTGCTAATAAAATAAAGAAATATAAAATTATAATTTATACAGCTGTTATAATTGTTTTTACAGCTGATTTTGTAAGATCATATTTCACAGGAATGGATCAAATTCAAAATTATAGTTTTTGGAGTGCCATATTGTAATTAGATTTAAATGGAAGGATATTATAATGGAAATATATATAAAAAATGAAAAATTACCTCTTTTGAGCATAATTGTTCCAGTGTATAATGTGCAAGATTATTTAGAGGAATGTTGTAATTCTATAATAAATCAAAAGTATTTAAATATTGAAATACTTTTGATAGATGATGGTTCGACAGATAATAGTGGAGAAATTTGTGATTATTTCGGAGAGAAATATAGTAATATAAGAGTTTTTCATAGAGAAAACGAAGGACTTGCTGCAACTAGAAATTTTGGAATAGCACAAGCACAGGGACAATATTTAGGGTTTGTAGATAGTGATGATTGGATATATGAAAATATGTATTCAGATATGATGAAAATTGTATTGGAGAAGAATGCACAAATTGTGTGCTGTAATTTTGACTTAGAAATAGATAAGCGTATTATAAAGAGAGGAAAAAATGGGATTGATATCTATAACAAAAATGAAGCTATTGTAAATTTGATGTATCCTCAATTTTATCAATTCTATGCACCTAATAAAATATTCAAAAAAGAATTGTTTCAAAATGTAGAATTTCCTATAGGTAAGCATTTTGAGGATATTATTACAATTTATAAAGTATTTTTAAAGTCTGAAAAGGTATATTTTATTTGGCAAAGTGGATATGTTTATAGGCAAAGAAAAGATTCAATTACTAATGCAATATTTAATTCTAAATCAGCAGAGGTTTTAGATGCCATAGGTTTTGTTATGAATGATAGCAAAAGAAGATTTCCAAACAATATAAATGATATTATGGTAGGATATATAAGATATTATATAAGTTTTTTAGATAAAGCAATAATTGGGAATAGTAAAGAACTAAGAATATATCAAATGACAATACAGGATGTGATAAAAAAATATAAAAAGGCAATTATAATAAATAAAAAACTGTCTTTTGCAAGAAAAATACAGTTTTTAGTATGTGGATATTTTGCTAAATTATATGAATTACTTGCTAAAATTAAAAATTTTTTAAATTAAAAAGGAGATGTATATGTTTATTAACAGTTTGTTAGATTTAATTCCTTATTCTATAAAAATTCCATTTCATTTGATTGTTGATTATTGGCATTCCCTTTCTGATGAAGAATTAAAAAAACTCAAAAGTATTAAAAAAAATAAAAGATTTATAATAATGGGGGTACCAGAGCATGGTAATATGGGAGATCAAGCAATTGTTTATGCAGAAGAAGCATTTATAAAGAAGTATTTTGATTGTGATGTTATAGAGATAAGTAAAAATTCATATAGGGGGAATAAAAGAAAAATAAAAAAATATATAAACAAAGAGGATGTTATCATCATTACTGGAGGAGGCTCGATTGGTTCATTATGGAAAAATGAACATAATCATATAGTTAACATAATAAAATCATTTTCCGAAAATCAAATGATTATTTTTCCTCAAACTATTTTTTTTAAGGAATGCGAAGAAAGAGAGATTGATAAATTTAAAAAAATATTAATGAAGAATAAAAATTTAATTATGTGTTTAAGAGAAATGAATTCTTATAATTTTGCTATAAACAGGAAATTATTGCCAGAAAATAAGTTGTTATTAGTTCCTGATATAGTATTGTTCTTAAATTTTACAAATAATCTGGGACGAAAATATAATCAAAAATCATGCTTAGTTATAGAGAGAAATGATAAAGAAAAAACAGCTGAAATAGAAAAAATAGAGGAAAAATTAGAGTGTACATATAAAGTTAATAAAAGTGACACTGTAATAAGGCATTTGCGAGTAACAAAAGAAAATAGAGAAAAAGAGTTATTAAAATTGATAGAACTTATTTCACACTCAGGATTTGTAGTTACAGATAGATTACATGGTATGATTATGAGTATTATCTCTGGTACTCCATGTATAGCACTTGATAATTCAAGTAAAAAGGTTAGTGGAGTATATGAGTTTATTAAAGATATTTCTACTGTTAAACTTATAAAGGATAAAAATGAAATATCGGAGATTAATTTTAAGAAAATGATAGAAGAACCGCGTGTGTATAATAATACAAATATTATAAAATATTATGATAATTTAGCACAAGCTATTATGAATGGTATGCTAAATAAAAATTAATAATTAAATTTTAGCAGAAAGGAATATGTATTTAGGCTATGAAAAGATTCATTAATTGTTTAATTCCAGTCACAGCATGTAATTTGAAATGTGAGTATTGTTATGTTCCTCATATAAGTGGAAGAAAAACAAATAAAATGCCACTATTTAAATATGATGCTAAATATATTAGAAAAGCATTATCAAAAGACAGATTAGGTGGCGTATGTTTATTTAATTTTTGTGGAGAGGGAGAAACATTATTACCTCATGAAGTTATAGATATATTGAAAGAGATTCTAACAGAAGGGCATTATGTGGAATTGGTTACTAATATGACATTATCAAATAGAATTAATGAAATATTACAGTTTGATGACGATATATTGTCAAAGTTAGAATTTAAGTGTTCATTTCATTATGCGGAATTGATCAGAAGTGGATTATTGAATACCTATATAGAAAATGTAAAAAGAGTGATAAAGAGTAAGGCGTCTGTTACCATTGAGATGGTGCCTGATGATTCATTGATAGGTCAAATCCCGCAAATAAAAGAATTGTGTATTAAAAATTTTGGAGCATTATGTCATATTACAATTCCTCGCGATGAAAGAACTTCAAAAATGAAAAAATTAACATCTTTAAGTGATAAAGATTTTTATAATGTATGGAATAAAGAATTTGATTCAAATATGTTTAGATTTAAATATTCTACATTTAATATAAAGCGAAAAGAATTTTGTTATGCAGGAGATTGGGCATTGTTTTTAAATTTAGCAACAGGAGAAGCAAAACAGTGTTATAAATCTTTTTATTCTCAGAACATTTACAGAGATTTATCAAAGCCTATAGTTTTTAAACCGATAGGTCATATGTGTTTATCTCCGCATTGTTTTAATTCTCATGCATTAATGACGCTAGGACTTATACCGGAAATAGACACACCGAATTATGAATCTATGAGAAATAGAGTAATGGTTAATGGTGATCAATGGATAAAAAAGGATATGAAAGAAATTATGTCACAAAAATTATCTGATGATAATAAAGAACTAAGTAATATAAAGAAAAATTTTATATCAATAAAAAATATTATTGAAGCACCTTATGGAGCAATAAAACAAGTAGGGAAAAAATATCAAAAAAGAATAAAAGATAAATTAAGGTAGGCAAAGTATGTATGAAAAAAAAATGATACGGACAAAGGAATTGGGCAAAAATACATTGATAATTACTATAGGAAGGATATCAACGCAATTTATAACTTTTTTATTATTGCCTCTTTATACAGCACTCTTATCTACAGAAGAATATGGATCAGTAGATTTAGTGACAACAATAGTACAATTGCTTGTTCCCATAGTGTCTATAATGATTGATCAAGGCGTGTTTAGATATCTATTAACATGTCAAAAAGAATCACAAAAAAAGAGTATCATATCAAATGCTTTTTTTATTTTATTTTTTTTGAATTTGTGTTTTTTATTGCTTTATATTTTTTTAATACCAGTTAATAAGTTACAATATAAAGTATGGATTTTGCTTATTTTAACAATTACAACATTTAGTAATTTATTTTTACAAATTTCAAGGGGATTGAAAAAAACGATTGAATATACCGTTGGAAGTTTTATATGCTCATTTATAACTATTATATTAAATGTGTTATGTATCGCATTTATTAAAATGGGTGCAGTTGGAATGTTAATATCAACATTTATAGGAAATTTGTTTTGTTGTTTATTTATTTTTGTAAAGCTTAGAATATATAGGTACATATCAATATTTAGTATAAGTAAGATTGTTATAATTGAGGAAATAAAATATTCTATGCCTTTGGTTCCTAATCAACTATCGATATGGGTTATGAACAGTTCGGATAGATTAGTTGTAGCATATTATGTTGGGGCTGCTGCTAATGGAGTGCTTGCTGTTTCACATAAATTTCCGACTGTTTTTATGACATTATTTAACATATTTTTATTAGCATGGCATGAAACAGGAGCAGTTCATTATTTCGATGAGGATAGAGATTCTTTTTTTACTAAAACAATAGAACAAATTATAACGATTTTCTCAACAATATGTGTTGGAATGATAGTTGTGTTGCCAATTATATTTGATTGGTTTATAAATAAGTCATTTAGCGAGGCATATTATAATATTCCAATATATTTAATTGCATCATTGTTTAATGTTATTGTTGGATTATTAGGAGTAGTATATGTTGCTACTAAAAAAACATTTGAAATAGCAAAAACAACTATGATTTCAGCGGCAATAAATATAATAGTTAATATTGTTCTAATTCCATATATTGGATTATATGCGGCTTCTTTATCTACATTTGTAGGATATTTGGTCGCAATGATATATAGAATTATTGATACTAGAAAATATTTGTGTATTAAGTACAATATAAAAAAGTATTTAATACTATTGTTAGGAATCATTACGAGTACAATAATATATTATATTAATAAAAAGATAATAACTATATTATTTATACCGTTTTACGCAATTTATGCTATTTGGCTTAATAGGGATTTTATTTGTCTTATCAAAAATTGTTTAATAAAAAGGAAGGAAAAATATGAGTAAAAAAAAATGTATTATATTAATACAGGGTATATTTATAATAATATTAATATTGACCGCAGTAATGATTAGGCATAGTAATAAGCCAATTAAGCCAGAAAAAAGAGTTACAGAGCAGACTACAAGATTAAACGAAACAAATAAAATTAAATTTGAGGAATTTGAACAAAACGATTTTACATGTACTGGGTTGACATATGATAAATGTGATGATTCTTTTTGGATAGCTGATCATGGTAATAATAATAATGATCAGCAATTACATCCAAGATTAATTGAAGTTAATAAAGATTTTACACAGACTCTAAATATCATAGAAGTAGATCAAATAAAAGATGATGAATTTGATTTACAAGGGATAGCATATGATATATGTAATGATTCATTATGGATGGCAACTGGGAAATTTGTAATTGAAATAAATAAGACAGGAAAAATACTTTCAAAAATTTCAATGGGAAATTATTCAAAGTATAAATCAAATGGTATAGCTGTTGATAAAGATAATATCTGGGTATTATGTTATAATAAATTTCTATTAAAGTTGAATAAATATGGTGATATAGAGGAAAAATACAAATTTAATTATAAAGATCAGGATCACATTTATTTAATAAACAATAATTTATATGTAACAATTGGGGCGGATTACTTAGGAGATAATAATTTTGTCTTTAAATACAATTTAAAAAGTGGAATTATAAGTTGTGAATATCAATTAGAAGATTCACATGCAATAGAGGGGATTGTTATTTTGGATGATACATTATATATTGCAAATGACGGTAAGTTTCATCATGATATTTTTAATTGTAGTTATATTAATATTTATAGTTTAAAGTAGCATACAGTCAGTGAAGAATATACTCATCCAGAATTAGACTGGGTTGGAGATGGAAAGCTTATATTTATTACTGCTCACAGAAGGGAAAATTTAGGAGAGCCTATGCATCATATGTTCAGGGCTATTCGGAGAGTGCTTGATGAACATCCAGAATGTAAGGCGGTATATCCTATTCATATGAATCCAGTAGTTCAAAAAGCAGCAGATGAAGAACTGGGGGATTGCAGCCAGATACATATTATTGATCCTATAGAAGTATTTGATTGTCATAATTTCGAAGCAAGGTGCCATCTTTGTCTTACAGATTCAGGCGGAATACAGGAAGAATGCCCATCATATGGCAAGCCTGTACTGGTTATGCGTGATACAACAGAACGCCCGGAAGGTGTTGCAGCCGGTACATTAAGACTGGTTGGAACAGACGAGGAGACAATATATCGTAATTTTAAGAAACTTCTGGAGAATCATGAAGCTTATGACGCTATGTCTCATGCGTGCAATCCATATGGTGACGGCAACGCCTGCAAGAGGATAGCAGATGTGCTTGAGTATGGGGAGTGTGAAGCCTGGGTGGCGGAGTGAGCTGTAAATGGATTATGTTGAGAATGTGGCGGTATTTGATTACAGCAATGCATTTGCAGAAGAAGCAAACAGTTATTTTTGAGATTACTATAGTTCTCCATAATAATCCCCTTGCTGACATCACATTGATATGATATTGTAATTACAGTTGGAATTAAAGTTAATAGTCGGATTACTATTTTACATAGAAAGGGCGGAGACTATGTTAAAGAGAAGGTTAATCCGATGTATGAAATTTATACTTAGTAAAGAAATGTTGCAGTTTCTATTAACTATAAGTATTGTATTTTTATTGTTTTTTAATTTGGAAAGCATATCTGGAAATAAGAGGATATTTACAATTAAGATATAAAATATTGCAAATAACTAATAAAGTAACTTTGCAATAAATACTAATCACAATTAAAATAACCTAATAATTTGTTAAATGTTTAAATATAAACGACAATAATGAAACATATATACATAAAAAGAATGCGAAAAGGAGATTCCAGTGAGGAAAAATAATAAAAATACTTTGTTATATAAAATATTGTTTGACAAAGATTTTCCGGGATTTATTGCAGCTAGTATAGTGTTATTTATTGCATATAACTTTATGGAAATTGATACTGTAGATATATCTTTATTTTTGTCTGTTTTTACATTATTTGTCTGTAATATTGCAAGTGGATTGATATATAATTTATATTCTAACAATAAAGAAGATTCAATAAAGTTGTCTATGGATTATGTGGAATTTGCAAAAGATATAAGGAAGAACTATTGTTAACTTATAATAGAAATGTGAAATTTCTAATAACTGTTTTGGTTAAAAGAAAATTAAAAGATAAACCATTTGATATTATTATGAATCATAAGAATGCTGCTAATGTGTATAGTCTTCCAAAACAGATAGAAAATCAATCAGAATGGTTATTAAACGCTCACAGGTGTTCGTATGATTATGACAGTAGGACTTGATAATTTAACACATAAGGATAATAAGATAATATTAACATATTCTAATACGACATATTGGGATTTGTTAAGAACTAACAGAGCTATGGATTATGAATGGGAGAATAGAAAGACAAATAGGAATGTATATGAGCCGGGTCCATTCATCAGTCCGTTGGAATTTTCGTTAATGGTTAATCATATTGGTTTTAATGGGTTTATTGAATTCCACGAAATAGGAATTCTTTTTGTTGGAAGAAGTAATAAAATGTCTGTTGGCAAGAAAACATGGGGAACAAGTATATCAGCCAAATTAAGTCCGAAATATGATTATAAAAAGGGAGAACATTTTACACTTGATGGATTTTACGATTCTATAGCTGAAAGTATTAATAGGGAATTGAAGTATTTCAGAGTTAATGGACAGCCAATTAATGTCACAGCAAAGCAGATAAATGGAAGCATATTTGCTTTCTATAGAGATTTAGTTGAAGGTGGTAAAACACAATTTTTATTATATCATAAATTTGGAAATGAAAAATTGGATGTTAAATTTAATAAGGATGGTTATGAAAGCAGCCTGAAGCAAGATAAAAGTTCTGCTATGATAGATGGTACAAAGTACGCATTTCTTACGATAGACCAGTTGAAACAGGCTTATATTACACAAGATGAAATGTTTATTTCGGGGCTGAAAAAGAAATACAAGATGACTCCGTCGGCAGTGGCTTCGGTGGTTTTGTTGCTTGAGGCTATGGGGAAGGGGAAAAGCTGAAATCAGAGGGATGAGGGAAATGAAAAATGATGAACTTTTAATATTAGAGAATCCATTTACATGTAGAGATAGGTATTATAAGCGTAGGATTAGATTGAGTACATGTAATGATAACGGAAGAAAATTGAAATGTTTTTTAATAGAGTATCATAAGAATGTTATTACAGGGACTGGAATGAGAGATATAATTCATCTTTTACATTATACAGTTGTCAAGTACAGTGCCCTTAAGTATCCTATAATGCTGGATATTGGTGAGACATCTTTTAACGATAAGCTGGTATATATTGTGTTGGAATGTGTAATTCATATTGTTATGGAGAAATATCATAGGAAAGTATATATTTGTTATAAAGTTACAGATAGTATATGGACAGAAGGATTTAAATATTCGTGTTTAAATAATGTCAATGATGGTTTTGATATATTCGAAAAGAAATTCAAGTATGATTTAGATAGAAAACATTTCAGGAAAGTGTTTACATATCAGGATTATTGTGATAAAAAATGTTTATCTAAATTAATGACAGATATAAGGTGTTTTCTAAAGAATAATTGTATTAATGAGAGCAGTGTTGATGAATTGACAGAAGTTTTGATAGAGTTAGTAGGAAATTCTGGTGAACATGCGAAAACAGATTGTCTCATAGATTTAGATTTAACTGATGATACATATAAAAGCACAGCGGATGATTTAGATAATTATTATGGTTTGAATGCATGTGTTGTTAATTTTTCAAAGGAATTGTTCTATGTTCCACTGATGAATAAAATGAAGTCATCACAAGAAGTCAATGAAAGACATATCTGGGTAAAAAAAGCTAAGAATAATCATGAAAGGTATTTCTCAGATAAATATTCTGAAAAAGATTTTTATACCATATCCAGTTTTCAGGATAAAATATCTGGAAGCATACAAAAGAATAAGACTGGTGGCAGAGGTTTAACCAGTCTGATATCTTCATTAGGAGAAAAAGCATCAGATCAGTTATGTTATATGGCATCGGGTAACAGAGCTTTATTTTTTTATGCGGATCATATGAGATTTAACAAAGAGGAATTTATAGGATTCAATAAGAATAATGATTATATTAATTCAATTCCAGAAGATGGTGTTATAAGAGATGTAGATGTGTATCTCCCAGGAACTATGTATAATTTAAGTTATGTAATAAAGAAGGAGAGTATTGAATGATGGATAATTCAATAGTACTTGAGTTTGATAAATCAATTCCTAATTTAGCGGGATATGAATATGGAGTTTCTATATATGAAGAACAGATAAAAGGCAAATTAGATATTAGCAAGAATTTTGAAATTGAATTTCCTGACTATATAGAGATGATAGCATCATCCTTTGTTCAAGGACTTTTCTCTGATATAGTTAATCAGATAGGATTAGCAAATACTGAAAGCCGTCTTACAATTAAGGCTGCTACACTGGATATAGCTGAATCAATTAAACGGAAGTTGTAATTATGGAAGAGGGTGACATATGATATGAGTATCAGTGCTATATGTACTGTTGCTGGCGCTGTGGTTGGTGCTTTTACATTATTAGGCAATATAATTTTGTTCAAAAAAACATATGAACAGACGGAAAGAATTAATCATAGCAATTCTATGGCAAAATACTATAATGTGATATTTGATGATTTTTTAATATATAAGATTCCGGAAGCAAGAAGATATATAAGGTTCGAAGACGAAAGAATGAAAGATTTTAGTAAATTAGTAGATGAACTTGATGCTATGCTAAGAAGTGCCTTATATTTTAAGTACACTAATCGAGATTTTTATAAAGAACTAAAAAGTAAGATTAATGAATTGGAAAGTTATCTAGCTGAGTGTGGAAATAACCGTAACTATGAACAGGATGAACAAGCGGAAGAATTTAAGATTATTAATGAAAAAATAGAGGCAATTTATAAATGTGTTAATGATGCATATGAGGGAAATACTAAGAAATAAAATTCTTAAACGGAATAATTACATTATATGATTTTCCAGCAGCGAGAATATCGTGTTACTCGGCGGACCTTGTACTGCGCCAGTACAAGCAGCTGGCAGGCAAAAGTGAGTTAGGAAAGACTGGGGAATCGATGAGTACTTCGTTGAACAATTTGCTGAATGGTTCTTCAAAGCCATCATATAAGGATATGAGGCCGGTTCATACTATTATTTTTTTTGAGAACAGTAGCAGCAGTCTTATCAGTGAGTTGAATAAGGAGTTATATTTTCATGTAGGAAATACGAAGTTCAATACTGGGATTGAGATAGACCTTTTGCAGGATTATGTATTGATAAGTCTTGAAACATTTAGGAAATACCGATATGCTGATGTCAAGAAAGGGCGTACTGAGATACGGGAATGTGACTATGACAGTACACAGTATAAGGACAAAGCTGTGACGGAGAAGATGAAGCTTGACCGTCTGAAGTACCTGTCGTTATTCGTAGCTGAAACTCCACAGGAGATAGAGCAGCTTATCGGGATATTTCCTGACCTTGAAGGAGTACATCGTGATATTAGTGAGTATATGGAAAGACCAGAGGAGGTGCTCAGTATGTTTTCAGAAGAGTTGAAGAAGAGAAGTGAAGCATCTGATAAACTGAGTGCAGAGAAAGACGTTGAGATAGCAAGGCTAAAGAGACAGTTGAAAGAACAGAATAAGTAGTTAATATAGATGCAGTTATCATAGGGATGTGATAACTGCATTTTACATAGAAACGTTCGCGACATAAAATCAACGGACTCATAGCAAGAACTTGATAAATCAAAGTCAATATGATACTATAATAACAGTTTAAATCGAAATTAGCAGTTGGATTAGTCATGAATTTTTAATAGAAATCTATTAATTAGAACAGGATGATTGATTCAATGTTATGGATATTATTATTTAAAAGTAGGAAATTATTAAAATTTAATAAATATATATAGAAGATGAGAGGACACAAGAAGTAGCCTCTCTAAGTTGGAAAGTAAAATCTATAATTTTTATATTCTTGAACATTTACTGTATGTAATATATGAATTACATTATTGGCGATTAATTTAATGAAATGGTACAAGGAGCACATTATGAGTGAGGAAAAAGTTTTTTTGACATATAATCAACAGTTGAAAAAATTGAGAAATAATAAGAAAATTACTTGTAATAATAGTACTAAAGATAAAGAAATTCTTGTTAGAATGGGATATTTTAATATTGTTAATGGTTATAAATATCCGTTTATCTGCGGAATAGATAATACTGGAAAACATATTTATTTACCTAATACTGATTTGGCAAATATTTATGAATTAAAAAAATTTGATGAGAAGTTAAGGAGTTTTTTACTTAGATATATTACACAGATTGAAGAAGAAGTTAGGACATTAACAGGGTATAAATTTGATCAGTGTAATGATAATGGAAAAATACCTTGGTATGATGCGAATGCATATTCGGAAAAGGCAAGGTTACAAAATAAAATAAGTGCAATTTCTTCAGCATATAGTGAATTAAGTAAAAGCCAGTTGGATTATGTAAAGTTTTACATGAATCAACACACATCAATTCCGACATGGATAATGATAAAGGTTATAAATTTTTCAACATTTATTGATGTGTTGAACAATAGTAAAATGATTGTTAAACATAGTTTATGTGAATTATATGGTATGATTGATGAAAAAGGGTATCCAGATGTTAAATTATTAATTGGAAGTTTACATTGGCTTAGAAAAGTTAGAAACTCGTGTGCTCATAATGAAAGGATTTATTGCATTACAGAAACAAAAGACAAAAGTAAAAAAGGAAGAATAAAAGAAAAATATTTTAAACAATTAAGAGCATCTTACTCAAAAGATACTGAGAAGAAATTGATGGATTTATTAATTTATTTTAAATATTATTTACCCGCTTCAGAATTTAAAAATATGATGAAGGAATTTATAGAGATGCTGAGTGCCATAAAAAAAGAAGTATCGCAAAATGCATTTGATAATATTCGTGGGCAAATGGGAATAAAAGACATTGATGATTTAAAGATATTGGTTGAGTTAAAAAAAGAAAAAATTAATTACAATACATTTGATAGAAAAGTTGAAAATAAATAAAAATAAATTTTAAAATTTATTGTAATTAAATAACAGATATGTTAGTATACTACTACAGAGATAACCATATTGATTTTGGTTGAAAGGCACTCGCATTATTTATTGCGGGTGTCTTTTATTTTATAAAGAATATTTACAATTTACAGTTTGCAGGATTATGTAGCGCTTATGATAAATATGAGGGCAAGTATTATTATGTGAGTTTAAAAATGTCTCCAATAATTGAAAAATAGCATTAGCATCAAATAAATAATTAAAGGCGGTTCAATTTCATAACATTGAGCCGCCATAATTAGTTTAATTTTACCTATACTCCTGCAGAGTAGGGGTAGTGTTGACGCCAAGCGGGGTTGTCACACCGGCAGCAGTTGTTACTTTGTAAGTAATTGTCAGCTGTGAGCCAGGGGCTATACCGATACCAAACATATAAGCTACTTGATGATCATGGTATTCATTCATATACATTTTTCCACCATTACTTGCCTTAAAGTCGGATATTGTTCCGCCAGCTGGAGCAAATATATGTGCGTAACCGCTTATGCGGCCGCCGTAGTTGCCGATAATGTATGTACTGCCGTTAGTAATGTCTTCGTTAGTAATGACATTGCCATATGTGGCAGTTACCTCGTAAGTACGGGTACCATCGTCGTTAATTACTGGCTCGCTTACTTCAGTGTTAATATCAAGGAACCAGCCGAGTTTACACGGGTCAGTGAAGTTAAAATATACACCTGTTTCAGGGTTTTCAGGATCGAAATTAAGAGTTCCTGAGTAACCAGCGTTACGGACGAGTTCCTGTTCGTTTTCATCTTTCATCCACATCATTACTGTACGCTTCTTTGCGCCATCGGCTAATATCTTATAATAATCACTAACTTTCTTGATATCGAAATTATCTACAAGCTTAGCCATGGCTGTTTTAGCCGTCTCAGAAAACAAATCATCAACATAATTATTGCTTTCGTTCATAGTGCTTGCATGAGAAGCATCAAGATATTTATAATACATATCGTACTGCAAAACCTTAGTAGCATTTTCACTTGTGAGTTCTGTTCCATCTGACAATGTAATATCACCTACAATGCCGAGTAAATCCTGAATAATAGTAGGTGTAAGCGAAACTACTCCGTCAACACTTTCGTTGTTTCGTTCTTCATAGGCAACAGCCCATATATATCCGGTTCTTTCAAAGTCAGGATCAAAACATGCATCTCGAGGATTATATATCCATGCACCAAACAATTCATATTCTAAATCGGTTATCTGTGAGTTCGCAGATGTATGCTGGGCAAGAACTTTAGGTTCGCTTTGGAAATCACCAATTGTTAATACTCCATCTCTTATGCGGATTGTTCCTATAGAACCAGGGAAACCACCGGATGCCCTGAGTTCAGAAGAATTCTGCGCAGTCAGAAGGTATGTTCTGTCACTTCCGTCTCCGACAAATATCTGGAAGAGTGGCAGAAATTCTTTGGCATCATCATAAGATGTTGTCATAGAAACAAGCTGATCAGCATATTCAGAAATCATGCTGTTTAATCCCATTGGCAGATTGATATTTTTCATGGTTTCTGATATTTCATCTATTTTAGGTTCAATATCTTCAAGTAAAGCTATATATGCATTAATTGTTGATATGCTGAACCCATCGTCAACTTTAAGTCCTGACATAGGATAATCACTCAATACCTGAATTGCTGGTCTTACTATTTCTGAAGAAGCATCATTTACAGCATTAAGTAACTGTTTCACAGAGGTCATATATCCTTTAGTTGCAGGAAATTTAGCTGCAAATTTCCATATACCGCCATCCATGGTCTGGTTGAGTTTTGTTACCGACTCATCAAGCATATCGCATGCTGAAAGTGCAGCCTCCGGGTTCTGTGCCTGTACTGCTGACATAACATTTTTAAGATTACCTTTAAGTTCATATGCCTGCTGTTTTACATTATTAACTTCTTTCTTTGCAACATTAATTCCTATTGCACCAGTTATTCCTAAAGCAACAAAAATGCAGGCAATAACTATCAATGCAATCCGGAGTTTATGACTTTTTTTATGTCTTTTGTGAGAGTGATGGCTATGGTGATGTTCATGGTGGACATGATACTCATTTTCATACGCAAAGCTCTCATCAGTATCTTTAGAATCAGAGAATAATTCTTCCATTAGTTCCTCCTTGTAAATTTGCTATTTAAATATTGTGTATAAATCACAATGTCTCAGTATAACAGATATTTATTTGGTTTACAATAAAATACCGTTCGCGACATAAAATCAACCGATTACGACATAAAACCGACAGATTACGACATGTATATTTACAACAGCATATATGTATGATACTGTGAGTATACAAATGTGCATGTTTATTAATTCAGAGGAGGTAGAACACTAGTGTCGTATATTTTATGGAGATTAAAGAAAATAAGAATTATTATGATGCAGCAATGCATCAGATTAATGGGGATTCATTGTGTTTAAGTACATATCAGTATCTTAAGAAGAATGAGGAGTGGGCTGGAAGGTATGAGGATTTTCTAAAGGGAAAGAAATCACTTCCTTTATTGTATGATCCATTTTTTAAGAAGATATTCAATCCAACGGAGCGAAGGGACAGACTGTCGGAGCTGGTGAGCTGTCTGTTAGGGCAGAAGGTTACTGTGCTTGAGGTGTTTCCAAATGAGGATTCACAATTTCTTGGTGTGATGATTATTATGGACATGGTTGTGCTGATGGCTGACGGAAGTATCGCCAATATAGAAATCCAGAAGATTTCGTATGACTTTCCGGCAGAGAGAATATCATGTTATTCGGCAGATCTTGTACTTCGCCAGTATAAAATGATTACAGGCAAGAATCAGGTGGGAAAGCATGAGCTATCAATGAATGGTTCTTCAAAACCGTCATATAAGGATATGAGGAAAGTTCATACGATTATTCTTTTTGAAGACAGTAATAAAAGCCTTATCAGTGATATGGACAAGGCACTGTATTTTCATGTTGGAAAGACGAAATTTAATACAGGAATAAAGATAGAACTTTTGCAGGATTTTGTTCTGGTAAGCCTTGACACATTCAGAAAATACCGATATTCTGATATTAAAGAAGGGCGTACAGAAATAACGGATTACGATTATGACAGTAGTCAGTATAATGATGCATTAGTATCTGAGAAAATGAAAAGAGACAGATTAAAATTCTTGTCATTATTCGTAGCCGAGACACCGCAGGAGATAGACAAACTTGTAGAGACATTTCCTGATCTGGAATCAGTACGCCAGGATATTAATGAGTATTTGGAAAGACCTGGGGAGGTGCTCAGTATGTTTTCGGAAGCGTTGAGAATATTGGATAGGAATACTGCAGAGTTGATGGTCGACAGAATGAAGGATGAGATTGTGGATCTGAGGGAGCAGAATGATGAACTTACAGGGAGAATTGATGAACTGGAAGAGCAGACATATGGGTTGAAGGCTGAAAAGGAAGAATTGACAGTTCATACAGATAAATTGGAAGCGGAAAACAATGCTTTAAAAGTCTCATCTGACCAGAAAGATGCTGAAATAGCAAGATTAAAGAAACTATTGGAAGAACAAAATAAGTAGTTATTGCAGATGCAGTTATCACAGTAGAGTGGTAGCTGCATCTTTATATATACTTTGACAGGAGATTATTATAAGGGTATTAGTAGATTATTAGGCATAAAGTAAATGTATTAAAGAATAGAAATTATGATGTGATTATAAAATTAAAAGAAGATAAAGATGGTAATATTGAAATGGATTTTGAACTATCTCAACAAAAAGTTTATAAGGTATGAGTAAGAGGCTTAATGTTGATAAAATAAAAATATTATGATAGTCTAATTAAAGACGAAATTGAAACGATTAGACAAATTGATTTAATGATGTATTATAAACTCATTAGCTAAAAGAGAAGGGAGAAAATACATGTCAGATAATAATAAATATATTCCATATAAGTTAGAAACACATTTAACGGAAATATGTGGGGAAGATCCTATATATGTGAACCTTTTGGATTCCTGGCATATTAATAAAAAGACATGTCTTAATTTATTAAGTGATGTTGTATTTAATTATCCTCATTATACAAAGCATGATATATCACACAGTGAGGCGATAATAACTAACATAGAGATGCTGCTTGGAGAAGAAGCAATACGAAGCTTGTCTCCAACAGATACATGGTTATTATTAAATGCTGCATATCTTCATGATCTGGGAATGGTAATTGACAATAAAATAATAGAACAAAACTGGGAAACACAGGAATTTCAGGATTATTTACACAGGTTAGAAAATTCAAATGACTCATCATTGTCAGAGAGTGCTAAATATATTAATTCACTCGAGAAAAATCTAAAAGATAATAAAGATGTGAGAGCATGGCCTGTCAGAGTCAGAAAAGCAGTAACTATTATAATAGCAGATTATTATAGAAGTGGGCATGCAAAAGAATCTCAGAATTATATACAAAATATGAAGAACAGACTGCATATTGATTTAGAATATAATGGATTGATACAGCATCGATTAATACTGTTATTGTCGGATATTGCCTATATGCATAATGAATCCAGTATGAAAATTCTTGAGTTAGATTATAACACAAATGGATTTAATGCTGATTATGCACATCCAAGATTTGTGGCTTTAATGTTGAGAATGGGTGATTTGTTAGATGCAGATAATAATAGATTTAACTTGGGAAATGAGATTATATTTGGAGAAATTCCTAATTCATCTCAAAATCATTTAAAAAAGCATATGTCAACGAGACATATATTAATTACACCAGATAAAATTGAATATAGAGCAGATTGTGCAGAAGCAGAGGTTTACAGGGAAACACGAAATTTTTTGACATGGCTGAAAGAAGAGGTGGAATTCTGGGCACTAAATTGGAAAGATATAATGCCTGAGAATATAAATGGAAGTGCGCCTAAATTAGGGAAATGTGAGTTGTTATTAAAAGGAGTTCCAGATATTCAGGGATTATCTGATTTGCGGTTTTCTATGAGTTCAGAAAAAGCATTTGAAATTATTGAAGGTGCAAATATATATGATGACAATTTCATTTTTTTAAGAGAGGTAATTCAGAACGCACTTGATGCCTGCAAGATAAGAATGTGGAGAGATATTTCTGAAGGACATTATAAAAGTTGGATAAAAAATAAAGTAGACAGCAGTCTGCAGCCATATGACATTAATCAGAAAGTAATGAATAATTATGGGGTAGAGATAAATTTAACTAAATATGATAAACATAATATTAAAATTATTATTAAAGATAATGGTATAGGTATTTCAATTCCACAGTTTAAGAAAATATGTAATGTAGGAGAAAGTTATTCGAATGATAAGGCTAAAAAGAATGAAATATCAGGTATGCCCAAATGGCTTAAACCTACAGCTGGTTTTGGAATAGGATTACAGTCTGTATTTTTAGTAGCTGATTATTTTGAGATTTATTCAAAGGCGGATAATGAAGAAGGAATATATGCAAGGGTTGAATCAGGAAGAAAAAAAGGATATGTGCAGCTTAGTAAATCTAATAAGTTAAAGCATCAGGGAACGGAAATACATGTAATTATATCAAAGGAACTGCAGTATAGATATTCTTATAATAGCAAGACCAGCGAATATATTGAAAATAAATATGATCCATTTGCGTATGAAATAGATCCTATATATTATAGGATATGGGACGAGCTGCGTGAGAATGTAAATGGAACATATTTCCCTATAAAATTAAAATTTGATGGTAAAGAAATTGATACTATAATAGGTAAAGGGTTTGAACAGTTAGAAGAGAAACCATCAGATGGCAGATATAATTATTCTATAAATAATTATGGTATGAAGTTATGGGATAATGACACAAATACTAGTTTTTATATTAAACTAAATGAATACAATGAAAACTATATTGAACAGTTTTTCTTTAAAGGAATGTCGGTTAAAACAGATTCGATATTTGGAATAAAAGGATTTGCATTAAAAGTTGATTTTTATGGACTTGATACCAAGAAAACATTAAGTCTGGATAGAAAAAGAATAAGGAGAGAAGCATATAATGATATACAAATTATAATTGATAATGCTTTTAAGTTTTACAAAAAGAAAATAAAAGATTTAATATTTAAAGAAAACAATATTAAAGAAAAAAATTTATATAATCAAATATATGTACTATGGTGTAGTTATGATTTAAAAGAGAAAAAGGAACTTCTTGATAATAATAAACAGATATTTGATTGTATAACTAAAACAGTGCGAGTGATAAAAAATATTGATAATAGGTATTCGGAAGATGAGATGGACTTTAAGAATATTATGAATGATTTGAATAATGTTGCATTTATTTATAATATACATGATTATGAAGAGCATTCATCATTGCACGGTGATTTAGTGCTTAAGACAAATGAAATTATACAAGTCCTAAATAACAGTGAATCAGAATGTAAATTTAAAGTAATTGTTGTAGATAGAGATTTTTATGCTTTATTCAAATCCGAATTTTGCAGTAATATTCAGATTATACAGAAAGATGATAATATTGTTTACTTGAAGTCATATTCAGACGAAAATAAAAAACTGCCGGGTGTATTGGATGAAAATACTAAAGATAGCATACTCAGAGATTTAGTTGTAAAAAACAATTCACCTGATATTATACATGAATTTTATGATGGAATGTTAAGACGCTTTATTTTAGGGATTGACGAATATCCATCAATATTATCAAGGGAAGTTCCGTTTGGCATTGGTGGAGACTGGCACAGGAGTAAAGGATATATTATATCTCCCGTTACAAGTATACAATGGGAAAAGTATGCACTGTTAAGCAAGGAACAGTTTATTGAATCTATTAGTAATTCAGAAGAGTTTCAAAGGTTGGTAAAATATGTATATGAGCATCAATTAGATAAATGTAATAATAGTCAGGAAAAAATAAGAGAAGAGTATATAAGACTTATAGGAGATATATATGATGCTTGTTCAAAGTAATCCCCCTTTACAACATTGCCATATCTCCCGTATAATAACCTAATAACTACATTAAAGAAAAGGAAACACCCCATGAGTTTACTTACAGTAACCGGACTTACACACGGATTTGGCGACAGAGCGATATTTAATAATGTGTCTTTCCAGCTTAACAGGCTTGATAAGATTGGATTAGTGGGAGCCAACGGCGAAGGTAAATCCACATTTATGAATATAATAACAGGCAAGCTTATGCCTGATGAGGGAAAGGTTGAGTGGGCTAAGAATGTCAGAGTCGGATATCTCGACCAGCATGCTGTGCTTGAGAAGGGCATGACAATCCAGTCGGTGCTTGCGTCTGCATTTGATTTTCTGTATGACATGGAGAATCAGATGAATGAGATATATGCCGGGCTTGGCGACGCATCACCGGAAGAGATGGATAAGCTGATGGCGGAAGCGGGAACTATTCAGGACCTTCTTACAATGCATGATTTCTATATGATTGATGCGAAGGTTGAGGAAGTTGCAAGAGCATTGGGACTATCTGAACTTGGACTTGATAAGGATGTAACTGAGCTTTCAGGTGGACAGAGAACTAAGGTTCTGCTTGGCAAGCTGCTCCTTGAAAAGCCGGACATCCTTCTTCTTGATGAGCCGACTAATTATCTTGATAAGGAGCATATTGAGTGGCTTAAGAGATATCTGCAGGACTATGAGAACGCATTTATACTGATATCGCATGATATCCCATTCCTTAACAGTGTTATAAATGTTATTTATCATATGGATAATCAGGAACTGAATCGTTATACGGGTGATTATGATAATTTCCAGAAGGTGTATGCTGTGAAGAAGGCGCAGCTTGAGGCAGCTTACAATAAGCAGCAGCAGGAGATTGCGGAGCTTAAGGATTTCGTTGCAAGAAATAAAGCACGAGTTGCCACAAGAAATATGGCGATGTCGAGACAGAAGAAGCTTGATAATATGGATATTATAGAGCTGGCGGCAGAGAAGCCAAAGCCAGAGTTTAATTTCAAGACTGCGAGAACACCGGGAAGATATATTTTCCAGACACACGACCTTGTTATCGGTTATGATGAGCCGCTTTCAAGTCCGCTTAACTTAGAGATGGAGCGAGGCCAGAAGATTGTGCTTACAGGTGCTAACGGTATCGGTAAATCTACATTGCTAAAGAGCATATTAGGACTTATTAAGCCTCTGTCAGGTGATGTTGAGCAGGGCGATTATCTTGAGATAGGATATTTCGAACAGGAGACTCCGGCTGGAATTGAAACTACATGTCTTGAGGAGATATGGCAGGAGTTTCCAGGATATACACAGTATGAGGTTCGTTCAGCCCTTGCCAAATGTGGTCTTACAACCAAGCATATCGAAAGCAAGGTTAAGGTTCTTTCTGGTGGAGAACAGGCAAAGGTGCGTCTGTGCAAGCTGATTAACCGGGAGAGTAACATTCTTGTACTTGATGAGCCTACTAACCACCTTGATGTGGATGCCAAGGATGAATTAAAAAGAGCCCTTATGGCATATAAGGGCAGTATACTTATGGTCTGCCACGAACCAGAGTTCTACGATGGTCTTGCGACTGATGTGTGGGACTGTGGAAAGTGGACAACACGTATTTAATCATTAAAGTACTCAGGGAACATTTTCCTGATTGCATCAATATTTTCAGAATATCTGCTCATATGTCTCTGCGATATATGGGCAGCTTTTTCTTTATCTTTTTTTTCAATTGCTGATACAAGTTCTCCATGGTCTTTCAGGATTCTACCTGTTTCTTTGCATCTGAAACTTAATATTGTAGTTCTGTCAAAATGTGGTGCCATGCTTTCTACAAGGTTGTACCATACAGTTTTGCCACACATTTTATACAGACTTCCGTGAAATTCTTTATCAAGTGTGAAAATCTTTTCTTCATCACCGCGTTTGATATACATTTCCCATAAAGCTACATTTTCATATAATGAATCAAGCTGGTTCTTTGTCAGTATATCGCATGCTTCAACTGCAAGCTGTGCCTCAAGTACACAGCGTAAGTCGCGGAGCTGTTCTACAATATCTGAATTAACATATGATACAAATGCTCCAAGAGAAGGTGTATATGTCGGAGCTATGACAATGGCTGGCAAGCTTATGAGAGCAAGCGTTGTCTTTATCTTAGGTCAGGTTCTTGCTGCATTTGGATTTGTTTCAGGTGCATCAACACAGTCACAGAGTGCACGCTGGTGGCAGAAAAGAAGATGTTTCTGAGGAAACAAGAAATGTAATTGAGAAATTAACAGGTATTTCTTATGATAAATGTTTTGGTAACAATAATATTGGTTATAAGGAATGAGAAATTGAATAAGAAATAGATGCAGACAGCTATTCATGCCAGAAGGTGTGGGTAGCTGTTTTAAAATATAAAAAATATTTTATTGACGAATTTGATAAATCATGTTATTAATATATTAAAAGAATTTAATTCTTTTATCTAATGCTGGATAATCATTCAGGAGGAACCCCATAACACATAATTGAATAATGCAGGCTTGTTTTAGATATCTGTAAATGCTAATATACATATATAGAAATAATATTAGTATATGTGCGTGGATATCTGCCTGTGAAAGAGACGAGGAGGATATCTATGGCAGAGAAAAGAGACAATGTAGCAGTTAAATATAAGGATAATGTATTCTGTATGCTTTACAGGGATAAGAAGAATTTACTTGAACTGTATAATGCACTGAATAATTCCAATTACATTAATGTGAATGACTTGAAAGTTACGACATTGAATGGAGGCTCATACATGAAATATAAGAATGATGCCTCATTTTTACTTAGCATGAACCTGTATATGTTTGAACAGCAGTCAAGCAGGAATAATAACATGGCGTTAAGGTTTTTGCATTATGTATCAGATGTATTTAGGGAATTATTCAGTAATGATATGCTTCATAGAAGAAGCATGATAAAGATGCAGATATCCTTAGTAAATGCAAAACTCTTCGTGATTACATGACATTTGTCAATAAAGTGCGATATAAAACTGCAGCTGAAAGGGAAGATGTCAAGCTGGCAGTATTAGAGGCAATGGACGAATGCATAGAAGAGAATATACTTGTCGATTTCTTTGAACAGCACAGGGAGGAGGTCGTTGAAGTGAGTATATATGATTATGATGAAGAGAAGGTAAGGAAGACATTAGTTGATGAAGCTGTTGAAGAAATTGTTGTAAAAGTCGTTGATGAAGCAAAAAAAGAAACCACACAGTTAAATATGATTAACTTAATTATAAAGAAAGTTAAGAAAGAAAAGACTCTGGAAACGATTGCTTCTGAACTTGAAGAGAATGTTGAAGATATTAAGGTGTTATATGATATAGTGATAGAAGCAGCGCCTGAATATGATGTGGATAAGATAATGAAGAAATTGAATAACGAAAATGATTAATTATATTTGATTAAAATGTTGAGAAAGCCCATAGAAGCAGATTCTATGGGCTTTTGTGTTAAAAAATCATATCAGCATCATAATCAGATATAATCTGATACATAAGGAATTCTATGGAAGAGAATATCATCCAGGTGTTCGATGGCTTCATCGGATGCCTGGATTTTATCCATTATATGAAGCTTTTCAGCAGTCTTGTAACCAAGCATTAATGTAGTTAATGTGCCGATTGACATAGATACTTCGTAATCAGGCTGCTGTTCGGTTTCAATACATCTGCCATTATCAAAAAGGTATGTAAAGTAACCGTTGTTCCATGCAAGGAGGTCATCTTCAATGTAGAAGCGTATACATACAGAAGGCTCGTCCGGGTCGCATGCATATTTGGCAAAGAATTGTCTGATATCAATAATTCGACCCATTGTGTATGGGCGGATTGTCTCTTTAATATCGCTGTCATCGAGTTCAAATGCGATTGGCTCACTGTAGTAATTGTTTCCACGGACCTCGTCAATCATTGAATCGTGGGCATGTATGAATTCCCACAAGCCAAGCTGTGCCTCGCGGTTAAGATAAATCATTTCTTTCACATGCATGACATCAGAACTTATCATGTAAACCATATATCCGTAAGGTACATCGTCCTTAGAATAATAGATGGCAACAGATGTGTCGTCCTCGTCCCAGCGCCAATATTCTTCCCATGCAAGGTTATTTCTATATAGACAGCCATGAGTCTTTTCAGCAAATTTGGTATGAAGTTCTTTAAATTCTTTGTCGTCCCATGAAACTCGTCTGACATAACCGGGCTCATTAAGTTTTCTTGGAATCTGTGTATCCTTGATTGTATAAGTCATCTTGTTAGAGATAATTTCCCAGCCAAGACCACGGTATAATGGAATTGAATATGGATACAGTAAAGCAAATGATTTGTGAGCATCTCTCATTCGAATAAGGCTCTGAATCATCAGTCTTTTCATAATTCCGTGTCCTGTGTATTCAGGATAAGTACATACGCTTGTAACGAAGCCTACGCTGTATTTCATACCATATATATTCATATCAAGAGGGTATACTGCAAACTGTGCAATCAGATCATCACCATTGAAGCAGCCAAGTACATCAGCTCTTTGAAGAACCGGGAATTTGGACTGGGTAATCTCATCATCCTTCCAGCCTGTCTCAGCAAGCTCTTGTTCAGTTACCTGAAAGGCATATCTTAAAAGTGCATTGTATTCTTCAGCATCATCTATAGTAAGAGGACGCAGAGTATAGTTGTTTTCATCATTTCTGCTCATTGCGTTTGTTCCTTTTCTGTGTGCGCTTATTTCGTACATAATATAGCACTGGGGGCGGTTGTGGTCAAATGCAAAAATGAATTTACACAATATTCAATGCAATATATAATGTATATAATATGTTATGTCGTGAGTGAAAAGGAGAAAAAATATGTCAATAAAATCAGAAGCAAAGCTCACCACATTTGAGGCAATAAGCATGATTGTGGGAAACAGTATAGGAACGGGAATAATAGCAGTTCCGTATCTTGCAACGAAAAACAGTATGCTTGATGTTATATGGATGGTAGGAGCAGCTTACGTCATTAATGTAATTCTACATCTTATAATTGCGGAACTTTCGTATAACAACGGTGGTGTACAGCTTGTAAAAAGTTTTGAGGGGGAATTGTTCCACGGAGTTATGAAGAAGGTATTCAGCTGGATTGTTTTTGTGGTGTATGGGCTTGCGATTATGATAGGAGTGAGCGGCAATATTAACGGTGGGGCACAGATATTTGTGAACTGGTTCGGACTGCCGTTATGGCTGGCACAGGTTATATATTATGTAATTGCCGGAATTGTTGTATTTATGGGAATGAAGGCGGTAGGAATTGCACAGAAATACGCTGTAATACTTCTTATGGGAATAGTTGCAGTTATGACAGTAGGAACATTTACACATCCAGTTAATGGATTCTATACAGCACCTTTCCATTGGAATAATCTGCTTGCACTGTATAGTATGGTTGTATTTGCGACATCTGCTAATCAGGCGGTTATTCAGGTCGTTAAAGGGCTTGACGGCAATCCGGGAAAGATAAGGAAATCAATATTCATAGGGTTTGGTCTGTCGTCAGCGTTCGTGCTTGTTGTAACACTTACCGTTCTTCTTGGAACTAAGGGAACAATAGATAAGGAACTTGCTTATATGCAGCTTGGAGAAAGCATCGGAAAATGGGCGGTTATTCTTGCAGGTATCTTTTCGCTTTTTGCACTGCTTACAACATTCTGGAGTAACACACTTGCTTTAAGAGATGTCGTGCATGAGCAGGTTGGAATCGGCAACCGTGTAAGCTGGCTTATAGCGACAGTTCCATGTATATTATTTGCGATATTCGGAGTAAGCAGTTTTATAATACTTACAAGAATTATGAGTGGTGTAGTTGTACTGGTGAGCATAATGCTCGTTCTGACATATGGTAAATCAAGAAAGAAAGCAGGAGCCAGTCCTATATGCGGAGTGATAGGAACGCTGCCATTTCAGATTCTTATGGTAGTATCGACGATAGTTTCGGCTATAGGAGCATTAATACCACTCAGCTAAATATATAACCGGTATTAATTTTAGTGCCGGAAAGAAAGGCGTGAAAGTATGTATAAATCAGACAATTTAAAGCAGACAGACAATGAAACATTTACATATAAAATTGATAAGAATAAAGATTTTAAGATATTGCAGCTTACAGACCTTCATCTGGGATTTGGTTTTATATCAAGAAAGAAGGATAAGATGGCGCTAAATGCAGTAACAAAGATTATTCATAAAGCAAAGCCTGATATGATAGTGCTAACTGGAGATTCTATATTTCCATTTCTGCCGAAGGTGGGTACGCTTAATAACAGAAAGCAGGCGTACAAGCTGATGAAATTCATGGACAGCTTTGCAATTCCGTATACACTTGTTTTTGGTAATCACGACTGCGAGATGGGTTCGACTTGTAATAAGGAAGAACTTGCGCAAATTTATAAGAAAGGGAAATATTGCATATTTACTGAAGGCAGGAAAGAACTTACAGGTGTAGGAAACTTCTTTATTAATCTTACCGATTCAGATGGCAATGCTATATTGCCACTTGTTATGCTTGATTCTAATATGTATGGTGAAGGAGGCTGGTTTTACAGCGGATTTGACCGGATACATGATGATCAGGTAGAGTGGTGCATGAACAGGCTTAATGACTTGAAAAAATGTAATCCGGATATTAAGGCGATGGCATTTTTCCACATGCCGCCTGCGGAATTTAAGGAAGCATACCGTAAGATGAAGCTTGGTGATAAAAGCGTAATATATCAGCATGGCAGTATTGCTGAGAAGAATGAGCATTTTGGAATTTCAAAGTTTGAAGGAACATTTTTTAACAAAGCAGTGGAGAATGGTGTTATTAAATGGATGTTTTGCGGACATGACCATCTGAATACCCTTTCACTTATATATAAGGGAATCCAGATGACATATGGAATGTCGATAGATTATCTTGGATATAAAGATATTGATAAGAGTTATATACAGAGAGGTGGTACACTGATTACACGAAAAGCTGATGGTCAGGTGACTGTAAATATGGTTCCTTTAGGAGCTGTAGTATCTACAAGGGTAAGAGGTGTAAATACACCCCAAAATGACGAGAAATAAAAAAGGCCTACCCAAGGAAGAGGGTAAGCCCTGCAATGATTTGAGCAAAAATCATTTACATGTCTAATATAACACACGGATTATAACAAAACAAGCAATACTTTGATTGTATTAGAACTTTACAATTCTACTAAAAAGGTTACAAAACCAGTGCTTATCAGCTTTTCAGCTAGTTGAACACGGGCTTTGTTGTGATTGTGCTTTTTAAAGTACAATTTTAATTATAAACTCAAACTTCGCACATAAATTTTAGCTATGCACCTTGAAAATTCAATATCTGGCAGTTATTCAGTTGTCAATGTTCAGTGTTATCTGAAAGCATTGTTCTGAACATTTGAAGCAGCATTGTGAAAAGTGTTCATCCAGGAGACAGAATTTAGATTAATTTTCACCAGTTTCTAGCAATAGAACCACTAATATGTAGTAGAAAATAATTTAATACTTTTTTTTATAGACTTTTCCAATAAAGTATGCTATTTTATAGCAGCTTATGGATAAACAAATGTGATAAAAGATCAATAATTTACAAAGAAAGGGAAAACTATCATGGAAAAGATTAAAAAGCGTATAGCTAACTTAAAGGTTGCAGGGAAATTAAAAGTATATCGAATGACAGTACTTGTTATGACATTATTTTTAGTGTTGGTGGCACTGATCTCAACATTAGTGATCCGTTCAAATATAGAGAAGATCACGGAGGTCTGGTCTCCGTCATTGGAATATCTGCAGGATTTAGAGACAATGACTGCGAAATACAGAATCAAACAGTATCAGCATCTGGTAGAATCAGATGCAGCAGTCATGAACTCCTGCGAAGAAGAAATCCAGAAGCTGGAGAGTCAGATCCAGGATACCTGTGCGAAGCTGAATGCGATTATCACTGCAGACAGTGATGCTCAAAAAGGACAAGCTGATTATGAAGCAGCAAGCACAGGATGGGAAAAATACAGGGCTGCTTCAGATGAAATCCTGCAGTTGAGCCGTGAGAATAAACAGCAGGAAGCAGCAAGGCTGATGATCGGAGAGGCGTATGAAGAATATAATGCTTTTGCTGAGAAATTAACTATATTAAGTGACGAGTTCCAGATAGAATTAGATCAGGCAAAGACCATGGCCAATGTATGCACCATCATCATATTTGTCGTGATTGTGGCAGCGGGCCTTGCGATTGCTGTAGTGACGACACTGATCGGAAAGATCATTACCAATTCCATTACTGAGCCGGTAGAACAGATAGATGCAGCAGTTGCCAGCCTGCGTAAGGGCGAACTGTCTAATGTAGAAATGCTTACCTATGAGTCTGAAGATGAGCTTGGCGATACCATTAAGAATCTGAAAGAAGCCATGGGTATTCTGGCAGATTATGTCAGCGAGATTTCTGTGGAGGTAAAGGCAATAGCGCAGGGTGACCTGACCAGAAATGGTGATGATATTACAGATTTCCTAGGCGATTTCTCGGAATTGAAGACATCACTGCTGTATATTCTGAAACGGTTTAACAGTACCCTGACCGAGATCAGAAATCTGGCAGAACAGGTATCATCGAATGCATCCGAGGTGGAAAATGCATCAAAATCCCTGGCGGACGGTGCAACAGAGCAGGCAGGAGTCATCGAGGAATTGAATGCCACCATTGATACGGTCGTGGATCTGGCGGCAGATACAGCGAAGGAAACACAGAGCGCATCTGCACGTGTAAAAGCTTCTGCAGATAAAGCGAACGAAGAAAAAGAAAAAATGAACGATCTGCTGATGGAAATGGAGCACATTACAGAAATCTCCAAGGAGATCGGTAATATTATCACAGATATCGAGGATATTGCATCCCAGACCAACCTGTTATCCCTGAATGCTTCCATTGAAGCTGCCAGAGCAGGAGAAGCAGGAAAAGGCTTTGCAGTAGTGGCAGATCAGATCGGCAAGCTGGCAGCAGACAGTGCAAAATCTGCCGTAAATACAAGAGATCTGATCGATAAGACCTTAGTGGAAATCGAAAATGGCAATACGATTACAAGAACAACAGCAGACGCATTCAATCAGATCATTGCAGATATGGAGTCCTTTGCAGAGATTGCACAGAACACCATGGAGAAAGCAAACTCCCAGGCAGAGTCCTTGGAACAGATCGGTCAGGGAATTGAACAGCTGTCCGGTGTGGTACAGGGCAATGCAGCATCCTCAGAAGAGAATACTGCAATCAGTATTAATCTGGCAGAGGGAGCAGCCAAGATGCATGACCGCGTGAATATTTTTAAGTTATTCTAGAAAATGACAGGAATAGAGTGAAGTATTCATAAGGAAGGTTATTGTTGTGATTAATGATATATTTAAATTATTTGGAGAGAAGGCAGCTGATATTTTATTTGAGATCATTACAGAATGTATGGACGATTATCTGTATATATTTGATCTGCAGAATAATACCTTTGAGATTTCACAGTCAGCTGTGGAACGATTTAATATACCGAGTAATATCCTGACAGATATGTCAAATGAAGTTATGAATGTAGTATATGAAGAAGACCGTGAGATGCTTGCAAAGCATCTTGCGGATATATGTGAAGGAAGAGAAATGGTACATAATCTTCATTATAGATGGCTTGATAAAGAAGGTATGCCGGTATGGATCAACAGCCGTGGTATCGTTGTCAATGATCAGCAGGGAAATGCAGAGTATCTGGTCGGGTGTCTGAATGAGACCGGCAACAAGAGAAGGGCTGATAATGTCACCGGACTGCTTGGCGGTCCGGAATTCCTTGCTTACTTGCGTGCACAAAAAGAACCCATTACCAAGGGGTTTTTTATGCATATAGGAATTGATGATTTTGGAGCGATCAATAGCTCCAGGGGAGCTGATTATGGTAATTATATCCTGAAAAGCGTAGCCGGTTGCATGAAGGAATGCCTTTCAGACAAGCAGAGAATTTACCATCTGGTAGCGGATCAGTATGTGATCGTGGATCTGGAAGCTTCCTCCGCAGAAGAAGCTGTGGCACTGAAAGAAAAGATTACAGATAAACTTCATAATTTCATAGTAGACGAAAATTATGAGGCTATATTTTCTATTTCTATTGGTGTTATAGATGCAGCAACATTTTGTGAGGGAACCGAAGAATGCCGCAAAAAGTTTGAATTTGCCTTGAAACAGGCAAAAAGCATGGGTAAAAATGGATTCTATATTTTTGACCAGGATGACTATGAGGTCTTTTTACAACAAGGAAGAATCATAGCAACACTTCGTAATGCTATTGTGAACCATTATGATGGCTTTGAAGTATACTACCAGCCGATCGTGGACTGTCAGTCCGAACAGATTATTGGAGCAGAGGCACTGATGCGTTTTTCCATGATAACGGAAGAAGGGCGGGAGTTTGTTTCACCGGTGGAGTTTATCCCATTATTGGAAGAGACCGGATTAATCATTCCCGCTGGAAGATATATTTTGAACGAAGCTGCAGCAATGTGCTGTGAAATGCAGAAATATATTCCTGATTTCCGGATGAATGTAAATGTATCCTATGTTCAGATCCTGCAAGGCAATGTGGAGCGGGATATTCTGGATGCAATTCAAAAATATTCATTACAGCCGGAATGCTTATGTGTTGAAATGACAGAAAGCGGATTTATGGATATGACACCTTCGTTCTGTAAATTCCGTAAAACTCTGGACAAGAACGGGATTCCCTTTGTGATCGATGATTTTGGAACAGGATATTCGAATCTTCATTGTATCCGTGATATGAATCCAAGTTACGTGAAAATGGATAGGGATTTTACTGACAAGGCGATGAACAGTGACAGGGATTATGAATTATATAAAAATATCATCACCATGGTACATAGTATTAACGTCAGGATATGCGCAGAAGGCATCGAGGAAAAAGAATGGCTTCTGAAAATGAAAGAAATGAAGGTTGATTATCTGCAAGGATATTATTTGGGAAGACCATGTGGAAAGAAACAGTTTCTGCAGCAATATGCCAGTGGCATCAACATTAAATAAAGAAAGTAAGGCAGACTCAGCTATGTGAGGCTGCCTTATTTTATGTGCGAAGTTTGAGTTATAAAGAAAAAGGTATTAAATATTAGAATTAAGTGCTACATAATCTTCATTCATATCAATAACGATATCCTTGCCGCTGTTAATCATGAACAGCTTAACATAGTTGGTAACAAATGCATATCCAACGGAAGTGATGAAACTATAGTCATTATCAAAGCCCTGCTCGTTAGCAGCATACTTTTTGTGGTTAGTTATGAGATAATCTAACATTCTGTCAGCAGACACACCGCGACCATTATTAGATATCAGAGGTTTGTTAATATCGTTCTTGTTTTCTCTTATATAATTCATGAACTTAATTTCATATAACACATGCTCAGACATCGGTTCCGGATACCATGAGTTATGTGGAAATGTAAAGTAATCTTCTATGTAATGTAAGGCATAGCCTAAAGACAAAAAAGAAAAACAGTTCATTCTGCCATGTCTTTCAAGACGCTGCAGCCTTCTTGAAACTTTATTGTAGGAAGAATCCCATGTATGTCCCTTAATATATGTATGCAGAAGAATATCCGGCATAATACTTCCGAGTCTTAAAGCAAAATCATGTCTTTTCTTAAGCATAGGGGTAAGTCTTTTGGTTACGGTTACATGTCCGTACTTGTTCATTAATTTTCCTTTCATAAATGCTTTATATCCGAATAATAAATCCGAATATAAATAGTCCTTTAGTCCTATAAGAAAGTAACACCTTTTAATACATTTGTCTAGCACATTATGGAAAAGAATGCATGAAATTTATGTAAATTTATTTTGTATGTGACTTAAGTAGTGAAATGTGTTACAATATGCAGGCAAATATAAGTGAACGGGGAGATTTACATGTCGCAGTTGACAAGAAAAGCAATAATGAAGTGTACACTTGAACTTGCTGAAAAAAAATCACTGAAGAAAATCACAGTTAAAGATATAGCCGATGAATGTGGTATTACGAGGAGTACATTTTACTATCATTTTTCTGATATATATGATGTATTGGATGGTGTTGTCCAGGCAAAGATTGATGAATTCAATGAAGAGTACAATGGTGAAATGGACAAGGTTCTTATGAGATTTATTGAATATAGTATAATCCATAGGAAAGTATGGGCTAATCTTTTTGATGCAAGAGGAAGAGAGTGGCTGGAAAAATATGTTAAGACACGAATTCATTATCTGGCACTTTTGCAGATTAGAAAAATGTCTGAAGGATACATACTTTCTATTAGGGATGTTGAGATTATATGCAGTTTCTATGAAGAAGCTATATTTGGATTGCTTATAAGATGGATTATTAAAGAAGAAAAGGCCAAGACTGTTGATGAAATCAAGGATACCGTTGAAAGAATCGAGAAATTATTTGAGGGTCAGCTTGACCTTATTATATCTAATATGAAGAAGTAATTGTCGGGAGTACATCAATGGGGAATATTTTAACAAAACAGTTTTACAGGCAGAGAAAAGATTTTGAAGATTCATGTGCAGGAAGAGATGCAGGATTAACATTTCCGGAAGGAGTAAGATGCAGTACTGACATTGCATATGCTGATGATGGAATTAAAGCACATATGCTTGACATATACAGACCGGAAGATTCACAGGAAAAGATTCTTCCTGTAATTATTAATGTTCATGGTGGAGGTCTTATTATTGGTAATAAGGAGTTTAACAGATATTTCTGTGCTCTGCTTTGCAAGAAGGGATTTCTTGTATACAGCATAGAGTACAGGCTGATACCAGACTGCCTTATATATGACCAGCTTGCAGATGTTTTCATGGCAATGGATTATATAAAGGAGAGGCTGGCAGCAGATGGCGGCGATTCGTCACATGTATATATGGCAGGTGACAGCGGCGGCGCATGCCTTATCACATATGCCAATGCCATCCAGAACAGCACTAATATAGCGAGGGCAGCAAATGTCACACCATCAGGACTTCGCATTAATGCGCTTGGGCTTATAAGTGGAATGTTCTATACATCAAGATTTGATAAGATTGGACTTTTTCTTCCAAAGTATCTGTATGGCAGGGATTACAAGAAAACTTCATTTGCAAAGTATGTTAATCCTGAAAACAGGGAACTGCTGAACTCACTTGCACCAGTCTGGCTCGTGACAAGCCATAATGATTTCTTACGAAGATATACAACAGATTTTGAGAAGGCACTGACAAGAGCAGAAAGAGAGCATGAACTGGTAGATTTTCCTAAGAATAAGAAGCTTACGCATGCATTCAGTGTGTTTGAGCCTTTTTTGCCAGAGAGCAGTGCGGTTATTGATATGATGGTGGAGTATCTTAGGAAGTTCTGATAATGTTGTGGAATTGTGGGGCAGGGTATTGATGATATTTTGGAAGGTGGGAATGATGTCTGGATATTTTTGTGATAATATTTGGACACTTTAACGAAAATGTCCGAAATTAGTACAATTATAGAACCCGTGTAGCGTTTTCGAACACTACACGGGTTTTGTTATGCCAAATTTTTACAAAAAAATATATAATGTGTAGGTGCTTTTTTTAGTGGACGCACAATATGATTAAAGAAAAAGGATGGAATATTATAATGAGCACTAACGAAATTATGCCAAAGTTAAAAGACTTTTTATGTGAGAATTTAGGAATTGACGCAGATGTTTTAGAGTTTGATACACAGCTTTTCGGAGATGGTGAAATCGGACTTGATTCAATTGATTCGCTTGAAATCATTGCTTATGTCGATGATGAATTCGGTGTTCAGATGACAGGTGTTGGCAAAGAACACTTCTACAGCATTGAGACAATCGCTAAGTATATCGAAGAAAATGCATAATATATAAAATGTGGCGGGTGTCAGATGACTTTTCTGGCACCCGTATTAGTTACGGATATAAGTTGTGGTTGATTGCTTGGATGTTGCTGACGGATTGGACATTTAGGCTGGAATATTGCTTACAAAGTCCAAACGGGAATGCTAGAGTCGATGGATTGGACTTTTTGGTGGAATTGGATTCCTGAAAGTCCAAAACAGCGTGACGAGATTGACAGATTGGATGTTGTGGGCAGAAACAAGACTTGGAAAGTCCAAACCGACGCACCAGAGCGAGCAGATTGGACGTTAGAAGCAGAAACAGGACTTGAAAAGTCCAAACCGACGCACCAGAGCTGGAAGATTGGACATAACAAGCAAGAACATGCCTCACAAAGTCCAAAACAAAGACAACTACACACTCCACCCCCCAAAAAAAGTATTATAAGAAATTATGAAAATAACAATAAAGGAGTAATTATGACAGAGAATAATAACCGCGCAGTCATTACAGGTCTTGGAATGATATGTGCTATCGGTAATTCAGTAGATGAGGCATGGAATAATGCCATTAATTCGGTTTCAGGAATACATAAAACAACAACACTTGATACAACAGACTGTTACGCAGACCTTGCAGCAGAAGTTAAGTGCGACACACTTGGAGATTTTGAGGGAAGCGAAGATGCAGACCGTTCAGCACAGCTTTGTATCAAGGCAGCTGGCGAGGCAATGAAGGACGCAGGACTTGATGATTTTGCAGGAGATCCTAAGGCTTCAGTTATAATTGGAAGCTGTGTTGGTGGTGCAGTCAGCATTTCTGATTATTATGAGCATGGCAAGAAAGCAAGTGATGTAACTAAGATGCCAATTTCATCAATAGCACCTCAGGTTGCAGGTCAGTGCCATGCAGGCGGCGTTGTTACTAATATTGCAAATGCATGCGCGGCCGGAACAATCAGTATTGCATACGCATGCGAGCTTATCAGAGCAGGCAAGGCAGATGTAGTACTTGCAGGTGGTTCAGACACATTTGCAGCAGTACCATATGCCGGATTCTTATCACTTCATGCACTTGACGCAGATGGCTGCTCACCATTCAACAGATGTACAGGAATTACACTTGGTGAAGGTTCAGGTGTCGTAGTAGTAGAAAGCTACGAGCATGCTAAGGCAAGAAATGCAAAAATGTATTGTGAAGTATTAGGTGCTGGTGTCAGCAGTGACGCACATCATATCACAGCTCCAAGACCGGATGGAGAAGGTCAGATGGAAGCTATCAACAGAGCAATTAAGAATTCGGGATTGAAGAAATCGGACATCGGATATGTTAATGCACATGGAACAGGAACAGCTAAGAATGATGATGCAGAATTCTTATCATTACATACAATATTTGACGGCGAGAACAATAATCTTTCAGTAAGCTCAACAAAGGCTATGACAGGACACTGCCTAGGCGCAGCAGGAGCAATTGAAGCAGTATTTTCAATCAAGGCACTTACAACTAATACAGTAGTTCCAACACTCGGATTTAAGGACGAGGATATGGATAAGCTTGCCGAAAAGGCCGGAAAGATAGATTTCTGCCCTAATAAGGCACATGAAAAAGAGCTTACAAGCGTAATGAACAATTCATTTGCATTCGGCGGTAATAACGCAAGTATTATCTTTAGCAAAGAGGCTGGCAATGTGACAGTTAAGGAAGAGAAGAAGCCCCTTGTTATCACAGGTATTGGTGTGGTCACACCAAGCGGCAACGGTGTAGATTCATATGTTGCAAATGCAGTAAAAAACGAAGCTCTGACAGAAGCTAATTTAAGAAGTTCAGTCGGCAAGGAAGATTATGATGCACTTGGACTTAAGATGTCATTCTATAGAAAGCTTGATAATTTCAGTCAGCTTCAGGCAGTATCAGGTATGGAAGCACTTAAGGACGCTGATTATGCAGTAACAGACGATAATGCAACAGATATTGGAATAATTGTGGGAACGTCAGAGGGTGCACTTGGAACATGCTGTGATTTCCAGAGCATGATTACAGAGAAGGGCAATGCTTCAGGAAGTGCATTCAAATTTCCTAACACTGTATACAATGCAGCAGGTGGATATCTTTCAATCTGCTCAGGAATCAAGGGCTACAATGTAACAGTTACTAACGGTGCACAGTCTGGTCTTGCAAGCATGGCATATGCAATGAGCGTACTCCGTTCAGGTCAGGAAAATGCTATGTTAGCCACAGGTTCTGATGAGAACAGCGACATAATGACAGAGCTTTTCGGTAAGTTAGGTGTCACATCTGAAAAAGTTGTAGCTCCATTTGCAGGAAATGACGGATTCGTATTAAGCGATGGCAGTGCTTCAGTTCTTATTGAGGACGAGAAGGCAGCCAGGGAGCGTGGTGCAAGAATCTACTGCCATGCAGCAGGATACGGAATGGCTCATTCAAATGTTAAGTTCGGAACACTTACAGGTTCAGAGGCAGGCCTTACAAATGCAGTTAATAACGCATTAGCAGACGCAGGAATGACAATTGATGATATAGATGCAGTATTTGGTTTCGCAAACGGAATGAAGGCTGTCGATGATGTAGAAATCAAGGGATTGACAGCAGTATTTGGTGACAAACTGGCAGAAAAACCGGTTGTGGAATTAAAGGAAGTTCTTGGTGAGTCAAGAGCAGCAGCAGCAACAACAGCAGCAGCACACGCAGCACTTATGTTTGCTGGAAAGATACCTTCACAGGAAGCATACAGCATTGCAGCAGACGGAAGCGTTTCTAAGACTAATGTTGAAGCTTCTAAGTTAAACAATGTACTTGTAGTTGCATATGGTGCAGGCGGTTCATACACAGCAATCGTACTCAGCAAGTAATGAAGCAGGGGCAGATGCCCATGACAAAGAACTGACATTTTCTTAAAGAAAGGACACACAGATATGAAAGTAGCATTAGTTACAGGAGCTTCCCGTGGTATTGGAAAGGCTTGTGCTATACGTCTGGCAAAAGACGGATATGCCGTAGTCATCAATTACAGTCATTCAGAGGAACAGGCACAGAAGGTTCTTGATGAAATCGTGGCAGCAGGCGGAACAGCCATAACATATAAAGCAGATGTTTCAGACCTTAATCAGGTTAAGCAGATGGTTAAAGATGTAAGTAAGGAGCTTGGCGGAATAGATGTACTCGTAAACAACGCAGGAATTGTAAGAGATGAGTACCTTCTCATGCTCAACAAGGATACACTTGATACATGCATGGACTTAAATGTTAAGGGTTACTTCTACTGCGCACAGCAGGCAGTACTTAAAATGTTCAGAAAGAAGAGCGGTGTCATCATCAACATGTCATCAGTCAGCTCGAAATTCGCACTTCCGGGACAGTCTGTATACAGTGCAACAAAGGGTGCTGTTAATTCAATGACACAGACAATGGCTAAGGAGCTTGCGGGTTACGGAATCCGTGTAAATGCAGTAGCACCGGGATTTATAGAGACAGAGATGCTGGATGCAATTCCAGAAGAGAAGAAGAAAGAGTATTTAGACGCAATCCCAATGCATAAGTTAGGAAAGGCAGAAGATGTTGCAAATGTTGTATCATCACTTTGCTCAGACGCATTTTCATATGTAACAGGTCAGGTTATCGTGCTTGATGGAGGATTATCATTATGATGAACATATTTGAGATTAATAAAAGAATCGGACAGCGCCCACCTTTCCAGATGATTGAGAAGGTGTTAGAGCTTGAGCCTAATGTAAGTGCCAGAGGTATTAAAAATGTATCAATTAATGAACCATATTTTATGGGACATTTTCCCGACGCACCTATAATGCCGGGCGTACTTATAATTGAAAGCTGCGCCCAGCTCTGCTCACTTGTAATCGATGATGGAGGAAAGAGCAGGGAAGAGGGCAAGTTATATGTGCTTCTTAAAGTAGACGGATTCAAGTTTGTAAAGCCTGTTATTCCAGGAGATACACTTGATATTACAGTTACAGCTACAAGAATCAACAAGGTTCTCGCATCATTTGACGCAGTAGTTAAGGTAGATGGCAATGTGTACGCAAAGGGAAGCATGACATTTACAACAGTAGACCGTAAGGATATATATGGAACGGAGGAATAAAGTAATGGGAAAAATAGCAGTATTATTTTCAGGTCAGGGTGCACAGTATGTAGGAATGGGCAAAGACCTATACGATTCAGATTCTGATGCAAAGAAATTATATGATTTGGGGGAGTCGCTCCGCCCGGGAACAGTTAAGGTGTGCTTTGAAGGAGAAGGCGAGGAGCTTACCAAGACAGAGAATACACAGCCGGCACTTTTCCTTACAGACCTTGCATTTGCCAATGCGCTTAAGGATGCCGGAATTAAGGCTGACGCTGTAGCAGGATTTTCACTTGGAGAGATTCCGGCGCTTGCTTATGCAGGAGTTTTATCAATAGAGGACGCATTTAAACTGGTAGTTATCAGAGGAACCAAGATGGGTGAGCTTTCTACAAAGTATGCAGGCGGAATGGCAGCAGCACTTAAGCTTGCTCCAGAAGTTGTTGAAGAGACATGTAAGGAATTCAAGGAAATCTGGCCGGTTAATTATAATTGTCCTGGACAGATTTCATGTGCAGGAAGTGCTGAAGAGATAGACGCATTCTGTGAAGCAATCAAGGAAAAAGGCGGCAGGGCAGTTAAGCTTGCAGTAAGCGGTGCATTCCATACTCCTTATATGAAGGATGCAAGTGAAGAACTTGAGAAGGCACTTAAGGTAATGACAATTAATGCTCCACAGACAGAGATATATGCCAACAGAACAGGAAAGCCTTATCCACAGGATACAGCACAGATTATAGAAACAATAGCACTTCAGGCTTCTTCAAGTGTAAGGTTTGAGGATACATTAAAGAATATGTGGGCTGACGGAATAGACACATTTATCGAGGTAGGAGCAGGAAAGACACTTACAGGATTTGTTAAGAAGACACTTCCAGAAGCAAAGATGTACACAGTTACAACAGTTGATGCGTTGAATGAAACAATTGAGAACATCAAGGCAGGAGAATAATAATGACAGTCAAATGTAACAAATGTAAAGAAGAAATCAATAAAGAGGATTTGGAGAAGAATTACTACATATGCCCGTTATGCGGGAAGCTAAATCGTATGCCGGCAAAGAACAGACTTCAGATGCTTACAGAAAAGTTTGATGTAATGTTTAATGATCAGGAATTTACAGATCCTATTGATTTTCCATCATACAAGGAAAAGTATGAGTCTGCCAGAGAAAAGAGCGGTGAGACAGAGGGCGTTGTATGCGGCAGAGGAACTATCGGTGGGAATGATACATGTATATTCATTATGGAGCCTAACTTCATGATGGGTTCTATGGGAACAGTTGTTGGGGACAGAATTACAGCACTTTTTGAATATGCTACAAAGAACAGACTTCCGGTTATCGGATATACAGTTTCAGGTGGTGCAAGAATGCAGGAGGGTGCACTGTCACTTATGCAGATGGCAAAGGTTTCAGCAGCAGCCAAGAGACATAGTGACGCAGGACTCTTATATGTTGTATGTACAACAGACCCTACAATGGGCGGTGCTACAGCAAGCTTTGCAATGCTTGGAGATATAATCATATCTGAACCGGGTGCAATGATTGGATTTGCAGGAAAGCGAGTAGTAGAGCAGGTTACAGGTGAAGTGCTTCCGGATAATTTCCAGAGCGCAGAGTTCCAGTTAAAGAACGGATTTATAGATGATATCGTGCCAAGACAGGAACAGAGGGCATATCTTGCTAACATTCTTGCAATACATGCAGAAACAGTAAGTGCATAACAGTATTGCATTGCAATATAAGGAGAAAGATTAATCATGACAAACGAGAATTTAAGTGTTTATGACAGAATCTGCCGTACAAGAAAGAGCGGCAGAGCAACTGCATCGGATTATATAAATGCTACAATAACTGATTTTGTAGAACTTCACGGTGACAGATGCTTTGCAGACGACCATGCCATTGTTGGAGGTATCGGACGACTTAACGGAAAGCCTGTAACTGTAATCGGAATTGAAAAAGGAAGAGATTTAAACGAAAGACTTTTAAGGAATTTTGGCTGCGTTCTTCCAGAAGGATACAGAAAAGCATTAAGACTTATAAAGCAGGCTGAAAAGTTCCACAGACCTGTTATCTGTTTTGTTGATACACAGGGTGCTAACTGCGGTAAGGGCGCAGAAGAAAGAGGACAGGGACAGGCAATCGCCAACAACCTGTATGAGCTTACAGATGTTAAGACACCTATTATATCAGTAATGATTGGTGAAGGCGGGAGCGGCGGCGCACTTGCACTTGCTGTTGCGGATGAAGTATGGATGCTTGAAAATGCATATTATTCAGTAATCACACCTGAGTCATGTGCAAGTATTCTATTCAAAGATCCTAAGAGAGCGCCAGAGGCAGCAGAACATCTCAAGCTTACAGCATCAGACCTTAATAAAATGGGTATTGTAGAAAAGGTTGTTGAAGAACCGGAAGATTTTTCAGAAGAGAAAGAAACATCACATTTTATGAAAAAGCTTGCTGACGACCTTTCAAAAGAAATAAAGCAGTTAGAGAAGAAGCCGGTTGATAAGCTTCTTGATGACAGATATGAGAAATACAGAAAAATAGGCCGTTACAGCGAATACAGTGAGGCAGTAGGAGAGGTTCCTGGAGCAGCACAGTTACTTGGTGTATCACAGGCTCCTGCAAGAAAGAGAAGAGGATTATTTGGACGTGGCTAAGATATTAGTTTTAAATGGAAGTCCACATAAGAGTGCCAGCACTACAATGGCGGTAACCAACGCATTTGTAAAGGGAATGTGCGAAGGTGGTGAATACGAGTCGGAGATAATTACTATCTCCGACTTAAATGTTACTCCATGCATGGGCTGTCTTTCATGCTGGGCAAGGACTGAGGGCGAGTGTGTTATCAAAAATGATGACATGCCGGCAGTTAAGAAAAGAATAGAAGAAGCAGACATTATAATTGAAAGTTATCCGTTGTATTTTTTTGGCATGCCGGGACAGATGAAGCTTTTCACAGACAGACTTTTAAGCATGATGTGTACTTACAGGGGACAGAAGCCACCTGAAAATGGCGAGTCATTTCACGGCATAAGAAATCCAAAGACGGGACAGAAATTGGTTCTTATATCGGGATGTGCTTATTCGGAGTCAGAGTCAGTCTATGATTCGCTTCTTAAGGAATATGAGTGCATATGTGGTAAAAATGGATTTACAGCAATTCTATGTCCACAGTTAAAGACATTAATTGAACTGGGTGCAAGTTCAAGACTTGACAGATATTTATCAAAGTATGAGGCGGCTGGAAAAGAGTTTGCTGCGACAAAGCATTTGTCAGAGGAGACAAAGCAGAAGCTGTCAAAAGCTCCATTTTCAGAGGCAGTGTATAAGAATCTGCTTGATAATTTCTGGAGGGAGCAGAAGGAGGGCTAAATCCTCTCCTCGTCAATGGACTCGGATTTTACTTCGTAAAACAAGGAGGATGAGATTTGATAAAGATAGTTGTAGATTTGCTTGGTGCTGACAAGCCGCAGACAGAGCTTGTTTTGGGTGCAATCAGGGCAATCAGTGAGAATAAAGATTTGTATGTATATCTGATGGGAAGGAAGACCGAGCTGGAGGATTTCCTTGCCAATGTAACTTATGATGAATCGCAGCTTGAGATAGTGGACTGCACACAGGAGATAACTAATTATGATGACCCGGTTGACGCTTACCACGATAAGACTGATTCGTCCTTAATCAAGGGACTTAAAATGTGCCGCATGAATGAGGATATCGGTGGATTCGTGACATGTGGTGCAACAGGAGTTGTGCTTATAAGTTCTATCCTTATACTTGGCAAGTTAAATGCGACAAGACCGGCACTTTCAGTAGTTCTTAATGGCCGTAATGACAAGCCATTCTGTATAGTTGACTGCGGTGCCAATATTGACTGCAAGGCAGACCGTTTTGTCGATTTTGCAAGACTCGGTGTAGCTTACATGAAGACACTCGGAATTGAGAATCCGACAGTTGCAACACTTTCTAATGGCATTGAAGCTGGAAAGGGAAGTGATGTTATTAAGGAAGCTCATGAGCTTTTAGAAAAATGTGGTTTTAATTTCACAGGTAATATTGAAGGCAAAGAAGTGTTAGACGGCAACGCAGATGTTGTTGTATGTGATGGATTTGCAGGGAATGTGCTTCTTAAATCAATCGAGGGAACAGCAAAGGTTGTGTTTGATGATATAAGAAGGGCAGCAGCAGGTGCATCTGATACCCAAAAGGCACAGCTAGAGGCATTTATTGGCAGACTTGAGCCAAAGTTTGATTACAACAATGAAGGCGGAGCAATTCTTCTAGGCGTTAAGAAGCCGGTTGTTAAGGGACATGGAGCAGCAACGGACAAAACAGTGTATAATACAGTTAAGATTGCTTATGGACTTGCAAAGAATAATCTTGTGGAGAAGATAAGCGAGGAATTTGAGAAAAAGTAACATCCATTGAGGTGATTGAATAATGCAAAGAGAGAAAAACAACAATTTTATTCTTGATTTCACAGGTGTATATGATGATGAATTTGCTAAGGAAAAAACATCACTTACATGGATAGACTGCACTGATATTACAGGATGTGATATGTATGTATCAGACGAAGCTGAAAAACAGATAGGTGAAAGAGTTGATTCTGTTGGAATTCATGGAATACATTTTATTGATTCGGGTAACTACCATTATGTTACTAAGATAATGACTGACAGAATTAAGGAACCGTTTTCTTTAGTTGTATTTGATCACCATACCGATATGCAAAAACCTATGATTGAAGGATTAACAAGTTGCGGAGACTGGGCAGGAAAGGTGATTAAAGACAATCCGTATATTTGCCAGCTTATTCTGGTGGGACCAGAGAAGAAAGATATTAATGCGATTGGGTTAAGAAGTAATAAACTTATAACATATTCAGCACAGGAGATAAGAGCCGAAGCAATGGAATCTAAAACAAACCAGATTGATTTATCAGTTCCTGTATACATATCTATTGATAAGGATGTTCTTGATGAAAGCATAAGTGAAACCAATTGGAGTCAGGGACATATGAAGCTTGGGACATTAGAGCATATACTTGGGATAATTATAAGAAACCAGAAGGTTTTAGGTATTGATATATGTGGAGAATGTGATACAAATATGCCGCTTCCTGAATATATGGAAGATGAGGAAAAGAACGGAGAACTTAATAAAGAATTATATAATTTTCTTTTGAAACGACTGAAAAAATATAGTTTATAAATATTTTATAATTCCGCAATCCCATGTAAATACTGGGGTTGCGGGATTTTATAATTGGAAAATAAAAAAAATTAGCACTCACCCCTTGACAGTGCTAATAAAAAGGTATATAACGTAGCCAAGAACAAAGGAAGGGAACCAAAAGAGGTACGAAAGTAAAGGAAAGTACCTCAAGAGGTTACTGAAACATCCCGGTTCCAAAGAAACAAGGTAACAAGATAATGATATATGTTAAAGGAGGAATGACTTATGTTGATGCCTAGTATTTTTGGAGAGAATTTATTTAATGATGATTGGATGGACTTCGGATTTCCTGAAGTTGACAAGGCTTTATATGGTAAGCATGCAAATAATGTAATGAAGACTGATGTTAAGGAAACTGATACAGGTTATGAAGTTGATATTGATCTTCCAGGATTTAAGAAGGATGAAATTAATGCACAGCTTGATAACGGTTACCTTACAATAAGTGCTGCTAAGGGACTTGATAAGGATGAAAAGGATAAGAAAGGTAAATACATCCGTAAGGAAAGATATGCTGGTGCTATGAGCCGTAGCTTCTATGTAGGTGAAGGTGTCACACAGGAAGATATCAAGGCTAAGTATGAAGATGGTATCTTAAGACTTTCAGTTCCTAAGAAAGAAGCTAAAGCAGTTGAGAATAAGAAGTACATTGCTATTGAAGGCTAATGACTAATCATTTATTATTGAATTAGAAAGGGAGCGATTGTTATGGATAAGAATCCAAAGCATCCATTAAAGAAAAAGAAAGTACATCAGAAGATGAATGTTGCAGACCACAGTGTCGAGGAACAGGCAGCTTTTGGTAAGCATAAGAAACACACATATGAATAAATGATTTTAATCCCGTGACGGTTGTATGACTGTCGCGGGATTTTTATTTAATCAGCAATTGCTAAATATGAAATTTTAAGAATATATGCCATTGGAAGCCGCGTGTGTGGTATTATAGAAACTGTTTAAAAATATGTGGAAAGAAGGCAGGGTTTATATGTCATTAGAAAAAGCACTTGGATATCTGGAGAAAGCAGGATACAGAGAGCATGTAATACAGCTTGGTGAATCAACAGCCACGGTTGCAATGGCAGCGGAGGCACTTGGAGTCGAGCCAGGAAGGATAGCCAAGACAATGTCTTTTCTTCAGGGCGACAAGGCAGTATTGATAATCACAGAAGGAACTGCGAAGATAGATAACAGAAAATATAAAGACACATTTCATGTAAAAGCAAAGATGATACCATTTGAAGAGGTTGAGAATATAATCGGACACGCTCCCGGTGGAGTCTGTCCATTTGGCATTAATGAGGGCATTGATGTATATCTTGATGAAAGCCTTAAACAGTTCGATATTGTGTATCCGGCAGCAGGTGACGACCATTCTGCGGTGAAACTTACAATTGCTGAGTTAGAAGACGCTTCACAGGCTAAGGGCTGGGTTGATGTGTGCAAGGAGGCGGAAAATGTTTAACAGAGAAGATAACACATATAACGAAATCAGGGAAAAGTCATTATTCCAGTGGCTTGATGAGATGGAAAAGCATGAAGACATAGCGGTTCGTGGAGGTGTTAAACTGACACGGGAATATATACAGCATTTAAAAGATGAAAATAAGAGGCTTGAAGAGCAGAATAAGCTGAAAAATGAATATCTTAAGAAGGTTGTGGGAAGATAAAGCATTTACAAGGTAGAATCATGAACATACAGGTAATAAAATCCAGAAGAAGAACAATAGGAATAGAGGTTCACGCAGATGGGAAAGTGATAGTAAGAACTCCATTGCGAATGTCATCAGCAGCGATTAACCGATTTATAGAAGAACATGATGAATGGATCAGGAAGAAACTGGATTTTGTCAGACAGAAATCAGATAACAGACACGGTACAGGTGCGCCGGGTATTGAATGTCTGTCGAATCAGGAACTTGATAATATAAAGGATACATTTGAAAAGAGAGTACAGTATTACTGTGATATAATGAATGTGAGCGTTGGAAGAATAACTATCCGTAACCAGAAAACAAGGTGGGGAAGCTGTAGTTCTAAAGGCAATGTGAATTTCAACTACCAGTTGTATTATATGCCGCAGGAGCTGATGGATTATGTAATCGTGCATGAGCTTTCGCACAGAAGGCATATGAATCATTCGGCAGAATTCTGGGCGGAGGTTGAAAAATACTGTCCGGAGTATAGAACATACAGAAAGCAGTTAAAGGGATATGAACTTACTTAGAGGAGGCATTTTATGATAAGCAGATAATGATGTGTAGATTGAGCGGAAACATTAGTAACTATAATCATAGAAAAGAGGTATACATATGGAATTACAGGCAGTAATGGAGAAAAGAAGAAGCATAAGAAATTATAATCCAGAGAGAAAGGTTACTAAGGAACAGCTTGAGGAACTTATTAAGGCTGCGTCATATGCACCTTCATGGAAGAATCTGCAGACATCAAGATATTACTGTGTATTATCTGAAAATGCGGTGAAAGAACTTAGAGAAAAATGTCTTCCGGAATTTAATCAGGCTAATTCGGAAGGAGCAGGCGCATATATAGTCACAACATTTGTAAAGGGAATGGTCGGCTTTGATAAGAATACAGGCAGTCCGGTTAATGAGGCTGGTGACGGCTGGGGCTATTATGACCTTGGTCTGCAGAATGATAATCTGCTTCTTAAAGCTGCTGAACTGGGGCTTGATACTCTGGTAATGGGCATTAGAGATGGTGAGGCGTTAAGAGAATTGCTTAATATTCCAGACAGTGAAAATGTTGTGTCTGTTATTGCTGTCGGCCACAGGGGACAAGAGCCACCTGAAAGACCTAAGAGAAAAGAGCTTGATGCTGTCGCAAAATTTATATAATGATTATAAATCTAGAACTGGAGCAAGAAAGCTAATAGATAAAATGATGAAAGCAGCACAATACAAGCAGGCAGGCTTTGGAGTTGTAAATGATGAGCATATTTAAAAAGAAACACACACAATCCTATGATAAAATGAATAAGAAACCGGTACTGAAAACAAGCGTATGCACAGGTGAGCAGGTTGCAGGATTTCAGGATATCCATACCGGTAAGATAGAGGAGATAATGCTGATTAAGCAGACTGGGGATATAGATACATTTAAACAAATGTATGGAATTGATGGAGAGATACCAAAGGTATACTAAATATTTACAGGTAAAGAGGACTATGAACATACCAGAAAGAGCAACGAAGGAACAGACAGAGGCAATAACACAGACAGAAGGCAACATAAGGGTTGCGTCAGTTCCAGGTTCGGGAAAAACATTTGTACTTACATATAGAATAGCATATCTTATAACAGAACTGTTCGTTGAGCCATCATCTATTGTGGCGCTTACATTTACAAACAAGGCAGCTTCGCAGATGAAGCACAGGTTAAGGAATATTGTTGGTGATAATGCCAACTGTTTTACGGGAACATTTCACGGATATTGTAACATGTTTCTTAAAGAGGAGATTCACAGGCTGACATTTCCCAAGACATTCACGATTCTTGATAAGAAGGCAGAGCTGGAGATGATTAAGGACGTGGCAGAGGATATGGGAATATCGCTCAAGGACAATACTGCGAAGAAGATAATGAGTGATATAGACATAACCAAGCAGGATATGTCCTATGTTGAGCTTATGGCAGGCGTTGATAAGACAGAGCTTAAAAGAAGGGCTTCCAGCGAGAAAAACGTGGATAAAAAGGTTTTCTATAATTATCTTAAGAGACAGTGTGACAATTATGCTCTGGACTTTGAAGACCTTATTAATTTCACTTTATATATTTTAAACAGGAATGAAGATGTGCGGATTCGCTGGCAGGAAAAATGCCAGTATGTACTGTGCGACGAGTATCAGGATGTCAATATGAAACAGGATATGCTGCTTCACATTCTAAGCGGTTTGTATCAGAATCTGTTCGTGGTAGGTGACGACGACCAGAATATATATACATGGCGTGGTTCTGACCCTGAATACATGATTAATTTTGACAAAACACATGAAAATCTGCAGGATTATTCACTTACTGAGAATTTCAGGAGTACTCCTCAGATTGTAAATGCAGCGAAATCCCTTATCTCTGCTAATCAGAACAGGCTTGAAAAGCAGATGATTTCTAACAGACCAGATGGCAATAAGCCGGTATTCAATGCAGCTGACACGGAGGAGAAAGAGTCTTTGTGGATAGCTGATACTATTCTTGATAATGTCGCTAAGAATATGAAGTACAGCGACCATACTATATTGGTGCGGGCTGCTTCACAGACAAGGTCGTTAGAGGAAGCATTTATAAAAAGAAAAGTTCCTTACAAGATACTAAGCGGTGCGAAATTCTATGAAAGCGAAGAGATAAGAACGGTGCTTTCATACATGAGAATGGTGTACAGTCTTACGGACATGGATTTGCTGTATACTATATCCAGACCGAGAAGGGGCTTTGGTAAGAAGTCTGTTGAGAAGCTTAAAAATGCAGCAGCACAGAACAACTGCAGTCTTTTCAAGGCACTTGGAAAGCAGATTGAAGATGGCGATATAACACAGAAAAATGTTATAGAATATTACAATGCAATCAGTGAATTGCATGATACATATGTTACTTATACCTGTACTGATATAGTAAACAAATGTCTTGATATGGGATATCGTAAGGCGTTGGAGCAGGACATCGACCAGACCAGACTTGATAATGTGTCAGAGCTTATCAGGACTATTACGGCACTGGAGGAAGATAATCAGGAAAAGGTTGAGCTGGCTGATCTGTTAAGCCATTTTGCATTATTTTCAGCGCAAGATGAGGACGGAGAGTATAATGTTGTAAAAGTAATGACAATTCATACAGCAAAAGGACTTGAGTTTGATACAGTATTTGTTCCAGGACTCGTTGAAGGACAGTTTCCAAGCAGCAGGCTTCGTAATGAAGACGAATATGAAGAGGAAAGAAGATTGTTGTATGTTGCAATGACGAGGGCTAAGAATATGCTTTACCTCAGCACTTATAGAAAGAAAGATGGCCGTTTCGCTGCAAGACCATCAGCATTTTTAAGTGACATTGATACTAATCTTCTTGACTGTATCAACAACAGCAGAGTATTAATCAGAGGTGTGACTGAGCAGATGCTGCCAAAGGCCGTATTTGAGGTTGGAGATAAAGTCAGACATAAGGTATTTGGAACTGGCGAGATTGTTAAGGTAGATAAGGTTACACAGACATATGAAATCCAGTTTGAGAATATCAGGGGAACAAGAAGACTGATGTTTCGGGCAGAGCTGGGGAGATGTTGAAAATTAAAGCAGGTTAGAGAATGGAAAAATAGGGGAACCCCCTATTTTTTCATTCTTGACTGCAGAAAAGTAGGAATGACAAGTTCATTTTCTTTCTTTTCTGACTTAGCTAAAAGATTATTTATGTCAGAGACTTTAACGGTATTATAAGTATTTTTCATAGGCAGGTTGGTAGGACTAGTTTTATTAGTGCCACTGGAATCATTAAGTCCAGTTGCAATAATGGTTATAAGGGAATTTTTATTATCCTCAAGTTGTTCTTTAGAAGAAACGGTACCCCACATGATTTTAGCTTCCGTTCCGACAATTTCCTGAATATACTGGATAGCATTATTAAGTTCGATAAGATTAACATCTCCAGATGAATTTATCATAACATACTTTGCACCTGAAAGATTAGTGTTAAGTAAAGGTGAATTAACAGCCTGTTTGACAGCATCAGTAATAGAGGTATTCTCATCAGCATATCCTATTCCTAAGTGTCCGTACCCTTTGTCTCCGAGAACAGTTTTTAAATCATTAAAGTCAAGATTTACAGTACCGCAGTTAAACACAATATTGGTAATAGTGTCAATTGAGTTCTTTAATACAGAATCTGCAAGAGTAAATGCAGATGACATAGTTACAATTTTCTCATTAGATGTAAGCAGTTTATCATTTGATATTACGAGCAAGGTATCAACACACTTTTCAAGATTCTGTATTCCTGCACGGGCCACATCAGAGCGGTTAGGATTCTCAAAGCTGAAAGGTGTAGTAACGACTGCTACCGTAAGAATTCCTAGGTCCTTGCACATCTTAGCAATGTATGGCAGTGCTCCAGTACCTGTACCTCCTCCCATACCGGCAGTAAGAATTACCATATTTGCATCGTTTATAATTTCTTTAATTTCGTCAGCACTTTCTTCAGCAGCTGCATAGGCAATTTCTGGATTCCCACCAGCACCAAATCCGCCAGTCAGCTTTTTTCCAATAGTAATGCATGTGTCAGCCTCTGATTTATCAAGTACCATCTGATCTGTATTAATAGCAACGAATTGAATAGGATAAGGAGTCTGGTGTGCAAGTCTGTTAATTGCATTATTACCGCAGCCTCCGACGCCAATTACTTTTATGTTTGGCATATTTGATGATTGATAATCTGTATCCATTATTTCAAGCATTTTTACCCTCCTTATATTTGCATAAATGCGAATTATAAAAGAAATATAATGCATTAATGCTAGTATGTCAATATAAAATTGCAAATATGCAAAAAGTCACTTGCGTAAATGCAAAAAAAGAGTAGAATAAAATTAACATATAAATAGAGTATTCAGGAGATTGATTAGATATGGAATTAGGGCAGAGATTAAAAGCAAAAAGGAAAGAACAGAAAATATCTGCAGAATATATGGCAAAGGAATTAGGTGTGTCAGTATCCACAGTTTACAGATATGAGGATTCAAGCATCGTTAAAATTCCCGTTTCAACATTTGAAAAAATGTGTAATGTTCTTGGAACCACACCAGCAGAGATGATGGGTAATGTACCAGAAATGTCTCACGACAAAAGTGATGATACGAACAAGCTTCCAGGAACATTTGAAGATCCGAAGGAAGCAATGGAATTTTTGCTTAAGCTTCCGACAGTTGCTGCATATGGAGGATATGATCCATCCAAGATGGACGATGAAACAATGGTTGCATTCGCAAATGAAATCTTACAACAGTTACAGCTTGTGAGCTATAAGTACAGGTAGGTGACAACATGAAGGCTAAAGATATAAAGAAGCTGGCAGAAGATTTAAGGAAGAATTATAATACAAGGAATCCTTTTGAATTAGCAGAAAAGTACGGAATAAGAGTAGTTGTAAGTAAAATGCTTCCGATAGACAGGAAAGCATATACGATAAGGTCGGATAATTATCCAACAATTATAATTATTAATGGAAGATATGAGCATAAAAGCCAGCTGGTTTTGTGTGCACATGAATTAGGACATGCACTTCTTCATTCAGATGATATTAATAATTTTGCTGTAACAAGTAAAAATGCATTTAAAAATGTTGAATATGAGGCTAATCTTTTTGCTGTATCGCTGCTGTTTAATGAAAGTGATTTTAATATGAAAGTCTTAAATATGAGCAATTATCTGCTTAAGCAGGTACTTGATTATAATATTGCGGTTGAAGAGTAGGGGAAGATATATGTATGAGGTAATGTCAAAAAAACTGCTGGTTATTAATATACTTGATATTCTTAACAAATATTCAGATGCTGAACACAGACTGAAACAAAAAGATTTTATTGATATTCTTAGAAAAGAATATGGTATGGAAGTAGACAGGAAAGCCGTAAGAAGAAATCTGTCATATCTGTTGGAATGTGGATATGATATTGAATATACAGAACAGATAAGAACCAAAAAGAATGGGGAGCAGGAAACTATATATACAGACTGGTACATAGAAAGAACATTTAGTAATTCAGAGTTGAGGCTTCTTATAGATAGTCTGCTTTTTTCAAAGTCAATTCCCTATAAACAGTGTACTGAACTTATTGAGAAGTTGGAAAGCCTGTCAAACTGTTATTTTAAGTCAAGCGTGAAGCATATATGTAATCTGCAGGAAAATCCGCTTGTTAACAAACAGCTATTTTACAATATAGAGATATTGGATGAAGCAATAAGCAAAGGAAAACAGGTAAAATTTCGTTATAACTATTATGACATGGATTATAAGCTTCATAACAGATGTAATAGTGAAGGTGCACCAAGGGAATATATAATTAATCCATATCAGATGGTTGCGACAAACGGAAGATATTATCTTATATGTAATTATGACAAATATGATAACTATGCTAATTACAGGATTGACTGGATAACAGATATTGAACTTCTTGATACTAAGAGAAAGCCAATGAAGAAAGTTAAAGGTTTGGAGAATGGTCTGAATCTGTCAAAGCATATGGCGGATCATATATATATGTTTTCAGGTGATAGCGGGATAGTTCGTTTCCGTGCATATCGTTACATTATATCAGAGCTTCTTGACTGGTTTGGTAAAGACATCAAATTTGCTGATTATTCAGAAGATGAGGTAATTGTAACGGTTCATGCTAATCTTATGGCTATGAGATGTTTTGCAACACAATACGCAAGACATATTAGAATTGTAAGCCCTGAGAATCTGGTCGAACAGGTTGTTGATGACTTAAGACATGCGTTAAAACGATATGAATAAAATACAGGAGGATTAAGTTATGGAAGTATGGAGATTGCAGGTGAATACAGGAGAAGATAGCATTGCAGAGTATTGTATAGAAAATAATGTTGCTGCAATGGGATGGAGTTTAAAAGAGTTATCCGAAAGTGAAAGAAAAAACATAAAAAATATAAAAACTTTTGAGGATTATTGTAAATATGCGGATAAGGTATACAAAAGTTATGCGAGTGTTAAAAGATTAAAAGAGCAGGTTAAAGAGAATGATATTATATGGATGCATTCTAGGAAAGAAGGAAAGTATTATTTTGGAAGGGTAAAAAAGGAAAGCAAATGGATCTTTAATAGTGAAGCTGCTGAAAAAAGGGATGCAGGTAACCAATTAACAAATATAGATTGGTATGAAGCATCAACAAGAGCCGATGAAGAATCTGTGCCGGGAGCGATAGCAACTGCGTTCATAAAAGGCTCAACTTTACAAAGAATTAATAAAGATGGCGTAAAAGAGTATAGCCAGTTGCTGTATAACAAAATACATGACCCAGAAAAAGAACAATTTACATATGAAAAACCTAATTTATGTTTAGATAAACACTTTTATATGTTATTGAGTCCATCGGATGTGGAAGATTTGCTGGCACTGTGGCTTTATGCTGAAAAGGGATATGTTTGTATTCCATCAACCAATAAAATTGCAACAGCTAAATATGAGTGTGTTCTTGTTGACCCTGACAAGAAAATAAAGAAAAGAAAACATATATATATTCAGGTAAAGAAGGGAAAAGTGGATTTAAAAGCCTCTGATTATGTAAATCTGGCAAAGGATGGAAATGAAGTATATCTACTGACAACAGAAGGTATAGTAGAAGATGCAGATAAGTACAAAAATATTACTGCAGTTAATCCGGATAAGATATATAAGTTTGCAACGGCTCCTGAATATAATGGAGTTAATGAAGTTATTCCAAAAAATATTATTCCAGAACATGTATTGTATTGGATTGAATTTTTATCGGAAATAGAAAATTCTAATAAAGCTGATAATAACTAAGAAAGATTCATGTACCAATATAGTCCCACACCTTTTATATAATTAATAATAGATACGAAAGTTATTAACTATGGGAAAGGGTGTGGGATTATGTTATTTTATGAGGCATCTGCCAGAATTCAAAGTTGTAGAATTGTAGAAAAATATTTGAAAAATAGTAATGGTGAACGAAGTTGCCATGAACAGGATGAGAGAATCTGGTGTGATCTTGAGAATTGTGCAATAGAGTATTCGGGTGAGCATGAGTATAAGATTGTTGTATTTGTGTGTTATATAGATACGGATATATCTAATGGAAGAGTAGAATTCAGGGTTATTTCTAATAATTATAAGGAAAATGCGATGGAGCACATATATGGCTATATCGAAAAATGCGGTATGAAAATATATGATTTTAATATTCGAGAGACTACATATGACCGGGTTAATAAGATGGAAGACCGACTTTTTCATCTGGATTATGAAGTTGTAGACAGATTTTTCAGTTGCGATTTTATGAAGAGCGGTGAAAGAAGAAAGAAATGTCGTGAAATATATGTAGATACAAACATTTTAAAGAAGCAGCTATATGACAGGGCAGTAAAACTTAATTGTTCAGAAACACTACTTCCAGAACTGGAAAGAATATTTGTTAACAGGAATACTACTAATTATCTGGGGAATCCGGTGCAATATATAATAACCTGCAGCAGGAACAGTGTTGGATATGAAATCGCGAAAGTCATAATAGCAGCATTGTATAAGCAAAACAGGTTAAGAAGTAGCCGAATATGGATATCGGGATTGCTGTCAGACCAGAATGAATCGTATGGATATTCGTATTGTGAGGCATCAAGTGTAGGAATTGTTATTCCTGATATGAAAGATGTTGATGATGAATACGATAAGAACAGATTGCGCAAGGCAGCAGATAGAATTGGGCTGATGATAGAAGAGTATTCGTCAAATGTGCTGACATTTGTATTTGTCAGACGAGGCAATAAACGAATTAAGGAATTAATAAAAGATAGTGCCCACAACACCAATTTTTGTGAAATAAGACAGAACACATATATGGGAGCCCAAGCCAGAGAATATATAAAAAGGGATTTAATAGATAAGGGTATAGATGAATCTGTCGCAGATAAAATAGATATAGCAGACGACATAGAATATTATCCGGATGAATTAGATGCAAAAATACATAAATGTCTTGGAAATATTCTGTGTACAGATATATATTCACAGTATGCAGATTATGAGATAAAGCATGTGGAACTGATTAAGGAAAGAGAAGGAAATGCATATCTTGAACTTAAATCCATGATAGGTCTTAACAACCCTAAAAACATTATAGATAAGATTATAAGTTATTATAATACAAGAAAAATATATCGCGCGAATGGAATTGAACCACCGCTGAGTGCTGTACATATGGTATTTACAGGTAATCCGGGTACCGCAAAGACAACAGTTGCGAGGTTATTTGCAGACATTTTAAGAGACAATAAAATACTCCCGGAGGGAGCTTTAATAGAGGCTGGTAGAAGTGATCTTGTCGGGGAATATGTAGGACAGACAGCTCCCAAGGTAAAAAGTCTTTTCAGAAGGGCTAAGGGAAATGTGTTGTTTATAGATGAAGCTTATTCTCTTGTAGATGGCAGAAGAGGCTTATATGGAGATGAGGCAATTAACACGCTGGTTCAGGAGATGGAGAATAACAGGGAGGATACTATTGTTATTCTTGCCGGATATCCGGATAAAATGCAGCAATTTCTTGATACCAATCCAGGGCTTACCAGCAGGATAGCATTTCATATTAATTTTGATGATTACACCGAAGAAGAATTATATGAAATATTGATATCTATGGCATCAAAATCAGGGGTCAGATTATCTGATGAAGTGCATGAAAAAGTTATTGAAATATTCGGACATGCATGTAAGCATAAGGATTTTGGAAATGGCCGCTTTGTAAGAAATATATATGAACAGGCATTAATGAATCAGACATTAAGAATAGCAAGAAGTACAGGTCAGCCTTCGGAAAAAGAACTGAGAACATTAGAAGCCGAGGATTTTAATAATCTGGAAGTTAAAGAAACATCAGAGAAAGAAGGCAGAGTAATTGGATTTTAATGTAATGGATAATGTTATGGAAGCATATAACTGGCAATTAGCACAAATGTGGTTAGATAAAATCAAAGACATTATCGAACCGGGAAAGATATATGTAACAGATAATATTAAGGGATATGGACGATATGATACATTTGGAATGCTGGCGGATTATTTGATAATGAAAGGGCATAAGGCTGTGCTATATATGTGTTCCAATAATAAAGCTAAGGCTGTGTATAACAATATATTACAAGGAATAGAAACACATATGTATGAACAGGCTTTTTCACCTGATAAAGAAAATGATGAAAGAAGTTTTGATGAAATATGTGATGAGGCTCTAAAATTATTTAAGTTACAATGTGATAATATTCATTTTAAAGCTATAGATGATAGAGATGTTGAACTTTTATCAGATGACAATGGGCATAATAAATATAATGTTATTATAATAGAACATTTCAGGCTTTTGCAGAGCAGACACACCACATACAAAAGCATGAGTCAGGAGTTGTATAAATATTGTGTACAGTATCTTCATGATATGGCAAAAAAATATGGATATGTGATTATTGTTGGCATGCACATTAATAACGCAGAAGAATGGCTGAATAACTGGATGGAAAAGATTTAAGGAGCCAATTCAGAGATTTTTGAAGTTTCAACAGTAATTGCATATCGTTTATCTGAGGCAAATTTAAAACAGAATTATTTGAATCCGGAAAATTATCTGTACATAGAAGATGATACAATGATACTTCGATGCGTGGTAGACGATGAAGATGTAAGATACAGATATAATTTTAATGATGGTGACTTTTCAGAATATAAACAAATGATAGATGATGATTACTTAATATAATTACAGTGCTGGGATTTTATTGTATAAGTGATATAATTAGCGTAGATAAAATTCACTGAAAGGAAGGTTATTTATGGAATTTTCAGATGTAATTAAAAACAGATATTCATGTAAAAAATTTAGCAGCGAACAAATAGGAAAAGATAAATTAGATGCTATCTTGGAAGCCGGAAGAGTAGCGCCTACAGCAAAGAATCTTCAGGAACAGCATATATATGTTGTACAATCTGAAAGTGGATTAGAGACTATTGATAAATTAACGCCTTGCCGATATAACGCACCTACAGTCCTAATTGTTGCTTTTAATAAAAATAATGTGTTCACTTACCCGGGAGATAAAAGAAACTCTGGAATAGAAGACGCAACTATCGTTGCAACCCATCTTATGTTAGCTGCATACAATGAAGGTGTTGACAGCTGCTGGATTAACTTCTTTAATCCTGATGAACTGGCAAAAGCTTTTAATTTACCAGAAGATGAGGAAATATTAATGCTTCTTGATATTGGTGTTGCTGACAAAACAACTACGCCTCTCCCTAATCATAACAGCAGAAAAGCATTAACAGAGACAGTATCGTTTATTTAATTAAAATTATATATGTCTTTTTGACTATCTTTTTATATCTTCTTAAATGTCCGCAAAGCCTTATTTTATCGGCTCTACGGGCATTTTTCTTTTGTGGTAAACCTCACATATCTAGGTCTATCTTCTTATATTTTCGCTATCAAGCGTGGTTAAAATCGTGGTAAATACTTCTTATGCGATTAGACGCTGAACCTCTGATTTTGCGGTATCTATGGACGTATGAGCATAGTAGTATGCAAGTCTTTTTATGAAAATAATTTTTAAAAATTATTGACAAGAAGCATTTCTTAGTTTAGTGTTTAACCGTAAGGTTAATTAACTTTTTGATTAAATGAAAGGGGTGTGAGTGTGGGAAGTGTTTTTAAAGCTATTAGTGACCCAACTAGACGAGAAATTTTGAAACTATTGAATGAGAAAGATTTAAGTGCTGGAGAAATAGCGGAACATTTTGACATATCGAAACCTGCTTTAACAAAACATCTGAATATCTTACGAGAAGCAGAGTTAGTTAGTTCAGAAAAGCAAGGAAACTTTGTCATTTATTCAATCAATGTAACAGTACTTCAACAAGCATTGTCTGGATTTATGTCTATTTTTGGAAAAAAGGAGTGATTTAGAAATGAAGAAATCAATTTTTATTTTAGATATATGTATATTTGGGTTATCTATCACAGCACTTCTGATCGCCTTTTTCAAAAATTTAAGCAATGTTAATTTCCTTATAGGAGCAGGTTTGATTAGTTTAATGGGTGTTGCGCAAACGAGAATGGCAGTTATTACAAATTTATCTAAAGATAATCCAAAAGTGAAAACAATGCGTCGTATGAATAGATTGACGGTAATATTGGCAGTTGCATTATATTTTGTTCCGCTAATAGATAATGATTTCATCGTCAACATTCCAACATCATTTATTTTTGTGGTTACCATTATGCTTTTTACTGGAAATGTTTCAACAAAACTTCCTTTAAATAAGTATATGGGATTACGATTACCTTGGACAACGACAGATGAAAAGACATGGAAAATTGCGAATAGATTATTAGGATATATTACATTTCCATTAGTTTTCATTATGTTGATTTTATATTTTATAACAGAGCAATCAGAGTGGGTTTTGTTCATTGGGCTTGTTATTTGGGTTGGAATTCCTACAATTTATTCTTTTATCAAACAAAAAAAAACAAATTAGGAGAGTGAACTATGATTAAAAAAATATTAAAAGATGTCTTAGGAGAAAATTTTACTGAGAATAATGAAAAGTATGCTAAAATCAATTTTATTATTGTTATTCTTATGTTTTTGGTTTCCGCAATTATGTTATTTTTCTTACCGGAGAAGATAAATATTTTGCATAATGGAGATACCTATTATCCTATCCCTAGTATTTTGGGAATATGGCTTGTTCCTGTTATTTCTTTGGTACTGAATTTTACTTTTATCAAGCAAAAAAAGTTATCATCATTAAATAGTATTATCATGGGATTACTTCTCATTGGAAGTACCATATATTATATTACTTTGATATAGTAAAGGATAAGACCAATGAAAAAAACACTTAACATCATTCTATTTGGAAGAAAAAAATCATATTTTGTCAAATGTACATTAACTTTAATTGGACTGTATCTAGGTGTTTTGTTTTGGTATTTTAATGTGGATTATCTAGGACAGCCAATACAAAATGCTTTAGTATTGGCTGTTTGTAGTTTGATTTGCATATCTGTTCTTGTAGCTTTGTATCGAATTCCAGAACAACTATGTGTAAATTCACAGATAGAAAAGTTACTATATTTTCCTGTTAATCCTACAAATATTATTTATATGGTTATAATTCGATTATTTAAAATACAAATATTGTCATTTATCTGCTGTTTTTTATCAAGTATATATTTTTTTAAGTGGAATATTTTACCGTTAATTTTAACTACCATATTATGTGCTTTGATATTGATAATAATTGATTTATTTATCTTTTCAATTTCTATTGTTATATCGACAGTTAGTGAAAAATATTGCGGATATATTTTACTTACTTTTCAATATGGTGGTTTTCTTTTTATAATGTGGGGGATTGTACGTTTACTTATATTTGCATTTGAAAAACCGCTGATGATAAATGGAATATACCATCTTTTTGAAAATAATTATTTGATAAGTGTTCTTATTTTTATAATGATTATATTTCTGAGTTATATATATACTATCAAAATAAGTGCATCATATTTTCTTAGGTGTTACCATTATTTAAATTGTTTTACCAAACCTAGATTTCATGCAAATATATCTAAGTATTTTAACAAAAATCCATATATTTTGAATGAATGGTGTCGAGTTTCAAGAAATAAGGAATTACTTTTTTACTCTAATTTAAAAAGTGTGATAACTGTGTATCTTTTGGTAAATCTTTTTTCAAAAAGAATATCTGGAAGTTATATAGAAATTCAAAGTGTACTAAAAATTCTTTTAATGGTATTATGCTGTGCTATGAATACAATTTCCAGCACATCATATACCAGTGATAAAAATATCTCATATTATAACCTATTTCCAGTCAAAAACAGTAGGATATTCTTTTCTAAGGTATTGATAAGCTCTGTTTTGAATGAAATTGTCATCATTTGTGCATGGATTGTTTGCAGTATTGGTAAAAATGGGCTATTTTTTGATATATCTTTATTGCTGTATGGTACATTTACGAATATACTTTGCTCTTTTATGGGAGTGTACTTTGACTATAAAATGCCCAGAACTGAAATCACACCTAATACATTATTACATGGGAATATGAGCAAGATATTTGTTTTAGTCATGATTGTGGCTTTAACAATTTTAGAAATGTATTTTTGGAAAAAATTTTCCTTTGTTAAATTTTCTATTGGATTATCAATGATGAATATCTTGATTTTATTATTGATAGGTGTGGTTATGTATATGAAAAGAGGTCTTTCAGATGATAGAAATAAATAATTTAAGTAAGTCTTATGGTATAAATAAAATTTTTGAAAATGAGAGCATTACATTAACTAATTCCTGTATATATGCTTTAGTAGGGGTAAATGGTATTGGAAAATCGACTTTTTTAAATTCGATTATCCAACCTAGCACATTGGATAAAGGAAGTGTAAAAATAGATGATATTCCTTCTACCGATTTTACAGCAAAATATCACTATGCTTTTGTTCCAGATACAAAGGATATGTTTTTAAATTTGACTGGAAAAGAATATTTACAATTTGTTAGTGAACTTTATAATCAAAAAGAAAAGTTTGATGAACTGCTTGCTATCTATATACCAAAATTGAAGTTGGAAAATTCATTAGAACAAACTATTTCCAGTTATTCTCTTGGAATGAAACAAAAAATATATCTTGCAGGAGCTTTCATGTCAAATGCTCAAAACATTATTTTGGACGAACCGTTTAATGCGATTGACCCAGAAAGTACTTCCATTATCAAAAAAATATTATTTGATTTAAAAGATACTGGAAAAATGATTTTATTTTCTGTTCATAATTTAGATTTAGTATCAAATTTCTGTGATAAAATTATTTTTATAGATAACAGACATAGCATTTTTGAGTGTAACAACCCACAAAACTTTGATGTATTAGAAAAAATATTTTTTGACAAATGTGTAATAAAAAAATAAATTTAATGACTTAGTGCTAGAATACTGGGAGAATTTTATGAAATGAATGAGAAAGAACTAACTTCTAGTTTTAAGGCTCTCTCTTGCGAAACTAGAAGAAAAATTATTTACCTTTTAAAAAGTAAATGCTTATGTGCCGGAGATATAGCCAAACATTTTGAACTCACTGGAGCTACTATTTCACATCACTTAAAAGTATTAGCAGAGGGAAATTTGATAACATCTAAAAAAGTGGGTTTAGAGATATACTATTCTCTCAACATTGAAAAATATAATGTATTGAGTAGGTGGTTTCAATTTCTGAATGATATAGAAAATTTCAAAGAGAAAGGGATAAAATGAACACTCCAAAATATCTAGAAATTGCAGAATTGCTTAGAATAGATATATTTGTAAAACATGCAAAAGAAAATCAACTAATTCCCGGTATCAGAAGATACGCTCAGATTTACAATGTCAATCCAAAGATTGGATTATTCTGATGTGGAATTTGAAAATATGATAACAGAAGAAGTTATAAAAAGGTAGGTGTTCTATTATGATTGGACTTAAAAAACGAGATATAAAAAGGCGTTAAAGTTTGAAATCAAATGAAGTAATCAACGGAATAAACAAAGAAAATATAGGGAGATGCACAGTTATTTGTGCTATCTCCCTTAGTCGTTTTATCATCATATCAAGGCTCATTCAATCGTGGTAAATCTGTGGTAAAATGAATATTTCCTATACCTCAAAATGTTTAAAAGTGTAGTGTTTATGCGGATAATCTAAAATTAAATATAAAATTTAAAATTACATAATATATACATTTATGAATATAATAAGCCCTATTTCATGCTTTCTCCCCAAAATTTGAATTGAGATTTCATATATTCCAAGGGATTTAATAACTGTTATATTTTATTATCAAATATCTCTCAATCCCTTGAAAACACAAAGTTTATCGCAGGTGAGCTTTCCCTTATTGTTTCCCTTGCGTTATATCGTCCCACCAGTGTTTACGAACTCTGATAAGGGCAAAAACAAGGGCAAGAAAATTATATAAAACAGTATAACACAAAATAAAAGTGACATTGTGAACTGATTGAAATGCTTCTATATTTTTATTGGTTTAAAGGAGACACAACATGAATACCATTTACGCAGAATACAACATGTACCACAACAGCATTGACATTTATACAATATTTATTGTGTCAGGCACCATTGTTTTCAAACTGCATAACATCATCCGGCGGATTCAGAGCATACAAAAGTCCATACGGCGAGCTGTATTCCCATTTCACTGGGATACTGACAAGCGCCGGGTGGACATCCTGCCAACATTCCAGTATTAAGAGAACATTCCCGGTTTCTATACAGCGGTTAAATACAGACATATCATAATATTTATTGTGTCAGGCACCATTGTTTTTTCATTCTCGGCATTGGAAGAACTTCTGCATATCTTCTGGTGAAAGAAGAACATTTCAGTTCCATTCCTCTGCCAGCAGGAAGTCACGAATATTGCGGTGTTTGATTCCATCTCGGCTCATATCCAGTTCGTCCATCGTTACAACGTATTTCGGGAAATTGTCACGAACACCGGCAAACGCCCCAAACTCACGCTGGATGGTTTCCTCCGAGGCAAGTAGATAGGAAACCTGAACATACAGCTTTTTCCCATGATCTTCACATACGAAGTCAATCTCCTTGTCAGAGACTTTCCCAACAGTCACAGAATAACCACGGCGCAGCAGCTCCATGTAGACAACATTTTCAAGGACAAGGTTAATGTCCTTCATGTTGCCACCGTACACGGCTTCCCGGACACCATGATCTGCAACATAGTATTTCTCGTTGACGGTCAGGATTTTCTTTCCCTGGAGGTCTTGGCGCTTCACCTGATAAAACAGGAATGCGTCCGTGCAGGCTTTGATGTAGTTCAGTACCGTTTCTGGTGAAACGGAGCGCCCTTCACTTTTCAGATACTTGGAAATGGCTGTGGAAGAAAAGGTAGTGCCGATGTTGGAAGTTATATAAGCAATAATTCTCTCCAGCATATCCACATCACGGATATTGTTTCGCTTGATAATATCTTTCAGCTCTACGGAGTTGAACAAGTCCCGCAAATACTGACGACTGGCGGCATCGTCGTAGCGAAGGTTGCTCAAATAGGGCATTCCTCCCAGCGTCAGATATTTTGTAAAGCATTGTCTTTCGTCTGCACCTTCGTAAACGGTGTGATACAGCTCCATAAACTCTCTGAATGAAAACGGGTAAATCACGAACTCCACATACCGTCCGGCAAGATAAGTGGCAAGCTCACCGGAAAGCAGCTTGGCGTTGGAACCGGTAATGTATATATCACAATCCAGCTCCACCCGGAAAGAGTTGATACATTTTTCCCAATCAGCCACCTCTTGGATTTCGTCGAAGAACAGATAAACCTTGCCGCTGATTTCTTTTGTTCTGCGAAGGATTTCATCATGCAATGCAACAGCCGTACAAAGGTGTGCATTGCTCATGTTCTCAAAATTCAGGGAAATAAACTGTTCTGGTTGGACCCCGTTTTGGGCAAGTTCCTCTTGGATCAGGCTCAGCATGACAGATTTTCCACTACGGCGAATCCCTGTCAGAACCTTTATCAGCTCATTTCCGATAAAAGGACGGATACGGCTCATATAAATTTCTCGTTTAATCATGTAGACCAGCCTCCCTTCTGAAACTGTCTATATGGTACCACGGCTATAACTGATTTTCAATACCGCAAATCCAGTTTTATCAGATATAATTGATAAAATACGAATTTCGACACAATCAGGCAGTTATACCGAGCGAAGTTTGGCTATGCGTTTTTATTGTGTCAGGCACCATTGTTTCATATTGAAATATAGTGTCTCTGTGCATGTTCTATATACCTCTGATTATATAATATTCAATTTATATAATCTCTCAAATGCTTTTTTATCAAAGTCTGCTTCTGTAATATATAGCTTTCTATCGCTATCAATGTCATTCTAACTCAATAGTCATATCAATTATACAATTAAAAGCAAAGATGCTGCTAACTGAATAACAACATCTTTGCTTGTTTAGAATGGGGATTATAAAATTTTAATGATAGTATACTGTGACATAAATATTTTTTAATGTTGCTGCTGCAACAGTTCCCGTTGAATACCTTGTAGATTCAAATTGAACATAATAATTTCCAACAGGGCTTAAATTATAATTGCCAAAATCTGCAAAAGTAAGAGAACTATTCCAACTTTTGCTGTCTGTATATCTGTCAAATGTGCCATCTCCATTATCCTCATCTTTAGCAACAAATAATTCGATGTTTCCACTACTTCCACTACTTTTTGTGGATGTAACCACTATTTTACTGATTGTGGAGCCTGACGGAACAGATGTGCTGCTGATTGTAAAAGAACCAAGAGCGGAAGTTGCCACTGTATCATTTGTTCCAAAAAAGGAATTTAACATTCCAACAGAATGTCGTGATGATCCAGAAGTTAATGCTGTCGGAGTTATTTCAAATGTCATTGTTTTCTCCGTCTCCGAATAATTTTCCTGAGTTTCTGCCGCAAAAGCTGTGACATTCATTGTAAAAAGCATGACAACACATACAATAATAGAAAAAAAACGTTTTCTCATAATGAATCTACCCCCATACTTTATGTAATCATCCCCATCTAAATATACTAAATTGAAAAATCAAATCTTCCACCGATTTTATTATCCTCTGGTTTGATAGAATTCCATTCAATATTTTTAATTTTATCCAAAAGTTCATCTTTTGAATTTGCTTGAACAGTAGCTTTTTTTACTTCAATTTGCTTTAATTGTTCCTTTTTCTTCGCCTCTTTCTTCTCCGCAGCTTTCTTTTCCTGAATTTTTTCAAGATATTCTTTCTGACTAGCTGATGTTTTTTCTAATTGAGCAAAGAATGTTGTAGTTCCATCACTATTAAAAGAAATACCAAACTTTGTTATTTTTGTATCAGTATCTGCACTGTTTTCTATTCCGTTTGTCTTACCAAATGCTCTTTCAAATCCAAACTGAGCATTGATTTCATCCGACATACGCAAAGCACCTTCAATACTATGCATCTTTTCAGCATAATATTTGGGATCGGATGCCATCTTCTCCATTTCTTCCTTTGAGAAAATAACCGTAAACTCTTTATCACTTTGTGCTAAAATATCTTTAGCATTATCACCATTTTCAAAATCTGCAACCATAAAGTCCATATCTGTTCTTGAGCCACGCATATCTTTAAGCATTTTTTGTGCCTCTTTACTTAGATTTTTTTCGGCTATACTTTCTGTCACATTTTTCTTGACCTTATCATTTTCTGTTGTTTTCGCTGTTTCTTTTTTCTTATCTACTGTACCTGCCTTGTAGGTATTCTGATAACTTCCATAAACAGTACCCGTTGTATTCACATTCATTGACATATCCTTTGTCCTCCTTCTCTGAATCCGTTCTTTATTATTTATTGTTTCTAATATTATATATCGGCTTTATTCCGAAAACTATAATCCTCCCTGTTATTTTTATCCCATGATTATTGAAAATCTAAAATTTGAAATTCACTCTTAAATCAGATTATGCATTAAATATTATTGCTATTGACAAACCACCTAAATATGAATTAAAAGATACTTCTTGCTCAACAGAAAAAAGCAGCCTATTGCAAGTTTATTGTGTCAGGCACCAATTGTTCCAATGCAATTTCGGCATTTTTATCGCAAACGAAGCGGCAGAAGAAAACCTGAAAAAGAAACGGGATGGCAGCAACAAGTATCTCTATGAACTTGACTTTTCTTCAGCATTAAAAACAGCCAGAAAGTTCTTCATGCGCAGGGATTCTGGAAGGCACATCGATATTATCCGGCTGATGATGAAATATGTCCACGCAGTGAAAGACAGGTTCCGGCAGTTTCAACGGCCTCTCCGTGGAATCAGCGCAATTCATTTTGGATATCGGTAAGTTCTGCAACTGAATATCCTTCTTTTTGGCAGATGGACAGCATCTGTCTTTTTGGCATACCTGTTTTTGGCTTTTTGAGTTCAAAATATCGGATATTTGACAACAACTGAGCTATCGAACAAAACTTCGAACAACTGACTTAATGGCATTGCCATTGTTTTTCCATTTGTTCCTTTGATGAATCTTCTTTTTTATCTTCTTCACCAGTTCCTGAATCTTCTGGAAAGATTCTTCGCTGATTGTATGTTCCATCCGGCATGCATCATGATTTGCAGTTTCTGGAGATACCCTATCAGTTCTAAGAATTTATTAAGAAATTCTGCCGTTCTCCATTTCATATACTACATCGGCCACGTTCATTGTGGATACTCTGTGGGATACCAGGACAACCGTTTTCTTCTTGGCCGATTCTTTCAATGATTTTAAAATGATTCCCTCGTTTAAAGAGTCGAGGTTCGATGTAGGCTCATCGAGCAGGATCAGAGGGCATTCATGGAGAAATGCTCTTGCAATTCCGATTCTCTGTTTTTCACCACCGGACAGCGTATCACCCAGTTCTCCGACTTCTGTATCATATCCTTTCGGAAGTGTCATTATGAAATCGTGGATAGACGCTTTCTTTGCAGCTTCCATAATCTCTTCTCTGGATGCTCCCGGCTTTGCGATTGCGATATTGTTTGCAATCGAATCATGGAACAGGTGCGTTTCCTGTGTGACATAACTTTCCATATCTCTCAAATGCTTGGTCGGAATCTTGCGGACATCTGTACCGTCTACCGATACACTTCCATCCTGCACATCCCAGAACCGCATCAGCAGTTTTAAGAGCGTAGATTTTCCGGAGCCGCTCGCACCATGAATCCCTGTGATTTTACCCGGCTGTAATTTCAGTGAATAGTTATCTAAAATAACCTCATTATCATAAGCAAATGTTACATGCTCTGCCTCTGCTCCTGTAAATTCATGTTCCATGCTCTCTGCACCGGAAGTTTCCACGTCACCCGGAATTTCTTCCACAAGCGGTGTCTCTTCCAGAAGAGAAAGAACACGCTCACCACTTGCCAGTGTCTGGTTCAGGTTATTGGAAAGGCTTGATAATGCTACTACCGGTCCGAAAGAACCCATCATTGCGATGGTGCAGGTTAAGATTCCCTCGAATCCCATCGCACCTTTGTCGTACAGCCAGATCGTCAGTGCAAGCATTCCAAAAGATGCAAGCAGGATAACCATGTTCGTAAATGAACGCTGTGAGCCTTCCATTTTGCTTAATGACTCCTGCATTCCTGCAAGATTTTTGGAATGCTCAGACATCTGCTCTTTTCTCTTTTCACCCTGTCCGTACTGGATGGTCTCGTCCAGTCCACGTAAAGAATCCAGAACAAAACTGTTCAGTTCTCCGAAGTTTGTCCGAAATTCCATTCCCTTCTGGCTTCCACGTTTTCCATTCCACATCGGGATGACAACACCGACAATCAGATAAGCTACCAGAGCAATCACTCCTGCCAGCCAGTGATATCTTCCGATAAAAATCACCATAATAATTGAGGTCAGCGTTGCAATCGCAATCGGAGAAATGGTATGTGCATAGAACACTTCCAGTAATTCGATATCGGTTGTAATAATCGAGATCAGATTTCCCTTATCCCGTCCTTCCAATTTTGCAGGGCAGAGCTTTCTCAGTGCCGCAAACACTTTGTGACGGATGATTGCCAACAACTTAAATGCGATAAAATGATTACAATACTGTTCCACATAATGCAGGATTCCACGAAGCACTGCAATTACGATCATGACTGTAATAATCGTTTTTACTGGAGTAAATACCCGCCACATATTGTCCACCGGAACAATCATTCCGGCTACTCCTGTCAGAAGACCATGCATGATAACCTGTCCTGCCAGTATCGTCAGGAAGATTGCACATAAATAACCCAATGTTCCAAGGATGATTGCTGCCAGCATGATATGGAGCAAGGGTTTTACCAGACCAATCAGACTTCCCATGATCTGGATGGCACTTCTGCGTTTTGTTGTATTCGTATTTTCACTCATTATGCCATTCCTCCTTTTCCATAGTTTTCCAGTGCCATCTGGCTTTCATACAGATGTCTGTACGCACCATTCTGGCTCATCAGTTCGACATGCTTTCCGCTTTCTTTGATTTCTCCGTCTTTTAAGAAATAGATCTTGTCAGACTTCACGACATTTGCCAGTCTGTGGGAGATCAGAAGTACCGTCTTTGTCTTTGCCAGTTCGTGAATCACATTCATGATTAGTTCTTCACTTTCTACATCGATATTGGATGCAGCTTCATCAAAAATATAAACCGCACTGTCTGTCCGAAGCAATGCTCTGGCAATTACCAGTCTCTGACACTGACCGCCGGACAGGTTGCTTGCTTTTTCCAACAACTGTGTCTGCAAGCCATCCTGTGTTTGTAAGAACCCTAAGAGATTCACTTTCTGAAGGACAGCTTCCATCTCTTCTTTCGTTGCGTCCGGTTTTGCCATCTTCAGATTTTCTTCTACTGTACCTTTGAACAGGTAGCTGTTATGGCGAACCAGAACAACCCTCTGCATCAGATTGGTTTCATTCACTTCATTAAGCGGTACGCCACCGATGATGATTTCTCCGTTATATCCCCGGTTCTTTGCTGCAAGGATTCCGGCAATCGTACTCTTACCACATCCGGATTCACCAACCAGTGATACAAAACTTCCTGCCGGAAGATTTAAGCCTATTCCTTTTAAAATCTCTCTGTCCTCTTCATAAGAAAAGTGCACATCTTTTAATGTAACATCTAACGCTCCATCCGGCAGTGTTTTTTCTCCAGCCTGTGGTTCCGGCAAATCTAAATTTGAAAACCACAATTTTATAAGTGGTTATTAACCCCCACAGGGTTTTAATAAAATCCTCCAAAAGCCTTGAAAATAAAGGATTTATCGCAAAATGCTCACCTTAACTTATTATACGATTTCACACTGTTTTATTCTTCCCTTGGAAGCTGATAAGGGTAAACACAAGGGCAAGAAAATCTGATAACAAGATATAACAGAATGTGGCAATCGGAGAACTGTGACGTATGTGCGAATATATTATACTGGAGGATTTATTATATGGACAAGTACATTTTGAAAGTATGGAGGGGATTACGGAATGAGATTACTTTTATTCTTAGTCCGACAGAGAAATGGGGAACCAAAACAGAGTATACAAAGCTTAAAAAGTTTTTACATAAAGATGGCTATTTGCGAATTGCACCGGAAGTGTATATGCGGATAGTGCAAAACCGGAAAGCATCCGAAAAACATTTCAGACGAATAGAAGAATATGCACCTAAAACCGGAACGGTGAGACTTTTACGCTTAACAGAGAAGCAATATAATAATATATATTTGGTGACGGGTGAACCGGATTATCAAGAAAAAATAGTTGGAACAAATAGTCATATTATGCAAAAATATGATTTGTAACAGAGCACTTATCTATGTTTAGAAAATAAATAAAACATTGCACTAAATATAGTGGTTGAATGCCCCTCCAAAAATGGTGTATCGTTCAACTAGACTAAATTATTGATAAAAAATGATATGGTGTTAGTAATATTTATGTGGTACACTAGAAAAAAGGAGGTGATAAAAATGGAAGGCAAGTTTAATATTTGGCAAAAATGCTTAGAAATTGTATGTTTTGTATTGATTCTGGCATCTAGTATATATAAAGGACTTTTTTGTGATGGAGATATGGGTGTAGTAATTACTTTGTCCTTTGTTGCAATTTTATTATTTATAATTTTTTCAATTGCAGCGTTATTTCCAGCAACATGGAGAATGACTGATCGAGAGAAAGAGAAAATTAGTGATTTAAAACGATACCAAGAGAAATACACTAGTATATTTGTTATTGTAAATTTAGTGTTGAGTATTTTTATGGCTTGGCTAATGTTAGTAATAGGATGATGCGTTGTTATAAAAATAGAAAATAGAGGAAATGATGAGATATTATTGTATAAAACAGCACGACATTACTGATTGTGGTGTCGCATGTCTTGCGACCATTTGTAAACAGAATGGTTACAAGATAGGTATTACCCAGATTCGTGAAGTTGCAGGAACAGATAAACAGGGAACTAATGCATATGGTGTAATTAAAGCAGCAGAGCACTTGGGTTTTAGTGCAAAGGGAGTAAAAGGGAATAAGGAATCATTCTTTTCAGAGTTTCCCTTGCTCTGCATTGCTGTTGAATGCCCCTCCAAAAATGGTGTATCTTCAACTTTCATGAACAGAATAATGAAGACAATAAATAAATCAAATTTAAGTGGAAAATATATAAGATAGTAAAATGTTACTCCCGTTTCTTTTGTTTTTCTCCCAAAATATATTATAATTGGTAGAAAAATGTAACGTTTGGGAGAAACACGCAACAAAAACTGGAAAGAAGACCAGTGCTTACGACATTGTAAAGTCATTCACAGAAAATACGCTTGGAAAGTTTTCAAAACAGGATGCCTTACTTTCATGTCCTAGCCTTAGCAGTTCCTCTGTTAAATCTGCACTAAAAAACTTGTAGAAGAAGGAGCTATTATTAAAACCGGAGTCGGACGCAAGACTATGTATATGAGAAACATCAATTAATACATTTATTATGTATCATACTAAAATATCATTATATTCTTGCGTTTAGTTTATACCCATGATAACTTCATATTATATCAGTAATTCCTATTTATTCTCTTGTTGAGAATTTGTCATTTGTATGGACTTGTGACATACAAATCAGGAGCTATTTATTCAGCATGTATTAGCACGGATTTTCCGTGCTTTTTTTATTGCTTAAATCCATGCTGATTATATAGAAAATTATTAAGCCAAAGGCTAGAAAAGGAGGTTGTCTATGAACAAAACTATTCAGGGAAAATCACAAAAGGATATCTTTTTTGAATTATCAGGCATTTTAAAACTTGAAGATTACAAATTCAAAGAAGATACCACCCATCAGGCTTATTTCCCATCAGCAACAGTTTTTAATAAGGTCCGAGATCTATTGGGCTTTAATTTGGAAACTGAAGCTATTCCTTTGCCAAACGGAAAACTATTCGATGTAACAAAGGAATGTAATCAGGTTGTGGTATCTGCATTAGTAAGGACTACCATTAAATATGATGATGGTGGGCATTTTTCGCATTATAAAAATTCTAATTAAATGTCATCTGTTTGATGCTTACCTTTTAGGTGTCCTTACGAAGGATATTAAGATATTCAATATATGAATAAATCTTAGCCTTTCCCGATTTATCTGTTTGCTCCAATATTTCATCATCAATCAGGATGGAAACTACCTTTGCCACAGTATTATACGACATTTCAAGTGCAGTAGCAGTTTTCTGAATATCAATAATAGGATTAGATTCCAAATAGGCAAATACTTTAAGGGCACTGGTACGCTGTCTCTTTGTTAAAGCATTAAATAACTTTAAGTTTTTATCATGTAATTCAGTAAGTCGGTCAATTGTATGGATTGCATCCTCCGCAGAATCTGCAAATGCCTGAAGGAAAAAAGAAATCCATTGCTCATAATCACCAGTACGTCGTACCTGAGTCATACGATCATAATATTCTATACGATTCATCTTTAGGTAATATGAAATATAAAGTGCCGGAGTTGACAAAATACCTTTTTCCATCAAGAAAAGTGTAATGAGTAGTCGTCCTACACGTCCATTGCCATCAAGAAATGGGTGTGTGGTTTCAAACTGGTAGTGAATTAAGGCTGCCTGAATCAATGGATCGAGGGTATCATCACTATTTATATATTTTTCAAGATCAGACATGGCAGTTAACATATCTTCCGGGTTTGGTGGAATATATCTGGCATTCTTAAGAGTACTTCCCTGTCCGCCAATCCAGTTTTGCGAATATCGGAATTCCCCAGGATTTTTTTCCTGTCCTCGCGCACTTTCCAAAAGAACTGCGTGAGTCTCTTTAATTAAACGGTTGCACAGAGGCAATGTTTTTAGTCGCTCAAGTGCAAATTCAGTTGCACGAATATAGTTGACAACATCAGAAACATCTCTATTAGTGTTATTTTCAATAAGAGGATTCAAGATATCCTCAAGAGTACACTGTGTGCCTTCAATCTGCGAAGAAAGAAGTGCTTCTTTTCTAACATACATGGAAACGAAAAGCCCCATGTTAGGTATACGAGATGATAATCCTTCAAGTGTTGCTATTTTCTTATTAGCATCAATAAGTTTCGTAAGAAGCTCTCCAGATATCTCAATAGGAGGATTGGGTGGAAGAGGAGCCGGGCGAAAAGAATCATAAGCCATTTCGCCTGATAGATTACTTACAAATGTTCCAGCTCTATTTGTCATGATTGTTTCCTTTCCTCCGAAAAACGGAAAATGAAATTTCTAATGTTATTTTAGCATGGAATTTTCATTTTTTCAAATTATAATGAAAATATATTGCGATAGAAATTTCATAAAATTGCTTTTTCATGAAATTTCATAGATAAAACTGCACTGGAAAATTCAAGTTAATCACTTCTTTATTATTAAATCCTATCTGGATTTAACACATAAGTTCTTATCTATTAATTATAATCTACCATATTGCATTGAAAATACACCCTTTATATCCTTAAATGATTACATTGCAAGTATTTCATTTGATACTGATGAAGTCAAATGCTTCTATCCCACTGTTGGAAAAATTCCTAAAGAATGCATTGATTTTACAGTAATTGATGAGGTTCTTATTCCCAAGAGATCATTTGTATATTCAGAATTGATGATACTGACTGTCGCATTAGCGACATTGTCGACCTTAGATTTTTAGATTTGAATGCGTTTTCAGAACTTTTTAATGCATTTGATTCAATTAATTCACATTAATGAAATTACATATTGCATTATCATACTAGAGACAGATTAGATAACAAACTATTCATATACTATATAAGATTATTGATATCAATATTCATATAAATGTGGTAATATAATAGTGTAATTATATTAGTATTATCTAGTAATGATAATAACTCATATTAAGAAGACATATGTTATATTTATATGTCTGAAAGATGTCTTTGGTAAAAATCTTCCAATCTACACATTTAACAATATCTGTGAACAGGACCACTCCTTGACACTTGGTGATGAAGCAACAAAGGTAATTGTAAATGCAGAAGGTTCAAGGGACGATTTATCTGAGAATATGCGTAGTTTCTTGGATTCTCTGATTGAAAAAAAGGCAACGAAGGAACAGACAGAGGCAATAACACAGACAGAAGGCAACATAAGGGTTGCGTCAGTTCCAGGTTCGGGAAAAACATTTGTACTTACATATAGAATAGCATATCTCATAACAGAACTGTTTGTTGAGCCATCATCTATTGTGGCGCTTACATTTACAAACAAGGCAGCTTCGCAGATGAAGCACAGATTATGGAAGATAAAAAATATTCACTGGGTGGGTTTACATTTGATACGCAGCAGGAATATGAGCGGGCAAAAGTTGAATTGCAGGTTATTCTTAAGATTAAACAAAAATATGATATTAATAATCCAGAGGATGCCAAAAATGTTTTGGATGCCGTGAATAAAAAAGGAGATGTGTTTAAGTCATCAGTTGGAAAAGCATTTATTAATAAGTTAAAAAGAGTGTCAAAGAATGAAAATGAAATACATGTACAAAAACCAGTACCAGAACAAAAAGTAAGATATAAGCAGGAAGAAAAAGGTCAGGATAGAGTAATTATCCCTATTATAGCAGAAGGAAAGAAAAAATCTGATATAAAATATCATATTATATTTTTTATGACTTTTTTATTTGCGGCAATCGGACCCTATATTCCAAATGGAGGAGAAGCTTTTGGTGCTGCTGTTGCATTTACTTTTTTGTTGGTAATTGGAATTGCAAGTATACGAAAAATAAAGAAGAACAAGAAAAAAGCTGATGAGTATATATATAATCATTTAACGGATGAAGAAAAAGAAAAATTTGAAAACAAGAAAATTAAGGATAAAGAGTTTGCTGATAATTCAAGATATATAATAAAAATTTTGATGTTTATTCTAATGATAGTGTTTCCGCCATTATTAGTTATATTTATTATTTTTATGCTTGTTGTTAAGTCATCATCTAAGATTAAATGGTTAATCCACAACTGGAAATCAGGAGTGATGAATGTAATGTATTATATTGCACTGGCTATGGCAGAAGCGACACCAATTGTAGCGGCATATTATTTTAATATACAGATTTCAATAATAACAGTGCTTGTTTCAGCAATATTAATTTCAGTAATAACATATGCTATAATCAGGGCAACACATAAGAGTCAGTTTTATCTTGCTATGAGAAATATAGCCATGTATCCGATTGTAATCTTACTTACATTATTACCATTTGCGTTAACGGGAGCAATGGCATATATAGGATATACAGCGAAAACTGCAGTTAATAATGCAAATGGTGGTGGTAATCCATATGGCGGAACCGGACCTGATTTTGTATATGGCAATCCACCTGTATATCAGGTATCAGGATACAGCTATTACAATAGTCATGGCACATTTGTTGTAGTAGGACCAAGTATGAGAACAATGCCAGATGCATCTGTATATAATAATTTGAGTTATAAAGGATAGATTTTAAGATAAGGAGACACACAATGAAAAGCACATTAATAAAAGACACAACTAAATCAGAAAGAATCCAGTTAATAAAGGAATGGGAAGAAACAGAAGGCTGCGAGAGCAGCGGAATAGATTTGATGACATATTTTAAAGACTACATTGACGGGGTGAAAGAGATTTCAGAAGTCAATGCAGCCTTTAATGCAAGATATGTCTCAGAAATACCAGACAATGACTCATCAATGAGTTGTGGTATGGGTATGAGAAGATAATATTTGGTTTATTAATAAATTGTAAAATTAGTCAAGATAATCAGAATCATCAAGTGTGTTGAGTTCTTCATGTTCAATTGTAACAGACTGGTGAGTTTTACGGTATTTTAAAGGGGTTACAGTCATTATTTTTTTAAATATTCTTTCGAAATATGACGCACTTTCAAAACCAAGCTCAGCAGCAACATCTGATATACTGAGATTAGAGGATTCGAGAATCTGGGTGGCTTTCTTAATGCGGAGAGTATTAACATATTCGGTGATAGTAAATCCAGTGTATTCTTTAAATATGCGGCACATATAATATTTGCTCATAAAGAGCTCGTCTGAGATAGTATCAAGGGCGAGCTCTTTTGTGTAGTTAGCTTCAAGATAGGCACTTATGTTAGAGGCAGATAATTCTTTTGGGCTATTAATTACAGCATGTATCTGCGTACTGTCATGTTTCAGGGAGAGCAGTTTATACAGCCAGTATATAGTTGCAATTTCCACCCTTGACTGATATCCACTGTTCTTTTTGGTTAATTCATGTCTTAAATCCCTGTATAGATTAAGAAATGCTATACGCTGGTCTTCATTGAGGTGGTATATGCCATAATTATTATGAAAGTAATTAACAAGATTAAGACCAGGATACTTTTTGTCAAAATCACACATCTTTTCATAATCAATGTAAAGAATAACACGGTTGTAGCCTTTATCCTCATCTGATATTGAGCATGTAGTATGAACCAGATTGGTATCAAGTATTGCAATATCTCCAGCATAAGCATTATAGCTTTTGTTATCGAAGAAAAACTGGCGCTCTCCTTCAATTATGTAGAATATCTCATACTGGTTGTGAAAATGCTTCACATTCATATTGAACCGGCTATAACGGATAAGCTGTTCTACGGATATTCCATCGCATTTGCCAAAAAAAGTGATTTTATTATCTGCCATACAATACCTCACAATTAATTATTATTAATTAAAAAGTATAGAGCAATATATTTAAAAAATCAAACATATATAGCAATATTGTTCAAGAAAAGTAATATTTTGCGGTGATATAATCCAGTTACAAGATAAGAAATGGCTTATGAAACAAGCCTTGAAATACGCGCGGATTTCAAAAATAAAAAGTAACAACAATAAAGGGGTCTCATAAGAAAGGAGAAGGTTATGAAAGCTTATAAAAAGATAATAGGCACAGCTTTTGTTGCAGTGTGTCTCATTATTGTAATAGTAACATTTATTAAGGTTAAAGGGATTAATTCATCAGATAAATTAGTTCTTCAGTTGGCGCATAATCAGTCAGCGGGTTCAGAAATAGCGGATTCAATTGCTAAGGTATCAGATTTTGCCGCAAAAGAATCTGGTGATGAGGTAAATATTAAGATATTTGCCAGTGGTGTTCTTGGTACAGAAAAAGAAGAAATAGAGATGGTTAAGGCTGGAATTATTGATATGGCAAAAGTAAGCTCTAACACATTAGGTCAGTTTGATGACAGATATGCAATATTTGCAATTCCTTATCTGTTTAAGAATCAGGAGCATTATTATAATGCGATGGAGAATAGTGAAGCAGTTAAAGAATTATTTGCTGATACAGCAGATGATGGATATATAGCTGTTGGATATTATGCTAATGGTGCAAGAAATTTCTATCTTAAAGATGATGTTCCAGTTACAGATACATCAGTTCTTAGTGGAAAGAAAATTCGTTCAATGCCAAGTTCAACATCAATGGATATGATTGAGAAAATGGGAGGAACACCGGTTCCTATGGCTGCATCAGAGACATATGCGTCATTACAGCAGGGTGTCGTTGATGGAGCAGAGAACACAGAGCTTGCTCTTACTGTTGATGGACATGAAGATCTTGTTAAGTCTTATACATATACAGAGCATCAGTTTTCACCAGATATATTCATTATAAGTACTAAGACATGGAATAAGATGTCAGAGAAACAGAGACAGAGTCTTATAAAAGCACTTGAGGAAACAAATGATAACTTTAAGAGTCTTTATAATGGAATGATGGAGGATGCCATTGAACATGCAGAAAGTAAAGGCGTGCATGTATATAAGGATATAGATAAGACACCATTTATTGAGGCAGTACAGCCAATACATGCCAACTTCTATAACAAGGGCGAAGCATATAAGAAGCTATATGATGACATTCAGAAATATGCAGATTAATGCATATAAGCCCATGGTTTGCAGGAAGAAAGGAGAAAAGCATGAAGTATTTGAATAAAGTAGTTGAAATAATATTAGAGGTGCTTGTAGCCGGTATGGTACTTGGATGCTGCTGGCAGGTAATTACAAGATTTGTGTTACATAATCCAAGCAAATATACAGAGGAATTATTAAGATATATGCTCATATGGCTGACAATGATGGGCGTTCCTTACGCATATGGACAAAACAGTCATCTGGCTATCAATCTTATAGTTAAGAAGTTCAAGCCAAAGAATGAAACACTTGCTCAGATTGCAATAGATGTGCTTATTATGATTTTAAGTGTTTCAGTAATGATTATTGGTGGAATTATGGTTACTGCTAATGCAGCAGGACAGCTCTCACCAGCTATGCAGATTCCTATGCAGGTCTATTATGTATGTGTTCCGGTATGTGGAGTTCTCATGGTTATTTACGGAGTGTTTAAGATTGTAGATCATTTTAAGAAATTAAGACAGAATTAAGATTGAATAATGCATATATATGCAGAAGGAGGCAATATGGAAATACAGGCAGCAATTGTATTGATAATAGTATTCTTTTTATTACTGGCATTTAGTGTTCCAGTATCATTCAGTATTATATCAGCATCACTTGTTACATTAATTATGTTTCTTACACCACATTTTGGTGTGTTTATATCAGCTCAGAAAATGGTTACAGGTATTGACAGCTTCACATTACTTGCAGTTCCGTTCTTTGTACTTGCAGGTCTGTTAATGAGTAATGGTGGTATAGCAAAAAGGCTTATTAATCTGGCAATGCTTGTTTTAGGTAAGGTTCCAGGTTCTTTAGCAATGACTAACATTGCAGGTAACGCAATGTTTGGTTCTATATCAGGCTCAGGTATTGCAGCAGCAACAGCAATTGGTGGTGTTATGCAGCCACTTGAGAATGAACAGGGATATGACAGGGCATTTTCAGCAGCAGCAAATGTTGCTTCAGCACCAGTAGGACAGTTAATTCCACCAACAGCTTCATTCATTGTATTTTCAGCAGCAAGTGGTGGAGTTTCAGTTGCAGCATTACTTATGGCTGGCTGGATTCCGGGATTATTATGGGCATTACTGTGTATGGTAGTTGCTTTCGTATATGGAAAAAAGCATGGATATGTAATCAAGAGAGATCATCTTACAGCTAAGGTTGTATTAAAGACAATCTGGGATGCTATACCAAGTCTTTTCCTCATTGTAATTATTATTGGTGGTATATTATCAGGATATTTTACTCCGACAGAAGCATCTGGTGTAGCTGTTGTGTATGCATTTATACTGGCTGTGTTTGTTTATAAGAGCATTAAGATTAAAGATATTCCAAGAATTTTAAAAGAAACAGCAGTTATGACAGCAATAGTTATGCTTATAATAGGAGCTTCATCAGTATTGTCATTCGTATTATCATTCACAGGTCTTCCACAGGCTATAAGTGCAGCATTACTGGGTGTGTCTGATAATAAGATTGTTATTCTGTTAATTATTAACCTGATACTTCTGATTGTAGGAACATTTATGGATATGGCTCCGGCGTTACTTATATTCACACCTATATTCCTTCCTGTAGTTAAGGCATTAGGTATGAATCCTATTCAGTTTGGTGTAATGATGGTTATGAATCTTTCAATTGGAACAATTACACCACCTGTAGGAAGCGTATTATTTGTAGGTTGTAGTATATCGCATCTTCAGGTAGAAGAGGTAATTAAGAAACTGGTGCCATTCTTTGTAGCAATTTTGGTCGCACTTCTTTTTGTAACATTTGTACCACAGCTTAGTATGTGGCTGCCAACAGTATTTGGATTGTTGGGATAAAAATAAGATAAAAACGGAGGACATATATATGAACAATAAAAAACCTGACAAGAAAGAAATTGAGAATAAGCTTAATCTTGTAATTGATAAGCTTATGAATCTTGGCAGACCTGATAATGATGAAGAGCTGGAAAAAGGCGGTGAGTCAATAGGCTTCTTTAAAAGAGACTTTGGAATTAAAGAGTGGGACTGGCCACAGGGGGTCGGTTTATATGGATTGCTTAAGATAATGCAGATTAATGGCAATGATGAGTATAGAGAATTTCTTTACAAATGGTTTAAAGAAAATATAGCAGAAGGTCTTCCATCAAAGAATATCAACACAACAACACCGTTACTTACTCTTGTTGAATTAAATAACTATTACAATGATACACAGTTCGAGGAACTGTGTATCAAATGGGCAGAGTGGCTTATGAACTGCCTTCCAAGAACAAAGGAACGTGGATTCCAGCATGTTACAAGTGCGAATGGAGACAGACAGGGAGTAAGACTCAATGAGAATGAAATGTGGATAGATACTCTGTTTATGACAGTTTTATTCCTTAATAAAATGGGTCAGAAGTATAATCGTCAGGATTGGATAAATGAGTCAATACATCAGGTACTTATGCATATAAAGTATCTTTGCGACAACAAGACAGGATTGTTTTATCATGGCTGGACATTTAATGAAATGAATAATTTCGGTGGTATATTCTGGTGCAGAGGGAATAGCTGGTTCACATTAGGAATTCTTGATTATGTTGATATGTTTAAGGGAACACTTAACAGTGGTGTTAAAGAGATAATAATAGATGCTTATAAAGCCCAGACAGCTGCTCTTAAGAAGCTGCAGAGTAAAAGCGGATTATGGCATACAGTACTTACAGATTCATCAAGTTATGAAGAAGTATCCGGAAGTGCTGCAATTACAGCCGGTATATTAAAGGGAATCAGAATGGGAATACTTGATGATTCTTATATAGATGTTGCTGACAAAGCGATAAATGCAATACTTAAAAATATTGATTCAGATGGAACAGTGCTTAATGTATCTGGAGGAACTGGTATGGGATATGATGCGGAGCATTATAAGAACATACTTATAGCGCCTATGGCATATGGACAGTCACTTACAATACTGGCTTTAGTGGAGGCATTACAGAATGATAAGAAAAGCATTTAAAATGTATCTTAAAGCTGGATGTGCTGATGAATATGAAAAGCGTCACAATGAATTATGGCCTGAAATGAAGGCAATGATACATGAATATGGCGGACATAATTATTCTATATTTCTAGATGATGAAACTAACATATTATATGGATATATAGAGATTGAAGATGAAGAAAAGTGGGCACAGTCAGCAGACACGGAGATCAACAGAAAGTGGTGGAAATATATGGCGCCTCTTATGAGGGTTAATCCAGACGACAGTCCTGTGAGTGATGATTTAAGGTGTGTTTTTCATCTTGATTAATACATGAATTTAATACAGGAGGTAAGATTGTATGAAACCGGTATATTACCTTGCCGTTGATATTGGGGCTTCAAGTGGAAGACATATTCTTGCATCCATGGACAACGGCAGAATGACAATAGAAGAGGTATATCGTTTTGATAATGGCATGATTAATGATAATGGCAACAAGTTATGGGATGTTGACAGCTTGTTTGCCAATATTATTGAAGGAATGAAAAAATGTAAAGAACTCGGGAAAATTCCAGTAAGCATGTCGATTGACACATGGGCTGTTGATTATGTTCTTCTTGATGATAATGACAAATGCATAGGAAATGTATATGGATACAGGGATGAACGTACAGATGGAATGGATGAAGAAGTTTATAAGGTGATATCCGAAAAAGAATTATATAAGAGAACAGGTATTCAGAAACAGAAGTTTAATACAATTTACCAGCTCATGTCGGATAAATTTATAAGACCTGAACAGTTAAAGGAAGCGAAGACATTTATTATGCTTCCAGATTATTTTCAGTTTCTTCTTACGGGGGTTAAAGCATCGGAATATACCAATGCAACATCAACACAGCTTGTTAATCCGGAAACTAAACAATGGGATTATGAACTGATTGATATGCTTGGAATCAACAGAAATATGTTTATGGAGCTTAAGCAGCCGGGAACAATACTGGGAGAATTAACTGATGGTATTAAGAAGATTGTTGGATACAATACAAGGGTTGTTATGTGTGCAAGTCATGATACAGCATCCGCAGTTATGGCTGTTCCAACAGTAGCAGATAATGTTTTGTATTTAAGTTCTGGAACATGGTCACTGATGGGGACAGAACTTCTAAAGGCAAGATGTGATGAGAAAAGCCAGGTATGTAATTTTACCAATGAAGGTGGATACGATTATAGATTTAGATATTTGAAGAATATTATGGGCCTCTGGATTATACAATCTGTAAGGCATGAATTTGAAGACAGATATACATTTGCAGAGCTTTGTAAGGAAGCAGAGGAGACAGACTATATAACATCAAGGATAGATGTTAATAATAAATGCTTTCTTGCACCAGAGAATATGACAGAGGCAATCAAATCATACTGCAATAATAATGATTTGATTATACCTGACACAGCCGGAGAGATTGCAGCAGTTGTATATAAGAGTCTGGCTGACAGTTATGCAGATACAGTTATGCAGATAGAAAAGAATCTGGACATTACATATGATGCAATATATGTAATAGGTGGAGGTGCTAATGCTGGATATCTTAATCAGCTTACGGCTGATTCGACTGGGAAAACAGTAGTAGCGGGACCAGCAGAGGCTACTGCTATTGGAAATATTATGGCGCAGATGATAGCAGATAGTGTGTTTAAGAATTTGAAGGAAGCAAGAGCGTGTGTAAGAGATTCCTTTGATATTAAACGATTTGAGCAGAAAAGATAATAAATTTCAGATTATATAAGGAGGATAATGCTATATATGACTAATGAACGATATGAATCAGCAAGGAAGATATATCAGAGTATAGGAGTTGATACTGAGGCTGCATTAGATAGATTAAAGAATGTGCCGGTATCAATGCATTGCTGGCAGGGAGATGATGTAATTGGTTTTGACAGCAGAGAAAGTCTGTCAGGTGGTATACAGACTACTGGAAATTATCCGGGAAGAGCAGCTACTCCTGAGCAGCTTATGCAGGATATAAGCAAAGTATTGACACTTGTACCTGGAAAGAAGAAGCTAAATCTTCATGCCAGTTATGCCATTATAGATGACGGTTCAGACAGGGATTCAATTAAACCAAAACATTTTACCAGATGGGTTGAATTTGCTAAGAAATACAATATGGGAATTGATTTTAATCCAACATTTTTCTCACATAGAATGGTTAAAGATGGACTTACATTATCCTCACCAGATGAAGAAGTAAGAAAATTCTGGATTGAACATGGCAAGAGATGTATTGAGATATCAGAATATTTTGCTAATGAAACAGGACAGCCATGTGTAATGAACATATGGATTCCGGATGGCTATAAGGATATTCCGGCAGACAGACTTGGACCAAGAAGGAGATTTAAAGAATCTTTAGATGAAATTCTTTCAATTCCATATGATAAGAGCAAAGTGTTTGTGTGTCTTGAATCTAAAGTATTTGGCATAGGCGTTGAATCATACACAGTTGGTTCGTCTGAATTCTGCATGAATTATGTAGCAAGAGCAGGCATAACCCCACTTATGGATAATGGACACTATCATCCTACAGAGGTTGTGTCAGATAAGGTATCATCAATGCTTTTATTCAATGACCACTTAGCATTACATATTACAAGACCTGTAAGATGGGACAGCGATCATGTAGTTTTATATGATGACGAAACCAGAGAGATTGCTAAAGAAATTGTCAGAGCAGATGCGCTTGACAAGGTATTTATAGCAACTGACTATTTCGATGCATCAATTAATAGAATATCTGCATGGATAACCGGAATGAGAAGTGTTCAGAAAGCTCTTTTGTATGCATTGTTAGAGCCAGAATTACTTCGCAATCTTCAGAACGAAGGAAGGTTCACAGAACTTATGGCAGCACAGGAAGAATTAAAGATTATGCCATTTGGAGATATATGGCAGGAATATCTTAATAGAGAAAATGTGGCAGCTGATTATGTCAGTGAGGTTATGGATTACGAAAAGAAAGTATTGGAGGCACGATAATGAAAGATATATTAACAGCACCTTTTGTTAAAGAAATGTGTGATACTACAGCTAATATGTATCGTCTTGGCTGGGACGAAAGAAATGGTGGTAATATCAGCTATATGCTTGATGAAGAAGAAGTTGCACAATATCTTGATATTAATCATGTGTTAAGAGAGATTCCGACGGGTTTCAAAGCAGATGCACTTATTGGCAGAATATTTATAGTAACCGGTACAGGTAAGTACTTTAAAAATGTAAAGACAGATCCAGAGAATAATCTTGGAATAATAAGAATAGCTGAAGATGGAACAACAGCGCAGTTATTATGGGGATATAAGGATGGAGGAAAATTCACAAGCGAATTACCAGCGCATCTTATGAGTCATATGGCAAGACTTTCTGTTGATAAAGATAACAGAGTTGTTATACATTCACATCCAACTAATACACTTGCCATGAATTATGTTCATGAACTTGACGAGAAGAAATTTACGCATACACTTTGGGAAATGTGTACTGAGTGTATAGTTGTGTTCCCGGATGGTGTAGGTATTCTCCCATGGATGCTTTGCGGAACTAATGAAATAGGCGAGGCAACAGCAGAAAAAATGAAAGAATTCAGACTTGTTATATGGGCAATGCATGGAATATATGGTGCTGGAAAAACTCTTGATGAGACATTTGGACTTATTGAAACTGTTGAAAAAGCTGCACAGATATATATGCTTACAGCTGGACTTGAGAGAAAGAATACAATAAAAGACGAAGATATGATTAAGCTTGCAGAATTCTTTAAGGTGGATTATAGAAAAGATTTCCTTAATATATAAAGCGGTTTCATATAAGGACATATGCAGTGACGCAGGAAATTCCTGCGTCATTTTTAATGCGGAATAAAATTTAAAGTGATATAATAAATAAATATTTACAAATCAGCAGTTTGGAGTGAATGAAATGCATTTTATAAAGAAAAATATTATTATTCCACTTGTTGTATTTATAATCGGAATGAGTGCTGTGGCAGGTATTGTATGCAGCATAAATAACGAGCAGAATAAGCAGAACAGGACAATGGCGAATCTTAACGCAATGACTTATGCAGAGCGTATGAAGACGGATATTATGAAAGGCATAGCCGTTTCGGACTCATTAAGACAGATAATTATAAGTGAAGATGGACAGCTTAATAAATTCTGTGAGATAGCAGAGGAGATGATGGCAGATTCTGTTCAGAGTATCCAGATTGCACCAGATGGTGTTGTGACAGATATTTATCCTCAGGAAGGCAATGATGCGGGAAAGATTGATTTGTTAAATGACAAAGATCGTGGTGAAATATGCCGTTATGGAAGAGATAATAAAGTTGTTACAATGCAGGGACCATTTCAATTAAAGCAAGGGGGATATGGTATAGTTGTAAGAAATCCTGTATATATTGAAGAAAACGGACATGAAGATTTCTGGGGATTTGCAATAGTTATAATCCGTGTTCCTGAGATTTTTGCTGATTCAATGAAGGCACTTTCTGATTTTGGTTATAATTATATATTATATAAAACTGCTTTTCCGTGGGGGTCTGAATTTGAAGAAGTGTATGGCTCGGAAGAAGAGTTAAAGAATCCTGTTTCATATACATTTGATATAGGAGACAGCAAGTGGAAGCTTGATATAATGCCATATAAGACTCAGTCTGAAAGAAGATATCTGTATGCGGCTGGAATAGGCGGAGTTATTATTGTTCTGCTTCTTACAGGATTTACATGTGCTCTGCTTGTGCTTGACAAACACAGAAAGAAGTTTAAGAAACTGGCTATAACAGATGCTTTGACAGGAATATATAACCGTCATGGATATGATGAAAGAGTAACAAGGTATCTTAAGCAGAATCCGGATAATCACTGTGTAGGAGTAGAATTTGATATTGATGATTTTAAGACTATCAATGATATGTATGGCCATGTTTATGGCGATGTGGCACTTAAGGTATTGTCCGAGGGAATGCAGAAGTTTTTTGATAAAAATGTGGTTTTAGGACGAAATGGTGGTGATGAATTCTGTATTTTCCTGCCAGACTGCACATGTGCAGATGTTAAGGAAAAACTTGAGGAATTCACAAAGTTAAAACGTTCATTTAAATATGAAGGTGAAGAGCAGCAGTTCACTATATCAGTTGGATATGCTGAATATCCGGTTCATGCTGACAAGCCATCAAAGCTCATGCGTTGTGCTGATACTGCACTTTATGAGGTGAAACTTCGTGGAAAAAATGGCTGCATGGCATATAAGAACGGACTCAGGATGGAGATTCGTACACAGCTTGGTTTTGCACTTAAAGATGTTTCTGAAAATCTTCCAGGAGCATTTATCATATACAAAGCAGATAAGAATGATGATGAAATTCTTTTTGCAAACCGTGAATTTATCAGATTTGCAGGCTGTAAGAACATGGATGAACTGCTTGAATATACAAAAAGAAGTTTCCGTAATATCTTAGAGTGGATGAACGGGAAGCTGTTATAGCGGATATATGGAAGCAGATAGATGAAGGACATACTAATGGTTATACGCATTTTAATATGCAGAAAGCAGATGGCGGGCATATACAGGTGTTTGACCATGGAAGAATTGTTGAGAATGGACGATATGGCAGGGTAATATATGCATTGATAACTAATCTTGAAACAGTGAGAGAAAATTATGGAAATTCAGAATGTAACAATTGAAGACGCAGAGGAGCTTCTTGAAATATATGCACCATATGTTAAGAATACAGCGATAACATTTGAATATGATGTGCCTTCGGTAGAAGAATTCAGACAAAGAATTGTGAATATTTCAGACAGATATCCATATATCAAGGCAGTTGACAATGGACAGATTGTCGGTTATGCATATGCCGGATATTGCATGCCCTGTACAGGAAAGCAAGTATCTTAATGATGACAGTATCCGCTTCCATAGTAGATTGGGATTTTCAGAAGTTGGTCGTTTTCATGACAGTGGGTATAAGTTTAACCAGTGGTTCGATATGGTGTGGATGGAGAAGATGATTGGGGAGCATAACGCAGAACCGAAAGAAGTCTGGGGATAAATATATAAAAACATAAAACTGCCGTCCGTTTAACATTAAGTTTAGCGGATGGCAGTTTTTATATGGAATGTTTAGTTATAGGCTGTGTGTATCAAGAACTGTTCTGCCGGTTACCGGATCAGTAATACCAAGCAATGCCATGATTAGTGCCATTCTTATATATTTACCATTCTGGACCTGGTCAAAATATGCAGCTCTTGGATCGTCATCGACATCAAGGGAAATCTCATCGACTCGTGGCAGAGGATGAAGAACAGGCATATCTTTATCAGCCAGCTTTAACTTTTCTTCGTCAAGAATGTAGACATCTTTTAAACGGAGATATTCTTCTTCATTGAAAAATCTTTCTTTCTGTACTCTTGTCATGTATAGAACATCAAGTTTAGGAAGAGTATCTTCAAGGCTTGACACTTCCTCATAAGTTGAATTAGATGGATTTAATACATCGTCTCTCAGATAATCCGGAATCCGTAATTCTTCGGGAGATATGAAGTAGAATTTATTATCAGAGAAACGAGTAAGGCTGCTGACAAGGGAGTGTACCGTCCGTCCGAATTTCAGGTCGCCACAGAAACCGATAGTCAGGTTATTAAGCTTTCCTTTACGCTGTCTTATAGTCATCATATCAATAAGTGTCTGTGTAGGGTGCGCATGACCGCCGTCTCCTGCGTTTATTATAGGAATGCGTGAATATATTGATGCCTGCAGTGGAGCACCTTCTTTTGGATGTCTCATCGCAATTATATCTGCATAGCAGCTTACAACTCTTGCAGTATCAGCAACGGTTTCACCTTTGGAAGCACTAGACTGAGCTGCACTTGAAAAGCCCAGCGTCTGTCCTCCAAGACTTAACATAGCAGACTCGAAAGATAAACGGGTTCTGGTACTTGGTTCGTAAAAAAGTGTAGCAAGCTGTCTGCCATCGGCAACATGCTTATATAATTGTGGTCCAATGGATATCCGCTCCGCAAGATCTAATATATTCATAGTTTCTTCAACGGAAAGATCCATAGGGGTTATCAGATGTCTCATAGCCACTCTCCTTTTAATAAATATTCATCTCTCTTAGCACCGACAGATATAAAGTTGATTTCTGCATGAAGCATATCCTCAATTGTTTTAATGTAATTTTTTGCATTAGCAGGAAGCTCGTCAAATGTCCTGCAATGTGATATATCTTCTTCCCAGCCGGGAACTTTGTATATAACAGGAGTGCATGAATCAAGGTTATCAGTTGGGTCGAATTCAACCAGAGAGCCGTTTGGGTCATTGTAGCCTGTAATTATAGGAATTTCTTTCATAGAGCTTAATACATCAAGCTTGGTTAGTGCGATTTTGTCTGCATGCTGGCATCTGAGTCCATATCTGCTTGCGACTGCATCAAAAGGACCAACACGGCGAGGACGGCCTGTTGCAGCACCGAATTCACCACCGGCTGCTCTTAAGTCTTGCTGCCATTTTTCTGAAACAGCATTTTCAGCAACAAAAGGTCCTGCACCGACACAGGTAGAATAGGCTTTAAGTACACCAACAACATGGTCAGCGTGTCTTCCAGGGATTCCTGCACCTATAGGACCATAGGCTGATATGGTTGATGAACTTGATGTGTAAGGGAAGATACCGTAATCAATATCTCTTAATGCACCTAACTGTGCCTCAAGAATAACTTTTTTACCACAGGATAATGCTTTGTCTATAAATGTGCCTGTATCGCATATGTATTTACTGAACTTTTCAGCCTGTTCCCTGCACCAGTCAAGAAGTGCCGGATAAGACATTGGCTCCTGATGATAGCAGCCGGCAAGCTCAAGGTTCTTGGACTCAAGAATAGTTGTAAGTCTTGCCTGTACAGCTGTATCATCCAAATGAAGAAGGTCACCAAGACGCAGAGTCTTTTTTCTGTATTTGTCACTGTAGGCATATGCTATGCCTCGTCTTGTAGAACCGAAAGCAGAGCCGGTTCGTTCTAGTCTGTTTTCTTCAAGTTCATCCTGTACCCTGTGCCATGGCATAGATATTGTAGCTTTTTTAGATAATTTCAAATGTTTTGGATTAATCTGTATTCCTCTGTCTTCAATCTGCTTTATTTCGTTGGCAAGGTGTTCAAGGTCAACAACCATGCCGTCTCCAAGAATACATATAACATCGGAGTGAAGTATTCCTGATGGCAGAAGATTAAGAACGAATTTTCCCTGATTAGTTACAACAGTGTGACCGGCGTTATTGCCGCCCTGATACCTGACGACTATATCTGCATTTTCAGCAAGAAGGTCAATTACACGGCCTTTGCCCTCGTCGCCCCAGTTAATACCTGTTACAGAAGTAAGCATAATAATAATTCCTCCTTATATAAATGTATAGTTAATACTAAGTGCAATAACGGAATGTGCGGTCCGTAATAATTCTGGCAAATATAAGTCCGAGCGGAAGTGCAACAATTATCATAATTGCAGATGTAAACCATGAGACCGCTTCTGTCAGGGACATTATGCCGAAATTGTATATTGCGCGGTATAAGTAAAGTCCGGGTACCATAATAACTATGGAAGGAACTGTAAGTGATATTCTAGGATATCCATTATAATTTTTAATAAATGAGGCAAGTAATCCGGCAGTAGCAGCACCAATAAATGCGGCAGCAGCGGCAGGCATGCCTGTAAAATCAACAAGTTCAAGACGCAGCGTATTGGCGATACAACCAATAAGAGCAGCCATAGCCGCCATCGGAACAGAACTGTTAAACATGATAGAGAATCCGAATACACCGCAGAAGCTTGCAATAAGTCTTAATATCAGATGTAACATTTTTCCAATATGTAATGTAGTAAATTCTTCTGGCTGCAAATGCAGTAACAAAGCCATAATCCATGCAAATACGGTAGCAACCAGTACAATAATTATTGAATAAGTCAGCCTTTCAATACCTGACCGTAGGTCGAGCTTTGCAAGGTCAATGCCGCTGGTGATGAAAGGAAATCCCGGTATTATGAAAAGCATGGAACATATGTATCCGGCTTCATGTACAGAAGGGATATTAAACATCAGAATAGCAAGTTTAAGCAGAATTGCATATATAAGGCATGATGCAGATATAGAAACTGCTATATTCATGAATAGTGTAAAATGATGTTTAATAAGCTTTGTCCTAATAAGATTACCTGTTCCGGCTGCAATGAATGCGAAAAGCATCTCTATAGGACCGCCGCCAAGCAGAAATGTGAATCCGCAGCATGCTAGAGCGGCGGCAAGTCCAAGCTTTACCGGTGAATACAGGGTATGTATCTGTTCAATTTCATCAAGCCTTTTATGAATCATTTCACCTGTAAGGTGGGCCTCTTCATTAGGGAAATTGTCAACAAATTGTTCCATTCTGTAAAGCTTGGAGGTATTAACACCGGTATTGGCAATGCTTAACGACTGTGATACGCAGTCATTACCATCAAAGCAGTTAAATTCAATAGACATAAGGCCAACATCCACGGTACAGGTTACTCCAAGTTCCTTGGATAGCTTATTCATAGATGTACGGACACGCCATGCACCAGTGCCGCATGATAGCATAATCAGACCTACACGACCGATAACGGAGGCTTTTTCTATAAGGTCTGCATTAGCAATTAATGCATTGCTGTCGGCATTCGTATAGTCGTGCCACGGAATTTCCATATGATTTTTTTCCATAATGTCAATGTAATTAGTCCTTGGCATATATAATCGCCTCTGCTTTCTTAACATGGTGTTCAAGGTTTCGTAAGAATATAGAATTGGGAAGGAAAATTCCAAGTTCGTCAAAATGTTCATTGTGTTCAACGAATGAATCCTGACCATAGAATATGTATGCCATTGGAAGATTCTTCTCAAGCTCAAGCATAAGATCCCATACAGCACTATAGGCCTCTGCCTCGGTTTCCTTCATTCTGACAGTGTCAGGCAGTTCGCGGATAAGCAGTATACCAGTGCTTCGCTCAAGAACCTGCTGCTCCACTACAGACGGGTCATCACCATATGTGTGACTGTATCTGTAAGCCTCGGCAAGAAACATATTTTTATTATTATCAAGGTTCTTATAAATGTTATAAAAATGCTGATAGTCTTTTTCGTGAACAGAATCAGCAAATTCTGGAAGAAGCATACCTTTATCGTCGGTCATAATTATGGGATTCTGCTTTCCATCAGCGTTGAAGCGGTATGGAATAAGAAATGAATTTCTCAGTAAATCAAACATGGTATTTTGCGTGATAGCCATAAGAAATGCAGATAAGTCTTTATTAGAATAGCAGTTGAATAATGCTTCCGTGAATTGAAGCGGAGAAAGTATTGCTTCAGAATCATCATTGCAAAACAGATTGTTACAGAATGTCTGGAAAAGTTTATTATAAGCCCATGGGTCATTTAGAATTTTATCAAATAAAACCTCAGATTTTTCTTCTCTTGGAAAGATAGTTTTTTCTTTCATAATCATCAGCTCCTTCTTGTTTTTCATTTTCGGCTAGATTATACTATTGTGGTAGAAATAAGTAAAAACTATAATTGATATAAATGCTATAACAATATGATATGTCAGATATTACGGAGCGATAAGTTATGGATGTTAATTTTGAGTATTACAAGATATTTTATTATGTAGCCAGGTACAAGAATTTTACGAAAGCCGCTCAGGCGTTAGGAAGCAGCCAGCCTAATGTTACAAGGGCAATGAACTGTCTGGAACAGCAGATTAATTCAACACTGTTTGTAAGAAATAACCGGGGAATACAGCTTACACCAGAGGGGGAAAAACTGTATATAAGGGTTACAGCGGCTATGACACAGCTTATGGCAGCAGAAGAAGAGCTTGCGGACAGTGCAAGTCTTTCACATGGCAGTATTTCCATAGGGGCAAGTGAGACTGCGCTTAATATATTTCTTCTTGATAAGTTAAAAGCATTTCACATGGTCAATCCCGGAATCCGGCTTAAGATATATAATCATTCAACGCCGGAGGCGATTGATGCAGTAAAAAATGGACTGGTAGACTTTGCAGTGGTATCATCACCTGTGTACGCAGATTCATCACTAAAGACGGTGGTGTTGCATTCTTTTCAGGAAATACTTGTCGGAGGAACTACATTTACAGCATTGGGAAGTCAGGAATTATCAATAAGAGAATTGACGGATTATCCACTGATATGCCTTGGCAGAGAGACTATGACATTCAGATTCTATAAAGATTTATTTATGTCACATGGGGTTGAATTAGAGCCTGATACGGAGGCTGCGACAACAGACCAGATACTTCCTCTTGTAAAATGTGAATTAGGACTTGCATTCTTACCAGAGACAATGGCGCAGGAATCGATTGATAAGAAAGAGATTGTGAAGATATCTCTTAAGGATAATATTCCGAAGAGAAATATATGTCTTGTCTATGACAGCAGACACCCGGTGAGTTCGGCGGCAAGAAAGTTGAGAAAAACAATAGGGGAGATTAATTATGGGGAGAATTAAAGTATGTAACTTTGGCAGAATTATGCTGAAAATATTCTGCTGGACGACAGTAATATTAGCAATATATCTTATATTAGGTATTACAGGCTGTTATGAAAAATGGTTTGGCGGTCCGGCAGGAATAGTAAAAACGCCAGTTTACTGGCTTATCCGGGCAGGGATAGGAATTCTTGTGGAAAGCATTATTTTCTGGATAGGAATTATTATGGTGTATGCGACATCTGAGCAGCTTGGGATCAGATGGAGAGTGCTTGGAATCGTGTGTGGATGGATACCTGTTGCACATCTTGTCATGCTTCATATTATTATAAAGACAGTTGGTGAGGAAGTCCGCATGGAGGAAATGCGTGCTAAGAGAAATCTGCAGCGCAAAGAACAGCGGATATGCAGTACTAAATATCCTGTTCTTATGGTGCATGGCGTATTTTTCAGGGATTTTGAACATCTTAATTACTGGGGAAGAATACCGGCAGAGCTTGAGGCTAATGGTGCAGTGATTTGTTATGGCAATCATAACAGTGCGGCGGCCGTGCGAGACAGTGCTAAAGAGCTGGCAGAAAGGATTCACCAGATTGTCATTAAGACAGGCTGTGAGAAAGTAAATGTAATTGCCCATTCAAAAGGCGGACTGGACATGAGGGCAGCGATAGCACTTACAGATATTGCACCTTATGTGGCTTCTCTTACAACGATAAATACACCACACAGGGGCTGTCAGTTTGCTGATTATCTTCTTGGCAAAATTCCTGAAAAACAGCAGCAGATGGTTGCAAATGCATATAACGCTGGAGCGGCTAAACTCGGAGACATTAACCCTGATTTTCTTGCTGCCGTATATGACCTTACATCAGAAAAATGCAGTGAATTCAACAATGAAATAAAGGATAATCCAGACATTTATTATCAGTCAGTTGGTTCTAAACTAAACCATCCGGCTTCGGGAAGATTTCCACTTAATTTTACATATCCACTGGTGAAATATTTTGACGGACCTAATGACGGACTTGTTGGAGAAGAATCCTTTCGATGGGGACAGAACTATCAGTTTCTTACTGTCAGCGGTAAAAGAGGTATATCGCATGGTGATATGATAGATCTTAACAGGGAGAACATTAAAGGATTTGATGTTCGGGAATTTTATGTGCAGGTTGTTGCGGGACTTAAGAAGATGGGGTTTTGATTTTTAAAATACAAATTATAAATTTTTAGTAAAATAAAATATTTGTAATTGACATATTTCTTGAAGATAGGTAATATAATATTAAAGATAGGTAACTTGAGTACCTGCCAAGCTAAGAAGTAAGGTGTTGTGCCAGAGAGCAGTGCCTTATGAGCTTTATACGGGTTTGACATTTACCACAATCTGGCTAGAAACCATAGGTTTTGAAGGAAAATGTCAGAGGCTCTGCTGATGTGAGGCAGAGCCTTTTTATATGTATAGGGGGATTGGAGTTTTTGCGAAATATTAAAGATTGTGTGAATGCGAATCTTTCGCTTTTAAATACAGGAAAAGAGATTATTTTATATGACAAATTAACAACTAGTAATAAACATAAATCACTGGAAGAACGGGCAATGGAATTTAACGGTGATCTGATGCTTGATGGGGAATATGATTGGGGAGAACTGGTTGGAAGAGAAAAAATATAATCAGAGCCAAGTTCAGTATTCAGTGTAATATCAAAGTTGCCAGCAGCGCCTAACATACGGTTTGTATAGTAGTGGTAGTTGTCGGCGCGTCGCTTGTCATCTTTCCAGATAGTCTGCTCAGCGTCCTTCTCAGAAAGATTAAATCTTTCCATCTCCGGCAATCATCTTGATAATTTCATTACAGTGTTATCATGTCAAATGTGGTTATGTCGGATAATTTATCGGTAAATGTTCTTATTTCAATCATAAAACGGTTAAAATATGGAAGTGCATAACATGAAGAAGGAAAAGGGTTATACATATGCACAGATTGCCAATTTATCAGGTGTACCATTAGGTACTGTGCAGAAGATTTTTTCCGGGGAGACGGTGAATCCAAGATACGATACGCTTATGGCTTTGGAGCATTTTTTTGAAGAACCGCTTGAGGTAAGAGAGCATGTATCCAACAGATATGAGAGGAACGGAAGTTATACTGTAGATGATTACCGTACCTTGCCTGATGAACAGAGGGTTGAGCTGATTGATGGATATTTCTATGATATGGCTTCACCAACCTTTGGACATCAGTCAATTGGAGGAGAGATTCATCGTCAGATTGCTAATTTTATTGTGGAGAATGGTGGTAACTGTCGTCCTTTTATTGCACCAGTAGATGTACAGCTTGATTGTGATGAAAAGACTATGGTTCAGCCAGATGTCGGCATTGTATGTGATTCTTCTAAGATTCAGCGTTTTGGTGTATATGGTGCACCGGATTTTCTTGTAGAAGTAATTTCTCCATCTACTAAGAAAAAGGACTACACTTTGAAGTTATCCAAGTATATTGAAGCAGGGGTGCGTGAATACTGGATAGTTGATTACATGCAGGAGAAGGTTCTGGTGTATTTCTTCGAGAGTGATGTGTATCCTGTTATTTATGGATTTGACAAGCCAGTTCCGGTGAATATATATGATGATAATCTTAAGATAGATTTCACCAATATTGCCAAATGGCTTAAGGATGGTATGGAGTAGTGAATCATCGAAATTAATTATATAAAATTTAAAGATGGAGGCAAAAATAAGATGAAACTTGATAAATTTATAGGAATGATGACAGGACATTTTGATAACAAAGAACAGTTTGATATGATGCAGAAGGCAGGAAAAATATATCCTTATGCAGAACACATCAATACTATATGTAATGATAAAATAAAAAACATTCCTAAGGATTTTAATGGAAAATTTGTTGTTGAAGAAAGTTATTATGAAACCAATGGAAAACGCCATGCATCACCACATATTTTCCTTATTATGGAAACTGACGACGGAATTGTTCTTTCTTCATATGAAATTCCAGCAGGAGAAGACAAGAATACATTTTCATATAATTCTATGAAGAATGTTGATTATGCTGAACTGAAAAAATCTGAAAAGTTTACACCCGCACTTTATCATGAAAAGAGTGGAATCTGGGAGGGAGGCAGCATAAGCCAGTTTTCACCGGTAATGACATTTAAGCTTTGGGAAAAGTTTTCTGATAGCTGCCTGGAAGTATCTGAAAGCATGGAAGTTAACGGAAAAAGAACTTTTGGATATGATGAACCAATTATTTATAAGAGGGTATAAACAGGGGAAATCTCACTTTTTTAGGATATATTGTTTCATAAGAGTTCCATATCAATAATTGAAGCCATGCAAAGATTAACAGGAGAGCGGCTTAAATACGCAGTAAGCAATGATAAATCAAAAAACGCAGGATATATGGGAGTTAGTCACTATATCCTGCGTTTTGTTTATTCGTTTTTATATATTTTATTATTAATTACTTTAACGATTCCTATAACATTGTAAGTTAAGAAAATGTTGATAGGCAGCTGGATAAGATTTTTGGTAAATCTCATTGTAAGATAAAACATAAATCCTTTGCCGTACATTATGCTGCACCAGTATGTTCCAAGAAGAACATTTACAAGAAGTGTATCAATAGTAAGCGCAAGCACAACTCTAATAAGGAATTTGAAATCTATAATATCTAAAAGGCTGCGTTTTTCACCTGTTACTTTTTTCTTGGAAATTTTGATGTTGCAGTCATAGAAAAATAAACCATAGATAAGACCAGCTAAAGCAGCACTTAATGTCCAGCCCGGAAAATAAGGACCGGTTGGCTTAATGATATACTGGACTATATCACCAAGTCCTCCGCACATGAATCCCATAACAGGACCGAACATGTATCCAATTGCACAGTTGGCAAGGAAAGATACTGAAATTCTGAGTGCCGGGGTTACATTAATAGATACAAAAACTGCTAAAACAGTGTGAAGTGCGACGAGAAGTGCCGCAGCAACAATTGACTTGAGACATCTGAACTCTTTTGCTGAAAATGCAAAATTCTTTAATAGAATTGACATAAAAATAACCTCCTTTGCAGTAGTATTCGCACTACATAAGAGGCTGTTGACCAGTATATGTAGCAGCGGGATGCGGATTATGTATCGCAAGAAATCTTTTCGTCCGTATGGCAACTCCCTGTCCATATGGCACTTAACGCACATATTCCTACTCTGCTTATATAATTGATTTGTACAGGCACTATTAAAGCACATATTCATATAAATGTAAAGCATTATATTAAGGCTGTTTACAATATATTATAAATTCTGTTTAGAATTAATACATCTTCTGTTGTACATAAGGTGCATGGTCATGGCATCCTGTGCCTTGATTGCATTATGCTGTGCAATGGCAGTAGCTATTTCACGGTGTGTTTCAATAGTTTCTACTTTAAGAACATTACCGGTTGTCTCAACAAAAAGAGGAATTGAGCTGTTGATAATCGGAATGAGTCTTGGGATAATAAGATTCTTGCTTCCCATTGCTATTGCGGTGTGGAATTCTATATCTTTCTGGGTATGATCTTTTTTCTGTTTTAGAAGCTCTTCAACCTCATCACACAAAGAAACAATTTTCTTAATATCATTATTATCTGCATACGTTGCAGACATAGCTGCGATAGCTGGCTCCAGTAAAAAACGGACTTCAAGCAGATCTTGGACAAGCTTTTTTTGTCAGGTATGAATGTAAATCCGAGAGGGTCATCAACTACACCGGGTGATGATGCTACATATGTTCCAGATCCCTGTCTGATTGTCACAATGTTACGTGAAGCAAGTAATTTCATGGCTTCACGAAGAGAACTTCTTCCAATATTGAGTTCTTTAGCAAGATGTGCTTCATTAGGAAGCTTGTCACCTGGCTGTAAATGTTCATTTAATATAAAAGATATTATGTCTTCGGAAATCTTCTGTGGAAGATTTCTCTCATCAGATTCAAAATTCATCATACGATTCCTATGCTCCTATGTTAGTAATATTAATGATATAATGCTTCTATTTAATTGTCAAAATGAAAAAATGCACAAAAAAGCACAGAAAAATTGAGCAATTTTACAGTATTGTTTTTCTAAATACCATGTATTATATTAAATACATCAGATGAATTTCGAAATAAATCTCAGAAAAAGGCAAAAAAGTTACAAGAAACAAAGAAAAGGTATGATGTATTAACTAAGATACATCAGATGATTAGGAGGTAAAACGATATGGAGCAGACAGTATTTGTTGCAAATCCAACCAGATTACTGATAGCGGCAGCAGTCGGAATTATTGTGTTACTGTTGTTAATAATCAAATTTAAGCTTCATCCTGTTATATCGATGATGATAGCAGCTATTATCATAGGTGTTGGAGCAGGGATGCCGCTTACAATGATATCAGATACGGTTGAAAAGGGTGTTGGCAAAACGCTTCAGGGAATAGCATTACTTGTAGGTCTCGGTTCAATGTTTGGCGGAATTCTTGAGGTAAGTGGCGGGGCACAAAGAATAGCACAGACACTTATTGATAAGCTTGGTCAGAAGAAGGCTGGAATTGCACTGGGAATTACAGGATTGGTTATAGGAACAACAGTATTTTTTGAAGCAGGTGTGGTTGTACTTATACCACTTGCATTCAGTGTTGCAAAGCAGACTAAGAAGTCAACATTATATTATGCAATACCGCTTCTTGCAGGTCTTGCAAGTGGATACGCATTTGTTCCACCATCAGCAGGTTCTGTTCTCGTGGCAGATTCACTTGGAGTTAATCTTGGAGTGATGATTATGGTTGGTATCCCAACTGCATTGATATGTATGATAGTAGCAGGTGTAATATGGGGACGATTCATTGGAAACAAAGTGTTTACTAAATTACCGGTTAATGTGGAAGAGATTAAGGAAGATTCTAAGGAACTGCCTCCATTTGGACTGGTGCTTGGAGTGATTCTTATACCACTTGTATTAATACTGGTAAGTACTGTTTCTAAATACATGCCGATTCCGGTTGATGTGAAAAATGTGCTGGGATTCATTGGAAAACCATTCCTTGCATTGACAATAGCAACACTTGCTGCAATGTATTTCCTTGGAATAAAAAGAGGATATACAGGAGCCCAGTTAAAGAAGATACTTGATCATTCATTACGCCCAGTCGGAATGATACTTCTGGTAATAGCAAGTGGTGGAGTAATCAGATGGATGCTTCAGGATTCAGGACTTGGAGATATAATAGGTCCGGCATTGGAGAAGAGCGGAATGCCACTTATACTTGTAGCATTTCTTATTGCATTACTTGTAAGAGCATCTGTAGGAAGTTCTATGGTTGCAATGACTATGGCATCAGGAATAATGGCAACTATGCCTGCAGTTATGGCAACAAGCATGTTATACAGAGCAGCAATGTGTTGTGCAATATGTGGTGGTGCAACAGCATTAAGTCATGTAAATGATGCTGGTTTCTGGCTTGTAGGAACATTTCTTGAGATAGATGAGAAAACTACATTAAAGTCGTGGACTATTATGGAAACACTTATAGGTATAACAGCATTAATTGTAAGTCTGATTATTTCAATATTTGCTTAGATATTATTAAAGGTCACTATTTAATTAAGAAGATATAAAACAGGAGGATGCAAATGGTAAAAATACCGGTATGTTTGAACAATATGACTGATGCAAAGCATCTGGTACAGATAGCAGAAGGTTGCGATAAAGATGTAGACCTTATGTGTGGTAAGTATTTAGTTGATGCCAAGTCGATGCTCGGAGTATTCAGTCTTCCACAGTTTGACAATGTAGAGATGTGTGTGGATGATACTGAGAAAGACAAGGTGTACGAAAAATTAGAACAGATGAATTTATTAAGATAAGAAGAAAGGCAGGTAATTATTATGTGTTTAGTAAGTCAGGAAATGAGAAAATTAGCCCCAGAATTAGATCCTTTGAGAATTGGCACAGGCTGGAAGAAGGAAGACCTTGGAAAAGTACAGGTCATGGTAGAAAGTACATATGGTGACAGTCATCCGGGAAGCGGACATCTTAACATACTTGTGGAAGAGGTTCGAAAGGGTGTTGCTGAAGAAGGCGGATTCGGAGCAAGGTACTATTGTACAGATATATGCGATGGTGAAAGTCAGGGAACTGACGGTATCAATTATAGTCTTGCAAGCAGGGAAATGATAGCTAATATGATAGAGATACATGCAAATGCAACACCATTTGATGCAGGTGTATATCTTTCAAGCTGTGATAAAGGAGTTCCTGGTAATCTGATGGGACTTGCAAGAGTTAATATTCCATCTGTATTTGTTCCAGGCGGTACAATGAATGCAGGTCCGGAAATGCTTACACTTGAGCAGCTTGGAATGTACAGTGCACAGTATGAAAGAGGCGAGATTGACGAAGAGAAGCTTGACTGGGCAAAATGTAATGCATGCCCTAGCTGTGGTGCATGTTCATTTATCGGAACAGCATCAACATTGCAGATAATGGCAGAGGCACTTGGATTAGCACTGCCTGGAAGTGCTCTTATGCCAGCTACAAGTCCTGACCTGTTAGCCTATGCAAGAGAAGCAGGAAGACAGTCAGTAAGGCTTGCAAAGATGAAGAATATGAAACCATCAGATATAGTAACTATGGATAGCTTTGAAAATGCAATTCTTGTACATGCAGCAATATCAGGAAGTACTAACTGTCTGCTTCATATTCCTGCAATTGCACATGAATTCGGAATTGAGATTACAGGAGATACATTTGACAGATTACATCGTGGTGCACATTATCTTCTTGATGTACGTCCAGCAGGAAGATGGCCAGCAGAAGTATTCTATTATGCAGGCGGTGTTCCAGCAATTATGGAAGAAATTAAGGAACATCTCCATCTTGATGTAATGACTGTTACAGGAAAGACTCTTGGTGAGAATCTTGAAGAACTTAAGTCAAATGGATTCTATGAAAGATGTAATAAGTGGCTTGATGATTTCAACAAGCGCTACAATGTAAATGTTACCAAGGAAGATATAATCAGACCATACGATAAGCCTATTGGAGAGAATGGAAGCATTGCTGTTCTTAAAGGTAATCTTGCCCCAGAGGGAGCAGTAATTAAGCATACAGCCTGCCCTAAGGAAATGTTTAAGGCAGTACTTAATGCAAGACCATTCGATAGCGAAGAGGCATGTCTTGATGCAGTAATTCATCATAAGGTTCAGAAGGGTGATGCTGTATTTATAAGATATGAGGGACCTAAAGGAAGTGGAATGCCTGAGATGTTCTATACATCAGAGGCAATAAGCAGTGATAAGGAGCTGGGTAAGAGTATAGCACTTATTACAGACGGAAGGTTCTCGGGAGCATCTACCGGTCCGGTAATTGGACACTGCAGCCCGGAAGCGGTAGATGGAGGTCCTATTGCACTCGTTGAAGAAGGAGATCTTATTGAAATCGATGTTGAGGAAAGAAAGCTTAACATAGTAGGTGTTGCAGGAAAGAGAATGACACCTGAAGAGATAGATAAGATCCTTATGGAAAGAAGAAAACAGTGGAAACCTAAAGAACGTAAATATAAGAAGGGCGTATTAAGATTATTCAGTGAACTTGCAGCAAGCCCAATGAAGGGTGCTTATCTGGAATACGATAAATAAGAATAGTAAGGGTACAAGGGTGGGAAGATTAGGTTCTTCCCACCCTTTTTAACCAACGTATTTTTATGAATGTATTGTGATATAATTGTGATTATCTTATCTGGCGGTTTCATGGGATTAAAAGTAGCAGGAGAATCATGAAAATAACGTGATACCTATAAGTAGTCGTATCTTTATGATTCTTATAGGTAGAAAAGAAAAATGTTTATAATAATAGTTGAATAATTAGCCTATAAATTCATGGAAATTGATACATTTATAGGAAAAATCTTTGAAAAACAGCATTTTTATAGAAGAATTTTGAGAAGAATTGCGGAATATACCTATAAGATTTAGATTAATCATGAATTTATAGGAAGTTAGTGTGTTTATAGCAGAGTTTGAGAGAAAAGATTTATACAGTTATTATGGTGTCTTTTGCTCTAGTCATTGTACCATGCATTTTGTCAGTAGTTTATTCATATATGTTTTATCGGAAAACAATGGGGTAAGTTTATTGTGCTTATGGACAGAATTAAGTATAATGAGTGCAGATAAGGGGGCAATATTGAATATGAAATACAATTTACCAGACCGGATATTAAGAGAAATTGTTTCTTTTGCGAAGGAACATTCTATTACTAAAATCATACTTTTTGGTTCTCGTGCGCGAGGTACGAACACGGAACGAAGTGACATAGATATTGCTGTGTATGGTGGAGATTTCGATGGTTTTTATTGGGATGTAAAGGAAAAAACACATTCTCTGCTGATGTTCGATATTGTACAGGCAGATGTATCAATTTCAGATGAATTAAAAGAGGAGATAGAAAAGGATGGTGTAGTGATTTATGAAAAAGCTTGATAACTTTAGTAATTGTCTGACTATATTAGCTAATGCGGATTTTAAGATGGCAGAAACTAATGATATATACCGGACAGGGGTTATTGGACAATTTAATCTTACTTTTGAACTTGCATGGAAAGCGTTGCAGGAGATTATGAGAAAACATGGTGTAGAAGATTCTTCTGCTGGATCACCACGAGAGATTCTGCAGCTTGGTTATAAATTTGGGTTTATAGATGATTCAGAAACATGGCTGCTTATGTTAAAAAAGCGCAACATTTCTGTTCATATATATAATGAGGAGGAAGTAGATGAATTGATTCTGCTGATACGCGACAGCTTTATTCCTGCGTTTACAGCTCTTAAAGATACACTTGTAAAGAAGCTGGATGAAGCAGAGAGTAACTGGGAGTGAAATAATATAAACAGCATTTGTCAAGTTTAAAAATAATATAGAAGGAAGGGATATTTATAAGTTTATCAAAAGAATATGTAAAAATGCGAATGGAGCGCAACAAGGAAATAGCTACATCTGCGAATCTGGCTGACAGCCTGACAGAACAGCAGTGTGATGTACTTGAATGGGCCTCTGACATGAGGCATGTAATGCATAAGAACAGTGAGGCATTATATGATGTTAATGCACCTAAGCATAAGGAAATTAAAGCATTTATAAGTGATACACATTATTCACAGAATCCGAATAACCTTAATAAAAGATTAAAAGATGCTGGATTACCGCTTATCAAGTGGTCATTTGATGATACAAGGATTCCGACAAATGAGCTGGCAATGATTCTTGATAACAGAAGACTTGAGAAGAGCAGAAAAAGGCAATGTATCAGGACATTAGAAAAAGCGAATGCTGATATTGAGAATTATTTTGCACAAATTGATGCCAAATACCTCACATTTTATTGTCCATCAGGAAATAAGAGAGTTTTTAGTAATCAAAGTAAAGGGGTCAGTGTGGAGTCAAGGAATGTTACCATTGCAGAAGGCTATACAATTATGGGAATCGAGAGTCTTAAGAATAATATAGCCTATCTGCTCCATGTGTACGCTGGTCAGATTAGTGTTGAAGATATTGTTTCATATGTCAATGAAGATATAGAAAACAGGATTTATCATATGGATGCTTCAATGGCTCCACAAAGTGTTCATAAAGCGACTAATGCCCTGGTTGAAACCGGATATATAAAACCTGATACTAAAGAACTTATTTATATTAATCTTACTAAGAGAGGCGACGCATTTGTAGGAAGCTACTGTGGGACGCTTAACAAGATAGCAGCTTCGTTGTCCATACTGCCATTTAATAAGGCACACAAGAATGATATTGTTTATTATAGCTATCTGATTGGATGGCAGCGTGCTAAAAGAGAGCTAAAGCCACTGATTCCTAAAACTGTCGATTTTATTAGTAACAAGATAAAAGAGAAGCAGGAGATGATGTATACCGGTGACGATAGTAATTATGCTGTGGAGATGGAGCAGACAATTATCCAGAGCATGAATATTAATAGTTTGCCGGTTGTCTATGAGGTTAAGAAGGGTACATATGTAATAGCGGAGATAACGACATTATTTGGAAAGATTAATGTAAGTATTATTAATTCTTTGTTTGTCGGAAGTGCATATACATTAACAATTCCGCAATATCAGTATACTGCAATAATTCATATGGCAGATAATATTGATTATGGAAAGATTCCTTATGAGGTACAGAAACAATTGAAGGCGGTTGTTCCTGAACTTATGAAGCTTTTACAGTGAGAGGGGAGGCAGGGGCAATGACCAATATATATAAGAATATTTATTTGAGAAAAGAAGAAGAAGTTTTATATAATATTAGAAAAAATGTGGATGAAACAGTGGAGACACCAACCATATCAAAGATAATAGATTATGTTCTGGCTGATCCATATGAACATATTATATATATGGATGTTAAGCTTAAGATGGTAACAAGTTATGATGCAACCAATGTATTTGTTGATACCGGTTATAAAAATATGTCAGGAGAACCATTATTTCTGTCGCTTGTGTTAAAGGACGATGTATTTACCGGCAAATATGTGGGAACGATTGATCAGCTTGGCAATGCAATTCTTACCATTGTAAAGATGAGAGTCAATGAACAGGAAATATATGATAACATGGAATTTCTTAAGAACAATTATGGCAATTATAAGCAGTTTGTTGATGACTGGGATCTCAAGGCTGGGGAGAGAGAAAAAGATAATAATCTGGGGGATATGAGTACTTTGTTTGAAGGAATTGATATATCAGAATTCCCGGAGACAGCAGAAGAAATTCCTTCAAATGAGGATACAGCTGCTGCGTCAGAATCAGATTTTTATGAAGAAGATACGGATGCTGAATCAGAAAATGGGCAGGAATTATTGTTAGAAGAGATTAAGAATGATAAAATGCATGTGTATGACTACATTCCCGATAAATTGTATCTTGTTGAATGTCACACAATGCTAGGAACTATCAACTTCTCACTTGTTAATAATTATATGGATGTATTCGGGGACAAAATACCTCTATACAGCCTGTTTATTGTTCAATACAATCAGGGTACAAGCCTTGGACAGTTATTACAGGATGTGGATTTAAGACAGTATAATCTGCAGATTCCAGATAAGATTATTGATGAAATAAGTGATGCTGTGAATTATATCAGGGGGTATATGGGGAGAGAATAAAAACGAGAAATTCAAGGAGAAATAAGAGAATGTCAAAGGATGAATATTTAATTACCGATGCGCCCCTTAAAGCACTGACTGTTTTTGCCATGCCCATGATTCTGGGCAGTTTTTTCCAACAGGTATATAATATGGCTGACTCAATTATTGTCGGTCAGTTTGTCGGTTCATCTGCACTTGCGGCTGTCGGAGCCTGTGCTGCTCTCACAAATGTATTTATTTGTGTGGCACTTGGCGCCGGGGTAGGTGCCGGGGTGCTTGTGAGCCGTTATTTTGGTGCAAGAAATTATAGTAAAATGAAGACCATTGTATCAACATCATTAATCAGTTTCCTGATTCTAAGTATATTATTGGGAATCTTTGGTTTCGGGTTATCACATTCAATGATGAGTTTATTACAGACACCAGCTGATATACTGGATGAAGCAGTACTGTATCTTCGTGTTTATTTTGTGGGATTTCCGTTTCTGTTTATGTACAACATTCTTTCAACAATGTTTACTTCAATCGGTGAATCAAAGATTCCGTTGGTGCTTCTGATATTTTCTTCCATCTTAAATATTCTGATGGATCTTTGGATGGTTGCTGGTTTAGGACTTGGCGTGTTTGGCGCAGCTCTTGCAACCCTGATTGCACAGGGTATTTCAGCAGTATTTTCATTTATAATTTTCTTTTGCCGGATGCGCAGGTATAAAAGTCACTTTGAATGGTTTGACAGGAAGGAGTTACGTTCAATGCTTCAGATTGCCGTACCATCAATTCTTCAGCAGTCCACAGTATCAATTGGCATGATGATAGTACAGGCAGTTGTAAATCCTTTTGGTACACAGGCACTCGCAGGTTATGCTGCGACAATGAGAGTAGAAAATGTATTTGCTCTTATATTTGTATCCATTGGAAATGCAGTGTCACCTTATGTTTCCCAGAATCTTGGCGCGAAGAAAATTGGGCGTATCAAAAAAGGATATCATGCTGCACTCGTGTTAGATATATGTTTTGCAGTCCTTGCTTTCATAGTCATTGAGACACTGCATACACACATTTCTTCGCTGTTCCTTGGTAAAGATGGAACAGCTTTGGCATATCAGGTGTCAGGGGATTACATGAAATGGTTAGGTTACTTTTTCATTTTCATGGGTATCAAGATGGCAACGGATGGAGTCCTTCGTGGGCTGGGAATCATGCGGCCATTTCTTATAGCTAATATGGTTAACCTTGCAATCCGTCTGTCAGTTGCTATGATTTGTGCACCGCGTTTTGGTATAGAGTTTGTCTGGCTTGCTGTACCAGCCGGCTGGTTTGCAAATTTTCTGATTTCCTATGTGGCACTCAGAAAGTCATGGCCGGTTGAAAAAGTTGATTGATGAGCTCGTGAGCGTGCTTAATTGGCATGACGGCTAATGATGTTCAAAAGATTTTGAACCTGAAATAAAGATAACATGTTTGACATAAAACCCGTTGAATGATAATATAATTAAAGAGGCGCTACCGATAGACGGTTAGCCTGATATATTTTTTGGTTAAAACAACCGCCAAGTTTAGCAGACCGTGGCGGTTGTTTTGTGTTTATTTTTTGCTCTTAGAACCAATAGTATAACCAAGAGCAAAGCAAGTAATACATAAGCTGATGATGGCTATAAAAAGCTCCGTTGTAAGCATAAGCACAAACCTCCTTGATAGATTTCCAAGTCGGATTTCTATGTAAACAGAGCTATAACTCTCTGATGGAGGATAACCGCCTACCGTGTAGGGTAGCACCACATAAATTATAACAGTTATAATTTGAAAAAGCAATCGCATTGCGAGCATTTATTGGCAAACAGAATATGGCACATTTTGATCGTACATATCTGGCAGGGTTAAGATAATTTTTGTTTGACAATTTTCAAAAAGAAAAATATAATAACTTCTAAACGAGTAGCAGACTAGCGTAAATCCAGTTTTGCTGCTCGTTTTTTGTGCGTCTGCTGTCGCACATTATGAAAATATATAATGCATTTTAAAGTGTGTAGCTTATCAGCGTAAGTCCAGCTTATGAGATAAGTACACACTTTTTTTATGCAAAAAAAGGAGGCTGAATCCTCTCCTCACCAAAGGGGTCGGATTTTGCTTCGCAAAACAAGGAGGATTATAAAATGGCAGAAAGTAACAAGATGAGAGAGATGCCGGTAAATAAGCTCATGGTTCAGATGGGAATACCGATGATCTTATCTATGGCATTGCAAGCGGTTTACAATATTGTAGACAGTGCCTTTGTTGGAAACATGAGATCAGGAAGTGAGGCGGCACTTAATGCACTTACACTGGTGTTTCCAGTTCAGATGCTCATGGTAGCAGTTGGAATCGGAACAGGTGTGGGAACAAATGCACTTCTTGCAAGAACACTTGGACAGGGAAATGGTAAAAAAGCAGCAAAAGTTGCGGGAAACAGTTTGTTTCTTGGAGTGATTATTTATGTGGTGTGCCTGTTGTTTGGGATTTTTGGAGTAAGAGCATATATTTCATCACAGACAATTGACCCTGAAGTTATATTAATGGGAACAGATTACTTAAGAATATGCTGTGTAATTTCATTTGGAATTATTTTCTTTTCACTATTTGAAAAGCTGCTGCAGGCAACCGGACGTTCTCTTTATTCTACAATTGGTCAGGTAGTTGGAGCAGTGGTAAATATTATTCTTGATCCTATTATGATTTATGGTATTGGACCGGTTCCTGAAATGGGAGTTAAGGGGGCTGCATATGCAACTGTTATTGGACAGGTTGCGTCTGCAATATTATTGTTTGTATTTCATATGAAACTGAATAAGGAATTTGAACATGATGTAAAGTATATGAAACCGGATAGCAGAATAATCAAGGAAATATATGCAATTGGACTTCCTGCAATTATTGCACAGGCACTTATGTCTATCATGGTATATGTGATGAATCTGATTTTGAAATTCAGCCCTTCAGCACAGACTGCATATGGATTGTTCTATAAAGTACAGCAGTTTGTATTGTTCCTTGCCTTTGGGCTTAGAGATGCAATCACTCCGATTATTGCATTTGCTTATGGTATGAGAAGTAAAAAGAGAATTCAGGATGGGATCAGGTATGGACTGCTCTATACCGTTGTACTAATGATTCTAGGAATTGCAATTACGGAAATTTTTCCTGGAGCTTTTGCAACTTTGTTCAATGCAGGACAGTCAAGAGAATATTTTATTGGAGCAATGAGGATAATCTCAATAAGCTTTCTGTTTGCTGGAATAAATGTTGCTTATCAGGGAATTTATCAGGCACTGGATGGCGGCGTTGAATCATTGGTTATCTCTCTTCTGAGACAGCTTATCATTATCCTGCCACTGTCTGGAATTTTTTCTGTGTTTGTCAGAAATGGTCAGATGGGAGTTTCTCTTATCTGGTGGGCATTCCCAATAACTGAGGTTGTTTCATGTCTGGCAGGATATGTATTTTTAAAGAGAATCAGAAAGAATAAAGTAGATGTTTTAAATTAAGGAGGAATCGTAAATGGCAAAAAGGATTATTACAATCAGCAGGGAATTTGGAAGCGGTGGTCGATTTATCGGTGAAGAAGTGGCAAAGAAACTTGGAGTTACATATTATGATAAGGATATCATTGGACAGATTGCAGAACAGTCAGGCTTATCACCGGAGTATATTAAGGAAAATGCTGAGTTATCTCCAAAGAAAGGTTTATTTGCATATGCATTTGCTGGACGTGACATTACAGGAAAGTCCATAGAAGATATTGTATATGAAGCACAGAGAAAAGTTATTTTGGAGTTGGCTGGAAAGGAGCCTTGCGTAATCGTTGGAAGAAATGCTGATTATATTCTTAAAGACAGGGATGATGTGTTAAATGTGTTTATTCATGGGGATATGCCAGAAAAAGTACAGCGTATCATGGGCTTATATAATGTTGAAGAGAAGGAAGCAGTCAAAATGATGGCAGACACAGATAAAAGACGTATGACAAATTATAACTTTTACACGGAGCAGAGATGGGGAATGGCAGGCAATTATACACTGGCTTTGAACAGCTCTGTGTTAGGATATGATATGTGTCAGAAAATCATAATGGATTGTACAAAAATATAAGCATTCACCCACATCTGTATTGTACTATTGTTATAAACTATTACTGTAACAAGCTGAGAAAATGGCTGAGAAGATATGGCAAGACCGACAAAATGCAGAAGAATATGTGCAGAGGTATGAACAGTTTTTAGAGAGACATAAAAATTAAAATATTGTTTTCATAGAACTTGGTATAGGGTATAATACACCTGTTATAATAAAATATCCGTTTTGGCAGATGACAGATAAATGGCAGCATGCGCATTATATATGTCTTAACTATGGACAGGCATATGCGCCGGATGAGATTAGGGACAAATCTGTATGTGTTAATAAGGATATTGGTGAGGTTATAAGGAGACTGTTATGACACAGAACAGCTACAGGTATTTTAAGAACGACCAGTGTAAATATTACCCATGTCATAAGATAGAAGAAGGGCAGGATTTCAACTGCCTTTTTTGTTATTGTCCCATGAACTGCTATGAGGATTGTCCGGGAACACCGCGGTATATAACAAGAGAAAGCGGGAAACGGATAAAGGATTGTACGAATTGTACATTTCCGCATATTCCGGAAAATTATGATTACATAGTAAAGTTTTTATCTGAAAAGATGAGATAGGAGAAGAAACTCACAATGAAAAAGGCTATTCTTATAGTAAGTTTTGGAACTACATATACAGAGACAAGAATAAAGAATATTACAGCTATTAAGAATCAGGTATCAATGTTTTATCCTGATACGATTATAGAAGAGGCTGTATCAAGCAGGATTGTAAGAAATCATATGAAGCAGGATGAGCATATTGATGCAAAAAGTCCGCTGGAAGCCCTTATGAGTCTAAAAGAGCAGGGCGTAACCGGGGTTGTGGTATTTCCAACTCATGTAATAGATGGCATAGAGAATAATCAGATGAAAAATGCAGTTGAACAATGCAGAACTTTTTTTGAAAAGATAGTTACAGCTGATGCACTTTTGTCAAATGTGGATGATTACACAGATGTTTCGAAGGCACTGTGGGAGTCATTAAAGGAAATAGCCGGTGATTCACCTTTGATTTTTATGGGGCATGGAACGGAGCATTCGGCTGATGAAAGCTATATGATAATTGAGCAGGCATTAAGGGCGTATGCCAGACATCCTGTTTATATTGCAACAGTTGAGGGAAAGAGAACAATTCAGGATGTAATCAGGCAGATGAAAGATGAAGGGATTGTTAATACAAGAGTAGTTCTTGCACCATTTATGTTAGTGGCAGGAGATCATGCCAATAATGATATGGCAGGAGAGAGTGATTCATTTGCAAGTATATTAAAAGAAGAAGGATATGCGCCGGAATGTGTCCTGAAAGGAATTGGCGAATATCCGGCAGTAAGACAGGTGTATCTGTCACATTTGCAGAAAGCCGTAACACAGCTTGAGTACATACCGGATGAACAATCAGGCATATTGTATGGTATTGGAGTTGGCACAGGTAATCCGAAGCAGATGACATTGCAGGAACTGGAGGTAATCAGGGAGTGCGACCTGATAGTGATTCCGGCAGTGTCAAAGGAAGAGTGTTATGCATACCGCATAGCAGAGCAGGCTTATCATGAAATTTCGGAAAAGCCTGTATTATGCATGCCATTTCCAATGATTAAGGATGAAGGAAAACTTGAAATTTCACATAATAAAATATATGAAAACATAGAAGGATATTTGAGCAAAGGCCAGAAAGTAGGAATGCTTACAATAGGTGATCCGTCTATATATTCTACATATATGTACATGCATAAAAGAGCAGAAGCAAATGGCTGGAGAGCACAGATAATATCTGGTGTTCCTTCATTTTGCTCTGTTGCAGCAAGACTTGGGATATCACTTGGAGAGAAGAATGAAGAAATTCATATTATCCCGTCAGCGTATAAACCTGAGGATACATTTTCATATGATGGAACATGTGTGTATATGAAGTCGGGAAAGGGGCTGAAAGCGTTGATTTCAGCACTGCGTCTCAGACAGGAAACAACAGGGGAATCATATGAAATAAATGCAGTTTCGAATTGTGGCATGGACAATGAAAAGATATATCATGGTCTGGATGAACTTGAAGAGGCACAAGGGTATCTTACAACAGTTATAGTAAAAAAGAAAAACAATTGCATTTCTAGTAATAATATGGAATAATAAACGCTGGATATAATCCAGATGATAACGAAATAATCACTGTAAGCGAAGTATATATGTACTTCAGGGAATCAGGTGGGAATCCTGAACAGTTCCGCTGCTGTATACAGGGAGGCGATATCCATTATGCCACTGGAAGAAGTATTTATTCTTATTCTGGGAAGGCGGATATTGCTTATGATCTGTGAGTCAGAAGACCGGCTTACAGGCAGAGCCATAATAGTCGTTGCGAGAACAACTGACTATTGTTTTTTATGCAGACACAAGTGTCTGTTCCTTTTCTGCAGATAATGACGGAATCATCCAATCACTTCATGAGAAAGGAAAAGGAGAATGAAAATGAAGAAAAAAAGATTTCTGTCACTCATACTTATGCTTGTAATGCTTGTGTCTACACTTGTAATGAGTGGATGTGGAACAGAAAAGAAATCAGGTAACGAGGGCAATTATGATGGAGAACTTGTATACGACCATTCAATGGAATTACAGTATGCCAAGCTGTTCTCTGTAGATTATTACAAGGGTGGCTACAAACTCATCACAATAACTAACAGAGATGAGGATACAGCAATCGTATCAAAGCAGTCAAAGCTTTTACTGGTTCCGGACGGAATGTCTGCACCATCAGGAGTTGATTCTGACACAGTAATATTAAAAACACCTGTGACTAATATGCTTGTTTCATCTACACCTGTAACATCTCTTATGAATGCAAGCAATTGTCTTGATAACATAAGCCAGGTTACTTACGATAAAAAATCATGGTATATTGATGCCGTTAAGAAGGCATTTGATGATGGAAAGCTGACTTATGTAGGAGATTATAAAGCTCCTGATTATGAAACAATAATAGCAGGTGCCCCTACACTTGCAATATTTTCAACAATGCTTACAAGTGTTCCTGATGTTGCAGAAAAGTTAAAAGAATTAGGAATTAACTACATATTAGACCAGTCTACTTATGAAGATCATCCATTAGGAAGAGTAGAGTGGGCTAAGCTTTATGCTGCACTCTGTAATGAAGAGGATGCTGCAACAGATATGTTTAACGCGCAGGCTGCATATGTTGATACTCTTTCAAAGGCGGAAAAAACAGGAAAATCTGTAGCTGTATTTTATATTACATCAAAGGGTAAGCTGTATGTCAGAAATGCAGGAGATTATCTTGCACAGATGGTAAATATAGCAGGTGGAGATTACATTTTCTCAGATTTAAATGCTGATAAAACAGGCACACAGGAAATGGGAATAGAAAGCTTTTATGAAAAGGCAAAGGATGCAGATTATATAATTTATGTATGGAACTTAGGCGGAAAGCCATCAACTCTTAATGATTTTACAGGATATAACAGTATTCTTGCTGATATAAAGGCTGTTAAGGATGGAAATGTATGGTGTACAACACCAGATTTCTTCCAGATTGCAGATACAATTGGAAGTATGATTAACGATATCAATCTTATGTTAAATGCTGATGCTGATACATCAGAGCTTACATACTTAAAGAAGTTAAAATAAAACTTATGTCTGAAAGTGACTGTCACATTAAGCAAATAGTACTTAATGAGGCAGTCATTTTGAGAATAGAGATAAGAATGGAGAAAAAATGCAGATAAAACAGATACTCCGTTATCAGTTGGTTTATGTGCTGCTTGTGATATTACTTGTTGCAGCAGTCATATTCAATATTAATACAGGCAATATAAATATATCTCCCATAAGGATTTTCAGGATAATATTTCTGAAGGATTATGTTGGAACACCAGAATATAATATTATCTGGAAAATACGATTACCACGATTATGTATGGCTGCTATTCTTGGCGGTGCATTGTCATTGTCGGGATTTTTATTACAGACATTTTTCAGAAATCCTATAGCAGGTCCGTTTGTGCTTGGTATTTCGTCAGGTGCCAAAATGTTTGTTGCCATTACAATGATTTTCTTGCTGAAATATGTGTCAGGAATGCCATTATGGGCTCAGATTGCAGCAGCATTTATAGGTTCACTTTTTGCAATGCTGTATGTATTACTTTTTGCCAATAAAGTAAAGAGCATGTCTATGCTTTTAGTTGTAGGAATTATGATAAGTTATATATGCTCTGCAATAACTGATTTATGTATTACATTTGCAAATGATTCAGATATTGCCAATCTTACCCACTGGGCTATGGGCAGCTTTTCCGGAAGCTCATGGACTGCTGTAAAGCTTGCAGCTATAGTTGTTTTTCCAACATCATTCATTACTTTTTTATTTTCAAAACCAATTAATGCTTATCTGTTGGGAGAGGGATATGCACAGAGTATGGGAATTAATATCAGATTTTTCAGGGTGTGTATAGTAATGCTGTCGAGTATGCTTTCTGCCTGTGTTACAGCACTTGCAGGCCCGATATCGTTTGTGGGGATAGCAGTTCCGCATATTACAAGATTATCACTTAAAACAACAAAACCACTAGTTACGATTCCAGCGATTTTCCTGTGTGGTTCAGTCTTTTGTATGTTCTGTGACCTTATTGCAAGAACAATATTTTCACCATCAGAACTGGCAATAGGAACAGTTACAGCTGTATTTGGCGCACCAGTGGTTATCTGGCTTATGGTAAAGCAGAAAAAGTAATATTGGATAAAAAGTGGAGAAATATATGGAACAGATATATGTGCAGACAGAGGATTTAAGCGTTGGATATCATGGAAAAGTCCTTTTGTCAGATATAGCATTGAAGGTAAAAAAAGGCGAGATTCTTGTATTAATCGGACCTAATGGTGCAGGCAAATCAACAATAATAAAGAATATTATAAGAGAAATGAACCCGATAAGCGGTAATATATATGTCAAGGGCAGAAAGATAAGTGACTTTACAAGTAAAGAATACGCAAAGATAATGTCGGTTGTTCTTACGGAAAAAATTAAAACAGAAATGATGACATGCCGTGATGTTGTGGCAATGGGAAGATATCCATATACTAATTATTTTGGCAGACTGACTAAGGAAGATGAAGTGATTGTAAATGAGTCACTTAAAAAAGTGTCAGCACTGGATATAGCCGAAAATGATTTTTCACAGATTAGTGACGGACAGCGCCAGCGTATTATGCTTGCAAGGGCAATATGCCAGAAACCGGAGGTCATTGTTCTTGATGAACCAACCTCATTTCTTGATATAAGACATAAGATAGAACTGCTTGATATATTGCAGGAGATGGCGGTTAAAGATAATGTTGCAGTTATAGTATCATTACATGAAATTGAACTGGCGGCGAAAATAGCAGATTATGTTATGTGTGTCGGGGCAGATGGAAAGATTGAATTCGGAAGACCGGAAAAAATATTTACGGATGACAGGATAAGCAGTCTTTACGGACTTATACATGGAACTTATAATTGTATGTATGGAAGCACAGAATTAAAGAAGCCGGAAGGAACGCCGAAAGTTTTCGTAGCCGGTGGTGCAGGAACAGGTGTATTTATATACAGGGAATTACAGCGTTTAGGAATAGCATTCAGAGCGGGAATTCTTTATGAAAATGATTGTGATTTTCCTGTAGCAAAAGCACTGGCATCAGAAGTTATTACAGAAAAAATGTTTGAACCTATAGGAAAAGATACATTTGAAGCAGCATGCAGAAAGATTGATGAATCAGATTATGTAATAGATACGGGGTGTCCGGTAGGGCAGATGAATGCCATGTTAAAGGATGTACTGGAGTATGCAGCAGAAAAGAAAAAAATTATTCTTAAAAAACCAGACATAGATACATTGAAATCATTATTCACAGGAGAATAGATATTATGAAGCCAATGGATATTGAAAAACAGTCGTTTGCAATAATTGAAAAAGAACTTACAACAGATATTCCACCTGAATACAAGCCGGTTGTTAAGAGAGTTATTCATACAACAGCGGACTTTTCATATGAGACAAGCATGATGTTTTCAGATGGCGTTATAGAGAAAGCACTGATGGCAATACGTGAGGGTACGGAGATTGTGACCGATACCAACATGGCAAAATCAGGTATAAGTCATAAGATAGCTGAAAAATTCGGCTGCTCACTTAACTGTTATATGGCAGATGAAGGTGTTGCAAAAGAAGCTGCAAGCCGTGAGACAACAAGGGCAGTGGTCAGTGTGGAGAAGGCGGCAAAGGACAATCCGGGATGTATTATGGTAGTTGGAAATGCGCCAACAGCACTTATGAGAATAAGAGAACTGTATGATGAAGGTACATTTGCTCCAAGACTGGTTATCGGAGTTCCGGTTGGGTTTGTAAATGTAGTTGAGGCAAAAGAAGAAATAATTGAAAGCGGTATGCCATATATAGTTGCAAGAGGCAGAAAAGGCGGAAGCAATGTTGCGGCGGCAATTATGAACGCATTGTTTTATATGGCAGCAGATGATGATAAAGAGTGGCGCAGATGTTAGAGAGATATGTATATAAGAATCAGAAAAAAATGCGATGTGGATATACAACAGGAACATGTGCATGCGCAGCGGCGAAAGCGGCGGCATGTATGCTTTTGTCAGGCAGGAGAATTGAAAGTGTCAGTGTGATTACTCCGATGGGAGTAGAACTTACGCTGCCTGTTTATGAAATAACAATGGAACAGGACAGTGTTACATGTGCTATAAAAAAAGACAGCGGGGATGATCCTGATGTGACTAACGGAATATTAATATATGCCAGTGTTTCTTATATAGAACGTGACAGCACAGATAAAAGAGTTGTAACAGATGGAGGAACAGGTGTAGGAAGAATTACTAAAAAAGGGCTGTCGCGCCCGGTAGGAGAAGCGGCAATTAATCCGGTTCCGCTTAAAATGATTGAAGAAGGTGTATCGGAAGCAGCAGAGAATTATTCTTATGAGGGAAGTTTAAAGGTTGTAATATCAGCACCACAGGGAGTTGAAATTGCAAAGAAAACATTTAATCCGAACCTCGGAATAACAGGGGGAATATCAATTCTTGGAACAACAGGAATAGTAGAGCCTATGAGTGAACAGGCACTTATTGATACAATAAGGACAGAAATTAAAATGCATATAGCAGAAGGCGAAAAAGTTCTTCTGATTGCACCGGGAAATTATGGGCAGGATTTTCTGCTTAATACTCTTGGAATTGAACTTAAAAGAAGTATCAAATGCAGTAATTATATAGGTGATACAATAGATATGGTGTGTGATGCAGGCGCAGAAGCGATGCTTCTTGTAGGACACATAGGAAAACTTGTAAAACTGGGTGCAGGAATAATGAATACACATTCAAAAGCTGCAGACGGGCGTATGGAAGTCCTGGCAGCCTGTGCCATAAGAGCAGGTGCAGAGGCTGATACTGCAAGGAAAATACTTGACTGTGTCACGACAGAGGCTGCACTTGATATATTGAAAAAATCGGACATGCTTGAGAATACAATGAAGCAGCTTATGATCCGCATAGAGGATGTATTGCAAAGAAGAAGTGGCGGTAAAATAAGAATCGGGGCAATTGTATTCTCTAATGAATATGGAATATTAGGTAAGACAAAAACAGCGGATATGCTGTTAGAAGATATAATGGAGAATAATTATGGTTAAAATTGTCGGGGCAGGACCCGGAGCTAAAGATTTAATTACAGTTCGCGGCATGCGCATGCTTAATGAGGCAGATGTGATTATATATGCAGGTTCACTTGTAAATGAAGAACTGCTTGAATATGCCAAAAAAGACTGTGAGATATATAACAGTGCATACATGAATCTCGATGAGGTCATTAATGTAATTGTGAAGGCGGAGAGCGAAGGAAAGAATATAGTACGACTGCATACAGGAGATCCTTCACTTTATGGAGCTATAAGGGAGCAGATTGAGGAACTTGCAAAGCATGGAATTACATGTGAAATATGTCCGGGTGTCAGCAGCTTTCTTGCTGCGGCAGCTGCAATGAACTGTGAATATACAGTGCCGGAGGTTGCACAGTCAGTAATTATTACAAGGATGCCGGGAAGGACGCCTGTTCCGGATAATGAGAGCATTGCAAAGCTGGCGGCACATGGAACCTCAATGGTTATATTCTTAAGTTCATCACATTTAAAGGAGCTTAAGGAAGAATTATATAAGGGAGCGTATACACCGGATACTCCATGTGCAATATGTTATAAGGCAAGCTGGAAGGATGAAAAATGTATAAAGACCACATTGGAAAATCTTGACAGAGAAGCCGAAAAGGCAGGAATTACAAAGACAGCACTTATAATGGTGGGAGAATTCTTAGGAGATAAATATTCATTTTCCAAGTTATATGATCCTGAATTTAAAACGGAGTATAGAAAATGAGAACTGTTATAATAGCATTTACACATGAGGGAATGAAGGTGGCAAAAAAGGCTTCCACGGTGACGGATGAAGAAGTTACAATTTACTGCCACAAAAGATGTGGGGATGATTACAGGGAAGATGCAGTTTCTTTTGCCACTGTCGGCAGTGTTATTAAGAGCGAGTTCGCAATGTGCGACAGGATATTATTTGTGTGTGCGGCTGCAATAGCGGTAAGAACAATAGCACCATATCTTAAAAGTAAGGTAACAGATCCGGCAGTACTTGTTGCAGACGAGAGTGGCAAATTTCTTATTTCACTGCTTTCAGGGCATATAGGTGGTGCCAATGAATGGTGCAAAGAACTTGCAGACAGTATTGGTGCAATACCTGTAATTACTACAGCTACAGATACAAGAGGAATGTTTGCGGTTGATATGTTTGCAGCAGAGCATAATATGAAAATAGTTAATCCTGTCATGATACAGGATATATCAGGCCGGATACTTAATGGGGAAGCTGTTGGAATTACAGGAGATGAAACATTTGTCAAAATGTTAAGAGAGACAGAAAAACAATGGAATGGGCAGATTACATATACAGATAATGCAGACGGTAAATATGAAAGCGGTGTACAGATAATTTCTCATCCTGATGAAAATGTGGTATTTAAGAGAACATTAAAACTTGTGCCACAAAATCTGGCAGTTGGAATCGGATGCAAAAAGGGAAAGACAGCAGAAGAGATAGAGCAGGTGGTTAAGAAGGTTTTTGATATGAATAATCTGATGCCAGAAGCTATTGCAGTAGCTGCCTCTGTTGACAGAAAAGCGGATGAACAGGGAATTATTGAATTTGCAAGGAAATTTAAAGTTCCATACAGGACATATACACCTGAAGCATTAAGAGAGATTGAGGGAGATTTTTCATCATCAGCTTTTGTAAATGAGCAGATAGGTGTGGATAATGTATGTGAGCGCAGCGCATGTGCAGCATCGGGTGGAGGCAGAAAGCTTGCAGGAAAAACGGCAGATAACGGAATAACTGTTGCGGTATATAAAATGGTATAGATTAAGGAGTATGATATGCTTAAGATAGTTGGTTTTGGAAGTGGTGCAAAAGATAATATGACACTGGAAGCGTCAGCTGCAATATCGTCAGCACAGTTAATAGTTGGCTATAATACTTATGTTGATATATTGAAGCAGTATTTTCCAGATAAAGAATATTATTCAACTAATATGATGCAGGAAAAGGAGCGTTGTCAGTATGCCATAGACATGGCAAATGAAGGCAGGGATGTAGTACTTGTATGCAGTGGAGACAGTGGTGTATATGGCATGGCGAGTCTGGTATATGAACTTGCAGATGAAGGAACTGATATTAAGGTAATATCAGGTGTCACAGCCGCCAATAGTGGTGCTGCCTGTCTCGGAGCACCTTTGTCACATGATTTTGCGGTTATAAGCTTAAGTGACTGTATGACTCCGTGGGAACTGATAAAGAAAAGAATCAGGGCAATGGCTGAAAGCGATATGGTAATGTGCATATATAATCCTTCAAGCCGTAGGAGAGCAGGATATTTAAAAGAAGCCTGTGACATTGTAATGGAAGTACAGCCGGCTGATACAGTATGTGGCTATGTAAGGAATATAGGCAGGGATAATGAGACAGCCGGGGTTCTTACATTAAAGGAGCTGGCTGATTTCAAAGCAGATATGTTCACGACAGTTTATATTGGAAACAGCCATACTAAGATTATTAATGGAAAGATGGTTACACCGAGAGGATATAAGGTTGTATGAAAAAGACAATAATGCTTTTTGCCGGGACAACGGAAGGCCGCAGAATATGTGAATTTCTTGCAGTTAAAAAATGTATTACCCATGTGTATGTAACTACTGAGTATGGAAAAGAACTGCTTCCTGGGCAGAATAATGTGCATATACATGTCGGGAAAATGGATGAGAAACAGATGTCTGATGAGATAAAGGCAATCCATCCTGACATAGTTATTGATGCAACACATCCGTATGCCACACAGGTTACCCACAATATAAAAGAGGCATGTGACAGCAGACACATTTTTTATGTCAGGGTATTAAGAGAAGAGAATATAGAAAAAGCTGGTAATAATGCAGACAATATCATATATACTGAAACAATGAAGGATGCAGTCAGGCTGCTGAATGAAGACAGATATATTCATAAAAACGTTCTTATGACGACAGGAAGCAAGAACATACCTGAGTATGTCCATATTAAGGATTTTAAGGACAGGCTGTATCTTCGCCTTCTGCCTAATCCACAGATGATGGAAAGTGCAATACAGGCAGGGATTATGCCGGCACATTTAATTGGAATGCAGGGACCATTTTCACAGGAATTAAACGAAGCAGTAATAAGGCAGTTTAATATCGGGGTACTTGTTACAAAAGAATCAGGAAATAACGGTGGATATGAAGAAAAAATATCTGCTACACTAAATACAGGAACTGACTGCATTGTAATAAGGCGGCCATTGGAAAATGGTGGTAAGAATCTTTCAGAAATTATAGCGTATCTTGAAGAAAATATTGATTCACAGTGTTAACAGGTTAAGATGGAGTGAGTAATGAAAAGGGTAATTATAGCTGGAATGGGACCGGGCAGTAAAAGCTGCATTACAGAGGAAGTAAAAGCTGCAATTGATAATGCAGAAATTATAATAGGTTCAAAGCGGTTGATAGAGGAATATCCGGATAAAAAGACATTTTATGCTGTAACAGCAGATAATATAGTAAGTATTATCGAGCAGGAAGAGGCACAAGAATATGTTGTGCTTATGTCTGGTGATACCGGATTTTACAGTGGAACAAGAAAGCTTGCAGATGCGCTTGAAGGAAAATATGAATACCGTATCCTGCCTGGAATATCTTCTGTAATATATTTTGCCGCAAGAATAGGAAAGCCTTGGGAAAATGCGGCATTTGTAAGTGTGCATGGAAAAAAACAGAGTTACATACCTGTAGTTTTACAGAATGAGATGACATATTTTCTGACACAGGGAAATGTATCACAGATATGTAAGCAGCTTCAGAGTGTGGGGCTTTCAAAGGCACATGTCTGGATAGGGGAAAATCTTTCATATGAAAATGAAAAGATATCCAGTGGTGAAGTGTCAGAATTTACAGAATATGAGTCAGCAGGGCTTACTGTAATGGCAGTATACAATGATTATTCACATACATTTACTATAACAGGAATTCCTGACAGTTATTTTATCCGTTCAGATGTGCCAATGACTAAGAGGGAAATACGGGCAAGTGTAATCAGCCGTATGGCAGTCAGAAAGAATTCATGTGTGTATGATATAGGCGCAGGAACAGGTTCTGTTTCGGTAGAGCTTGCACTGCATGCACCATACGGAACTGTATATGCGGTTGAGAGAACAGAAGAAGGATGCAGTCTTATTGCCCGTAATGCAGAGAAATTCGGACTTAATAACATAGAGATTATACATGGCAATGCAGCAGATGTAATTGATAATCTTCCAGTGCCGGATGAAGTGTTTATTGGTGGAAGTGGCGGTGAATCAGAATACATTTTTGACAGTATTCTTAGAAAAAATCCCAATGTCCATGTTGTGGCTACAGCAGTAACTTTAGAAACACTACAGGATATGATTTCATTAATGGAAAAGAATAATATGAGCGTACTTGATATAGTCCAGATTGCTGTAACACAGATAAAGAAAACAGGCAGATATCATATGATGTCTGCAAATAATCCAGTATTTATTATAGAGGGAAGGAGAATGCAATGAGTCGTATAATGATAGCCGGAACAGGCAGTGGGTGTGGCAAAACAACAATTGTCTGTGGTTTATGCCAGTGCTTTAAAGATATGGGACTTAAGACATCAGCATTAAAATGCGGACCTGATTATATTGATTCTATGTTTCATTCTCGTGTACTGAATATGCGTACAGGCAATCTTGACAGCTGGTTCTGTGATGATGAGACAATAAAATATCTGCTTGCACGCAAAGAATGTGAGAGTGATATAACCATAGTTGAGGGCGTTATGGGATACTTTGACGGCCAGGGCTTTGGCACGAAGGGAAGCTCCTATGATATAGCAGGCATTACGGATACACCGGTTATACTTATAGTAAACTGCCGTGGGATGAGTAATTCAATAGGTGCAGTCATAAAAGGATATACAGGATATGAAAAAGATAGTCATATCAGAGGTGTGATATTTAACAATTTATCATCCAGATTATATAAAGATGCTGCACAGATGGTTAAAGAGATGGGGATAGAACCATTAGGCTATCTGCCATATAAGAAGGAGGCCGTTCTTGAAAGCCGTCATCTTGGACTTGTTACATCCGCAGAGGTTGAACATTTTCAGGAAAAAGTCACCTGTATTGCAAGTCAGATGAAAGAAACGTTGGATATAGACGGGATTCTTAAGATTGCAGAAAACGCCTCTGAGAATGAAATCCATTACAAAGAAAAGAAAAAGAGAAATCTAAGAATAGCAGTTGCAAAGGATGAAGCATTCTGTTTTCTTTATGAAGATAACCTTGATTATTTAAGACAGAGTGGATGTGAACTTGCATATTTCAGTCCTCTTAAAGACAGCAGTCTTCCTGATAATATAGACGGATTATTATTATATGGGGGATATCCTGAGCTTCATGCAGAAGAACTGTCAGAAAATATATCAATGCGAAAGGATATTGCTGACAGAATACGGTCAGGTCTTCCATGTATAGCGGAGTGTGGCGGGTTTCTATATCTGCATGAGTATCTTGAAACTCCGGAAAAAGAAAAATATCCAATGGCTGGAATTATCAGAGGAACAGGTTATAATGCCGGAAAATTACAGCGTTTCGGGTATATGAGCGTTAAGGCTGCAAAAGATACAATGCTTGCAGATAAAAATCAAAGCTTCCGTGCACATGAATTTCATTATTGGAACAGTGACTGTCCGGGTAGTGATTATGAAGTCATAAAGGCTTCTGATAACAGCACAGCTTCTGCCGGTTACGGAAGTGATACTTTATATGCAGGATTTCCACACATTTATTTTTATGGTAATGAAAATGTGGCAGAGAGATTTATGGATGCATGTATGAAGTATAAGGAGAACAGCAGACAGGCAGCAGAACTTATTCCGGAGCTGGATAATATAAAAGGTATTAATAGAGATGCTGTGATTAAAGCAAAAGCGCACTGGAATGGAATAGCAAAGCCATTACATGGTCTTGGGCTTATGGAAGAAATAATAACACAGATAGCAGGAATCCAGAATACAGTTGATGTACATATAGACAAAAGGGCTGTTATTGTAATGTGTGCAGACAACGGAATAGTTGAAGAGGGAGTTACACAGACAGGACAGGATGTGACTGCAGTTGTAAGCTGCAATATGGCAGATGGAATATCGAGTGTATGCAGAATGGCAGCTTGCAGTAAAACAGAAGTGATTCCTGTAAATATAGGTATTGCAGCAGATAAACTTGCGGATGGAACAGATGTAGGAACTTATAAAGGTCTTGTAAACAGACGGGTTATGACAGGTACGCGAAATTTCCTTAAAGAACCTGCAATGTCACAGGAACAGCTCATACAGGCAGTCCACGAAGGAATTAAGCAGGTGGAATGGTGCAGTGAACAAGGATATAATATTCTTGCTACAGGAGAGATGGGGATTGGCAATACAACTACGAGTACAGCACTTGCAAGTATATTATTAAACCTTGAGCCAGAAGCTGTTACCGGAAGAGGTGCAGGACTTGATGATTCAGGGCTTAAAAGGAAAGTTGAAGTCATTACAAAGGCTAAAGAAATGTATGGCAGATACGCAGACAATCCATTAAAACTTTTACAGAGTATAGGCGGGCTTGATATAGCAGGACTTGTGGGCGTGTATATCGGCGGAGCAGTGTATGGGATACCGGTTGTTGCTGATGGTGTTATCGCGGCGGTTGCAGCGCTTATTGCCGTGAAGCTGCAGCCGGAGATTAATGATTATATTATTGTATCTCATCAGGGAAAAGAACCGGCAATGAAAGCACTTCTTGACAGTCTGGGAAAGAAAGCTGTTATTCATGCAGAGCTTGCATTAGGAGAAGGAACAGGGGCAGTTATGATGTTTCCGCTTTTTGACATGGCTTTGCAGGTGTACAGGGAAAATACTACATTTGACGATATACAGATAGCTGCATATGAGGATTATGGAAAATGTTGATTATAATTACAGGGGTAAGCGGCAGCGGCAAGTCAGAATATGCTGAACAGATATGCTGCCGGCTTGCCGGAGATAATAAAAAATATTATGTGGCAACCATGCAGCCTTTCGGAGAGGAAGGCAGAATAAGAATTGAAAAGCATAAAAGGCAGCGTGAGGGAAAAGGCTTTGAAACGATAGAGCAGTATCAGAATATAGGCAGTGCATTGGATTGCTGTGATAAAGAAGAAAGACCGGTGGTATTAGTTGAATGCATGTCTAACCTTCTTGCCAACGAATGTTTTGGAGAAGCCGGAAAACCAGATGATATATTTGATGGCTGTATGAAACTGTATTCAGGATGCAGGCATCTTGTTATTGTAACAAATGAAGTATTTTCAGACGGATGTGAATATGATGCCGGTACAACTGATTATATCAGGCGGCTTGGGGAGATTAATGTGAGGCTTTCCAGAGCAGCAGATGCAGTTGTAGAAGTTGTATATTCAATTCCTGTATTTTTAAAGGGGGATATTGGCGATGTCGATAATTAAATCACTGGTGATTGCATTTTCAATGTATTCCAAAATACCAATGCCACATCTTGAATTAGATGAAAAAGACATGAAATATGTAATGGGATTCTTTCCGCTGATTGGACTTATAACTGGAGCTTATGTTTATGGATGGATATATGCCGGGGAAATTTTATATGTGCCGGATATAAGCAGGACTTTGGTACTTATCATACTGCCGGTTATTATAACAGGGGGAATCCATGTTGACGGTTATATGGATACATGTGATGCACTTAATTCATATGGTGACAGGGAAAAGAAACTGGCAATATTAAAGGATTCGCATATTGGTGCATTTGCAGTTATTAAACTTCTGGTTTATTATGTGCTGTATTTTGCTGCTGCATTTATTGTTGTACAGAAGGCGGGAAATATGCAGATTATTATTATGGCATTTACTTTTTATCTGTCGAGAATTATCAGCGGACTGGCAGCAGTTAATTTCCGCGGTGCAAGAAATAACGGAATGCTTCATACATTTACAAGTGTTACAGCCAGAAAGAGGGTAAATATAATGCTTGTAATGCAGCTTATATTATGTATTTCATGTATGTGTATGTGCAGTATTATAACAGCAATAGTTGTTGTCATTGTAGCATTCCTTGTTTTACTCTATTACAGGCATATGGCATATAAGCAGTTTGGCGGGGTGACAGGTGACCTTGCGGGCTATCTGCTTTGTGTGAGTGAGTTGTGCATGACGGCTGCAATTGCAGTAATTACATTAATTTAGCCAGCAGAATGGAGATAATATGGAAGTATATTTTGGTGGGGCTTATCAGGGAAAACTTGATTATGTATGTAGTAAGAAAAATATGTCGGTTGTGGCAGATGGGGCAGATTGTAATATTGAAGACCTGGAAAATGCTGAAATATTAAATCATATGCATCTGCTTATAAAAAGATATGTTAAAGAAGGAAAATCAACAGACTCTCTGATAGACAGTCTGTATGATATCAATCCGGAAATTATTATAATATGTGATGAAGTTGGAAGCGGAATTGTTCCGTTAGAAAAAGAGGACAGAATATACAGGGAAGCAGTCGGACGCGTACTTTGCAGTGCAGTTAAGAAGGCTGTGCATGTGGAAAGAGTAATCTGTGGAATAGGACAGTGTCTGAAAGGCGGACAGTAAGGAATATGGAGATTGTATTAATCAGACATGGAGCAACAGCAGGAAACATTGAAAAGAGATATATAGGAACTACGGATGAACCATTGTGTGATACAGGAACGGCACAGATACACGAGTATATGAGTGACAGATGTTATCCACAGGTACAGGCATTATATGTAAGTCCTTTAAAAAGATGCAGTCAGACAGCAGCATTTATATATCCTGACATGAAGCAGATAATTGTGCAGGATTTCAGGGAATGTGACTTTGGTAAATTCGAGGGAAAGAATTATAAAGAACTGACGGGCGATGAGTATTACCAGAAATGGATTGACAGTAATGGAACAATACCTTTTCCGCAGGGAGAAGATATAGCTGATTTCAGGACAAGATGTGTCCATGCGTGGAACAAGGTTGTTAATGAGTGCATGGAATCAGGGGTGGGAACGGCTGCATGTGTTGTTCATGGAGGAACTATAATGGCGGTTTTGTCAGAAATCTATGGTGGATACTATTATGATTATCATTGTGGCAATGGGGATGGATATATCTGCGATGTTACTGAGGAAGGACATATAAGTACAATAAAAAAGATTACGGAGAAATAATGAATAATAATATTTTTACATGTATATTTACATGTCAGACTATAGCAATCATGTGTGGATATGTGCTTGATCTGATTATCGGAGATCCGCACTGGCTGTATCACCCGGTACGCCTGATAGGAAAAATGATTTCATGGCTGGAAAGCATTTTGTTAAAAGAAGAGTATTCACAAGCAAAGAAATATAAAAGAGGCATAGTTCTGGCAGTTTTAACACCATTAATAACAGGTATTGTTACAGCGGGCATACTTGCGGTCTGCTATTATATTAATATAGTGCTTGGATGTGTAGTCGAAACGATTATGTGCTATCAGATTCTTGCTGTGAAATCACTAAAAACAGAGAGCATGAAAGTATATTATGCTTTGAAAAATGAAGGGATTCCACAGGCAAGACAGGCTGTATCAATGATTGTCGGAAGAGATACCAGCCAGCTTGATGAACATGGTATTACGCGTGCGGCTGTTGAGACGGTTGCGGAAAATACATCAGATGGTGTTGTTGCGCCATTGTTTTATATGATGTTTTTCGGTGCTGTCGGGGGCTTCGTATATAAGGCAGTTAATACCATGGATTCAATGATTGGCTATAAGAATGATAAATATCTGCATTTCGGAAGATTTGCGGCTAAAATGGATGATGTTGTGAACTTTATTCCTGCAAGAGCAGGCGGATGTCTTATGGTTGCAGCTGCCGGAATTGCACAGCTTGCAGAAAAGTGTATGGGAAGGAATAAAGATTTATCACATTACAGCATGGGAAATGCATGGAAGATTTTTTTAAGGGACAGAATGAAACACAGCAGTCCTAATTCCGCACAGACAGAATCGGCATGTGCAGGAGCATTGAAGGTTTCTCTGTCAGGAGACAATTATTATTTTGGCAGACTTGTACATAAGCCGCAGATTGGAGATTCAATCCGGGAGCTGGAAATTGAAGATATAAAAAGAAGTAATATTTTATTGTATATCACCGCATTTATTGTGATTATTATTGTGCTCATTATAAGAAGTGCAGTGATGTGTTATTTCTGTTAATCAGACGAAAGGTTATCATTTATGGAAAAACAGATACATGGCGGGAATATCTATGACAAGGAAGTGTCACTTGATTTTTCGGTTAATATTAATCCGCTTGGAATGCCGGATGGAGTGCAGGAAGCGATTCTTAATGATATAAACGGATATGAGACATATCCTGATATCATGTATATGGCGTTAAGAGAGGCAGTTGCCGGTAAGGAGAGGGTACAGGCAGATAGAATACTGTGTGGAAATGGTGCTTCTGAACTTATAATGGCTGTGGTTAGGGCAGTAAGACCTTATAAATGTGCAGTTGCAGCCCCATCTTTTTCGGGATATGAACGCGCTGTCAGTGCATATGGTGCCGGCATCCAATATTATAAACTTGATGAAAAGAATGGATTTGGGTATGCAGATGTATGCGGTCAGCTTAAGGATATGGATATCCAGATGTGTTTTATATGTAATCCCAATAATCCTACAGGAAACCTTATACCTGAAGATATTCTTGTTAATATACTTGATATATGCAGGGACAGGAACATTGTAGTTGTAGCTGATGAGTGCTTTTTAAGGTTTAATCCGCAGTATGAAATTATAAGCTGTAAAAGATTTCTGGATGATTATGATAATCTTGTGATTATAAATGCATTTACAAAGTTTTATGCAATGGCGGGAATTCGATTAGGATATATGATGAGTGCCAATACAGAATTAATTAACAGGGTTTCATTACAGCTTCCGGAATGGAATGTGTCGTCTGTGGCACAGCGTGCAGGAATTGCGGCATTTGCGGATAAAGATTATGAGAAGTATACGCATGAACTTATTCAGAGGGAACGGCAGTTTCTTTTCAATGAATTATCAGATATGAAATGTATTGTTTATCCGTCACAGGCAGATTATTTAACATTCAGACTGCCACAAAGTAAAGCAGGATGCATGATACAGGAAGAATTATTAAAGCATGGGATACTTATACGGTCATGTGGGAGTTATCATAATATGCCGGCTGACTGCTACCGTATAGCAGTAAAGCAGCATGCGGATAATGAAGTTCTTATTAATAATATGAGACAGATACTGGAAGTGTAAAAGAAAGGCAGGGTGCAGTGATTATGGCAAAGAATCTTATGATTCAGGGAACAATGTCTAATGCAGGAAAGAGCATTATAACGGCAGGAATATTAAGAGTGCTGAAGCAGGACGGGTATAATGCAGCACCTTTTAAATCACAGAATATGGCATTGAATTCATACATAACAGCGGATGGTCTGGAAATGGGAAGAGCACAGGTTATGCAGGCAGAAGCGGCAGGAATAGCACCATGTGTAGAAATGAATCCCATATTGTTAAAGCCGACAAGCGATGTGGGTTCACAGGTTATTGTAAACGGAACACCGCTTAAAAATATGCCGGCTAAAGAATATTTCCAGTATAAAAAGAAACTGATTCCTGACATATTAAAAGCCTATGACACTCTTGACAGAAAATATGATGTGATAGTACTTGAGGGCGCAGGAAGTCCGGCAGAGATTAATCTTAAGAAAGATGATATTGTTAATATGGGAATGGCGGAGCTTGTAGATGCACCGGTGCTTCTTGTTGGAGATATTGACCGTGGTGGCGTGTTTGCGCAGCTTGTTGGAACAATCATGCTTCTTGAAGAAAAGGAACGCAGGCGTGTAAAAGGTCTGGTCATGAATAAGTTCCGTGGAGACAGGAAGATACTTGAGCCAGGTATAAAACAGTTATATGACATATGTCCGATTCCTGTTGCCGGGGTAATTCCTTATGTAAGGCTTGATATTGAAGATGAAGACAGCCTTGCTTCAAGGCTTGAAACATCGGACTCAGATGTTTCAGGGGAAAAGCTGGATATAGTTGTAATAAGACTGCCTCATATTTCGAATTTTACAGATTTTAATGCACTCGAAAGGCTGCCGGAGGTTAATTTAAGATATGTCGATAAGGCAGAACAGATAGGAAATCCCAATCTTATAATTCTTCCGGGAAGCAAGAATACCATTAATGATTTAAAATGGCTGCGTAAGAATGGAATTGAAGCACAGATTATAAAATGTGCAAGGCAGGAGATACCTGTATTTGGAATATGTGGTGGTTACCAGATGTTAGGAAATGTTATTGATGATTCATGTAATGCAGAAACCGGTGAGGTTATTCCGGGAATAGGCCTTTTACCAGTTACAACTACATTTACACTGTCTAAGCACCGTACAAGAGCAAGAGGAATAATCTGCAGCCAGTCTGGAATGTGGGAAATGCTTGGGAAGAAAAAATGTGCCGGATATGAAATTCATATGGGAGAGAGTACTGTGGGTGAAGGACAGGCGCATGCATTTGCAAAAATATATAATACTGTCGATGGAACGGAATATATGGATGGGTGTGTCTGTGGGAATGTGGCAGGAACTTATCTTCACGGAATATTTGATGAGAAAGAATTCTGTGACAGTTTTATAAATATGCTTGGTAAAAGATGTGGGATTGCGATACACGGCGGTTCAGACATGAGTTTTGAAGAATATAAGCAGAGAGAGTATGACAAGCTGGCAGATGCAATCCGTGAAAATATGGATATGAAGTATATATATGAAATTATGGGATTGTAGACAGCAGGAAGGGAGATACATTATATGAATAGTATAAAGAAGGCATATTACCATCTTCCGGGGTTGTTTGAATTCTATGAATTGTACGAAGCATTTTTGCCGGTATATCGCCAGCATAGGGAATATTTCTATGACTGGTGTGAGATTGGCTCAATATATGGTGCGCCTGCAGACTGTATCTGGGGCGGCGGACGAATCGGTTCCGGTGAACATGGTGTGCAGGAAGTTATGAATCTGATGAGTGAGTATGGGATATCGGCAAGGCTGACATTCAGCAATTCACTGCTTCGCGAAGAACATTTAGCTGATGAAAAATGTAATGCGTTATGTAAGGCACTTAATGAAAGCGAAGGCATGAGGAATGCAGTCAGCAATGGCGTGATTGTACATTCAGACCTTCTTGCCGGGTATATAAAAAAGCATTATCCCAATCTTTATCTTGTATCATCGACAACGAAGGTGCTGACGGATTTCAATGATTTTCTGGATGAAGTAAAAAGAGAAGATTTCCAGTATGTAGTGCCGGATTTCAGGCTGAATAAAGCATTTGATAAGCTGGCGAAGCTGACAGATAAAGAAAAGGATAAGGTGGAATTCCTGTGTAATGAGTGCTGCTGGTTCGGATGTTACGACAGAAAGAACTGCTATGAGATTGTGAGCCGCCAGAATCTTGGCGAGGACTGTCCAGATCATGTATGCGTTGCACCTGATTCACAGAGTGGATACCGCTTTTCTAAGGCAATGGAGAATCCGGCATTTATCAGTGTTGATGATATAAGGAATACATATATGCCAATGGGATTTTCCAATTTTAAGATTGAAGGACGGGGACTTGGAAGCGCACTGGTGCTGGAATTCCTGTTGTATTACATGATAAAGCCGGAGTACCAGATACATGTAAGAGAAGAGATATATCTGGATAATATGCTGGATTTATTCTGAAAATATTATGAAACTAATATGATTTTTAAGGCACGAAGTACATTGCTTTGTGTCTTTTTTGTCTGAATGCAACTTGGCATGCTGGATGTGGTAAAATGGATTAATAAATACATGAAGTGATTCTCAATAAGGAGGGGCGTATGTCGGATATTATTAAGATAGAACATCTGAATAAATGTTTTGGCGATGTGAAGGCAGTTAATGACTTAAGTTTCCGCGTAAAGAAGGGAGAATTGTTTGCATTTTTAGGTGTAAATGGTGCTGGAAAAAGCACAACGATTTCTATTATATGCGGGCAGTTACGCAAGGACAGCGGAAATGTGTGGATTAAGGATAAAGAAGCAGACAGGGCAGGCAGTGAAACAAAGAGGCTGCTGGGAGTTGTGTTTCAGGACAGTGTTCTTGATAAACCTCTTACAGTTAAGGAGAATCTCAAAAGCAGGGCGGCGTTGTATGGAATTACTGGAAATGCATTTGAAAAAAGACTGGCAGAACTGGTGGAGATACTTGATTTCGGGGATTACATTAACAGACCGGTTGGTAAGCTGTCAGGCGGACAGAGAAGAAGAATTGATATTGCAAGGGCGCTGATTCACAGACCGGAGATACTGATTCTTGATGAGCCGACGACGGGACTTGACCCACAGACAAGGCTTATTATATGGAATGTTATTGAGAGACTTCGTACAGAGGAGAACATGACGGTATTCCTTACAACTCATTACATGGAGGAGGCGGCAAGTGCCGGATATGTTGTGATTCTTGATAAGGGAAGCATCGTGGCAGAGGGAACTCCTTTGGAATTAAAGAATGAATATGTTCATGATACGATATCTTTGTATGGAGTTACAGAGGATGAGATTAAAGCTTTGAAAACAGAGTACAAAGCAATCCGTGATGGTTACAGGATTCAGGTTAAGAACACACTTGAAGCTACGAAAATGATTGTGAAACATCAGGAGATATTCCGTGATTATGAAGTCGTAAAAGGTGGTATGGACGATGTATTTCTTGCTGTGACTGGGAAAATATTGGGAGGTGGTCAGTGATGAAAGAGATAACCGCACTTGTAAGCAGAAACAGAAAACTCTTTTTTAAGGACAAAGGAATGTTATTCTCATCAATGATAACTCCGGTAATTCTTATTGTTTTGTATGCAACATTTTTAGCAAATGTATACAAGGACTCCTTCGTTTCTGCAACTAAGGACATGATTGATTTATCAGACAAAATAATTAACGGCACAGTGGCAGCACAGTTAGCTGCAGCACTTCTTGCAGTAAGCTGTGTAACTGTTACATTCTGCGTCAATCTTACGATGGTTCAGGACAGAGCCAGCGGAGCAAGAAAAGATTTTGATGTTTCGCCTGTAAGCAAAACAAAGATTTATATAGGATATTTCTTATCAACAGTACTTAATTCGCTTATGGTTAATGGCACAGCACTTGCATTATGCCTGCTTTACATATTGAAGATGGGCTGGTATATGAGTGCGTCAGATGTAATATTTGTTATATTGGATATGATTCTGCTGGTGTTATTTGGAAGCACGCTTTCAAGCATTGTAAGCTATCCGCTAAAGACGCAGGGGCAGTTGTCGGCGGTTGGAACAATCGTAAGTGCAGGGTATGGATTTGTGTGTGGTGCATACATGCCGATATCTAATTTTAGTTCAGGGTTGCAGAAAGCATTGTCCTACCTTCCGGGTACATACGGAACTTCCCTGGTTAAGAACCATATGCTAAACGGAGTGTATAAAGAGATGGCAGACACAGGGCTTCCGTCAGAAGCGGTCACAGTCATAAGGAACACTCTCGACTGTAATCCTGTATTCAGGGGACGTGTTGTTGGCGTGCCACAGATGTATTTAATCATGGCTGGGAGTATAGTTGTATTCGGAGCAGCTTATCTTCTGATTATCATGATTCGGGAGAGATAATAATCTTAATATAATCTTAATATCATATAAAAATGCTTAACCCCTTTTTTAACATAATTCTGGTAGATTTCAATTATGTTAGAAAAGGGGAATTTTTTATGTTTGACAACAGGATAAGAAAACATTTGTCATCATTCCGGGTTATAACAATTGGATTTGGTGGATTAATTATATTAGGAGCATTGCTTCTTATGCTGCCGGTTTCATCAGCCAGTGGCTGTGTAACACCGTTTGGTGATGCATTATTTACATCTACATCAGCGGTATGCGTTACCGGATTAGTAGTACTGGATACAGGAAGCTACTGGTCTTTATTTGGACAGCTTGTAATAATTACGCTTATACAGATAGGAGGGCTTGGCGTAATTACTGTTGCTGTTGCATTTTCTTTATTGTCAGGAAAGAAAGTGTCTTTAATGCAGAGAAGCTTTATGCAGGAATCTGTATCAGCACCAGTGGTTGGCGGAGTCGTCAGGCTTACCGGATTTATATTAAAAGGAACATTCATTATAGAATTATCAGGAGCATTGCTTATGATGCCGGTATTCTGCAGAGATTATGGATTGAAAGGAATCTGGTTTGCAATATTTCATTCAATATCAGCATTCTGTAATGCAGGATTTGATGTGCTAGGAACAGCGGATAATCAATTTGCTTCAATGACGACATATGCCTGCAATCCTGTTATTAATATTACATTGATGCTTCTTATTGTGATAGGTGGAATTGGATTTGTTACGTGGGAAGATATTAAGAATAATAAGTATCATTTTAAAAGATATAAGATGCAGAGCAAATTAATAATTGTTACAACAGCCGTTCTTATAACAGTACCTGCAATTATATTTATGATAAATGATATGATGACTGGAAACGAGAAAATGCCTGTATTTAAGGCACTTTTTCAATCAGTGACATTAAGGACTGCGGGATTTAATACGGTTGACCTTAATGCAATGAAACAGGCATCTGTAATGATTATGATAGCTCTTATGCTTATAGGTGGTTCACCAGGTTCAACAGCAGGTGGTATGAAAACAACTACATTTGCAGTTCTTATGGGAAACATGGTTGCAACATTTAAGAGAAATAAGAATATTCATTTTTTTGAAAGAAGAATAGATAACGATACAGTTAAAAATGCAGCTACGATAGCTATGATGTACATTACATTATTTGTTACAGGCGCATTTATTATAAATGTCACAGATGGAATTTCATTAGGGAAATGTCTTTTTGAAACAGCATCAGCAGTAGGTACGGTCGGATTGACATTAGGTATTACTCCACAGCTTGGAATATTATCAAGAATTGTTCTTATTATTCTTATGTTTATGGGCAGAGTTGGTGGTCTTACTTTAATATATGCTGCTTTTTCTGGAAATGGAAACAGCTATTCAAAATTTCCTGAAGAAAAGATTAATATAGGATAGGAGCACAATATGAAAAAGAATGTATTACTTATAGGAGCCGGAAGATTTGGAAAACATATGGCTATGCAGCTTAATCAGCTTGGACATCAGGTGATGGCAGTTGATACTGATGAGAACAGAATTAACGATGTTATGAATATAGTCACAAATGCACAGATTGGAGACAGCACGAATGCTGAATTTTTAAAATCATTAGGTGTTGGGAATTTTGATGTGTGTATGGTGACAATTGGTGACAGTTTTCAGAATTCGCTGGAAACAACATCACTGTTAAAGGAACTTGGCGCCAGATATGTGGTATCAAGAGCCGAGCGGGATGTACAGGAAAAATTCCTGCTGCGCAATGGTGCAGATGCGGTTGTATATCCTGAAAAACACGAAGCAAAGTGGGCTGCAGTACGCTACACTGCGGACCATATTCTTGATTTAATACAACTGGATAATACTCATGCAATTCTTGAAGTGGAAGTTCCTGAGTCGTGGTTAGGAAAAAGTATTATTGAACTTGATATAAGAAAAAAATATGGAGTAAACATAATGGCTATAAAGCATAATGACTCAATAAATGTAAATGTTGAACCAGATATTGTACTTACAGAAGATATTACATTACTTGTGTTAGGAGATTATAAAAATCTGAAAAAATGCTTTAAAGTTTAAGATTAGGGGGCATGAGCATGAAGACGGGATTAATTATAATAGTACTGATAGTTGTGATATTATTATTTATGGCAGCAGGATGGTATGTTATGAATAAAATAGACGGATTTATGAACAGAACAAGAAGAACCAATGACAAAGATACAATGAATGCTGTATTGAATGAAAGTGATGATAACGAAAAAAAGAGATATTAAATTGAAAATGTGTTATTATATACAAAATAAAATAAGGTGGTAATTATAACGGAAAAGACATTAAAAAAACTTGTAAAAGAATTCTTAATAACAATAGGCCTTTTAAGCATTGCAACAGTAATAGGAATGCTGCTTATATATATTGGATTTACAGAATCAAATGTTATTATGGTATATCTTCTGTGCGTGCTTTTGATTTCGATATTCACTAATGGATATATCTGGAGTGTGGCGGGTTCGCTTGTAAGTGTTGTTCTGATGAATTTCTTCCTGACAGAACCAAGATTTACTTTACATACATATGACACAGGATATCCGCTCACATGTGTTATTATGCTTGCTGCGTCAATGCTTACAGGAACTCTGGCATCTAAACTGAAAAAACATGTTCGTATGTCAGAACAGGCTGCTTACAGGGAAAAGACACTACAGTTAAGGGCTAATCTTTTAAGGACGATTTCACACGATTTAAGAACACCACTCACATCAATATCAGGTAATGCCAATAATCTTATGTACAATTATGATAAGCTTGATAATGATACGAGAGAGCAGATATTTACAGATATATATGATGATTCAGAATGGTTAATCAGTCTTGTAGAGAATATATTGTTTGTAACAAGATTTGAGGATGGAACAGTAACTCTTAATATGTCTGACCAGCTGATAGATGAAGTTATTGCTGAAGCGTTAAAACATATCAACAGAAAAAGCTGTGAACATAAAATACATGTGGATTGCGGCAAAGAACTGCTTCTTGTGAGAATGGACGTCAGACTTATAATACAGGTTATTATTAACATAGTTGATAATGCGATAAAGTATACACAGGAAGGCTCTGATATATATATTAAAGCAAGAAAAGAAGGCAGATATGTAATTATATCCATTGAAGATAATGGCGAGGGAATACCTGATGATATGAAAGAAAATGTATTTGATACATTTTTTACCTGTAACAATGAAATCGCAGATAACAGAAGAAGTCTCGGACTTGGGTTATCTTTATGTAAAACTATTATAAATGCACATGGAAGTGAACTGGAATTAAGGGATAATACACCACATGGATGCATTTTCGAATTCAAACTGCAGTTAAGTGAGGTACATTTAAATGAATAAAACACAGATTCTTGTAGTTGAGGATGATTCACCAATAAGAAATCTCATAACAACAACATTAAAAACTAATAATTACAGGTATTTAACTGCTGTGAATGGAGAGAGTGCTATTTCACAGACTGCATCACATAATCCTGATATAATTCTGCTAGACTTAGGACTTCCTGATATAGATGGGGTGGAAGTTATAAAAAAGATAAGAACATGGACTAATACACCAATAATTGTTATAAGCGCAAGAACTGAAGATGCGGATAAGATAGAAGCACTTGATGCAGGGGCAGACGATTATCTTACAAAGCCGTTTTCAGTAGATGAGCTTCTTGCAAGGCTGCGTGTAACAGTAAGAAGACTGTCACTTATGCAGACGGATATGACTCAGAATACAAGTGTATTCGAGAATGGAGATTTAAAAATTGACTATGCAGCTGGCTGTGCATATCTGAATGGAGAGGAGCTGCATCTTACACCTATTGAATATAAGCTTCTCATATTATTATCAAGAAATGTCGGAAGAGTGCTGACATACACTTATATTACTAAGAATATATGGGGCAGTTCATGGGAAAATGATCTGGCATCACTTAGAGTATTTATGGCAACATTAAGAAAGAAAATTGAAAAAGATGTCAATTCCCCGCAGTATATACAGACGCATATTGGTATAGGATACAGAATGCTGAGAGTATAATTATGGATTTCCTCATAAAAGTGTAAAACGGTGTATAATATAACCATAAAATATATGGAGGTTAATTATAAAAGGGGCATACGTTAAAATAGGACTAAATCAAGAGAAACCTTATAAAACAAGGGCTTGAATGATTTAAGTCCTATTTTTTCATATCAATTTTGAGGTAAGAGGACTCAATACTATAATTGAAATTGAACGTTTACATGGTGTAAAATGAAAGAAAACAGATAAAGGAGATTTGAATTATATGAATTATATTACATTAAATAATGGAGTTAAAATTCCACAGATAGGTCTTGGTGTTTTTAGAACACCAGACGGAGCTGATACAGCTAATGCAGTAAAATGGGCGATTGAGGCTGGATACAGACATATTGATACAGCTAAGGTTTACGGCAATGAAAAAAGCGTAGGCGAAGGCATACGTATGAGTGGCATTGACAGAAGGGATATATTTGTTACAACTAAGCTTTGGAATGAGGATATTAGACAGGGAAGAACTAAAGAAGCATTTTTACAGAGCTTGGAAGACATGGGACTTGATTACATAGACTTGTATCTTATTCACTGGCCAGCTAACGGTTATGAGAAGGCGTGGGCAGATATGGAGGACCTGTACAAGGCTGGCAAAATCAAGGCAATCGGTGTAAGTAACTTCAATGTTCACCATCTTGAGACTCTCAGTGAAAACTGGACAGTTGTACCAGCGGTTAACCAGATTGAGATTCATCCTTATTACGCTAATATTGAAAATGTTGAATATGCTAAGAAGAATGGTATTGCAATAGAAGCCTACAGCCCACTTGGAGGCAACGGAGCAGGAACACTTGAAAATGAGGTGATTATTGCACTGGCTGACAAGTATGGTAAGACACCTGCACAGATTGTTTTAAGATGGGAGCTTCAGAGAGGAATAATTGTACTTCCAAAGTCAACGCATCAGGAAAGAATTATTTCTAATTTTGACGTGTTTGATTTTGAATTGTCTGATGGTGATATGAATGCCATAAATGAGCTTAACAAGAACGAAAAACACGGTTCTGACCCAGAAACATTTAATTTTTAAGAGGAACTTGACTTTTGAATCGGTTTAAAAATCGAAACACGGCACAAAGCACCGAATATTCTAATCAACCAGTCCCTTGTTCTTCCACTTTCCGCTCTTCCAGCGCAGCACCATGCCGACAGCCCTGATGCACTCGTCACTTGCGAGTCCGATGTAAGCACCGACTGCGAGAAGCCCCAGATGCAGTCCGAAGAAGTATGTTCCGCCGACCGCCGCAAGGTACATGAAAACGGCACCCATGACAACTGGGAAAACGGCATCACCGCTTGTCTTCAGTGCCTGACCATAGACCAGATTGGTGACTCTTCCAAGCTCCAGCACAACATCAATGGCGAGAAGCTTTGTGACTAGGTTTATCATCTGTACGTCATTCGTGAAGATTCGCACAATGTAGTTACCCAAAAGCGCAAATGTGATAGAAAGGCAGGATGCCGTAATCACACCATAGATAGCGGCCTTGCGAGTGCCCTTATCGCATTCGTCATACTCCTTTGCACCGATATGCCAGCCGGTCAGAATGGCATTTGCCTGAGCTAAGGCAGCACCGATACAGTACGAAAAGTTAGCAATCTGTGAGGCATAGGAACGCGCTGTGACGTTCATTCCGTCAGCATCCATCTGGTTCATGAAACGCACTACAAGAGTCATGGCGATATTGTAAAGTGCGGTTTCACAGGCAGACGGAAAGCCAATCTTTATAATCTGTCTGAGAATTTTTCCGGGAGCTATGCGCTCAGGACTGTTCTTTGCCTTGATGAGCACAGCGCCCATTGTGGCAACAATAATCAGATTGACAATACGTGAGATAACCGTTGCAGTGGCAACACCCATAACGCCCCAGTGCATTACAAAGAGAAAAACAGCGTTAAGTATAAAGTTAATGACATTTCCAATAATTGATGCCCAAAGTGACTGCTTTGTGTAGCCGAAAACTCTCAGGTAGCTTGAATAAATCGGTATGAGAGCATTTAAAAAGCAGGCACCTCCAACAATGCGCAGATAAGTATTTGCCGAATCAAAAAGCGCCGGTGCAATGCTGACCATTTTGAGAATATTTCCGGAAAAAACAGCCAGAAAAACAGCCATGAGCACACCTATTACAGCGTTAAATATAAGCCCAAGCTGCCTTGCCTGATATGCTATACCCGGTTTTCCGGCACCGATATTCTGCGTCATGACAGCAACCATACCGCTTGAGATGACACCAAACATGATGATGAAAACGGAGATGTATGTATTTGCCGTGCCGACAGCACCAACCGCCTGGTCGCTCACGGATGACAGCATAAGAGTGTCAACCATGCCTGCCAGCATGTAAAAAAGTGTTTCGAAGCATATTGGAATGGAAAGCTGTGTAAGTGTTTTTCTTTGAACCTGCATATAGATTTTACCTCATTTATAATGTATGTATACCTTGTGATATTAACAGAATGAAAGCAAACTTCTCGTTATAAGCTTCATTTGGGAGAGGAAGATATAAAGAAGAGAAGCTTGCATGTATCAATATATTACATTATCACAAATAATTCTTGTATTATTTCAAGGGAAAATTGTACTATTTCTACTTTATCTATTACTAAGTTAATGCTCATACCACAGCGTAGATTCACTAAATCCTAGGGAACAAATAAAAAATGCACACCTTATGCATGTAATATGTTAAAATAAAAAATAATTGATATGTAATTATTACAGTAAACAAACCGGATGGGGATTAAAAGAGACTAAGGAATATGTAGAAAAATGTATTTTGAATTAAAGGAAAACCGGCCACACGGCACACCGGAAAATCCGTTCAGTCAATATCATATCAGTGATGTAAAGCGTGCATTCCAGATTCCGGTACACTGGCATGATGAGCTGGAAATTATATATGTAAAGCAGGGCAAGCTGCATGTGACCATATCAGGTGAAAACTATATAGGAAGCCCAAAGGATACATTTGTGGTATCTCCGGGCAGTCTGCATTTCATGGGCTCGCCGACAGGAGATGCAGATTATTACACATTTTTGTTTCCTCTTGAATATATATCATTTCAGACGGACGATCTCATGGAAAAATCAATCCTATCCCCTCTCAAACGAGGCAGACTTATGATTAGTCCTCAGATAAATGATACAGCAGCAGATATATGCGAGCGGCTGATAGAGATAAATGCACAGATATCAGGGAAAAACGCAGAAAACACAGATGCTGCAAATATAGAGGCGCAATTTGAAACCAAAATAACTCTCATCAAATTCATCCAGAAAATGTGGAGCAATAATCTGATACTGGAAAATGGCACAAATGGCACCAACACAATAGAAAAAGAAATGATAACGTATATCCGGCAAAACTATACAAGGGAAATTTCACTGAAGGAATTTGGTGCACAGTTTCATTTGTCAGAAAAATACATATCACGCTACTTTAAAGAGCATTTTCATATTACTCTGTCGCAGTATATCAATCATCTCAGGCTGGAGCATGCCAGACAGCTATTGGAGGAATCAGCAACATCCGTTACTGAGGTTGCAATGTGCAGTGGATATCAGAATGTGAGCTACTTTATACGCAGCTTTAAGAAAATGTATGGGGTATCACCTCTTAAATACAGAAAAGCTTCCTGTATAATTTAAACATAGGTCAAGAGATTAAAGAAAAAATCCGCAATTTAGCGGATTTTTTTAATACATTCATTAAATAAAAGCAATCTGTTATCCTTATCAGCAGATATTTTCAATGAAGATTGTTCATTAAGCTTCATAACCAAAGAAAGAACATCACTAACCGAATGCTGCACTGGTCATATACGCCGGAGCAGAAGGAAGAGGTGAAAAAAGCACTTGCCGCAGGAGTTCCGAAAGCAACGATTCTTACTTACTTTTATCCGGAGGTCACTGTGGAGAAGATGAGTTCATATCGGAATAAGCATTAAATGATATCGCATAGGCACAGGAAATGTGGTATACTGCGCCTATGTAAAAAAGAATGTGTTTTGCAAATCGGTATTTATCATTTGTTAAGGAGGAATAGTAAATGGTTGGAAGAATATATCATGTAGGATTGACGGTTTCAGATTTAGATAAATCAATTGCATTTTATAGAGATATACTTGGACTTAAATATCAAGGAGAAATCATGATGGTTGGCGAAGAGACAGATAAAATGTTTCAAAAGAAAAATTGTAAGGCAAGGGTTGCTTATTTGAATGGTTCTGAGAATATTGAAACACCGCCTGTTGAATTGATTCAATTTGTAGACAGCAAAATCCACAAAGAACAATCAGACTTGTTTACGACATCTATCTCGGAAGTATGCTTTTATACGGATGACATTGATTCTGTCTACAAAGCCCTTATCGAAAATCATGTGGAGTGCTTGTCTGAACCGCAGTATTTCGATTTCAGGGCAGATGGATTTGGGGAAAGCAGAGCGTTTTATTTCAGAGACCCGGATGGAATCATTCTTGAGATGATGCAACCGTTATAAAAGGACACTAAATCGGAAGTTGGAGGATACACGCATGAAAATTGTAATCATTAATGGAAGTGCCAGAAAAGGAAACACGCTGACAGCAATCAATGCATTTATAAAAGGAGCATCAGAAAAGAATGAAATTGAAATCATTGAACCTGACAAACTCAACATTGCACCATGCAAGGGATGTGGTGTCTGTCAATGCTCTAAGGGATGTGTCGATAAGGATGATACAAATCCTACAATTGATAAAATTGCTGCCGCAGATATGATTCTTTTTGCTACACCAGTTTATTGGTGGGGAATGTCAGCACAATTGAAACTTATCATTGATAAGTGCTACTGCCGTGGATTGCAGTTAAAAAATAAAAAAGTTGGCACGATTGTTGTAGGCGGTTCTCCCGTAGACAGTATCCAGTATGAGCTGATTGATAAGCAGTTTGACTGTATGGCAAAATATCTTTCATGGGATATGCTTTTCAAAAAATCATATTACGCAACAGCCAGAGATGAACTTGAAAAAAACAAGGATTCCATGAACGAACTTGAGGGGATCGGAAAAAATTTATAAAGCACGTTCCAAATTCAAGTTTGGAGAAATAGACTATTGAGAACATACGAGAATAAAGACGAACTTAAAAAAGAGATAAATAAAAGCTTTGCAAAGTATATTTTTGAATTTAATGATATTCCAGAATCTTTAAAGGATAAGAGGGTTGATGAAGTTGACCGAACTCCGGCAGAAAATCTCGCTTACCAAGTTGGATGGACAACGCTCGTCCTTAAATGGGAAGCAGATGAAAGAAAAGGTCTTCATGTCAAAACTCCTTCAGATGATTTTAAATGGAATCAGCTTGGTGAATTATATCAATGGTTCACAGATACATATGCGTATCTGTCACTGCAGGAGTTGAAAGATATGTTGAATGATAATATTAATTCTATTTATGCAATGATCGATTCGCTAAGTGAGGAAGAATTATTTAAACCACATATGAGAAAATGGGCTGGCGAAGCAACTAAGACAGCTGTCTGGGAAGTATACAAGTTCATACATGTTAACACAGTTGCTCCATTCGGAACATTTAGAACTAAGATTAGAAAATGGAAAAAAATAGCACTATAACTCAGAAGTTGTATTATTGAATAAAATGGAGATTTTGATATGAAAGACAAGGCAAACAAGGGTTATTGGCAACGACTTGCAAAAATATATGCACCTTTGATGGAGTCAGATAAGAAATTTTATAATGCAATCTGCGGATATATTAGAGATTATCTCAAATCTGATATGAATGTATTAGAATTAGCTTGTGGAACAGGGCAGCTATCTTTCCCATTGTCTGATTGTACTAATAGCTGGACGGCAACCGATTTTTCGGAAAATATGATTAAGCAAGCGAAAAGGAGAGGTACAACAGAAAAACTTAGTTTTTGCGTAGCCGATGCAACGGCACTTTCATATGAGAATGAAAATTTTGATTGTGTAGTAATTTCAAATGCACTGCACATTATGCCAGAGCCTGAAAAAGCAATGCAGGAAATTCGTAGAGTATTAAAAAAAGACGGCATTTTGTACGCACCAACCTTCTTATGGGCAGAGAAAAAATCAAGTGGTTTACGAAAGCGATTGATGTCTATTACAGGATTTAAAGCATACAAAGAATGGAACAAGGAAAATTTTTGTGAGTTTATTACGGATTATGGCTTTACAGTTGTCAAAGTGAATTTGGTGGATGGCGGTTTAGCTCCTGTTGGAGTCTTGATTGCGAAAAAAACTAATTATTAAATTCCAATTTCATTAGACAGTGTATGATTTTTAATTTCATTAGACCGTGGAATCAGGATATTTGATCAGTTCGTATAATTTACTGCCGTTTTTGCAGGTACGGACGCCTGCCAGTTCCATGCCAAGGTGTCTGTATTTATCACTTTTCAGTTTGGCATCGGTATCCAGTACGACCGGGAGTCCCAGTCTGTTGCCCTCGGCAAACGCAAGCTCCAGCGCTTTCCTCATATAGCCTTGCCCCTGGTATTCTTCCCGCACACATACCAATCCGACAAACAGGTATTTTTGTTTTTTCTTTTTCAGTTTCTTTTCAATGGAAGATGATCCACCGCTTCCGAGAATGCTGAGCATCCGTACCACTTCACCAAAGGATGATCCTGCAAACATCCCTTTTATCAGCTTTTGACCTGCCTTCAGTCCCACTTTTTCATCACAGCGCTTATAGGCAATAAATGCTTCCTGCTGCGGACCGGTTGTATAAAGCATACCTGCCTGCAGTACCATTTCCACATAGCCGTTGATATAACTGACGACTGCGTCTTTGCTGCTGTATGCGGAAACAAGCCCCTTTTCGCCCTGAGCATATTCATAATAACCGAATGCATGCCCGATCGCATTGATATCTTTTTCTGATAATGTTTCAACCTTCATGATTTTCCTCTCACATCTTTTTCATATATCGTTACTCTATAGTGGCTCAGTTGTCAAGACAAAAATCTAAGCTTTTTATAAAAATAGAAAGGGTCAAGTTGCTGATAGACTACAGACACAGATAGGATGTTGAAAACTATGTAGAAATATGATAATATTCGATTAGTATAAACTAACTAAATGGCAAATGAATATGCAGAGGTGCTATTATGACAAACCAAAAATACAAAAATCTCACTCTGCGGGAGTTTGACGCTGCGGCGGAGAAATTTGATGACAGTGACCCCAGCGTGTACAACCTGTGCCGCAAGGATTACCCCGACTTGTTGGAGGAGCTTTTGAAAGAACCCTGTCAGGACGTACTGGACTGTGGCTGTGGTACAGGGGCAATGCTGGTCATGTTCCGTGATGCCTGCCCCGACAAACAGTACACTGGCAAGGAAGGATACGGTATTAACAAATTTTCCTCTGTTTTGTCCAAAGTGTAAAGAAGAAAGCCTGATTGACGCAGAAAAATTTATAGTAAAGGAAGCCAGACGCTAAGACGCAGTGCAGATTGTAATATTACAGTTTTGCACTGCGTCATTTATATTATGGGAGGTCAAGGATGAAACTCTATTTTGGGAATATGGTAACAACAGTTACTACACTTATGATTGTATCGTTGGTTGGGTTTGTTGGATACTCAATCAGTAACAGAAGCAACATTAGTTTCTGGGGCAGAAGGAGCCTGTTTGTTTTGGCATATGGACTTGTTATATGCTGCTTTGCAGTGGCAAGGGACGGATTGGATAAAACAATTCAGTATACGATAGATGGAAGCTGTAATCCGGGAATATTTTCACTTGTGAGTGTCCCGAACATCGTTGGATGTGTTGGAGCTGCAATCATAATTATTGCAGCAATAGCAACACCAATTGCAAAGTCACAGCATATGCGTGAGATATGGTTTTATGTGATGTTCGGTGGAGTGATGCTAAAGATTGTAGTTATGGAGATTGCAAGAATTATACAGATGTTTTAAGAGTGTTTTCATGAGAGTAGAGACTGAAAGAATGGGAGGTGACATTACCGCAGAATATAAAGATGGGCAGTTATACATCATGGAACGAATAATAATGTAGAATGACAGGAGAAAAAAAGATATGAAGAATAAGTTATTTTTGATGATCATGGTAGTTATGGTATGTTCATTGACCGCATGTGGGCAGCAGGAAACCGGAACTATGACTAATACCGGAAACAGTACAGAACAGGTCGTTACGAGCGAAGATAATAGTGAGCTGGCAACAGCAGAAGATAATAAGATGGAGCAAACAGAGACGAAGAAACAAAATCAATTACAGGATGTGAAGCCGTCATATAAAGAATTCAGAGGTGTATTAGATGAAATTGATTTGGATATTCAGCCGGGAACAGCCGGAAATGGAATGAATTCTATTAAAACTGCAGCACATTTGCTTAACTGGGGAGTTGGAACCAGTATGACCACAGATGAGATTAAAAAAGAGACAGTATCATGGCTTTCTGATAAAGGAAACTCTGAACAGGTGGAATTTTCGAATAAGCTTGCATCTGTGTATGATGCATATCAGAAATTATTAGGTCCTGATGCAAAAGAATTACTTGAGCAGGCAGGCTGTGATGATGCGGCATATCCATGGAGTGATGCTCCGGTTGAAACAATTGAAGCAATTGTAGAGGTAGTACAGCTCCCGGATGAACCGTAAATGAAAAGTTTTGTTAATCCCCCATTTGAAATGGGGGCCGAGGCAAAGCTGTAGCGTTACCTAGAGTGCTAGAAAATAAAACCTTGCGTGTTATAATGATATTGGTTTCGCAGACCATATCAAAACACAGGAGGTATCCAAATGGATAATCAAAGTATAACACACACACGCTGGAATTGCACATATCACATTGTTTTTATTCCAAAGTTTAGAAGAAAAATAATGTATGGTGAAACAAAGAGAGATTTAGTAGAAACAATCAAAAAATTGTGTGAGATGAAATAGGTAACACTAACAGATGGAAAAGTATGTATTGATCATGTACATATGTACATTGCAATTCCACCGAAACTATGTGTTTCAGAGTTTATGTCATATCTGAAGGGAAAAAGCACATTGATGTTGTTTGACCGACATCCGGAATATAGGAGCAAGTGGGGAGATAGACATTTTTGGGCGAGAGGATATTACGTATCGACAGTAGGAAATGTGAATGAAGAAACGGTAAGAAAATACATACAGGAACAGGAAGAAAACGATAAGTAAGAAGATGGAAGGAAGTAATGAGCTTCCTTTAGGAAGCAACAAGTAATTATGGTGTTGCGAAACCCCGCCTTTGGTGGAACCAGTATAATACCCTGGAGGGGGCAAAATTAAACCCCCATTTGAAATAACTTTTTCCGCATTGAATATTAAGAGACTTGTTGGTGTACGTCTTTTGCTGTTTTATTATATTCTTTCAAAAAATGAAAGCTAATCTTTGAATAAATATTTTTTGAATTTAAGTGACGCTTGACACATTTTTCTCGTCTATTAGGGTGAAAGACCTTAATACAAGGGGAAGGAGGAGAAGCTTATGGATGATAAGCAGATATTAGATTTATATTGGGAGCGCTCCGAAGCTGCTATATCCGAAACTTCAAAAAAATACGGAAAGTATTGCAGATATATAGCCTCTAATATTCTTCACAATGACGAAGATAGCGAGGAATGTGTAAATGATACTTATTTAAGAGCTTGGAACAGCATACCGCCTAACCGTCCATCTGTCCTAAAAACTTTTTTAGGGAAGATTACTCGCAACTTATCTTTGGACAGGTACGAACTGCTCAATGCAAAGAAACGTAATGGCGGGCAAATGTCATTGATTTTTGATGAAATACAAGAGTGCATACCATCGTTGGATAGTACAGAAAACATTGTTGAAGAAATTGCTCTAACGGATATTCTCAACCGCTTTCTTTCTTCCCTGTCATTAGAACAGCGAAAAATCTTTATGAGAAGATATTGGTATTTATCGCCCATTAAAGAAATTGCAACGGAATATGGTATGAGTGAGAGCAAAATCAAGATGTCATTATTTCGTTCAAGGAACGAACTTAAAAAATTATTAGAGAAAGAAGGTATCTCTGTATGAAAGAAAAGAAACTTTTAAGGGCATTGGGAAATGTCGATAATCAGTATATTAAGGAGGCTGAACCTATGAAAAAAACAAGTAAAATTACTAATCGGCAAAAATGGGTGTCTGTTGCTGCTTGCTTCGTACTCGTTGTTGTGATTGGAGTGGGAGTTTTTCAAAGCAATCTGTTTGGTACAAAAAACGATATTGCCACGCTGGATGGTGGAGAAACAATTACTTTTGTTAAAAATGACTTATCACAATCTTCAATTAACTTAAATGTAACAACAAGACCTTTGAGCAATGCTGAGATTGAAATGCTTTTTGCAGACCTGCCTGTTACCGCAGATGCTTACTTTGATGCTGACAATCATAATATTCTGGGTTTTGAGGGAAAAATTAGTGATACAAGAATGGTAGTATCTAAACAGGGTGTAAATCTATTAGATACTATCATTGATGGAAATACAATCACTTCAAGTGTAGACGGCGTTGATATCGATGCAGGATATTTCGTAACAAAGTCAAATAGTCAAGGTATCAAAACCGTAATATATTATGCAACCTTTGATATGGGAGAGAACACTATTTACGTAGAGTATTCTGGCGTTGAAAATGAAAGTGAAACTGTAAAAAACAACTTGGTAGACACAATTTTGAAGTTGATTGAGAACGGTGCATTTGATTTGAGCCAAATCCAAGAATAATTTGCAAATTTCATATACTAAGAACTTGATGTAACGTCTATACCCTTAAAAATATTTGGCTTCGGTATGTCAATATCGCTATGTTATTATAATGTGTATGCAAATTTGTACGACAAGGCAAAGCTAACAGCATTGTATTATTCATTATCAGGAAGAGTGGCTATCAGGCTTGATGAACTGATTTGGGGCTAAGTTATGAACGACGACAATGAAAATGTGTTGATTATTGCATATAACTTGTTCTGCACCATACTAATACCAGCAGTAATAGTATTGATAGGAATTTGGTCTTTGGAGTCGGAGAGCGATTTCACACATGGACGAACAGGAGGATTGCCGATGGGGGCATTGACTGTATTCGTTCCAGAGGTTATATTTGGTTTGAAGTGGAAAATGAAAAGGGCGTTTACAATTTCATGCTGTATTGCGTGGTGTATCTTCCTTCTTAAGATGGCACATTATTTCTTTGCTGTGGTTACAAATGCATCAATTACATATTATGGAACGGTGTGCATTGTGCTATTTGGATTAATGTGGAGTATAGTCATGGAATTGAAGCAGGAATTAAAAGAATACATTTTGGAGTTTCCACAGGAATATTGGCTTGTTCCTTGTTCTAATAGTTCGAGATATAACAAGGTGTTTCGCTTTATATGGTTAGTAGGCGTCGTTTTAGGAACGATATTTTTATTAATGATTAAATGGGGGATGAGTCTTTGATAAAAGTTATATTTTATTTTTTGCTTGTAAGTATAGGAGCAGGTTTGGTGCAGATGAAAATACCGCTGTTTGGTCGTCATAGCAAGCGGTGGGAAGAACAAAATTATGCACAGCGGTTTGGCGGTATCTTTTTTCCGGCATTCATTGCGCTTGTAGTTATCTTTTTATTTAATGAGTATAAGACGGCTCAATTACCCACTTTGAATGAAGAAATGCTGATGAATGGAGCGGAGTATTGTTTGGTAACTGATCTGAATGAGATAGGAGATGCGGATTATGCTTATGAGATAAAAAGCGGAAGCTCACAAGAGGAGATTTGCGGAATTATATCAAGTATATGTATAGACTTAAAAGGGGAAGATGATTTGGTAAATGCCAGATATGAAAACGGAGAATATATTATCATCAGCAATGGCATAACAATAGGACGGGCCGTCATAAATGACAAAGCAACAACAGATTTATTGAAGATATACTTTTATAACCAATAAAATGAAACTGTTTGTAAATATGAAACGATATTAATCAATTCAGGAGGATTACATCATGGAACGAGTAGCTAAATTTTTAAAAGAAGCAGAGACATATTATTTGGCAACAGTAGAAGGCGACCAGCCAAGGGTAAGACCTTTTGGAACAGCACACATTTTTGAAGGAAAGCTGTATATTCAGACTGGCAAGGTAAAGGATGTTTCAAAGCAGATTCACGCAAACCCGAAGGTAGAAATTTGTGCATTTAAAAATGGCGAGTGGCTTCGTGTAGCCGGAGAACTTGTAGAAGATGACAGAAGAGAAGCAAGACAGTCTATGCTTGATGCTTATCCATCTTTACAGAATATGTACTCAGCAGATGATGGAAATACCGAGGTATTCTATTTCAAGAATGCAACAGCCACATTCTCATCATTTACCCATGAACCGGAAATAGTGAAGTTTTAAAGGATAGCTGAAGATGGCAAAAAGTAAGAAAACTAAAATACATAAAAAGATTGATGGTCAGATTTTACAGATGAACAAACAATTTAGTAATCTAAAGATGAAGCAGAAGGATAAGATTACAGGATGGGTGTATGAAGAATACAAAAAGTATGTAACAGAGCATGATAAAGTACCTGATTTACTGGCAGATGAACAGATTGTTGAAGCTGTACTTGATAAGATAAATGAGGCACAAATCTGGATACCTGATGAAGAGATATACGATTATTATCGAAGAAAGAAACCACAACTTCAAAAGAGGCTGGATAATGAAAAGGTAATTAAGTTTAAATCCTATGTCAGCTTTTATAAGAGTATTGTTGATCAGGACAGGGCAACCGTTGTTATATGCAATCTCAAACATGAGATTATCTACATGAATCCGGCAGCTGTTACCAGCTATGCGAAGCGAGGCGGAGATAAACTTATTGGAAGAAGTTTGTTAGATTGTCATAGTCCGGAATCAAGAGATAAAATACAGCAGGTCGTGGACTGGTTTGCAGCAGATGAAAGCCATAATATCGTTTATACTTTTCATAATGAGAAACAGAATAAAGATGTTTACATGGTGGCACTCAGAGATGAGAGTAAGCTGATAGGATATTATGAGAAACATGAATATCGAAATTCAGAAACCATGAAACCATACGATTTGTGGTGATGATATGACGAAGGATGAATGGTTTAAGCAGTTGTTATACTGATGGCAAAGTCAAAAGAAGGTGCTCAGAGTGGGACTTTTTAAGAAAAAGACAGTTATAAAGACATATGATAAAGAAAATAAGAAACCGGTAATCAAGGCAAGCATATGTAATGGTGAGCAGGTTGCAGGCTTTAAGGACATTCATACAGGTAAGATAGAGGAGGTTATGCTGATTAAAAATCAGGCAGACCTTGATGCATTCAAGAAAATGTATGGAATAGATGGAGAAATAGAGAAGGAATATTGATATGAGCATATTAGGAAATATACTTTGGTTTATATGTGGTGGATTGTTGAGTGGACTGTCGTGGGTTTTGGCAGGTCTGATATGTTGTATAACAATTATCGGAATTCCTTTCGGAAAGCAGTTTTTCAAAATTGCTAAATTGTCTCTGATGCCATTTGGGGCAGAGGTAATATAATAAACAGGCAGGTAAGAAAGATGTATTTGATTAAGACAGTAAAAGGAGATATAACAAAAGTAACAGATGTGCAGGCAATTGTTAATGCAGCAAATAACTCTCTTCTTGGCGGAGGCGGTGTAGATGGTGCGATTCATAGAGCCGCAGGACCGGAACTTCTGGCTGAGTGTAGGACACTTCACGGATGCGTGACTGGAGAAGCAAAGATAACAAAAGCCTATAATTTACCATGCGATTATGTTATTCATACTGTAGGACCGATATGGAATGGAGGCAGAGATAGAGAAGAGGAGCTTCTTGCTAACTGCTATTTTAATTCTATGAAGCTGGCAATGGATAATGGAATCAGGTCTATTGCATTTCCTTCAATATCAACGGGAATATATAGTTTTCCTGTTGAGTTGGCGGCAAAGATTGCGGTACATACAGTAAACCGGTTCTTGCAGGATAATCCAGATTGTTTTGATCTGGTGGAATGGGTGCTATTTGATACTCATACTGAATCAGTGTATGAAGATGAGGTTGATAAGATATATTAAAAGATTAATCGGTTTAGGATTGGTTTAATAGGGTCAAATATAAAACTTCATGGACGAAGGAGGAAACAGAGATTGCGCTGTCTGACCTGGTAGTAAATGATATGGTTTCAATAACATTTGCAGGAGAAATTCAGGAAACATACTCGGCACGCATAATGAACGTGATAAAGGTGCAGCTGCTGGGGGAAAATTTACATTGACATATCCAGAAAAATATTTATAATAGACATATCGCATAAAAATGCGCGACAGTTCGTTTGTACCATCCTGTCGTTAAATAAAACCAGGGCTGCTAAGAAGACTTTTTATGTAATTTAGCCCTGTAGGTGTGTATACATTTACAGGGCTTTCTATATGTGCTCACAGTGGGGCACGTTCTTTTCTAAGCAATTCTGTTTTTATTCCACAATAAATTAGAGGAGAAACTAAAATGTATTATTTAAAAACCGAGAGTAGCTTTGATTCTGCACATTTTCTGAAGGGGTATGACGGAAAATGCAGGAATCTTCATGGTCACCGCTGGAGAGTTGTTGTTGAAATAGCAGCAGACCAGTTAAAGGATGAGGGTCAGACAAGAGGAATGCTTGTGGATTTTTCTGATTTAAAAAATGCTTTGAAGGATATCTGTGATGATTTTGACCACAGCTTGATTTATGAAAAAGGTTCTCTAAAAGGTGCGACAATTGCTGCATTACAGGCGGAGGAGTTTCGTATGATTGAAGTTGGCTTCAGACCTACTGCGGAGCATTTTTCAAAATATTTCTATGAGCTGATGAGTGCAAAAGGCTTTCCAATCCACAGAGTGGAAGTATACGAGACACCTAATAATGTAGCAGCATACGAAGAATAAAGGAAAGAAACTAATATGAAAGTTGTTGAGAAATTTATAAGTATCAATGGAGAAGGAAGAAGAACCGGAGAATTGGCGGTGTTTATCAGATTCAAGGGTTGTAACCTAAATTGCTCCTACTGTGATACAAAGTGGGCCAATGAGCCAGCTTGTGATTATGAGGAGCTGTCACCAGATGAGATTTGTGAATATGTCAGTGAGACAGGCATTAAAAATGTGACGCTGACAGGGGGAGAGCCTTTATTACAGAAGGATATCAGGAGTCTGGTAGAAAAATTATTGAACAAATCGGACATTCGAGTAGAGATTGAAACTAATGGAGCGGTTGATATTGCTCCCCTTGCCAATGCATTTTCAAAAGAAAAACTTAGCCTTACTATGGATTACAAGCTGCCATCCAGCGGCTGTGAGGAGAAAATGCTTCTCTCCAATATGGAAGTTCTAAGAAAGCAGGACACAGTCAAGTTCGTTTCGGGCAGCATTAATGATTTGGAATGTGCAGAGAAAATAATTGAAAAATTTCATCTGACAGAAAGATGCCAGGTATTCATAAGTTCAGTGTTTGGTTCAATTGAGCCAGTGGAAATCGTGAATTTCATGACAAGTAAAAGGATGAATGATGTGCGTCTTCAGATTCAGATGCACAAGGTAATCTGGAACCCAGAGGAAAGGGGCGTATAATGTGAAAAATCCTTATATCAAAGATTTTTCACGTGCAAATTTGTGCTTTCAGCCCAAAGTTTGCGGGGTGAAGCAAGAATGGAGATTATGATGATAGATACGAAAGCGATTGAGGAGCATATTAGAGGGATTCTTGTTGCATTGGGCGACGACCCGGAGAGAGAGGGCTTAAAGGATACACCAAAGCGAGTTGCGAAGATGTACGAGGAGGTCTTTCTTGGGATGAATTACTCCAATCATGAAATTGCGCAGATGTTTGATAAGACATTTGAGGATGAAATTGAGGAGCTTGATACTTCTAAGGTTGTAGTTATGAAGGACATCGACCTGTTTTCTTACTGCGAGCACCATATGGCACTTATGTATGATATGAAGGCGACAGTTGCGTACATTCCTAATGGGAAGGTTATAGGCTTATCAAAGATTGCAAGAATATGCGATATGGTTGGAAGAAGACTGCAGTTACAGGAAAGAATCGGTCAGGATATTGCGGACATTATGGCAGAGATAACAGGAAGCGAGGATGTTGCGGTGGTGCTTGAAGGATATCACAGCTGTGTGTCGGCAAGAGGAATTAAGAAAAACAACACGAGAACAATGACTGTAGAGTTAAGAGGAAGCTTTAAGGACGATGCAGCATTACAAATGTATCTAAGATAGGAGAGATGAGTTATGAAAGCATTAGTATTATCAAGCGGTGGCGTGGATTCCACTACGGCACTGGCATTGGCAGTGAGCCGATATGGAAAGGACAATGTAATTGCTCTGTCAGTTTCTTATGGACAGAAGCACGATAAAGAAATTCAGGCGGCAAAGGCTGTTTCTGCATTTTACGGAGTGGAGCAGTTATTCTTGGATCTGAGTAAGATCTTTCAATATAGCAACTGCTCTTTATTGCAGCAGTCTACAGAGGAAATTCCAGAGGAGAGCTATGCCAGGCAGATTGAAAAGACGGAGGGCGAAAAGCCTGTAAGCACCTATGTGCCATTTCGAAATGGACTGTTTCTTTCATCGGCGGCAAGCATTGCACTAAGCAAGGACTGTAGCGTGATTCTTTATGGCGCACATGCAGATGATTCAGCCGGTTTTGCCTATCCAGACTGTTCACCGATGTTTAATGATGCTATGAATCAGGCGATTTTTGAGGGCTCAGGACATCAGTTAAAGGTGGAGGCGCCATTTGTGAATATGACTAAGGCGGAGGTGGTGAAGATGGGCTTAGAGCTTAACGCACCATACGAGCTTACATGGTCCTGCTATGAAGGAAAGGATGTGCCTTGCGGCAAATGTGGAACCTGTATCGACAGAGCGGCTGCATTTGCAGCAAATGGGGTAAGTGACCCTGCAATAAAATAAAAATTGGAGAAAGCTATGAGAGAAAAAGAGAATTTAACATTATTAGGCAACCAGCAGAATAATTACGAGACAGATTACAACCCTGGCCTGCTTGAAACATTTGTAAACAAACATCCAGAAAATGATTATTTCGTGAAGTTTAACTGCCCGGAATTCACAAGTCTCTGTCCAATTACAGGGCAGCCTGATTTCGCAAACATTATTATTTCGTATGTCCCAGGCGAGAGAATGGTGGAAAGCAAGAGCTTAAAGCTGTACCTGTTTTCATTCCGTAATCATGGGGATTTTCACGAGGACTGCGTGAACGTGATTATGAAGGATTTGATTACGCTGATGGAGCCAAAGTATATTGAAGTGTGGGGCAAATTCACACCACGTGGTGGAATTTCCATTGATCCATACTGTAATTATGGAAAGCCAGGAACTAAGTGGGAAGATGTGGCATTCAACCGTATGGCAAATCATGATATGTATCCAGAGAAGGTGGATAATAGGTAAAATAACATTACTAAATTTCGTGCAATGCACAAAAACCAGAAGAGTGTTGTAAGGTAATAAAAGATTAAGCGATATTGTATGAATTTACTTCACACAATATCGCTTTTACGTGTCAGAAGAATCATCCAACGGAATTATTTATCCCAGTTAAATGAATAAGAGACAGCTTTTTTCCACATTCTGACCTTGGAATCACGCTCATTCTGAGTGATTTCAGGGTCAAATGTTCTGTCTACAGACCAGTTCTTTCTTATGTCATCGGTACTTTTCCAGTAACCAACTGAGAGTCCGGCAAGGTAAGCCGCACCCATGGCAGTTGTTTCAACACATACAGGCCTGTTTACAGGAGCACCGGATATATCAGCCTGCATCTGCATAAGAAGATTGTTAGCACTTGCACCACCATCGACCTTAAGAGAAGAAAGTTCTATGCCTGAATCTGCTTTCATTGCAGTAAGAACATCGTTTACCTGATAAGCGATTGATTCAAGTGTGGCACGTATAATGTGGTATTTGTTGACACCACGGGTTATTCCTAAGATAGTACCTCTTGCGTACTGGTCCCAGTATGGTGCACCAAGTCCTGTAAATGCGGGAACAACGTAGCATCCGTTGGTATCAGGAACTTTTCTTGCCATATATTCCGAATCCTGTGAAGAATCAATAAAATGCATTTCGTCACGAAGCCATTGGATGGCAGCTCCGGCTACATATATCGAGCCTTCAAGTGCATATGTGACTTTACCGTCAAGTCCCCATGCAATAGTAGTAACAAGACCGTTCTTTGAAAAAATAGGCTTTTCTCCAGTATTCATAAGAAGGAAGCAGCCTGTTCCATATGTATTCTTGGCTTCTCCTGCGTCAAAACAGGTCTGTCCGAAAAGTGCAGCCTGCTGGTCGCCGGCAGCACCTCCGATTGGGATAGGACAGCCGAAGAATTCAGCGGAGGTCTCACCAAATATGCTGCTTGATGGGACTGCCTTTGGAAGCATGCATTTTGGAATATCAAGCTCTTTTAAGATGTCTTCGTCCCATTCAAGTGTATTAATGTTGAAAAGCATCGTTCTTGATGCATTGGAATAATCTGTGGCATGAACCTGACCTTTAGTAAGCTTCCAGATTAACCATGTTTCAATTGTTCCAAAAAGCAGATCTCCTTTTTCGGCACGCTCACGGACACCTTTAACATTATCAAGAATCCATTTTAACTTGGTTCCAGAAAAATACGCATCAATAACAAGACCGGTTTTGTTACGGATTGTTTCTGTAAGCCCTTTCTCTTTAAGAGAATCTGCGTATTCTGAAGTCCTTCTGCACTGCCATACAATAGCATTGTATACAGGCTCACCAGAATATCTGTCCCATACAACTGTTGTTTCACGCTGGTTGGTTATTCCTATTGAGGCAATATCTGACGCGTTAGCACCTACATTTGCAAGAGCCTGTCTGGCAACTTCCAGAATCGTTGACCAGATTTCATCTGCATCATGTTCTACCCACCCAGGTTTTGGGAAATATTGTGTGAATTCTTTCTGTGCAACACTGCACATCTCGCCACTTCTGTTGAAAAGAATACAGCGGTTGCTTGTTGTTCCGGCATCAAGAGCCATTATGTATTTTGCCATGGTAAAGTCTCCTTAATTATATGATTTTTTATAAACATATCTAGTTGATAGTTATTTTATATTTAAATTATTGTTTTATCAATGTATTAATGATAAAATGGAAAAGGTATTTTGGGCGACGTGGGCTTATAAGATATTGAGGGTACAAAGGAGGCAGCTATGGTAGACATGAGCAGGTATAATAAGTTAAGAATCAATCCTGATAGATATAATTACGATCTGGCTACGAATCTTCCATTAAGAAGAACTTTCTGGAGAATAGCTGATAAAACAGTACTTTTTGATAACAAAACATATTGCATACTGGCGATAGATATAGAGAATTTTCACCTTATTAATAAGTGGTATGGTCGTGAAACTGGTGATGAGCTTCTTATAGAGATTGGAGAAGCTCTTAAGAGTATAGATGCCGGGTATGGAACAATTTCCGGATATATGGGTGGAGATAATTTCTGTGTTATATTTGAAGAGAACGATGATGTGATTAATCTAATCAGAAAAAGAATATCAGGTATTGTTAACGGATACAGGGGGCATGATATTACAAGGGCATATTATGGTGCATATAAGACTGCAGATAAGGATATAACTACAGGTGAGATGTGTGACTATGCGTATGGTGCGCTAGAGATAGCAAAACAGCGCCCTGATAAGGATATCTTCTGGTATGATGAGAGTATGGCAAGGGAACAGGAAGCAGAAGCAAAGCTTATGCCAGAGATATGCAGTGCAATGGATAATGGAGAATTTACATTTTATCTTCAACCCAAATGTATATTACAGACAGGTAAGATTATTGGTTCTGAGGCACTTGTGAGATGGATAAGTCCTGAGAAAGGATTTATTTCACCAGGACAGTTTATACCGCTGCTTGAAAAGAATGGATTCATAAATAAACTTGATGTGTATATATGGGATAAAGTATGTCAGACTATAAGAAGATGGCTTGATGAGGGAAGAACAGTACTGCCAATATCAATAAATGTTTCGAGAGCAGATATATACTCTATGGATGTTGTAAGAATACTTAAAGGCATGATTGAAAAATATAATATTTCAACAGAGTATATTGAAATAGAGATTACAGAGAGTGCATATGTGGAGAATGGCTCGGTAATTAAGGATACGGAGAAGGCATTTAAGAATGCGGGCTTTAAGATTCTTATTGATGATTTTGGAAGCGGATATTCATCACTTAACATGCTTAAGGATATTGATGCAGATGTTCTGAAACTGGATATGAAATTTCTAGACCTTAATCCGGAAAATAATGATAAAGGTGTAAGCATTATAACTGCAGTTCTTGATATGGCAAGACAGCTCGATATTCCGGCTATTGCTGAGGGTATTGAGACTGATGAACAGCTTAAGCTGCTTGAAATCCTGGGCTGTGAATATGCACAGGGATACTATTATTACAGACCTATGCCTATAAGTGATTATGAGAAGCTTGTTGATGATAAGGACAACGTAGCTGATAAGCTTATTATTTTAAAAACAAGAAAGAATGATAAGTCTTATCTTAAGGAGATAACTGATTACTTCTGGAAGATTGCAGATGTTGATCTTGATACGGGAGCATATCACTTTATAAGAAGGACAGATGAGCCTGATTATGTTATGACACCAAGACCTAAGACTATTGCAGAATATGCAGACAGATATATTAAGTATGGTGTTATCCACCCGGATGATGTTTCACTTTACAAGGAAGCTATTAATCTTGGCAGAATTAAGAAACAGCTTGATGAGGGGAAAGAAAGAGGAACATACCAGATAAGATATAATATGGATGGAACATATAAATGGTATGTATTTGAGGTTACTAAGCCAACAAATTATTCTGAGGATAACAGGAGAGTGCTTTTCACATGGAAAGAAGCTGATTATCAGGCAGGTGCAAGAGAAGATGCAATGGATATTATATATAATACATTTATTAAGATACTCAGGGCTGATTTTCTGCATGACAGATATGAACCTATAAAGTCAACCCAGGAGGACATAATAAGAGATGCCGGATTATCAGGCAGTATTAAGGAATATATTGACAAATATATTGATATGGGAGTAGTTCACCCTGAGGATGCCGGGACATATAGAGATTTTGCCAATCCAGACAGGGTGCTTGAGCATTTCAGAAACAATAAAAAATCATTGAGATTGATATTCAGACGGCTTCTTGATGGTGAGTATAAGTGGATGGAGTTGGTTGTGTCAAAGAGCAAGGATTACAGTGATGAGATACCTGTATTTATATATTATCTCAGGGAGGTAAGATATATATATGAAGATACGATGGTTTCCGAAATAGAGAAAAAGAAACAGATGATATATTCGCAAGGGAAATAGTAAGCAATATTAATGATGCAAAGAAACGGGAGATGGAATTGTGGGTTCAAGCCGCAAAAGAGAAGTAACTATGTTAAACAATAGTAACAATTGTTATTATGAATAACTTTACAACCTTTTCTTTCAATGATATTATGTGTGTTGCTAAAAGAATGTACAGCTAAGGAGGCATTATGGCACAGGAAATATTAAATGTGAGCCAGCTTAAGGTTGGTGTTGAAGATAAAGAAATACTTCATGGGGTTGATCTTTCTCTTAATAAGGGAGAGACTCATGTACTTATGGGACCTAACGGAGCAGGTAAGTCTACTCTTGGTTATGCTCTCATGGGTAACCCAAGATATGAGATATTAGGTGGTAAGGTTACATTTAACGGAGAAGATTTACTTTCTAAGAATGTTGCTGAGAGATCACAGGCAGGTCTTTTTCTGTCTTTCCAGAATCCTATTGAGGTTCCTGGTATCACACTTGGTAATTTTATAAGAAGTTCTATGGAGCAGCGTGGAAAGAAGATGACATACTTCAAGTTCAAGAAGCTCCTTCAGGAGAAGATGGAATTCCTTCAGATGGATCCATCATATATGGACAGAGACCTTAATGTTGGTTTCTCAGGTGGTGAGAAGAAGAAAGCTGAGATATTACAGCTTCTTATGCTTGAGCCTTCTCTTGCTATTCTTGATGAGACTGACTCAGGACTTGATGTAGATGCTGTTAAGACAGTATCGCTAGGTGTTGAAGAATATCAGAAGACTCAGAACGGAGCACTTCTTATTATCACTCACAGCACCCGTATCTTAGAGGCACTTAAGGTGGATTATACTCATGTTCTTGTCAATGGTAATGTTGTTGCAACAGGCGACAGTGCTATGATTGATGATATCAATGAGAATGGTTTCGAAAGATTCATCAAGTAATTAAGGCTCGGAGGCTTGTAATGGAAGAAAAGACATTTGTAGATGACATAAACAGAAGTGTTTATGATATTAAGAACGAAGAGAACGATTCTTATAGAATAAAGCAGGGACTTACTCCAGAAATCGTTGAGAAGATATCAGAAGAGAAGCATGATCCTGCTTGGATGAGAGAGTTCAGACTTAAGTCATTAGAGATATATAATAATATGCAGGTGCCTGACTGGGGTCCGTCTATTGATGGACTCAATATGGATAATATTGCTACTTATGTTCGTGCCAATACGAATATGAAGGGTGACTGGAAGGATGTACCAGAAGAGATTAAGGATACATTTGACAGATTAGGTATTCCTAAGGCGGAGAGAGAGTCATTAGCCGGAGTTGGAGCACAGTACGACTCAGAGCTTGTATACCATAATGTCCGTAAGGAGGTTGCTGATCAGGGTGTTGTATACACTGATATGGAAAGTGCACTTACAGGTGAATATGCAGATATGGTACACGAGCATTTTATGAAGCTTATTACACCACAGGATCATAAGTTCGCAGCACTTCACGGAGCTGTATGGTCTGGTGGTTCATTTGTGTATGTACCAAAGGGAGTTAATCTTGAGATTCCTCTGCAGTCATATTTCAGACTTAATGCTGCAGGAGCAGGTCAGTTTGAGCATACACTTATTATTGTTGATGAGGGTGCAAGTCTTCACTTTATTGAAGGATGTTCAGCACCTAAATATAATGTTGCCAATCTTCATGCAGGTGCGGTTGAGCTTTTTGTGGCTAAGAATGCAAAGCTTCGTTACTCAACAATTGAGAACTGGAGCAAGAATATGTATAATCTTAACACTAAGAGAGCAACTGTTGCTGAAGGTGGTAAGATTGAATGGGTTTCAGGCTCATTTGGTTCGCATGTATCATATCTGTATCCTATGAGTATCCTTAATGGAGAACGCTCAAGCTGTGAATTCACAGGAATTACATTTGCAGGAGCAGGACAGAACCTTGATACAGGTATGAAGGTAGTTCATAACGCACCAGCTACAACATCAGTTGTAAGTACTAAGTCAATATCTAAGGGTGGCGGAATCAGTACTTTCAGAAGTGCGGTAACAATGACTACCAAGGCTAAGAAGAGTAAATCATCAGTTTCATGTCAGTCACTTATGATAGATGATATTTCAAGATCTGATACAATTCCGGCTATGGATATCCGTGTTAATGATGCGGATGTAGGACATGAGGCAACAATTGGACGAATCAGTGATGATGCTGTATTTTATCTTATGTCAAGAGGAATTCCGGAAGATGATGCGAGAGCAATGATTGTTTCAGGATTTGCTGATAATGTATCTAAGGAGCTTCCGCTTGAGTATGCAATGGAGATGAATAATCTTATTAAGCTTGAGATGAAGGGCAGCATTGGTTAAGTTAATCAGAGTGAGGAATATGATATGATAGGTATCGAAGAAAAGGACATGATAATAAACCGTATCCCAGCCAAGACATGGAATCATCTTCATATGAACCAGAGCAAGGTTGGAGAGGTTGTAATTAACCGTACAGGTGAGTTAAATGCTTCTGTTAATGATGTAAGTCTCATTGATGATGGAAAGCTTAACAATGGTGAGCTTGACAATATCATTGGTGGATGTGGTCAGGAGATTACAGAGGCAGCTAAGAAGTCACAGACTGAACCTGTATATTATATAACAGATAAGAAGAATGCAGGTTTTGTAAGACTCGACTTCAATTATGGAAAGAGTAATGCAGACATCAATGTTGTTGGTATTGAAACTAAAGAGAATGCCAGCATTGATGTTTACATGGATTTTAATGGAGATAAAGATGGAGAAGGCTTCGCAGCAGTACAGACAAGATTATATGCCGCCAAGGATTCGGTTATCCGTCTTATCCAGATTCAGAGGGTAGGCAGTGAGACAACATTTATTAATGATATCGGTGGTTACTGTGAAGATGGTGCAAGAATTGAACTTGTGCAGCTTTATTTAAGCGGAAAGAACAGATACGAAGGCTGTGAGATTAAGCTTGCAGGTGATGGAAGCTCTATGTCTGCAGAGATTGGATATGTTGCAGCAGGTAAAGAAAGACTTGATATGAACTACTGCGTAAGACATATCGGCAAGAAGACAGAATGTGCAATCAATGCGGCAGGTGCATTGAGAGATACAGCATTTAAGCTGTTCAGAGGAACTATTGATTTCATTAAGGGTTCAGCAGGTTCTGTTGGTAATGAGAAGGAAGAAGTTCTTCTTATTGATGAAAAATGTGTCAACCAGACTATTCCTATTATTCTATGTGCAGAAGAAGATGTTGTCGGTAATCACGGTGCAACTATAGGAAAGCCTGATGAGGAGCTTTTATTCTATCTTGAATCAAGAGGAATACCGGCACAAGAATGTTATAATATGCTGGCAGCAGCTAAGCTTTTAGCTGTATGCGGCAAAATCCCTGATGATGGTATCAGGAACGAGATACATGACTACATTAAAGAGGTTTATTAATGAGTGAGTTAAGTAAGACGATTGAGTCTATAAGAAAAGATTTCCCACTTATTTCGGGAAGCAATATTGCATATCTTGATAATGCAGCGACTACACAGAAGCCACAGGCTGTTCTTGATGCAGTTAATAAGTATTATCAGGAGATGAACGCCAATCCGTTCAGAGGTGTATACGAATTAAGTGAGATTGCTACAGAAAGTTATGAGAATGCAAGAAAGGCAGTAGCTCAGTTTATTGGTGCTAAAGATGCAAGCCAGATAGTATTTACAAGAAATGCTACAGAGAGTCTTAACTTAATTGCATACAGTTATGGAATGAATTTCATTAAAGAGGGTGATGAGATTGTTGTTAGTGTTATGGAACACCACAGCAATTTCCTTCCATGGAAGCAGGTTGCAGAAAAATGTGGAGCGGTATTAAAGCAGCTTACACCTGATGAGAATGGAGAGATTACAGACAAGTCTTTAGAGGTTATCACAGATAAGACTAGGCTTGTAGCAGTTACCCAGGTTTCTAATGTATTAGGAAGAGTTAATGATATAAAGCATATTGCAGAGGTTGCACATGCACATGGTGCGGTTATTGTGGCTGACGGAGCACAGAGTGTTCCTCATATGCCGGTTAATGTAACAGACCTTGATGTTGACTTCCTTGTATTTTCTGGACATAAGATGTTAGCACCTATGGGAATAGGAGCATTATATGGCAAGAAAGATATTCTTGACAAGATGCCACCATTCTTAAGCGGTGGTGAGATGATTGAGATTGTTCACTGGGACAGAGTTAAATATGCAGAGGTTCCACATAAGTTTGAGGCAGGAACTGTTAATACTGGCGGTGCAGTCGGACTTCATGCGGCAATTGATTATATTAACAATGTTGGATTTGACACAATTATGGCACAGGAGCGAAAGCTTACTAAGATTGCTGTTGATGCCATTAATGACATGAAGGGAGTCAACTTAATAGGTTCTTCGAAGGCAGAAGACCATGAGGGTATAGTCACATTTACAATTGACGGAGTACACCCACATGATGTTGCTTCTATACTTGATTCACAGCATATTGCAGTAAGAGCAGGACATCACTGTGCACAGCCATTAATGGATTTCCTTAAGGTTAATTCAACAACGAGAGCAAGCTTTGCTTTCTATAATACAGAAGAAGAAGTACAGCATTTTATAGAAGAACTATCTAAGATCAGGGGGCTTATGGGATATGGAGACTAAAACTTTTTATAATGAGGTTCTTACGGATCATAACATGCATCCATATCATAAGCATGATATAGACAATGCAGACTTAGAGCTTGAGGGTGTTAATCCAAGCTGTGGAGACGACATTATCTTAAAGCTTAAGTTTGATGATGCTAAGAAAACTATTGTTGATGGGGCATTTACAGGAGATGGTTGCGCAATATCGCAGGCATCAGCAGATATAATGCTTGAGCTTATCATTGGAAAGCCTATTGATGAGGCTGTACATCTTTCAGAACTTTTCCTTAAGATGATTAAGGATGAGGCAACTGAGGAAGAGATTGATGAGCTTGATGAAGCCGGAGCATTAAGAGATATCTCTCATATGCCAGCAAGAGTTAAATGTGCAGTACTTGGCTGGCACACAATGGAAGAGATGGTAGAGAACCTTAAGAATGTTTAGAATGTAACCCAATCACTTATAATATGGTGATTGGGTTTTAATGTTTGTAGATAAGAATGGAGTAAATATGGAAAAGAAATTAGTTAAGCAGCAGCTTCTTACAGGAGAACGTGCTCTTTTTGCAAGCAAAGACCTTCGTATTGAAGATTCTATATTTGATGATGGTGAGTCTCCATTAAAGGAGAGCAGTAATATAGAGCTTGTAAACAGCAGCTTTAAGTGGAAATATCCACTCTGGTACTGCAACAATGTCAATGTAAAGGACTGTTATTTCTTTGAGATGGGAAGAGCAGGAGTATGGTACACTAACGATATTAATGTTGAGGATACAATTATTGAAGCACCTAAGAATTTCAGAAGATGTAACAGACTAGGTCTTAAGAATGTGGAATTTGTCAATGCAGAGGAAACTCTCTGGAGCTGTGATAATGTTACTATGACAAATGTAGTGGCAAAGGGTAATTATTTTGCAATGAACAGCAACGATATGAAGATTGATGGTCTTAAGCTTGTTGGCAATTATCCATTTGACGGAAGTAAGAATCTTGAGATAAGAAATTCAAGACTTATGAGCAAGGATGCTTTCTGGAATGCTGAAAATATAACAGTGTATGATTCATACATTTCAGGTGAGTACCTTGGCTGGAATTCAAAGAATCTTACGTTTATTAACTGTACAATAGAGAGCCTTCAGGGATTGTGTTACATTGATAATCTTGTTATGAAGAACTGCAAGCTTATTAATACAACACTTGCTTTCGAGTATTCAACTGTAGATGCTGATATCACAAGCAGGGTTGACAGCGTGTTAAATCCAACTTCCGGAACGATAACAGCAGACAGTATAGATAAGCTTATAATTGAGAAGGATAAGGTTGATCCTTCGCTTACTAAGATAGTATGCAGGAATTAATAAGTAGAATTAAGAAGGGAAATCCGAGAATGAAATATGATTTTGATACAGTAGTGAACCGCCGTAATACGGATTCTTTAAAATGGAACGTGGCAGAGAATGAGCTTCCTATGTGGGTTGCTGACATGGATTTTAAGACAGCACCTGAGATAACTGAGGCTATTAAGGCAAAGGCAGACCTCGGTGTATACGGTTATACTGAGATATCAAAGGACTGGTATGACGCATACACAGGCTGGTGGGAAAGACGCCACAATTTCAGGATGGAAGACGACTGGCTTATGTTCGTAACAGGCGTTATACCTGCAATATCAAGCTCTGTAAGAAAGCTTACGACACCAGCAGAGAATGTTGTAATCATGACACCTGTATACAACATTTTCTTTAACAGTATTCTTAATAATGGCAGAAATGTGTTACAGAGCCAGCTTGCATATGAGAATGGCAGGTATGTAATAGATTTTGAAGACCTTGAAGTTAAGCTCAAGAACCCACAGACAACACTTCTTATTCTGTGCAACCCACAGAATCCGGGTGGAAATGTATGGAGAAAGGAAGAACTTGCACGTATCGGAGAGCTTGCTTACAAGTATGGAGTCGTTGTTATATCTGATGAGATTCACTGCGAGCTTACAGACCCGGGCATTGATTATGTGCCATTTGCAAGTGTTTCGGAGGTGTGTAAGAATATATCTGTAACATGCATAGCACCTACGAAAACATTTAACATGGCAGGCTTACAGACAGCAGCAATATGTGTGCCGGATGAGCGACTCCGTCACAAGGTTTGGCGTGCAATCAATACCGATGAGGTAGCTGAGCCAAATGTTTTCGCAGTTGATGCGGCTATAGCTGCATTTACAAAGGGTGAGGAATGGCTTGAGCAGTTAAGAGAATATATCTACGAGAATAAACAGATTACCGAAAAGTTCATAAAAGACAATATTCCGAGAGTGTCAATGGTGGAATCACATGCAACTTATCTTTGTTGGCTTGATGTGTCTGATATCACAGACAATTCAACAAGGCTTGCGGCATATATAAGAAAGAATACAGGACTTTTCCTGTCAGCGGGAGAAGGCTTTGGCGGAGATGGAAAACATTTCTTAAGACTGAATGTTGCATGTCCTAAGACAACTTTAATGGATGGGCTTGAAAGACTTAGAAATGGCATATTGAGTTTTGACAGGTAGTGGGTTACAATAATATAAGTGAAATAACACATGAGATACGAGTGTATCTAAGAATAATAAGCGAGGAGATAATGATATGAATATTGTATGTTTAGACCTTGAGGGCGTTCTTGTACCAGAGATATGGATTGCATTTGCAGAGGCAAGCGGAATCCCAGAGCTTAAGAGAACAACAAGAGACGAACCAGATTATGATAAGCTTATGAACTGGAGACTTGGTATTCTTAAGGAGCATGGTCTTGGACTTAAAGAAATTCAGGATACTATTGCTAAGATTGACCCAATTCCGGGAGCAAAGGAATTCCTTGATGAATTAAGAAGTATAACACAGGTTATCATTATTTCAGATACATTTACACAGTTTGCTACTCCGCTTATGAAGAAGCTGGGCTGGCCAACTATTTTCTGTAATTCACTTGAGGTCGCTGACAATGGTGAGATTACAGGTTTCAAGATGCGTTGTGAGCAGTCAAAGCTTACAACAGTTAAGGCTTTACAGTCTATTGGTTATGATACTATTGCATCAGGAGACAGCCACAATGACTTAGGAATGATTAAGGCAAGCAAGGCAGGCTTCCTCTTTAAGAGTACAGAGCAGATTAAGGCTGATAATCCTGAATTAGAGGCATTTGATACATATGATGAGCTTTTAGCTGCTATTAAGAAGGCACTTTAAGATGCATCAAAGGTAAAAGGGGTTACTATGTTATTAGAAGAGATACTCAAGCAGGAACAGGAAAGATTCATTAAAGAGAATCTCCTTTCTGATGAAATGATTGAGTTATTAAAAGAAAATATTATGCCGTTTAACACACTGATGGCTTATTACAGATGCGCCATTATGGAGGTTGAGACTAAGTTCAAGGTGCTTAATGAGGAGTTCTCATTACAGTATGACAGAAATCCTATTGAGAGTATCAAGAGCAGAATTAAGTCTATGGATGGCATATTTAAGAAGGCGAAGAAGAAAAATATTCCTATAACAATGGAAGGCATTGAGGAAGGTATAAGAGATATTGCAGGAGTAAGGGTAATATGTTCTTTCCCAGAAGATATCTATATGCTTGCTGACTGTCTGTTAAAGCAGGACGATGTAGTGCTTGTCGAGAGAAAGGATTATATCAAGAATCCTAAGCCAAGCGGTTACAGAAGTCTTCACCTTATAATTGAGATACCGATATTCCTTCAGAATGAAAAGAAGATGATGAAGGTTGAGGTTCAGTTCCGTACAATTGCCATGGATTTCTGGGCGAGCGTGGAGCATAAGGTTCGTTATAAGAAGAATATTCCAGATTCTGAAGCAGAACAGCTGGCTGCAGAATTGTCTTCATGTGCAGATCAGATTGCTGCAATGGATAACAAGATGGAAGAGATTCGCCGCAGAATTGCAGAAGCGGAGGAAAGAGAAGCTGAAAATAGTCCGGCTAAGCAGCCTCAGACGATAGGTGGGGTTATGCTTAAGAAGAGGCTGGAATCGGGGAGGTTTCCCTTTAAGAAGTAGGTAAGAAATGGCTCCCCGGAGAGGGGGCTGGGGATGGCTGTATGGTTTAATTGAAAACGCGCTCCCGCTCGGGCGAAGACGCAGCGGGTACTAAGTTTGTGGGGATTTGCCGCCTTTCGGCGGCTCTCCCCACGCACTAAGTACCGGCGTCTTCACACGGTTTCCAATTAAACCATACAACCACACCCAGCCCACCACCCCGGGGAGTTTTTACCTACTTGCGTTGGTCGCTTTGCTCCCTCGCTGTTGTGGAGAGGTGAAATAGGCTGCATAGGTCGCTTTGCTCCCTTGCTGTTGTGGTGGGCGGGGGTTCTATGTTGTAGGGTGGTTGACAAACTGACGGGAGTTTTTTGGTGGTGGGGTGGTGTGGCTTGTGCGGATAGGGAATCGGAGTGGAGGTTTAAGTGGAGTTTAGAGACTGCTCGGATTTTGTGTGATGTGCAGCAATTTTCGCACACGATGTGCGAAAAAGGCGCTCACCGAGCCATGGAGGGCGAGTGGGCGCCGGTTGCGGACGGTGTCGACAACACGGACAAAATCCAAGCAGTGTCTTAACGACACGCCCACCTCTACGCAGATTCCCTATCTGCACAAGCTACCACTTACCAGACACAAAAAAAGGAGGATATTATGAAGGTTATATCTATTGTTGATGATGATTATGGAATTATGTTTAATAACAGACGAGTTTCTAAGGACAGTGTTCTTAATGAGCATATTATTAAGATGCTTGATGGCGGGAAGTTATGGCTTTCTTTATATAGCAAGCAGCTTTTTTGTGATTATGAGAATCTTGAGGTTAATCAGGAGTTTGGTTTTGCCGGAAGGGATGATTTCTGTTTTGTTGAGGACTCTGAGATTGTTTCTTATGAGGATATGGTGGATGAGGTTTATCTGTATAAGTGGAACAGGAAGTATCCTTCTGATGTGAAGTTTCCTAAGGACATGCTTAATGATTTTAAGCTGGAGGGTTCTACTGATTTTGAGGGTAATTCTCATGAGAAAATTACTGAAGAAAGATATGTAAGAAAGAAATAAGGAAAAATACATGCGTAATATAAGGTTAGAAGTGATAAGGAGAGTAACCGCATTTTTACTGGTGTTCTTTATTGTAGGAAGCGGATTTGGGTTAAGCGGATGCTCTTCTAAGAAGGATAATCAGGCTGGTACTGTGGGGAGTGCTGAGGTTCAGAGTACGGCTGTTGCAGATGATATGGCATCTTTAGTATATCAGGGTGAACCGTATGTTGTAATTAATGATAATAACCCAGCATTTAATGATGCTGACTTCACGACTATATCATTTGAGAGTTACGGAGAACTGGATGAACTTGGAAGATGTACTACTGCATTTGCTAATATAGGTAAAGACATTATGCCTACTGAGAAACGTGGTGCAATTGGTGAAGTAAAACCTACGGGATGGCAGACAGCAAAATACGATAGTGTTGATGGTAAATATCTGTATAACAGGTGCCATCTTATAGGTTATCAGCTTACTGGTGAGAATGCCAATGAAAAGAATCTGATTACAGGAACAAGATATCTTAATGTTGATGGTATGCTGCCTTTTGAAAATATGGTGGCGGATTACATAAAGGAAACTAATAATCATGTTCTGTACCGCGTAACACCTGTATTTTCTGGCGATAATCTTGTTGCCAGCGGTGTGCAGATGGAGGCTAAGTCAGTTGAGGATAATGGTGATGGAATTCTTTTCAATGTGTATTGTTTTAATGCACAGCCGGGAATTGCTATTGATTATGCAACAGGTGACAGCCATCAGGACGATTCAATAGTTGCAGATGCTTCAAAGTCAACAACTGCAGCAGAAGCAAATGTGCAGACATATGTACTTAATACGAATACTAAGAAGTTCCATAAGGAATCCTGCAACAGTGCAAAGAGCATGGATGCTTCCAATAAAAAGATTTATACAGGAAGCAGGCAGGAGATTATTGATATGGGATATGAAGCTTGTGGAGTTTGCAAGCCGTAAAATAGTTATTTGAATTAAATTTAATAATATGGTAAGATTCTGACAGAGAAACCGGACAATATAATAGTTAGCTTGTTTATACATGGAAAGGAATTTTTATGAGAAAAATCAAACTAATACTGTTATTTTGCACTGTTTTTCTGTCAATTTTGTTATTAACAGGTGATAAAGACAGGATACAGGCAGATGATGACGACAGTAATTTTACTAATTTAGTGGTATTTGCCAGATTTGCAGGTGAAACTGAATTTATAAATGATGTATATGAAGGCAGTTCTGTTAGAAAAATAACAGATAATTCATATAATGCAGGTTCATATAGTGTAGGCGATTATTACAGATGTGTATCAGATAACAAATTAAGAATGAGAAGTGTATATCTATATGATAATGGCGGCTCAATTGTACTTTCACATCCTCGTGGGTATTATGCAGAGTACAGCGATATTAATACTATTGGTTATAAAGATGCTTCGGAGCGTGCAAGCAGAATGTATGAGCTTAGGCAGGAGTGGTCAGAAGCTGTTAATAATGCCATATCATCTGGTAATAAAATATCTGATTATAATGATACTGTATACTATGACTATGGTGTGCTTGATAAAGATAACAATGGTGCAATTGATTCAATTACAATTATTTATAAGAATAATGAGTCAGGTAATATATCAGTAAGCTGGTCATCACCATTGTGGAATTATACAGATTATGTTAATAATATTTCTGTTAATACCGGCAAAAAAACTATTAATAGTTACAAATATGTCCAGATAACCAATTCGTATTGTAAGCCTGATGGTGATACTAACGGATATTTATTTAAGGATGAGGATGACCGGGTATTTGTATCAATTGCAACAGCAGTACATGAAATGGGACATATTATGGGGCTGAAGGATTTATATAACTCAAAGAATGCGTCACCAGTGTATTTCATGTCAGTTATGGCAAAGCATATATCTCCAGTTCCACAGTTTATGTCTCTTAAGGAGAAAGAAGTATTAGGCTGGGCTGATGAGAATGATATTAAGACGATTTTGTCCGAAGGAGAATATAGTCTAAAAGCATTAGGAACTTCAGGTACGGATAATATTACAGGATATAAGATGGATATTCCGGAAAAGGGTAAGACATTGTATCTTGAGTACAGAAATTTTGAGGATAATGGTAACAAATATGATTCTCAATATAAGCATATGTTCAAGATTAATGGAAACAGAGTGGATAAAATTCCATTAAAATCAGGGCTGGTATGTTATCTTATAGACAGTGACACTAAGTTTCCAAGTAATATGTATTTTTCATCACCTAAATGGAATTATGAAGTTCTTGGTGGACAGTATAACACAAAGGCAGATGCAGCATTAGGAATAGGTGAAGATATATGGATTTACGGAGATATTTATATCAGTGTCAATTCAATCGAGAATAATATACTCACATTTGAAATAAAGGGTGGCATTCCAGAGCATATTCATAGTGGTGGAGTGGCAACATGCGTCAATCGTGCAGTGTGTGAAGTGTGTCATAAGGAATATGGTGGATTAAATAAGGATAATCATAAGTTACAGCATGTAGAAGCTAAAGCAGCTACAGTGACTCAGGAAGGTAATATTGAATATTATTACTGCTCTTTATGTTTAAAATACTTTGCAGATTCAAATGCATCAAAGCAGATAGACAAAGATAGTGTTGTTACATCGAAACTGGCACCAGAAATAATTGCTGGTGATAAATGTATAATTGATAAGAATTCCGATAAGGCAATTACATTTAAGTCTAATGCAGCATTTTCAGATTTCGTAAAAGTAGAACTTGATGGCAGAGAGCTTGTAAAAGACAAGGATTATACGGTAAAAGCAGGAAGTATTATTGTAACACTTAATCCAGATTTAATAAAAAAATTATCGACGGGTGAGCATGTTATAGGTATTGCTTCATCGAGTGGAACAGCGAGTGCACATTTTACTGTTAAAGAACCGGAGACAGAGAGCATTAAAGAGACAGAAACAGAGACAGAGAGTATTAAAGGAACAGAACTGGAGACAGAGAGTATTAAAGAATCTGAAACAGAGACCATCAGTCAGATAGAATCAGAAACAATAAGCCAGTATACATTTGATGAAAATGAAACAAATGCATCATCAATTAACACTGGGGACAGAAATCATGGGAAATTATGGCTTGTAATAGCAATTATTGCGTTAGCTGGATGTATTGCAGCAGCAGTTATGTATGTTGTTTCAAAACGAAAGTAATAAAAACTGAATAGCAACTGATAATACAAAACAGGAGTAGGTCAATAGCTTAACTCCTGTTTTGTGTTATAAAATATAGTTATTATTCAGTAAATGTTCCAACCAATTTAACAAGCATAGCAACGGTCATATCCATGCCTTCAACAGTAATATGTTCATAAGGACCGTGGTATGCGTGTCCTCCAGTTCCAAGGTTAGGGCATGGAAGTCCTTTGAAGCTTAACTGACAGCCGTCTGTTCCCCCTCGGATAGGAAGAATAAGCGGTGTTATATCAGCCAGTTCACAGGCTTTCTTTGCATTATCAATAAGATTCATGCAGCCCGCAATGATTTCGGACATATTCTTATACTGATCTTTAATGGTGAGCGTAACAGTTCCCTTGCCCCATTTTTCATTCATATTCTTTTCGATTAATCGCAGAGTATTTTTCTTTGCTTCAAATAAATTCTTATTATGGTCTCTTACTATATAATTAAGCGAAGCCTCACTGACATCGCCAGACATGCTGACAAGATGGTAGAAGCCCTCGTAATCTTCTGTGCCGCGAGGGGTTTCCATAGCAGGAAGTGCATTGTTAATCTCCATTGCAACAAGACTGGCATTAATCATGGTGTCTTTGGCAGAACCTGGGTGTACATTGAAGCCTTTAATATGAAAATCAGCTTTGCATGCATTGAAGTTTTCGTACTGAATCTCGCCTTCTGTGTCGCCGTCAATTGTGTAGGCGTATTTGGCACCGAACTGTTCTATGTTAAAATGTTCAGCTCCCCTGCCGATTTCTTCATCAGGTGTGAATGCCACGCATATTGTTCCATGAGGTATATCATTTTTCTGCAAATGTTCTATCATAGTCAGGATTTCAGCAATACCTGCTTTGTCATCAGCACCAAGTATAGTGCTTCCGTCTGATGTGATAAGTGTGCGTTCCTTAAGAGTGCCAAGATGAGGAAAATCATGCACAGACAGAGTTATCCCGGCAGGAAGTGTAAGTGATTCACCATTGAAATTCTCTGTTATAACAGGTGTAATATCGTGATTGCAATAATCGGACACGGTATCCATATGTGCAATAAATCCGATAGCAGGTGCATTTTCATAACCTTTGGTTGCCGGAAGCTTACCATACAGGTAACACATATCGTCAAGTACAATATCCGATAAATTCAATCCTTCCATCTCATTTTTTACAAATCTGGCTAACTCAAACTGGCATGCAGATGAGGGAGTTGTTTCACTGTTTTCGTCACTTGGTGTACGGAAAGTGACATATTTTAATAATCGTTTATAGGCTTTCATGATAATTCTCCATTCTTTGGATTGATATTCATATAATAACACATTTTCTATCTGAATATCCGTAATATATAAAAAAGCAGGAGAAAATCTCCTGCCTGATAGTTAATATTATTCTGTATCTACAGCGCACATGTTTTCTGGGACTTCAGCATTTTTTCTGACAAATATTGCCCTGAATATAAGTCTTACAAGTGGTCCGCAATAGAACATCTGATAGCAGATTGCCATAGGAAAGTTCATTGCCCATGTTTTAACCCACATGCCAAAGGATGGCTCTTTGAAAAGGAATGTAGCTACAAGACTCATAATCGGACACATAATGCAGCAGATACATATTGATATTGCATATGTGATGAACTGTGGTCTGTCAGTTGGACGCATAACAGTGAAAGCAAGCATTTTAGCTATCTTTCCTACAACGAAGAACTCGAGCACGAATGCAATTGGAACCATGATTGGGAGCTCATGCGTTGCAGCTAAGAAAGTAGTACCATTCACAGTACCTGTGTTAAGGGCAACATTGTATACGACCATGCCATAGACCATAATTGTTGCCATAATAATTGTGAAAATAACATCCTGAAACTTGTTTTTTGGCATAAAAAAATCCTCCTTAATAATAACTTAAGCAAAACATGTGTTGTTCGTTATCATCCGGGGGATGTGTCGTTTCCAATATAACCATATTTAATTGTGCCGTGGTATAGTATCATAAAATTAATAAATATGTCAAGTACTTGATTTTTTAAAAATTGAGTCCAGAACTTTATAAATAAATTGTGATTAAAAAGTGAAGAATAAACATTCATTTTAATATCGTTCGTGTCGAAAAAATGTCATTTCATGTAAATGACATTTTTTTTGATGCCTTTTATTGTATAATACCACTAAGATAGAATGTATTTTTGTAATGCTTTATGGTATTGCATAGATACATTGAGTACAATAAAAGGAGGGAGAGTTTATGAAGTATTTAAACTTAAAAAAGATTACTGCGGTGGTATTGTCAATCGGAATGGTATTTTCAAGCAGTGCCGTTACCGGGTTTGCGGCAGATAACAGTAAAAAGATAGCTACGATTCCTAACAGCTATATTAATAAAGTGGCAGAAGATATTGATAATAAATATTTTTATGATGGAACATATGTTGATGATTGGGGGCATACACGTAAGGGCAGGCAGCTTGGAGCGACATATACAAAGCAGTCAACTGAATTTTTGTTATGGGCACCTGCGGCAACATATGTAAAAGTTAATATTTATGCAACAGGTGATGATAATGACAGCAATGCACGTGATATAGGAACTTATGCATTAGAGAAAATGCTTGTAAATGGGGAATGGAATGGCCTCTGGATTATAACACTTATTGGTGATTGGGGCGGATTGTATTATGACTATACGATTACCACAACAGATATTACCCATATTGGCAGCGACAGAACAACAAAATATAAAATTCAGGACCCATATTCGGTTGCGGTAAGCAAAGACGGAAAGCGTTCGTATATAACAGATACATCTTCAGTATCTCCTGAGGGTTGGGACAGCGACAGACATGTGTATGTTGATTCGACAAAAGCAAATACTGTTTATAAAATAAGTGTCAAGGATTTCTCGTCAGATACCGCATCGGGCATGACTGCAGGCGGAAAGTACAGTGCTTTTACGGAAAAGGGTGCAAAAGTAAACAGTGCGGGAGAACTTGTATCTGGCATTGATTATCTGAAGGAACTTGGCGTTACGACAGTACAGCTTGCACCGTTTGCGGATTTTGATGGCGACAGTGAGTATGAGATTTTAAATTATAATGTACCTGAGGCAAGCTATGCTTCCAATCCGTCAGACAGCAAGACTGTTATAAAAGAATGTAAAGAGATGATTCAGGCACTTCACAGTGCGGGATTTTCTGTTGTGATGGAGATGCCGTATACGCATGCCTCAGAGGAAAATCCTCTTGAAAAGTCGGTTCCGTGGTTTTATTACAGATTGAATACTAACGGTACAAGGTATACAACAAATACGGGATATGACAATGAGCTTGCCACAGAGCGGAAGATGTATCGTAGTTATATGGTTAATTCCATGAAATATTGGGCTGAGGAATATCATGTTGATGGATTTTCACTGGATTTGATTGACTGTGTCAATGTGAAGTACAAAGGTTCTTCGTATGTATATAAATGGCTGGATGAGATAAAGACATCATTGGCAAAGGAAGATGCCAATCTGGTTATATGGGGAGATAATTATACAAAGGAAGAAAGACAGAATAAAACTTCCTTTTATGATGAAATAATCGGCAGCACAGGTGGCACTTATGGCGAAAGAAACGAAAAAGCCGTAAAAATATACAAGCAGAAAGCAGCAATGAAATATGCTAAGCCGGGAACTTTGTTTATGGATGGCGGAGAAGAAATGTGTAACAGCGTTGAGGGAACAACTCTTGCAGACAGCAGTTACGTTGAATGGAAGGATTCAGCAGAGTACGCAGATGTAGTCTCATATTACAGAGGACTTATGGAGATACGAAAGGCATTTTCACCGCTTGCGAAAAGCCAGACAATAAAAAATTCTGAAGCTTATGTGCTTGCAGGTACAAAAGACGACGAGTGGAATACTATGGCAGTATTAAATAATGAGTCAGATGTGTCAAAAGAAATTACAATTCCTGTTCAAGGAAGAGCTGCTACGGACTGGGTTGTTATTGCAAATGGCGAAAGTGCGGGAGTTGTATCACTTGGTGAAGTCGCAGGCTCCGTTATAACTGTATCTGCGTATACTACAATGATTCTTGTAGATAAGGAAAGCTTTGATGATGTGGCTGTAACATCAGGCAAAGGAAAAGTAATTGTTAATTATGTGATAAAAGACAGTGAGCAGAAGTTACGTGAATCGATTACACTTCAGGGTACATCGGGAACGAATTATGCGGTACCTGAAAATATTAAGATTCCATCAGGATATACTTTTTTAAGCAAGACAGGCGATGAAAAGGGTGTGTATACATCAGAAACACAGACAGTTACATATTATTATAATGCGATTAATCCGGATACAGTGGTAGACGGTATTAAAAATAATGGAGTATACTGCGAGAAGGCACAGTTTAAAGTAACTTCTTCCGATTATACACAGGTAATGGCAGGAAATAAAACGCTTACATCTGATGTGGACGGTATTTATACTGTATCTGCAGCAGATGGCACACAGACAATAACATTGACGGATAATGAAGGATACAGCATTTATCTGTCTGTTACCGTAAATGCGAATCATACAATTGATAACAGCGACTGTACGAAAGAATCAATATGCTCTGTCTGTGGGAAAATATTTCTAGCACAGGCAAATCATAAGTTCAGCGACACATGGACAAAAGACGATACTTATCATTGGAAAGTGTGTGAGAATGACGGCTGTACGGTAACAACAACAAAGACAAAACATAGTGGTACAGATGATGGTGATTGTACAACACCTGTAATTTGTGAATGTGGTGAGATTGTTACAGCAGCAAAGTCAGAACATATATATGGTGAATGGAAGTCAAATGGTAACGGCACACATACCCACAAATGTACAACGGCAGGCTGTACTATAGAAGAAACAGAAAGCTGTGTAGGCGGAGCGGCAACATGTAAAAAGAGAGCCGTCTGCACGGAGTGTAATGCTGAATATGGTACTTTAAATCCTGCAAACCACAGTGGAGAACAGGTGTGGGTACAGACAGAAAAAACTCATCAGAAAAAATATGACTGTTGTGGTGAAGAGGTAACTAATATAGCAGATCATATCTGGGAGAATGGACACTGCACGGTATGTGGATACGATTGTATTCATACAGGCGGAAAAGCAACCTGCACGCAGAAAGCGGTTTGCAATATCTGCCATAGTGAATATGGAGAAATAAATGCAGACAATCATACAGGAACAGAAAAGTGGACACAGACAGCAACAACACATGAAAAGAGATATGATTGCTGCGGTAAAGTGACGATAGAACAAGAAAATCATAAGTGGAAAGATGGTGTTTGTGAAACATGTGGTTATGTATGTGTACACAGCGGAGGAGAAGCAACATGTACCAAAGGTGCGGTTTGCGAAACCTGCGGCAAGGAGTATACAGATAAAGATATGGCAAACCACAGTGGAAATCAGGTATGGGTACAGACAGAAAAAACTCATCAGAAAAAATATGACTGTTGTGGTGCAGAGGTAACTAATATAGCAAATCATGTCTGGGAGAATGGACACTGCACGGTATGTGGATACGATTGTATTCATACAGGCGGAAAAGCAACCTGCACGCAGAAAGCGGTTTGCAATATCTGCCATAGTGAATATGGAGAAATAAATGCAGACAATCATACAGGAACAGAAAAGTGGACACAGACAGCAACAACACATGAAAAGAAATATGATTGCTGTGGTAAAGTGACGATAGCACAAGAAAATCATAACTGGAAAGACGGTGCTTGTGAAATATGTGGTTATGCATGCGTACACAGCGGCGGAGAAGCAACATGTACAAAGGGTGCGGTTTGCGAAACCTGCGGCAGGGAGTATACAGATAAAGATATGGCAAATCACAGTGGAAAGGTAGTATGGGTACAGACAGAAAAAACTCATAAGCAGGCATATGATTGCTGTGATAAGGAAGTATCGACAAGTGAAGCACATGGTTGGAAAAACGGTGTATGCACGGTTTGTGATTATCAGTGTAAACATGCAGGCGGAAGTGCAACATGTGTGAAGAAAGCGGTGTGTACAATCTGCAGTGAAGAATATGGCACTTACAATATGAGTATACATGAAGGCTTGAAGTCAGTAGCGGCAAAGGCGGCTACCAGAACAGATGAAGGAAATATTGAATACTGGTATTGTAAAGATTGTGACAGATATTACATCAGGCAGGATGGGCTTGTAGAAATTGAAAAATCACAGACTGTGGTTGCAAAGATTACAGATACAACATCATCGGACGATACGGGTAAAGGCGGTAAGACAGAGACAGTAAAAGAACAGACGCCTGATACAGGAGATAATAAACGTGTATTTGCATGGCTTCTTATGTTTATAATAGGAGGGGCGGCAGCAGGATTAACGGTTAAAGGTAAAAAGCCAGAAAATTAATATTTAAGGAGACCGGAATTTCGCTTACTGTGTGGGTGCGAGGTTCCGGTTTTTACATGTTTTGGTTTTATTCATTTCCTTATATTAATAAATGTGTCAAGTACTTGATTTTTTAAAAATCAGGTGTATACTATAAATAATTTAATACATATGGAACTTCAGGGCAGGGTGTGATTCCCTACCGGTGGTAAAGCCCACGAGCCGAGGCGTAAGCCAGAGCATGATTCGGTGTAATTCCGAAGCCGACAGTAAAGTCTGGATGAAAGAAGTGATATTAAAGTTGGTTATTCATAATGTAATCATATTAGAATGAATGGCTGGCTTGAATGTGGATACTGGCTCTGAGATGATTTATTATCTCAGAGCTTTTTTGATTGTCAGAGTAAGAATTTGATTATAGAAATTCGGGATTTTGGCGTAAGGCTTCTGAAGTGGTGAGATGAAACTGCTTTGGAAGCTTTTTTTATGTCTGGTCTGGATTTTGGTTGTACTGGAGTGTATGTATTGTTGAGGCGGAGTCTGGTCTGAAATGCTGGAACTGGCAATTGTGGCGGGCAGCATATTACATCGATTCAATTCATAGCAATCTGGCGGCATATTATAGCAATTCAGAGCAGCAGGGCAGCAGGTAAATTCGGCAAAAACCTATTAATACAAGGTTTTTAAGAATTTGGTAGGTTTATTTTTGGGGAAAACCAAAGATAACTTATAGATTTACCTACTAAATGAGCCATAAACAATGAATTTATAGGTCTTTTAGTTGTAAAAATGCGTTTGACATTATCGACAGTATAAAAAAAGACATACTAAACCATTGAAAATGCGACTACTTATAGGTATCACGACTTTGAGCCGGTAAAATCAGGGAAGCAACAAGCACATTAAGAATGAAATTAAGATGCAGCAGACAAGGCAAATAGGGATAGAGGAAATCAGGACAGAAAAAAGCAGAATAGAGAAAAGCAGGACAGGAAGGAACAGAAAGAAGGTGTAGATATGCAGCAGGAAATAAATAACAATTTTTCAAAACAAGATGAATTCTACATGAGGCGGGCAATTGAACTGGCAAAGAATGGAACAGGCTGGGTTAATCCTAATCCGCTGGTTGGAGCTGTTATTGTAAAGGATGACAGAATCATAGGTGAAGGCTGGCATAGGAAATATGGTGAGCTTCATGCGGAAAGAGACGCACTTTCAAGATGTATGGAGGATACCAGTGGAGCAACCATATATGTGACACTTGAGCCGTGCTGCCATCATGGGAAACAGCCGCCTTGCACTGAAGCACTTGTGCAGGCAGGAATAAGCAGGGTTGTGATAGGTTCGATGGATCCTAATCCCCTGGTAAGTGGAAAAGGTGTTAAATATCTGGAAGAACACGGGATTAAAGTCGAAGGTTGTGTATGCAATGAAGAATGTCTTGCGATGAATTATGTATTCTTTCATTACATAAGGAATAAAGAGCCATATGTTGTGATGAAAACAGCACAGACACTTGATGGAAAAATTGCCACATATAAGGGACTTTCCAAGTGGATTACAGGTGAGCAGGCAAGAGAAAATGTGCATGCAGACCGTCACAGATATGCGGCAATTATGGTTGGGGTTGGCACTGTGATTGCTGATAATCCAATGCTTGACTGCAGAAGTACAGCCATAAGCAACCCACACAATCCTGTGCGAATCATATGCGACAGCAGATTGAGAACTCCGCTTGACAGCAGAATTGTAAAAAGTGCAGGGCAGATACCAACAATAATTGCTACATGTAGTACCGACAGCGACAGGAAATCTTTATATGAAAATGCAGGCTGTGAAGTGATAATTACAAAAGAATCAGAGCAGCACGTTGATCTTAAAGAGCTTATGAACATACTTGGAGAAAAAGGTATCGACAGCGTGATTCTAGAGGGAGGCGGAACACTTAACTTTTCGGCATTGCAGGCTGGAATTGTGAACCGGGTTCAGACTTACATTGCACCTAAGATATTTGGCGGGGTAGACAGTAAGACAGCAGTTGAAGGGCAGGGTATTGCAAATGTAGATGAAGCATATCGGTTGAGAAACAAAACCGTTCGTCTTCTTGGTGACGATATTCTGATTGAAGGAGAGTTGTAATGTTTACAGGAATTATTGAAGAAATCGGACATGTAAATAATGTAAAAAAAGGAACGGCATCAGCAATTCTTACAATACAGGCAGAAAAAGTCCTTAAGGGAACACATATAGGAGACAGCATTGCTGTCAATGGTGTGTGCCTTACAGTGACAGGGATATATGATAATACATTTACTGCGGATGTAATGCATGAGACGCTGAACCGCTCATCACTTGGCAAGCTGGTGAGTGGCAGTGCTGTTAATCTTGAAAGGGCAATGGCAGCAGATGGAAGGTTCGGAGGGCACATAGTTTCAGGACATATTGATGGAACAGGAAAAGTTGCAGCGATAACCAGGGATGATAACGCGATATGGTATCAGATTAAGACAGACATCGGAATATTAAAATATATTGTTGAAAAAGGTTCAGTTGCCATAGATGGAATAAGTCTTACGGTTGCCAAGACGGACAGCCAGAGCTTTTCAGTATCAATAATACCACATACGGCAGGTGCGACAACGCTGTCACTTAGGAAAGCTGGTGATGTAGTTAATCTTGAAAATGATATTGTCGGTAAGTACATAGAGAAATTCATCACATTTGAAAAGGAAAAGCCGAAAAGCGGGATAACGAAAGAGTTCCTGCTAAAGAATGGATTTTAAAATATCAAAGGGAAAGGAAGGTAAAAGAAAATGTTTGAGTATAACACAGTAGAAGAGGCAGTTAAGGATTTACAGGATGGAAAGCTGATACTTGTCTCAGATGATGAAAGCAGAGAGAATGAGGGAGACCTGATATGTGCCGCTGAATTTGCAACTACTGAAAATGTGAATTTCATGGCGACATATGGAAAAGGACTTATATGCATGCCTATGAGTGGAGATTTGTGCAGAAAGCTGGGACTTACACAGATGGTTGCTGACAATACTGATAACCATGAAACTGCATTTACAGTGTCAATAGACCATGTTAAGACGACAACAGGAATATCGGCAGAGGAGAGAGGCTTTACTGCAAGAGCATGTGTGTCAGATGAGGCAAAGCCTGAGGATTTCAGAAGACCGGGACATATGTTTCCACTACGTTCAAAGCCTAATGGAGTTCTTGAAAGAAACGGACATACAGAGGCAACAGTAGACCTTATGAGAATAGCAGGACTTAAGGAGTGCGGTCTGTGCTGTGAGATAATGAAAGAGGACGGAACAATGATGAGAAAAGAAGACCTCATAGAAATGTCCGAAAAATTCAATCTCAAATTCATAACAATTAAAGCGATTCAGGAATACAGAAAGAGACATGACAACCTGGTTGAGTGTGTGGCAGTTACAAGAATGCCTACAAAATACGGGGAATTCACAGCACACTGTTATGTCAATAAGTTAAATGGTGAGCATCATGTTGCATTGGTAAAGGGCGACATTGGTGATGGCAGCAATCTTTTGTGCAGGGTACATTCAGAGTGCCTGACTGGAGACGCATTTGGCTCAATGAAATGTGACTGCGGTCAGCAGTTAGCGTCAGCAATGACACAGATTAACAATGAAGGCAGGGGTGTGCTTCTTTATATGAGACAGGAGGGCAGAGGAATCGGGCTTGTCAACAAGCTTAAGGCATACGCACTTCAGGATCAGGGAATGGATACACTTGAGGCTAATCTGGCGCTTGGTCTGCCGGGAGACGCGCGCGAGTACTACATAGGAGCACAGATATTGAAAGACTTAGGTGCTAAGAGCTTAAGGCTTCTTACGAACAATCCCGATAAGGTATACCAGCTTGCAGATTTTGGAATCGAAATCAGTGAGAGAGTGCCTATTGAGATAGATGCGACCAGCTTTGACAGGTTCTATCTTAAGACAAAGCAGACAAAGATGGGACACATTTTAAATGTGGTGTAAAAAAATGAAATATTTATAAGGAGGAATTGATGATGAGAGTTTTAGAAGGTAAGTTAGTTGACAGTGGAATTAAGGTAGGTATTGTAGCAGCAAGATTTAATGAATTTATTGTGTCTAAGCTTGTTGCAGGAGCTAAGGACGGACTTGTAAGACATGATGTTTCAGAGGAAAATATTGACCTTGCATGGGTACCGGGTGCATTTGAGATACCATTGATAGCTTCAAAGATGGCAAAAAGCGGAAAGTATGACGCAGTTATATGTCTTGGTGCAGTTATAAGAGGTGCTACAAGCCACTACGATTATGTGTGCAGCGAGGTTTCCAAAGGCATTGCAAATGTTTCTTTAGCAAGTGATATTCCTGTTATGTTTGGAGTGCTTACTACAGATACAATCGAGCAGGCAATTGAGCGTGCCGGAACAAAGGCAGGCAATAAGGGATTTGAGTGCGCTGAAGGTGCTATTGAGATGGTTAATCTTATTAAAGAGATTGAAGGATAATATATAAAATTTTTAGTAATTGTAAAAGGTCAGATTCGTCAGTAACCATTGGGCTTGGCGGGTCTGACCTTTTGTATTATAAAATATGATATAAAATGGATATGCGAAGATGATGATATAAGGTATAATAGATTTGTGTCCTTTAATAATTGTTAAATGAGGATATATTACATATAAATTTATAGAATCGATGGGAGAGATAAGATGAAGTGGGGAATTTTGGCTACAGGTAATATTGCAAAAAAATTTGCATCAACCATAAATCAGATGAGTAAAGAAAATGAACAGTTAGTAGCAGTTGGTTCACGTAACATTGAAAGTGCAAAAGCCTTTGCTAATGAGCATAATATCCCAAGATATTATGATTCGTATGAAGCACTGGTTAAAGATCAGGATGTTGAGGCTGTTTATGTAGCAACACCAAATACTTTGCATTATGAGAATTGCAGGTTATGTCTTGAACATGGAAAGCATGTATTGTGCGAAAAGCCGTTTACGATAAATGATAAACAGGCACAGGAACTGTACAGGCTGGCAAGGGATAGGCATCTTTTTATCATGGAGGGACTCTGGATATGGTTTCTTCCATTGTATGATCGTTTACGCAGTATCTTACAGCAAGGAGTAATTGGAGAAATAAAACATATTTCATGTCAGTATGGGTTTGTTGCAACAGGTGCCAGAAAAGAGCGTAAATTTAACCCTGCACTTGGTGGAGGTGCTTTGTTGGATATAGGAATTTACAATCTGGGATTTCTGCGCATTGTTACAGGGGATGAGCCGCAGAATGTAGAAACTCAAAAAGTACATATTAATGAGTATGGAACAGATGATTACAGCTGCCTCAACATGACATATAATGATGGATGTACTGCAGAATCAGTCCAGACAATTGGGCAGGAATTAAAACGTAATGCCAAAATTGAGGGAACAAAGGGAAGTATATTTTTACCAGATTTCCAACACGCTGAGACTATGATACTTGAGGTGGAAGGAAAAGAACCGGAAACAATCGAGTGTCCGGTTGATATAAATGGCTTTGAATATGAAATCAGGGAAGTAAGCAGATGCGTAAAACTTGGATATTGCAGCAGTGATGTATATACAGCTAAAGACAGTATTGCACTTACACGGATGATGTATGATATCCGTATGAGCTGGAGTTAAATATGTAAGTACTGAAAACATATTTTACGAGGTAGTTGGAAACAGGCAGTTTAGAATGTTTGAGTATGTGATATAGTAGTATATAAATGTGAATTAAGCATGAAAAGTAGTGAAATAATGGAGTGAAGCAGATATGAAAACAGTTATTATATATGCATCGGTTCATCACAATAATACCAAGAAAATTGTTGATGTCATAGCAGATGAATATGGGGTTGATATTATTGATGCAGCTAAGATTACTGAAAAGGATTTATCAGGGTATGATCTCATAGGATTTGCTTCTGGTATTTATTTTGGTAAGATGCACCAGGCCGTAATCAACTTTGCTGAAGTAAATCTTCCAGAGGATATGGATGTTTTTCTTATATGCACTTATGGAGGAAAGCCGGTATTTGATTCAATAAAGGGAATTATAAAAGAAAAGCAGGGAAGAATTGTGGGAGAATTTTCTTGTAAGGGATATGACACATTTGGACCATTCAAGCTTATAGGAGGTATATCAAAAGGACATCCGGATAAGAATGATCTGGATAATGCAAAGGCTTTTTTTAAAGGGTTGTGTAAAAACCGGAATTTGTAGGAGTGTGTTACATGTATGACTGTTGAAGATGCGATTAATTATTTGATGTTAAACATGCTACAGTGAGTGAGCATATTTCCAATATTCTTTCTTCAGGAGAATTAGATGGGACTTCTGTCGGTTTTTACGACAAAAGTTCTGGAGGAAGAAAACCCAAGATATATAATCTTGATATGATATTATCTGTGGGATATCGTGTTAATTCAAAACGCGGCATCGCATTTCGTAGATGGGCTAATTCTGTGTTAAAGCAATATGTGATTCAAGGCTATGCTATTAATGGAAAACGATTGCAAGCGCTTGAAAGAACCGTTGATATTCAAACAAAGATGCTTGCGTGCACATTGGAGGTTGAAGAGTCAGAAATTTTAAAGGCTGTTACCTCGTATACAGATGCATTAATGCTTTTGGACCAATATGATCATCAATCTCTTAAAAAACTTGTGGGAAACAGACCTATATATAAAATAACATATGAGGAATGTAAAAAAATGGTTTCACACATGGAGGATTCATTTAAATAGGATGTATTTGGTGTGGAGAAAGAAAATGGTAAAGTTGAGGGTATTTTGGCAGCAGTTTATCAGAGTGTGTTTGGTGGAGACGTATATCCGTCATTAGAGGAAAAGGCTGCTAATTTATTATATTTTATGATTAAGGATCATCCATATGCAGATGGATGTAAGCGAATTGCAGCATCTTTATTTTTGGAATTTCTTGCTCGGAATAATGCCTTGTATAGAGATGATAGTAAGATAATCAGTGATGGAGCATTGGTTGCGATTACGCTTATGATTGCAGAGTCAATACCGGAAGAAAAAGATATAATGGTGAATCTTGTAATGAATTTTTTGACAATGTAGTTAGTTCGTGAATTTTATTATTTAATGAAATTGGTAAATAGAAATTTGTAAAGATAATAGAAATTAGGCTATGCAGTAATGTGTAGCCTTTTTGAGTATCAATACATTGACATATATCTATGTATATGATATAACATAGACAAACATCTATGTGAGGTGAATAATTATGAATGCTGAAAAAGTTGCATTGATTTGCAAAGCACTTGGAGATACAAACAGGTTGGAGATAGTTCAGATACTGTCCGATGGCGAGAAATGTGGCTGTAAGATATTAGAAAAGTTTGAAATTACACAGCCTACACTATCACATCATATGAAAATACTTACAGCATGTGGTCTTGTGAATGATCGAAAAGAAGGAAAATGGCATCATTATTCTTTGAACTGTGAAACACTGATGAATTACAAGCATTTTATAGAATGCCTTACCTGTGTTTAATGCAGGGAAAAAGTTTGCTGAAATAAATTTAAGGAGATTACAATGACGATACAGGATAAAGCAGAACTTATAATTAAAGATATTAAATTAGAAAAAGGAACGAATCCAATTCAAATTTTTAAGAAAATTGCACAGAAAGAATATGTTAGTATGCATGGTCCTGAACATCATATATTAGATGGAGCAAGTTTGCTTGTAGCATATAAAAATGCTGGAGGAAACATTGATATTGAAAATGCTCTTGAAAAACTAATGTCAGAAGGTCTGAGAATGCCTGGGGCAATGTGTGGATTATGGGGAATATGTGGTGCAATTACTTCAATGGGGGCAGCATTATCAATTATTGATGGGACAGGTCCACTATCAACAGATGGTACATGGGGAAATCATATGCAGTTTACTTCAAAGGCAATTGGGGAATTAGGAAAGATAAATGGTCCAAGATGTTGCAAAAGAGATGCAATGATTGCGTTTAAGAATGGTGTCGATTATATAAATAGTAATTATGATGTTGTTTTGGAATATGAACATATGCGGTGTGAGTATTCTAAGAGGAATGAACAGTGTATAAGGGAAAGGTGTCCATATTATGAGTAAAAAGAAAATAGCATTTATATGTGTTCATAATTCATGTAGAAGTCAGATTGCGGAGGCTCTCGGAAAATATTTGGCATCAGATGTATTTGAAAGTTATTCCGCTGGAACAGAAACAAAACCATCAATTAATCAGGATGCAGTGCGCATTATGAAAGATATGTATGGCATTGATATGGAGCAGACTCAGTATTCTAAACTAATTTCAGATATTCCAAAACCTGATATTGCTATTTCTATGGGATGTAATGTAGGATGCCCATTTATTGGAAGAGCATTTGATGATAATTGGGGGCTTGAAGATCCAACGGGAAAGAGTGATGATGAATTTATAACTACAATTAAAAAGATTGAAGAGTATATTATAAAACTGAAAGAAGAATTAACATAGTGAACAGAATACAAAATTATGGCAAAGGTAAAGGCTGCGGAGGTCATTGTCTATGCAACACCAATTTATTACTATGAGATGTGCGGCCAGATGAAAACACTTCTTGATAGATTGAATCCTTTATATTCGACAGATTATTCATTCAGAGATATTTATATGATTGCAACTGCCGCTGAGAATGATGAAAGTACATTTGAAAAAGCCTACAATGGTCTGCAAGGCTGGGTAGACTGTTTTGAAAAGGCTTCCTTGAAAGGCATGGTTGGTGGCGGTGGAATTGATGCTGCAAATACAGCTGCTGATCATGTGGATGCGATGAAGAAAGCATATGAACTTGGAAAGGAATTATAAGTATGAAAAGAGTACTATTACTGAGTCTTTGTGTGTTAGTTTTAACTGGGCTTGCAGGATGTAGAGAAAAAAGAAGTGTTTCGTCTGAAAATGATATATCCGAAGGAATAATAGACAATAGTACTGAATCTCAAATTTCAGCTGGAGAATTAGAGAAAACAGAAATTACAGACAAATCGGCGATTGATGATGAGAAAGAATATATGAAGTTATATTTTAATGATACTGAAATCCCAGTTATATGGGAAGATAATCAGACTGTACAAGAACTCATGGAAGAAGCTCGCAAAGGAGATGTCGTAGTGCAGATGTCTATGTATAGCGACAATGAGCAGGTTGGTTCTCTGGGAAAAAGTTATACAAAAAATGATGAGCAGATAACTACTCATAGCGGAGATATAGTTCTATACAGTGGAGACAAAATAGTAGTGTTTTATGGATCCAATTCATGGGCATATACCAGACTGGGGAAAATGAATATTCCAGAAGATGATGTGACAGAACTTTTGTCAAATGGGGATATCACTTTGAAAATAGCAACATCATTTTATAATCTTCCAGATCAAACTGTTTTGATTGATTGACAATTACCGAACTATTCCAGTATATTTAATCCATAAAGCAGATAGAAACTCCTAGATGTGCAGGTGAACAGACATGAAAAATATCCATAGCATTGAATTTTATACTGGAAGCAGGGAAGAATTGCTTCCCGGTTTTGAAAAAGATTTTCCCTATATCGCTACGAGGGCAGAACTTGACAAGTATATAGGGGGTTATGTACCGTGGCACTGGCACAGGACAGTGGAACTTTTTTATATGGAAAGCGGCAGCATTGAATATGATACGTCAGGAGGAAAAATATTGTTTCCGGCTGGAAGCGGCGGCATGATAAATTCCAATGTACTCCATATGACAAAAGCAATATCGCAGAAAGAAAAGAATATACAGCTACTTCATATTTTCGACGTTTCATTACTTGCCGGAGAACAGGGAAGCAGGATTGAACAAAAATATATTACACCTATTATAACAGTCCCGCAGATTGAGGTAATTCCGCTTTTTCCAGGCAATGCAGAAGAAGAAAGGATTTTGAAACTGCTTGCTGCTTCATTTCGTATATCCAGTGATGAATTTGGATATGAAATAAAACTACGGGAAGCTCTAACGGAAATATGGCTTATGCTTTTTGAACTTTCTCGTTCTATGCGCGAAAAGAAAGGGGAACATAACAAAAGCAACGATAAAATAAAGCTGATGATGATATACATTCATGAACATTACAGAGAAAAATTATCTATTTCGGAACTTGCTGCGGCAGCATATTTAAGCGAAAGGGAATGTTACAGAGTGTTCCATGACTGTCTGCACATGACACCCGTAGAGTATATAACAACTTACCGTTTACAAATTGCCTGTCAGATGCTGGCAAAGGGGCAGGAACCTGTTACCGTTATCAGTCATGAGTGCGGTTTAGGGAGCAGCAGTTATTTTGGAAAGGTTTTTAGGGAATACGCACATTGTTCACCTATAGAATATCGAAAAAAATGGCAGAATAGTGATAAATAATTGCAGAAAAGAAATATTTTTTCTGTGATTTCTGCATTATAATGAGACCTATAAAGAAAATATATAATTTACAGGAGGTGAGTGCAAGGTGGAAAAACTGAATATTCAGACCGCAGAACTGGCATTAAAGGAAGCGTCAGAATCCAATCCAGGAGCATGGGCAGACCATTCCCGGTTTGTAGCCGAAGCCTGTAAAAACATCGCATCACACTGTAAAGATTTATCTTCTGAACAGGCATATATTTTCGGGTTGTTACATGATATTGGACGTTATGCCGGAGTGAGTTCGGAAAGGCATCTGATAGACGGCTATCGGTACTGTATGGAACGCGGATGGGAAAAAGTTGCACAGATATGTATATCACACGCATTTATGATACAGGATATTGACACATCTATAGGTGAGTTTGATGTCAGTTATGAGGATTACCTGTTTATGAAAGAATTTGTTGCAAATGCGATATATGATGATTATGATCGTCTTGTACAGTTATGTGACGCATTGGCTATGCCAACGGGGTTCTGTCTTTTGGAAAAGAGATTTGTAGATGTGACAATACGGTACGGTGTTCACCCGGCGACAATAGACAGATGGAAAAGGATTTTAGAGATTAAAGAACAATTTGAAAATCAGATTGGCTGTTCTATCTATTCTCTGCTTCCTGGTATTGTGGAAAACAGTTTTCGTTAGGGTGATACATTATTTTGATACAGACAGGGAAAGGTGGCAGCATGAAGTATAAGCATATTATTTTTGATATTGATGGTACTCTGATTGATACGGAATATGCTGTATTACATTCTTTACAGGAAACTATAAAGGGATTGTCCGGGAGAGAGATACCATGCTCTGAACTAAGATTTGCGTTAGGGATTACAGGAACAGACGCTTTGAAAAAACTTGAGATAAAAGACACTTCCTATGCAATAGAATTATGGGATAAAAATATGCGTAACTATACAAATACCATTAAGGTATTTGACGGAATCATTGAATTGTTGAAAAATCTTCTTAGTCTGGATTATGAAATGGGGATTGTCACATCAAAGACAAGGAAAGAATTTGCACATGATTTTTGTCCATTTGGTATCAGTCATTATTTCAAAACAATCATATGTGCAGATGATACACAGGAACATAAACCTAATGCCGCACCGATTTTGAAATATGTGGAATTATCAAAAGCAGACCATAGTAAAGTGCTTTATATCGGAGACAGCAAATATGACAGTAAATGTGCGGAAAATGCAGGAATTGATTTTGCTTTGGCAGTATGGGGCAGTCATAATAAGCACATAAAAGCAGATTATTTTTTAGAAAGACCTGCCGATTTGTTATCTGCTATCACTTCAGAGAAATTGTATTGGCGATGAAAGACCGGGCGAAAATGACTCTGGCAGTTGATTTGTTACGGTCGGTGCAAAGCGGACACCCACCGGATTTCCTGCACCCTTGTTCCCTTAGAATAGGTGAAATCTCAATTCAAGTTTATATGAGAATATCATATTGAGATTCTTGTGATTTCCTATTAATTAAAAAATAATAATTCCTTTATAGGCATATTTTCACTTTTTTTCTTATGTTACATGATATTTTTAATGAAAATTCCTATAAAGTATATTAATATTTCCAATTTATAGGTTTGTTTTCGACTATCATTATAGTTATACGCTGTTTTTATCCTATAAGTCTTTTAAAAATGCGACTATTGATAGGTATTATGATATAATTGTTTTATCAAAGCTCCATATGAAATGGATTCAAAAGAATTTTAAAGTGAATTTAAAAGACATAATATACAAAATCAGAGAGAAAATGTATGGCAAAGAAAATACCAACAGCGGTAGAAGTAAGAGAATATAAGGAGATACAATCGAATGGTCCGATAAGAGGACCTGAATTTCCGGGGGAATCTATCTGGAGGTTTCAGGAAATTATAAATAGTCAGAAAGCAGGAAAATGTTATGAAGTTAGATGTTTTGGGATTGATGGCAGCCTGTTCCTACGCACTGGATTGTGTGGAGGCAGAGCTTGTTCATGTAACTAATAATCATGCAAAAAGAGTCGCTTACATGAGTGTGAGCATAGCCGGCAAGATGGGCGTTGCGGGCGAGAGCCTGCAGGATCTGGCGGTGTGTGCGCTGCTTCATGATAATGCATTAACACAGTATATTCAGGAAGAACTTCATAATGATATTTCCCAGATTACTGTTACTAATAAGATACAGCAGCTAGGAGCGCACTGTTCTTTAGGTGAAAGGAATATCCAGAGCCTTCCGTTCCATACCAATGTGACCGACGTTATTTTGTATCATCATGAAAATGCTGATGGCAGCGGGCCTTTTGGAAAGAAATGGACGGAAGTTCCTCTGTTTGCAAGGATAATTCATTTGTGCGACCTTTTGGATATAGCCTGCATAAGCAGGCGGCTAACAGCAGAGACATGGGAAAAAGTACAGCATTTTTTTCAAAAGACAGAAGGCACAATGTTTGATAAGGAATGTGTAAAAGCATTTTACAAAGCATTTTCAGAGCAGGATTTTCTTATGATTGACGATGATAATCTGGATAAAATGCTGTGGGATAAAGTTCCAAGAATAATGCAGGAATTAAGCTTGGGACAGATAAAGGCGGTTGCTAATTTCTTTGCAAACATAGTTGATTACAAATCTCCATTTACAAGTACTCATTCAATTGGTGTTGCTGATTGTGCTGAAAAACTTGCACGATACATGGGCTTTGATGAAGAAACTGTTGAAAAAATGTATCTTGCAGGGGCATTGCATGACATTGGCAAAGTGGCTATAGGCAATGAAATTCTGGAAAAACCAGGAAAGTTGACAGACGAGGAGTTTCAGGACATGAAGCACCACGCTGCATATTCGTATTACATATTATCAGGAATTGAGGACTTTGAAGAGATTCGTGATTGGGCGGCATTTCACCATGAGAGGCTTGATGGCACAGGCTATCCTTTTGGAAAAACAGCGTCAGAGCTGAATACTCAGGAGAGAATGATGGCATGTGTAGACATTTATCAGGCATTAACTGAGAGCCGTCCTTACAAAAATGGCATGTCGCATGAAAAAGCATGTGCTATTCTTACTGATATGGCTGATAAAGGCTGGATTGATGCGGATATTGCTGCAGATGTTGATAAGTGTTTTGGCACAGCACGAATCATAGCTTAAAACTATGGCTAACCACAATTAAAATGTATTATAAATATCAAATCACATCTGATACAATTATCCTCACAATTGATTTATAACAGGAGGATACATATGAGTAAATTACATACACCTTTCAGATATGATTATGTGGGAAGCTTTTTAAGACCAGAGAGATTAAAGAAGGCAAGAGCTGATTATGAGAGCGGAAAGATTAACAAGGCAGAGCTTATAGCAGTTGAAGACGACTGCATAAGAGAGCTTGTAGCAAAGGTTAAGGAACTTGGTTATCATGTTATTACTGATGGAGAGTTCAGAAGGTCTACATGGCATCTTGATTTCATGTGGGGCTTCAATGGCGTTGAGCATAGAAAGACAGTTGATGGTAATACAACATTTGACGCAGAAGCAGCAATGATTGATGATACATATATGGTTGGGAAAATATCAGTAAAGAACCATCCGTTTGTTGAACATTTTAAGTTCGTTAAGGCATTAGAGGACGAGAACACTGTTGCGAAGCAGACAATTCCTTCACCGGGACAGTTCTATGCATATTTTACAGGCGCAGAGCTTTTAGCAGATACACTTGCATACTATGGAACAGAGGAAGCATTTGCAGAAGATGTAATTAAGGCTTACAATGAATTTGTTGCTGAAATATATGCAGCAGGCTGTAGAAATCTCCAGTTTGATGACTGCGTATGGGGCGGAATGGTTAATCCAAAGCTTGCTGTTGCGCTTACAGGCAGAAGCGGTGAGGCTCTTGAAGAGTACAAGAAGCTTATGCTTAAGTTAAACAACGAGGTTGTAGCTGCAGCACCAGAAGACCTTCTTATCAACACACATGTGTGCAGAGGTAACTATCATTCAACATTCTTCAGCTCAGGTGCATACGACAGCGTTGCTGATCTGCTTTTTGGTGAGGAAAATGTTAATGCATATTATCTTGAATATGATGATGAGCGTTCAGGCGGATTTGCACCACTAGCGAAGGTATCCGGGGACAAGAAGGTTGTTCTTGGACTTGTTACAACTAAGACACCAGCGCTTGAAAACAAGGAACTTGTTATTAACAGAATTCATGAGGCAGCAAAATATGTTCCGCTTGACAGACTGTATTTAAGCCCACAGTGTGGATTTGCTTCATGCGAGATTGGAAATAAGCTTACTGAGGAAGAACAGTGGGCTAAGTTAAAGCTTGTGAAAGAAATTGCAGAAGAAGTGTGGGGATAATTTCTGGAGAAATGATTCGTATATAATAGGATTAAATAAAAAGGATTGGAGATGTACACAGGTGTGGGTATGGTCTTCAATCTTTTTTTATAAGTTATAACGGATAAATTTTAAAATATGACATATTTTGATAGTTATAAATAAAAAATTATTATATATGAAAAACAATCCAATTATGGCGCTAACCCGACAAATTATACCGTTATTGGGAAAAAGAATAAAAAATAGGTATTATGAACATACAAATAAATTACTTGGAAGGAGGAAACCACTATGACAAAAGATGTTAAGCAGGTGATGGCAGGTAAGTTACAGAAGCTGTCAGTCAAGGTGGCAGTGCACTATGCAAATGTTGCATGCCCGATTATTACTTACCAGCCAAAGATGAGTGCAGAAGTAAAGATACATATTATACAGCAACACTTGAAGATTACAATGGTAGGACAGAAGATTATACGGATGGGAGATATAAGGCTGATTATTCTTCCGGATATGTAAGGAATATCAGCTCTTCATATGGTGGTGATACTAATTTCACATTGGTGGCAAGCGATAGAGACGGTAGTAGAAATTACTATGAGGATTTTCAATTATTTACATATGGCGTGAGCCCTGGAAAAACTCAGTATCTCAAGAATTATGTTAAAGAAAGTGGATATAATTATGCTGCTGTGAAAGTAGAACCGGGTTCACAGTATTATATGGAAACATATTTTGCATGGAGCCCAGATAATTATGGTGGATATTAAATAGAGAGGACATCAGGCAGAATAATGTCTGCCTGATGATTTATAGTGATATGAAAAATAAAGTGGTATCAGTAGCAACAGTTGTTGTTATTTTAATTGCGGTTATTTTTGCAGTTAAGCTGGGAAGAATAAAACTATTCAACAGTTCAAAAGAGGATCCTTTGAACGGAATAAACGAATCTAAAACGAATGAGCAATATACATATGAGGCTTATTCCATAGATAAGATGATACTGCTTAATCCGGGAGATGAAGGGGATTATTATAGGGAATTTAAGACATTTAAGTCACATTATAAATATAGATATATTGAATATAGTATTTCGAAGGCAAAACCAGAGGGAATAGATATTGATTTTTATAAAGAGGAAGAACAGAAAGATGCCAGTGGAAGTTTTATAGATGACACATATTATGTAACTGTAAAATATTTGGTTATTAACATGCGTGATTCGGAAGAAGAAAGTTATTTTTCTCCACAGAATTTTATGCTTGGTGTTTATGATGATAATGGATTTGTAGGCAAATGTGAGCCAAGGGGACATGTGATTGAAAATACAACAGCAGTAAAAGGGAGTATTAGTCTAAAAAAAGATGAAGAGGCAGTTATAACAACATGCTATTGTGTCAAGGAAGATATCCTTCAGAATAATAACATTGCAGTACAGGCATGTGCAATGGGCGAAAGCAAGGCTGTCAAAATGCCATATTTTTTAATAGAAACAGACGGAGTGATTGAATGAAAGTATTATTAAAAATTGAGTTGAATAGGGCTTTTAAGAATAAATGGATGTACATAACCCTTTTGGTATGTTCAGTCATTGTTTTGTATGATATTTTTAAAATTGTAGTTCCAACAAGGATAGCAATGGAGGTTTATGCTAATACATGGGGATATCCGGTACCTAATTTATATAATCAGTGGATGGAGCTAAATAACTTTAGTACAGCATCAAAATTACTGCATTTTATATTTCCACTGATTATATGTATTCCATATTCTATGAGCATATATTCGGATGTGGATTCCAGATATATTTATAATATAATTGTCAGGACAGATAAGAAAAAGTATTTTTTCAGTAAGCTTGTAACACAGTTTATTGTAGGATTTAGTGTGGTAATGTACACCTTGTTAATCTCCTTTCTGATAACGGCCACACTCTTACCGGCAGGTGAACCATTTCCTGGATTGCAATATGTGGCAGGTGCTAACTGTATATTAGGAAGTCTGTTTTATAAATTACCGTTATTGGTGTCTGTGTTAATTATGATTAGTGAATCTGTTTTATTCAGCATAATAGGCTGCTTATCATATACTTTTGCATATTTATTAGGTAATGGAGTTATGGTTATTGTATCAGCATTTACGTTATATTTTTTTGAAGAAGTAGTTATGCCGCTGGTTGGAGCAAAGAATCCTATGCTTGCCTGTTCATATCTTATACAGCTGACAGGTGATTCGGTTCCTATGTTTTTGATGGAAATAGCAGCTCTTCTGATAACAATAATTTGTTCATATTTTATTCGTAGGAGAAAGACAGATGAACTTTAGGGGGATAGAATGAAAAAAAGAGGAATATATATCTTAGCGGGCTGTATTATTTTTATGTTTATATGTGTTATTAGTATTGTCAATATTAAATACAGTAAAATTATGAGAGCTACACAGCTCTCATCTGATGAATGGTATGAGGCAGAAGGATATGCTGTAAAATTTAACAGATATGAAGTCCTTGATATGGAACAGTTAAATGATTATGTGACAGATCCAGAACAGTTGGAAGAATATAAAAAAACTTTACAGATAGATGGAAAGGTTGTTCTGGTATACATAACGTTAAGGATAACAGAGAGAGAACTGATGAATAAGGAGTGGTGGACAGATTTTATATTGTATGCTGATAATGCATGGGATAATCAGATAGATTCATATCTTTCAGCTTTTATTAAAGATGCAAATCCGGCAAAGGGAAATTATGAAGATGGTAAAGAATATGATATGATATTTCCTTTTAATATTGCAAAAGTCCAGATTCCAGAATATGAATATGATAATGCGGATAACTGGAATTATTTTATGATATGGAGTCAGAATCCAATAGTTTATACGCAGATTAATTAGATATATAAGAGGGTATATGAAATTTTTAAGATATTACATTTATAGAAATGAAAGCAAAAAAGCTTTAATCTACAAAATTATTATAGTATTAACGGCTATAGCAATGTGTCTTCCATTTTTTGCAAGATATAATACCAAATATATTGTAGGGGGCTGTGCAAAAGATGCAATATTTGTGCTTATGGGACGGTTTGTGTTTCCGATGCTGGAACTGATAAGCGTTATATTTTATATAAGATTGGCACTTAGAGATAATAATCAGAATGTGGTTATAAGATATGGCAGCAAGCGAAGAATATGGATTTACCAGAGTATTGGAGGATTGTTGTATTCATTAGAATGTGTCTTGTTGATATATGTAGCTTCCATAGGTTCTGGTATAGCTTATTTTGGAACATATGATAAATGGATGCTTGAAGGAAGCATGTATTACAGAATGGTTATACATAATAAATGGCCTTTTCAGATGGCAGTTACCCAGTTTCAGATGTATTTGTTTATTGTGGTGATAAAAACATTTATTACAAATATAACAATAAATATTTCACTATTGTTTAATTATATAACTGGAAGCACGAGAGTAGCAATTCTTATTGGGATTATTATATGCGGACTGGATTTTATAGCATATATGGGAAGCTGCGGATTATTTGAATTAGAATTTGTCAATTTCTATAGTATGGAGGATTGTATACTAAAAGTACTGATAGCTTTTTTTGCTGATGCAATATTATTTTTGATTGGAGTATATATGTCAGGTTTTAGGGAATATTTGGGGAAGAGGTAACTGGGTATGAATTTTATAAAAATATTTAGTCAGGATATAAAAAGAGCAATATATCAGCAAAGATACAGATATATTATAGTTCTCATAATGATTACATTACTTATGCTGATTCCCACCAATATAGCAGATTCAATTAATAAAAAAATTCCGGAAGCGGGAAATATGAATTTTCTTGATAATGTATTTTACATGTTATCTGGATGTGAGCATGTTATTCCTGAAAAAATAAAAGATATAAAGATACCATTTCCATGGATGTCAATTCAGTTTTTATGTGGATTAGTGACGCTTGATTATATACAGTATGACCAAAATGGTATCGGTAAAGCTATAATATTAAGAACTAAAAGCAAATTGGCATGGTGGTTGAGTAAATGCTTAAGTATGATATGTTTAGTTATTGGGGTATATACACTATTGTTTGTTGTGAGTGCTGTAGTTGCGTTAATTAATTATCGGTTAAGTGGGGAGTTACATATGGATTTATTAAGTATGGTTTTGGAACTTAATAATACATATATAGTTGAAGATGGTATGATTATATATATATTTACAGTTCCTATACTGGTGTCAATTGGAATAACCTTATTTCAGGCAGCAATATCACAATACTTATCGCCAGTAATAGGTCTGGCAGTTGTACTATCAATAGATGCAATGTCAGTATTTTCAAACAGTGTGTTGCTTTGGGGAAACTGGAGCATGATATTAAGAAGCAGCCTTTGTTTACAGGATGGACTGGATGTATGGAAAAGTATTGCGGCAGGAATTGTGACGGGAATAACTGGGGTTGTGTCAGGTGGAATCCGTTTCTGCAAAAAAGATATATTGTGATTGGAGGATGTAGTTATGGTAATAAAGCTTACAAATGTGTCAAAGGTTATAAAGAAAGCAAAGGTACTTGATAATATTAATCTTGAACTTACAAGTGGCAGAGTGTATGGATTTAAAGGAAAGAATGGCTCAGGAAAAACAATGCTTATGAGAGTTATATGCGGTCTTATATCTGCGACAGAAGGAACTGTTGAGATAGATGGAAAGATTCTTGGAAAGGATATGACATTTCCGGAAAGTGTTGGAGTGCTGATTGAGAATCCGGCATTCATAGGTAATTATACGGGATTTAAGAATCTTAAGGTTCTTGCATCAATCCAGAACCGTGTTGATGATGAACATATAAAGAAAGTAATCCGTCAGGTAGGACTTGATCCTGACGATAAAAGAACATACAGGAAATATTCACTGGGAATGAAGCAGAAACTAGGAATTGCTGCAGCCTATATGGAGAATCCAGACATTATTATACTTGATGAGCCAATAAATGCGCTTGATGAAGCAGGAGCAAAGCAGGTTCATGAGATACTTGAGGAGCAGAAAAAGAGAGGAGCACTTATAATAATTGCCTGTCATGATAAGGAAGAACTTGAAATGCTGTCTGATGAGATAATTGAGATTTACGAGGGCAGGATTGTTGCCAAAGAGAAAGCGTGAATGAAGGCAAATGAAAACACTGGAATTTATAAAAAATAACAATAGTAAAAATGATATAGAAGAATCTGTTATAGTGTTTGGACTTGATATGTTAAAAACAGTAATTATTGAGATAATTGTTGCAGTTATGCTTGCAATATTTGCAGGGTGTTTTTGGCGTGCAATGATATTTCTGGTTACACTTATGCCGTTGAGACAATATGCAGGAGGATATCATACCCGGAGTAGAATATCATGTGCGGTAATGTCTACTGTTATATATGCTTTAGAATTGCTTCTTCTTAAATATGTTAATATTTGGACAATGTGGCAAATATTAGGAATGTTTATAAGTGCATTTATTATTATATTATTAGCACCAGTGGAAAATAGAAATAATCCATTGGATACTGCTGCCAAAATGCATTTTAAAAACAGAACCAGAATGATGTTACTTATAGATATGTTAATATTTACTATATTAATGGTTGCACATAGGTACGACTATTCGTTTGTGATATTTAACTCTGTAGAATTGGTTGCCATTTTATGTATTATGGGTTATATTAGTAATAAAATAGACGAACGGAGATAACCTTATGGAGTACCGGATTGGAATATGTGATGATGAAATGTCAACATGTTCTTGGCTTGAGATGGCAATACATGATTATATGAGATGGCATAATTACAAATGTCAGATATATATATGGGATTCCTCAGATACATTTATAAAGGAACTGAAGAATAAAGTTGATATAGATATTTTATTTCTAGATATTAGAATGCCAGGCATTGATGGGATTGAAGCTGGAGTATATATAAGAGAACATATAAAAGATAAATATATGAATATTATTTATATGTCATCTGCAATCGATTATGCTATGCAGCTATTTAAAATTCATCCATATGAATTCCTTGAAAAACCGTTTAACAAGGACAGACTATATAAAATTCTTGACGATTTAATGGATATGTATATGAAAAATTCGGACATGTTTTTCTTTAAAAAGAGAGGTGATCAGATAGGAATTCGGTTTAATGATATATGTTATTTTCAAAGTGACAGAAAGCATGTGCAGATAATTAAATCAGATGGAATGGATGAATATGTAGGTAAATTATCAGATATTATTAATGATTTACCTGCTTTTTTTGTACCGGTTGGTAAGTCATATATTGTCAATATTAATCATGTAAGTGAATTTCATATAGAATATATTGTTATGAGTAATGGTGAAAATATTAATATCAGTAAGGCATACAGGGAGACATTCAGTAGGAATATGGCACAGTTCAGAATATATGGAGGAAAGTAATGGATTCAATACAGGATATATTAATATCTGTTGTTATGGAATTGGTAAGGGTAATATTAATAATAGAGTATTTTCAGATATTTTTTGAAAAAGTGCATTTGTATAAGAAGGTTATTGCAGGTGCAGTCTCATATATTATTACTACAGGCTGTTATCTTGGATTTCATAATAGCCTGATAAATATTATATCTACTATTATAGGAATGTTTATTATTGCCGCAGTACATGAAGGCACTCTGAAAAAGAAAATTTTGCATACCGTGATGTGCTTTGGGGTGAGCTGCGCGATGGATATGCTTGCCGGATTTGCATTGATGGAGGCACCTAGCAGCAGTAATTATGTATTGTTTAGTTCATTCCTGTCAGTGGTAATGTTTTATGCATTTGTAGTCATATTGAGAAATATATACAGGAAGAGAAATAGGGAAGAATTCTCAGGACAATGGGCGTTTTTATTATTGATTGTTCTCATGAGTATATGTGTTGCATATGTGCTGCTTAATGATAATGAAATTTCAAGAGTGACAGCATTAACAGTTATTATAGTTATGATAGCGGTAAATCTTATACTATATTATTTTTACACATCGATGCTGGATAGATATATTTTTATGCAAGATAATGTTCTGCTAAGAGAGCAGATTGCAATATATGAATCAGAACTCAGGGCTAATGTGGAACAGGACAGGCAGGTACAAGCTTTACGGCATGATATGAAGCATCACATAAGAGAAATATATTCGCTTGCTGACAAGAATACGGATACTGATATTATAAGATATCTTGATGAAATGTCTGACAGCATGGATAATATAGAGAAAGTTGCTTCGACAGGGAATTCAGTATTTGATGGCATACTTAATTATTATGCTCAGAAAATTAAGCAGGAAATGAATAATGTTAACTTTTCTGTTATATTGAAAATTCCTACAGACCTTGAAATCAGTAGCTTTGATATGAATGTAATTTTAGGAAATCTTCTTGATAATGCAATGGAAAATGTGAGTGGAGAAGCAGGACAAGAATTACAGATAGAAGCTGTGTTAGAATACATAGAAGGTCTGCTAAGAATAGAAGTTGTTAATACATTTGCAGGTAATGTTAATAAAGATGGAGAAAGATTTATAAGTCATAAAGGTCAGGGACATGGCTTTGGTCTTTCTAATGTGAAGAAGATAACAGAAAAATACAGTGGATATATGATGACAGAGCATGAGTCGAACAGATTCAAGGTAGTAGTATTGTTATATTTATAATTTTAAAAGGCAGTTAATCCTTATATGAGAGATTAACTGCCTTTAAGTTTTTTATATGAATAATAAAATTATCTCTGAACTTCGTTACCAGCGTCAGAGAAAGCGAGCTTCATAACTTCGTCAACTGTAACTAAGTTGTAATCTCCACTTACAGTGTGCTTTAAGCAGCTTGCAGCGTTAGAGAATTCAACTGCCTTCTGAGGGTCAAAGTTGTTGATAAGGCTGTAGATAAGACCAGCGCAGTAAGCATCTCCGGCACCGATGTAGTCAAGAATGTGCATGAAGAATTCCTTGCTGTAGTAAGCCTTGCCTTCTGTGTAAATCATTGACTGGAGCTTAAATGTTGTGATAGAAGTTTCTGTTCTCCATACTGAAGCAACCATCTTGAATGGGAATTTCTTCATAAGTTCCTTGGCAATGTAAGCATTTTTCTCCTCGCCATTAGCATCGGCAGGATTCATAGAGAAGATACCGATAGCGTCATCTTCGTTAGCGATACATACATCAACATACTGGCATATACGAGACATTGCCTCACATGCCTTTTCGCTTGACCAGAGCTTGCTTCTGTAGTTTAAGTCACAGCTTACAGTCATGCCTTTTTCCTTAGCCTTCTGGCAGGCTGTGATACAGATATTAGTCATCTCATCAGAGATTGCAGGTGTGATTCCTGAAAAATGGAACCATGTTGCACCGTCAAATATTTCGTCCCAATTAAAGTCATCAGCAGTAGCAAGCGCAAATGCAGAACCTGCTCTGTTATAGATAACGTTAGTTGGACGCTGGCTTGTCTTCTTCTCAAGGAAGTAGATACCAATCTGGTCGCCGCCACGCACGATATGGTCTACGCCTACGCCGTACTGACGGAGTGAGTTGATTGCAGCCTGTCCGATTATATGTTTTGGAAGCTTTGTTACATAATTAGCATCAACATCAAAGTTAGCAAGGGACACAGCAGTATTGGCTTCTCCACCTCCATAAACAGCCTCAAATGCATTGCACTGAGTAAATCTTGCGTTGTTCTCAGGAGAGAGACGAAGCATAATTTCACCAAATGTAACAATCTTATCTTTCATTTTTCTTAATCCTTTCTCAATATCAGATTTCCTAAAATAAATATACAAGAATGTATTTTAGCACATTCTGGCGAAAAATGGGAGTAAAATGTTCTTGATTTGATACATATTTTTTACTATAGTTACATGTGAAGTAAATATGTGCGTGAAGATTTATAATCTTTTGTACACATTTGAAAGGATTGAATAATGTTAAGAAATGTTTCATTAGAAGATATATCGGATGGTAAGCTGTATACTGAGAATGACCTTGTGCGCGTTGATACTAACTCGTGTAAGGGCTGTCAGACTGTATGCTGCCAGAATATGGGAAGTACGATTGTGATTGACCCATATGACTGTTACAAGCTCACAACCGGATTAGGGAAAACATTTGAACAGCTTACGATGAACGAGCTTGAGTTAAATGTTGTGGATGGTATTATTATGCCTAATTTAAAAATGCAGAAATCAGACGGAAGATGTGCTTTTCTTCGTGAAGATAATCTGTGCAATATACATACGATAAGACCGGGAATATGCAGAATGTTCCCACTTGGAAGATACTGGGAGGATGAGACACATTTTAAATATATTGTGCAGAAGGGCGAGTGTAATAAGGATAATCTTTCGAAGATTAAACTGAAAAAATGGCTTGGCATTGAGGGACTTGCGGAGTATGATTCTTATATTGTCAGATGGCATGAGTATGTGAAGCTGCTTCAGGCGGCGCTGCCGGGACTTTCAGAGAATAATGTGAAGATTCTTAATACATTTAACCTAAGAGTGTTCTATATGACGACATATGCCGGATGCGCTGATGATAAGGCATTTTATGCAGAATTTGACAGAAGACTTGCGATGGCTAAGGAAAAGCTGGGACTGATGTAGGATTGGTTCACAGGTGACAGAAAGGAAGATTGATTTTATGAAGACAGATTTATTTCATATAGGAAAGTTCGTAATTCATGGTTATGGATTGATGATTGGTATAGGTTTTGTGCTGGCACTGCTTGTTGGTGAGTACAGGGCTAAGAAGATGGGGATGAAAGAAGAGGCTCTTATTGATATTGCGATAATTGCGGGAATTTCAGGATTTCTTGGAGCAAAGCTGTTGTATATAATAGTGAGCTTTAAGGATTTTATAAAAGATCCTATGTGCGTGCTTGGCTCATCGGGATTCGTTGTCTATGGCGGACTTATTGCAGGTGTGCTGTGTAACCTTATATATGTAAAGATTAAGAAGTTATCATTCCTTGAGTACTTTGATCTGTTAATGCCTGAGATTGCGTTGGCACAGGGCTTTGGACGAATCGGCTGCTTCCTTGCAGGCTGCTGTTACGGAAGACAGACAGACGCAGCCTGGGGAGTTGTTTTCCCGGCTGGTTCACTTGCACCATCAGGAGTTAAACTGATTCCTACACAGCTTATATCATCGGGGGCAGATTTTCTTAATATGGCGTTTCTTATGATAATAGCAGCTAAGTTTTCTTATACTGCTGTTATGAAGCGCAAGGCTGACGGTAAGGAAACTACCGGAAAGCATATGGCAGCAGGTAATATTGGATTCTTATATTGCATAACTTACGGACTTGGAAGATTTGCAATTGAGTTCTTAAGAAACGATTACAGAGGTGAGGTCGGAATATTCTCTACATCGCAGTTTATCTCTCTTTTCATTGTGTTACTTGGTGTGGTTGCGATGGCTGTTAATCATAAGTTGAAAAATGCGGACAGATAGAAATACTAATATGGACTAATCAGCGTTGTATTATAAATTACACTGGCTGGTTAGTCTTTTTTATTGCCTTTTTTATCTGCAATGTTTTAATAAAAATACATATTTTATTAAAATGTGACAAATAATGCTGGACATATTGTTAAAAAATTGTTAATATGTAAACATAATAAAGCGAACGACAATTTAATATATGAAAATCAGTACATTTTAGTTAATATAATAAATATTTGTATATCTGGGGAATGTTTATTATTAGAATCTGAGATGGTAGAATATGTGAAATGGAGTGATAAGTGATGAAAATATACAAAGCAAAAGATTATGCTGATATGAGTAGAAAGGCAGCTAATATTATATCAGCACAGATTATTATGAAGCCAGAATGTGTACTTGGACTTGCGACTGGTTCAACGCCAGTTGGGTTATATAAGCAGTTAGTAGAATGGTATAAAAAAGGTGACTTGGATTTTTCAGCAGTTAAGACTGTTAATCTTGATGAGTATAAGGGACTCAGTCAGGACAATGATCAGAGTTATTATTATTTTATGCATAAGAATTTATTTGATAATGTGAATATATCAGTTGAGAATACTCATATTCCTAATGGAATGGAGCAGGATTCGGAAAAAGAATGTAACAGATATTCTGAACTGATTAAGTCTCTTGGAGGTATTGATTTACAACTTCTAGGAATAGGCCATAATGGACACATAGGATTTAATGAACCATCAGATTCATTTGAAAAACAGGTTCATTGTGTTGATTTAACAGAATCTACAATAGAAGCTAACAAGAGATTTTTTGAATCAGCAGAAGACGTTCCAAGACAGGCATACACAATGGGAATCAAGACAATAATGCAGGCAAAGAAGATTCTGGTTGTTGCAAGTGGGGAAGATAAAGCACAGATTGTGAAAGAAGCCTTTTTTGGACATATTACACCATATGTTCCTGCATCAGTTTTGCAGCTGCATAATGATGTAACACTGGTAGCAGATGAAGCAGCTCTTAGTAAGATTTACTAAAGCTTATTAACTTGGTGGATAGAAGGTTGAGAACATATGATTATAAAGAATGCTGATGTTTATACACAGGACAATGTATTTGTTAAGGGAGATGTCGTTGTAGATAACGGTACATTCACCAAAGTGCTGGATGTACATAATTATGTTGGCGATGAAGTTGTAGATGCTACAGGACTTAAGATGATTCCAGGACTTGTTGACATTCATTTTCATGGATGCAAAGGCGCAGATATGTGTGATGGAACTAAAGAGGCACTTGATATAATTTCGCGGTATGAGGCTTCTGTCGGAGTGACGAGTATATGTCCGGCAACCATGACGATAGCTAAGGAAGAACTTGTTGAAGTTATGAAGAATGCCGGAGAGTATTTATATAATGGTGGAGCCCATCTGGTAGGAATTAATATGGAGGGACCTTTTATAAGTCCACAAAAAAAGGGTGCACAGGCAGCAGAGAATATTATGCATTGTAATTATGAGTATTTCTGTGAACTCCAGAAAGCTGCACATGATTTAATAAAGATTGTTGATATTGCACCAGAAGAGCCGGGTGCGATGAATTTCATAGATAAAGTAAAAGATAATGTTGTGGTGTCGATTGCTCATACAGCAGCAGATTATGATACTGCGATGGAGGCAATTCAACATGGTGCAACTCATGCAACACATTTATACAATGCAATGCCCCCTATGAATCATAGAAAGCCTGGTGTTATAGGTGCAATAAGAGATTCATATCAATGTCATGCAGAACTGATATGTGATGGAGTTCATATTCATCCATCAGTAATACGGGCAACATTTGCTATGTTGGGTGCGGGACGCATAATACTAATCAGTGACAGCATGAGAGCAACAGGATTAGAGGATGGCGAATATACTCTTGGAGGACAGCCTGTAGTGGTAAAAGGTAATCTGGCAACATTACATGATGGAACAATTGCCGGTTCAGCAACTAATTTAATGGATTGTCTTCGATATGTCGTTAAAAAAGCAGGGATTTCATTAGAAACAGCTGTTATGTGTGCAACAGAGAATCCGGCAAAGGAAATTGGTATATATGATAAAGTCGGAAGTATTTCTGTAGGAAAACAAGCGGATTTCGTGCTTATTGATGAGGAATTGAATATTAAGAGGGTATATATTGATGGAAAGGAGATAATATGCTAGGTTTTTTCAAAGGAAAGTCAAAGGATAATGTTATTTATTCTCCGTGTAAAGGAAAAGTGGTGCCAATTACTGAAGTTTCAGATCCAACATTTTCAGAAAAAGTTCTTGGAGATGGATTTGCAGTAATTCCTTCAGAAGGAAAGATATATGCTCCGGCAGATGGTGAGATATCAATGGTGTTTGATACTCTTCATGCTGTGACGATGACAACCAGTCAGGGAACGGAATTACTTATACATATTGGGCTGGATACGGTAACGCTCAAGGGAGAACCATTTATTTCACATGTTTCAGGTGGTCAGCAGGTAAAAAAGGGTGATTTACTTTTAGAGGCTGATCTTGAAAAAATAAAGTCGGCAGGATTGGATACGATTACACCAGTCCTTATATGCAATACCGACGATTATAATAAAATTAATCTGATAAAGGAGGGTGAGGTATCTATTGATGATGAAGTTCTGAAAATATCATAATTACTCAGGATTTCACAATGCGCGTGATTGGGATAACCCCGATTAATAATGATTTAAAGGAGGAGAAAAGTATGAAATTTCTTCAAAAACTGGGAAAAGCGTTAATGCTTCCTGTGGCAGTACTGCCTATATGTGGCATCCTTATGGGTATCGGTTATATGCTGTGTCCAGAAACTATGCAGGGTGCAGCTAATATGATTGGTCTGTTTCTTGTAAAAGCTGGTGGAGCTTTAATTGATAACATGGCAATCCTTTTTGTAATTGGTGTCGGTGTAGGTATGTCAGATAAAAATGATGGTACCGGAGGAATTGCGGCACTTGCTTCGTGGCTTATGATGACAACACTTCTTTCTACAAAGTTTGTTACAGTAATTATACCTTCTATAGCAGACAGTGCAACTAAAACTCTTGCATTTAACAAGATTGAGAATCCATTTATTGGTATTCTTGCTGGTATAATCGGTGCTATGTGTTATAACAAGTTTAAAGATACAAAATTACCAAACTGGTTATCTTTCTTTAGTGGAAAACGATGCGTAGCAATTGTTTCAGGAGTAGTATCAATTCTTGTATCTGTTGTGTTATTATTTGTATGGCCATTACTGTTCGGCGCATTAGTAAGCGTTGGTAAGGCAATTGTAAAGCTTGATATTGTTGGTGCAGGTATCTATGCATTCTTGAACAGATTGTTAATTCCTACCGGATTACATCATGCGTTGAACAACGTATTCTGGTTTGATACTATCGGACTTGGAGATTTACAGCACTTCTGGGCAGGACAAACATCAAGTGATGTTTCATGGAGTCTTGGAATGTATATGTCAGGCTTCTTCCCATGTATGATGTTTGGTGTTCCTGGTGCAGCTTTAGCTATGATTAAATGTGCAAAGCCAGCTAAGAAAAAAGTAGCTATAGGACTTGTTGCTTCTGCAGCATTATGTGCATTTATCTGTGGTGTTACAGAACCATTTGAATTTGGTTTCATGTTCCTTGCTCCTGGACTCTATGTTATCTATGCACTTCTTTATGGTATATTTACAATGATTACAGTTGCATTAGGCTTCAGAGCAGGATTTAGTTTCTCAGCAGGTGCTACTGACCTGTTATTCTCATCATCTCTTCCGGCAGCACAGAAGACATGGTTGATAATTCCTCTTGGTATAGCAGCATTCTTCGTATTCTATTTCGTATTCTTATTTGCCATTAAGAAATGGGATTTAAAGACTCCTGGCAGAGAAGATGATGATATAGAAGCAGAAAAGAAAGTTGAACTTGCAAGTGACGATTATACAGCAATTGCAAAGACAATTCTTGAAGGCTGTGGTGGAAAAGAGAATATTGCAAGCATAGATAATTGTATTACAAGACTGAGACTTGAAGTAAAGGATATTACACTTGTTAATGATAAGGTTATTAAATCAGCTGGTGTTGCTGGTGTTATGAAACCTGGAAAGACATCTGTACAGGTTATTATAGGAACTAAGGTACAGTTTGTTGCGGATGCATTTTCTAAGCTTTGTGAATAATTAAAATGTTAAAATAAAGATAATATAAAAATCCCCGGTAAGACTGTCAGAACAGCAGCTTATCGGGGATTATTTCATGTGTTACTTTACCATGCTTAAAAATTCTTCATCAGATATCTTAGAATTCATTACAGCATTCTTAATTGCAGCGGACATAACGCGGGCAGCAAGTGTTCCTGCAAAGTTGATATCAACATGTACAGCTTCGCTGCCGTCTCGTTTTGCAGTACTTGCAGCATAGATTGTATCGCCATCTGCCATTGTGCCGACTGGATTAATGCAGCGTGCATACGCATTTCTTGCCATAGATGCAATTTTGTTAAGTTCAGCCTTGTTAAATGCAGCGTTGGTTATAACTGCACCGATTGTTGTGTTGCCTGTGAACATATCGCGAGGTGCCATGAACTGATAAAGTGCTTCTTCACAGCTTACATACTCGGTTCTGTCAGCGTTCTTAAGTCCGGCAAGCTTTTTACCGGTTTCATAATCTGATATATCTCCAAGTGCATTTACAACAACAATTGCTGTCATTGTAAATGTGCCTGTCTTCACTGAATATATTCCAAGTCCTGACTTTTCAGCCTGCTTCATTCCCATAATCTTGCCGACAGTCGCACCTGTTCCGGCACCGATACAGCCCTGAACGGGGTCGTTGCTATCCGAATTGGCAGCGGTGGAAGCATCAGTATTGACAACACCGGCCTTCATAAGTGCCTTAATGCAGGCCTCATATCCCATAGTACTGTCTGGGCGTACTTTAGAGCTTCCATATCCAAGATCAAATATGCATGACTGGCATACAAGCGGAACAAGTGAAACGCCTGTGTTATATCCTATACCATGTTCTTCAAGACATGTCATAACTCCGTCAGATGCGGCAAGACCGTATGCTGAACCGCCTGACAGCACGATGGCATTAATCGGATTGTCAGCAGTCATAGGCATAGTAAGAGGTGTTTCTCTTGATGCCGGACCGCCACCGCTAATGTCACAGCCTGCTGTAGCTCCGTCTGGAAAATATATAACAGTTACACCAGTGCCAGCTTCCTTATTGGAAGCATGACCTAATCTAAAATCATTAATATCATTAACTGAAATCTCTGTAAACAAAACTAATCCTCCGTTGATTAATGTCCGATTTATTCAATCAAAGTGACTGACTAATTCTGGTTAAGCTTAAGTGCAGCATATAATGCACGGGAAACCACACTAGCAACAATAAAGCAGATTCCTGCCTCAATAAGTCCCTGAACACCAACAAATAATACTACGAATATAAGTGGGTTCTTAGCTCCGAGTGCAGTAACGAAGGCCTGTACATAATCTGTATTATAGAAGAAGAGAACAAGTGAACTCATGAATAATAAAGTATTAAGTAAAGGACAGCAGAGACTTGCTATATAATAAGAAAATTTCTTAACTCCATTAATACTGTGAAGTCCCTTGAATATAAGTCCTGTAAGGAAGCCTTCAAGAGTTCTTGTTACTACTGTTGTTACAAATGTACCAAATGGATTAATTCCGAGAAGAACAGTTCCCATTGCGCCTCCAACGAAGCACTGATAAAAGCTTGTGAGTCCGAATGTCAGACCACAGATTAAACCGCCGACAGGTCCTAAGATGATAGCACCTACAGCTACAGGAACAGTTAAAAGGGTGATAGAAAGTCCAGGGGTACGGATGTAGCCTAATGGGGTCAGTGACATAACGAGTATGACCGCAACCATAAGTGCCAGCTCCACCATGTACTTAGTGTTGAACTTCGTTGCAGAAGTTCGAGTTGCATTGATAGTATTCATATTGTCTCCTTTGCGGAAAGGTATGCAGCCCTTCCGGCTTGTTAAGATACATCTCCGAAAAACGGATGACGTTCGCGCGTATAATAACATATATATTGTTATTATTCAAACATTCTTTATAAATTATTTATAAAAATACATTTGACATTAATTTACTATTATGAAAATCGGTGTTAATATAAGAAACGCTTATTTATTATTGAAAGCAGATTTTTTGAAAATATTTATCAATAAAGATGGGAGAGTGTTTATGAGCAGAATTATTAAAAATGTGCTGCCATACTGGAAGTCGATAGTGCTGGTATTTGCACTGCTTATTGTTCAGGCAGTGTGTGACTTGTCGCTTCCTGCGTATACTTCAGATATCATTGATACAGGTATACAGAATGGAGGCATAGAGCATACTGTGCCAGAAAAGATTACTAAGGAAGAATTTGACACTGCGAAGCTTTTTATGACAGAGGAAGAAGCACAGCTGTGGGAACAGTCGTATTCTTATAATGAAGATGATAATGTCTATGAATTAAGTGTCAAAGGTTCTAAGAATAAGACTGATTTAGACGACACACTTTTTACAGCACTTATAATTAACAACCAGATGTCTTCAGTGACTGAAAGTGCATTCAAGAGCCGTATGGCAGAGCAGATGCATGTAAGTGAGGAGCAGCTGTCCAATGTTTCAGTAGAAGATATTGGAAAGTCTATGGGCGTTGAACTAACTACATTTACACAGATGATGGAAGATTCGGATGGTAATGAGGTTGAAACTATATGTGTGGATATGAGACAGATAGTGAAGGCAATGTATAGTGCAGGGGCTATGAGTAAAGACGATATCCTTTCTATGCGAAGCGAATTCCAGAAGACTATTGATACCATGGGAAAGACTCTTGTTTCGTCTATGGGCGTTGCTTATGCAAAGAGCATGGATGCCAAGGCAGGAATGGACATGGATTCTATCCAGACTAAGTATCTGTGGGCAGCTGGTCTTAAGATGGTTGCCATGGCACTTCTTATGGCGGTTACTTCTGTATGTATAGGCTTCCTTGCATCAAGAGTTGGTGCAGGCGTTGCAAGAGATATGAGAGGAAAACTGTATTCTAATGTCATGGGATTCTCTAATGCTGAGATGGACAAATTCTCTACAGCATCACTTATCACAAGAACAACTAATGATGTACAGCAGGTTCAGATGGTTACGGTTATTATGCTGAGAATGATTCTGTATGCACCAATTCTTGGTGTTGGAGGAATTATAAAGGTTGTTGGAACGGGAGCCGGCATGGGCTGGGTTATAGTTATGGCTGTTGCGGTTATCATTGCATTTGTAATGCTTCTTATGGTAATTGCGATGCCTAAGTTCAAGCTTATGCAGAAGCTGGTAGATAATGTCAATCTTGTATCCAGAGAGATTCTTACAGGTCTTTCTGTAATAAGAGCCTTTGGAAGAGAGAAGAAGGAAGAGGAAAGATTTGATGAAGCTAATAAGAAGCTTACTAAGACAATGCTCTTTACTAACAGAACAATGACATTCATGATGCCAAGCATGATGTTTATCATGAATGGTTTGTCAGTTCTTATCGTGTGGGTTGCCGCACACAGAATTGATGCCGGAGTTATGCAGGTAGGTTCTATGACTGCATTTATAACATATTCGATGCTCATAGTTATGTCATTCCTTATGCTTACAATGATGTCTGTAATGCTTCCAAGAGCGATGGTTGCAGCTGACCGTATAGATGAAGTTATTAATACACATTCTTCAATAGAAGACTCTGAGAATCCTGAGACAATTGAGTCTGCAAAGGGTGTAGTTGAGTTTAATCATGTAAATTTCATGTATCCGGGTGCTAAAGCGAACGCACTTGAGGATATTACATTTAAAGCAGAGCCGGGTAAGACTACAGCAATTATAGGAAGTACGGGCTGTGGAAAGTCAACGCTCGTTAATCTTATTCCAAGATTGTATGATGTTACAGGAGGAAGCATTACTATTGATGGTCATGATATAAGAAATATCTCTATGCATGACTTAAGAAGTGAGCTTGGTTACGTGCCTCAGAAGGGAATGCTTTTCTCTGGTACTATTGCAAGTAATTTAAGATTCGGTAATCCTGATGCAAGCGATGAAGATGTCGTTAAGGCAGCACAGATTGCACAGGCAACTGAGTTCATTGATAATAAGGCTGAGAAGTATGACAGTCCTATAGCACAGGGCGGTACTAATGTTTCAGGCGGTCAGAAGCAGAGACTTTCTATTGCCAGAGCAATAGCAAAGCACCCAAGAGTGTTTATATTTGATGACAGCTTTTCAGCACTTGATTTAAAAACTGACGCAATTCTTCGTAAGGAGCTTGCTGCAAATGTGTCTGATGCCACTGTTATTATTGTAGCTCAGCGAATCAGCACAATCCTTCATGCAGATCAGATTCTTGTTATGGATGATGGTAAGATTGTTGGCAAGGGAACGCATGAAGAACTTATGAAGACATGTGAGACATATCAGCAGATTGCAAGTTCACAGCTTTCTGCTAAAGAGCTTGGAAAGGAGGCCTAGTCAGTATGGAAGATAATAAAAATATCAAAATGCCACCGAAAAGAAGAATGGGACCTCCGGGAAGAGGAATGGCACCTGTTGAGAAAGCCAAGGATTTCAAAGGATCAATAGGAAAGCTTATAAGATATATTGGAAGCTATAAGATTGCGATAATATTTGTTGCAGTTATGGCTGTATGCTCAACAGTATTTTCTGTTGTAGGTCCAAAGGTTCTTGGTAAGGCAACTACAGCTCTGTCAGAAGGTCTTGTAAAGAAAATCGGTGGAACTGGCGGAATTGACTTTGGAAAGATTGGAACAATTCTTATATTCGTGCTTTGTCTGTATGCCGCAAGTGCAGTATTTAACTTTGTACAGGGCTGGATAATGACAGGCATTACACAGAAGGTCTGCTATAGATTAAGAAAAGAAATCAGCGAGAAGATTAACCGTATGCCTATGAAGTATTTCGAGAGCAGGACATATGGTGAGGTGTTATCAAGAATTACTAACGATGTTGATACACTTGGAATGGGACTTAACCAGAGTATTACAACAATCATTACATCTTTAACTACTATGATTGGTGTTCTTGTTATGATGTTAAGCATTTCACCGCTTATGACACTTATAGCGGTTATAATCCTGCCAATATCAGTCGGACTTGTTTCTTTCGTTGTTAAGAAGTCACAGGGATATTTCAAAACACAGCAGGAGTATCTTGGACATATTAACGGACAGATTGAGGAAACTTATGGCGGACATATGATTGTTAAATCATTTAACAAAGAAAAGGATATGGTTGATTCATTTAACAAGACTAATGATGTCCTTTATGGTTCAGCATGGAAGTCACAGTTCCTTTCAGGAATGATGCATCCAATCATGATGTTTGTAGGTAACTTAGGTTACGCATGTGTTGCATTAACCGGCGGTCTTCTTGCTATTAAAAATGTTATAACAATCGGTGATATTCAGGCATTTATCCAGTATGTAAAGAATTTCACACAGCCAATCCAGCAGATTGCTCAGGTTATCAATCAGGTACAGTCTATGGTAGCAGCTTCTGAGAGAGTATTTGAATTTCTTGATGAAGAAGAGGAAGACCAGACTGTTAAGAATCCTGTTTCTACAGAAGGAATTAAGGGCGAGGTTGATTTCGAGCATGTAAGATTCGGATACAATGAGAACCAGACTATCATCAAGAATTTCAGTGTAAATGTTAAGCCTGGACAGAAGGTTGCTATCGTTGGACCGACAGGTGCAGGTAAGACCACTATTGTTAAACTGCTTATGAGATTCTATGATGTTAATGATGGAGCTATTCTTGTTGATGGACATAATGTTAAGGATTTCAACAGAAGAGAATTAAGAGACGCATTTGGAATGGTTCTTCAGGATACATGGCTCTATAAGGGTACAATTATGGAGAATATCAGATACGGAAAGCTTGATGCAACTGATGAGGAAGTTATTGCAGCAGCCAAGGCTGCTAACGCCCATCACTTTATTGAGACTCTTCCGGGCGGTTATGATTGTGAGCTTAACGAGGACGCAAGCAATGTCTCACAGGGACAGAAGCAGCTTCTTACAATTGCAAGAGCAATCCTTGCAGATAATCCAATCCTTATTCTTGATGAAGCAACATCTTCTGTTGATACAAGAACAGAGGAGCGAATCCAGAAGGCTATGGATAATCTGATGAAGGGTAGAACAAGCTTTATTATTGCACACAGACTTTCAACCATCAAAGATGCTGACGTGATACTTGTTATGAAGGATGGTGATATCGTTGAGCAGGGAACTCATGATGAGCTTCTCGCCAAGAACGGTTTCTATGCTGACCTTTATAATTCGCAGTTTGAGCAGGCTTCTTAGAATTAATATATACAGAATGGGAACTCCGTTACACCTTGATTGAGCTGGTGTGAAGGAGTTCTTTTTTGTTTATGGGAATGCTATAAAGTGATTAGAATGTAATCAATTTAGTAAAATAATTTGATATTAAATGTCATAAAATATACAGTTGAGACATAAAAAACGACATTTGAGACATAGTGCATTGAATTTTTTTAGTCTAATGATATAGTTTATTACAAGGAAACTGAATGTGATACATAGGAATAATGCTGAGAAGGTTGCCTGACGAATTATAAGAAAGGAGAATGAATAATTTAATAATGTAACAAAAGGTAAATGTACAATGGAGGTTAAATTATGGTTAAGAAAAGCATTAAAAGATTGGTTGTTGCAGGAATTGTAAGTGTATTGGTAGTGGCTAATAGTATAATTGCATTCGCTAGTTCACATGATTTCGATGGCTATGCAGGTTCGTGTCATTATAGTGGTGGTGCATATATAGATCCTAATAGAGATAATGGAATCTATGATGCATTTGGAGCATATGTTTCAACTAGTGAAACGGCGGATTTAACTGTTTTGGGATATGGAACTTATGATGATGATATGACCAAATTATGGTACAGTGGAGGAGAAGCACAGACAACATATGCATCAGGATATAGATATTCTAATGTTAGTATAGGAAAAAATGCAGGATATGTATTAATTGATGCTATGGATGATGCTGTAAGAGAAGATTATGTAGTTTATAGATAATTTTTTAAGATAGCAAAGCTTTATTATTTATAATAAAGCTTTGCTATTTGAGTAATGTAAAGGGGATATTATGAAAAAGAAAAAGATTTTTATACTTGCTGTAGCTATATTTATATGTATAGCGACCGCAATAATTACATTGATATGTGTGTTTAGTAAAAAAGAATATCCAGTAATAAAGAAAACTAAGGTTGATGGGGAAAACTATATAAGAGAAATATATCCAGAAATAGAAGTAAGATATCCTAAAGTTGAGATAGACGAAGAATCAAAAGAAGTATATATGACGGATGTGTTTTCACATTGGTCGTATGATAAAGAGAATGACGCAGATCGTATGAGAAGAACAATAGCGTATATTTTCAGTCTGACGGATATATATAATGAAGAGAATGCAGAAAAGATATATTTAAGAGCAGCGAATGCTGCTGTTACAATTGCCGATACAAGAAGTTACACCTTTTTGGAAAGTGAAAAAAGAAATAAGCTGCGGTATACAAGCAGATGGGTTGAAATTAATCCTGAAAAACAGAGAAATGTGAAAATGTATATATATTGTAATGTACCGCTTAAATTTAAGTTTGGAAGTGAATATTATACAGAACCCAATGCACAAATAACTGCATTATTAGAAGAACTAGAATCCGTGGTTATAGAGGAAAAGGTTATATATAAGGATGGGAGCGAAAAAACAGATTATTTTATATTCAAGTCTGGATCCAGCACATGCTTAAATGATGAAACAATGTTCAGAGTGAAATTAAAATAGGAGGTTTTATGAATAGAGTTGCAAAGAAATTAATAATACCGGCAGGAATACTATTAGCTATATTGGCAGTAATTGCTGTGTATTTCGGAACACATAAGGTATCAAAGCATTCAGCACAGCCTGATTATGGTTCTTTAGGAAGCGGATATGAGTTGGACGATTCCCAGAGCTACTGGAAAGCGAATTTTTTACATGATTTTACAGCTGCGGAGGATGGTTATTATTTTATAACACCTGACATGACTTATCTTATGTATTTTGATTATGCGACAAAAGAGGTAGTACCAGTGTGTGGTAAGCCGGACTGTGCACATGATAACAGCACATGTAATGCCAATATGATGAAACAGAGCTATGTAGTATCTAATATATATTATCATGAAGGATATTTATATTATATGCAGATACAGAATGGTATGTCTGTGCTTACAAGGATGGATAAGTCAGGAAATAATGTAGAAAATATTGGAGAAATATTTCCTAGTGATCAGGATTCTTCAACACATTTAGTATTTCATGGGGATTATGTATATGCTTATTATCTATGTGCTCATTATGGCATGGAAGGAGAATTCACTGAAGCAATTAAGAAAATGTCATTAAAGGATGGAAGTTCAGAAAACATATATGAGGTTACAGGCAATAATATATCAATTGGGTTAGTGAAAAGCTATGGGGATAAATTATACTTTGCGGTACAGGAACAGCTTGAAAAGAGATCTATGAGATCTAAAACAAAAGCATTATATTCATATGATTATAACACTAAAGAGATAAAACTAGTAGCCGAGGATGACATATCAGATTATTGTTTTATACCGGAAAAGAATATATTTGCTTATTATGTTGTAGGTGAAGGGCTTTATTATGCTGATGCTAAAGAACAGGTTATGAAGCTTGTGATGAAATCGGATTCTTTATATGATCGTTGCAGTATGTCATATGATGGGAAGCATATATACATGGATAATATAACATTTCAAAATATGACAAGAACAGTAGAAAAAAGAGAATACAGAATTATTATTATTGATTCGGATGGAAATAAAATCAATGAGATAGAATGTGATGATACAATAAATAATATATATTATGGTGATGAAAGATGCATGTTTGCATGGGGAAGTGTACCGAAAAAAGATGAACGCGCTGAATACTTTAGCGGATATCTTTACATAGATAAAAAGGATATAGAGCATGCCGCTCAATGGGAAAGTGTATATGATGATACTATATTTTTATTTAATCCTTTCAAAAAATAGGATGTAAATGAGGAAGCTATATGGCAGAATTAAAGAGGGTATTTTCTTATAAAAGATGGTTGTTATTAATATTATGTATATTGGTTAATTTATGTTTATTTGCCTATAAAAATATTCCGTTGAGTAAAAATGATATATCTGAAAGGACATTAAAAAGTCAGGAGGAATATATATCAGGTTATAATGGATATGTCACTGCTATAATAAATAAAGCAGAGGAGTTACAGAAATTTTCTATTTTTGCGGAGGAGGGTACATTTGCATACAGTAACATAATAAAAACATCAGAGGATTTTGAAAGAATAAGTAATGTAAATGTTTCGGTTGATGAGAGCCGGGCTGTTAGTGCATTTACAGAATATCATTACTCATTTTATATAGCATTTGTATTCATGCTTGGCATAATATATGAATTGTTCAGATACAGAGATAACGGAATGTGGGCTATTAACTGCAGTACTGCAAAAGGCAGGGAATATATAGCAGTTTCCAGTATATTTGCAATTATAATTGGCGGATTCATATCGGTAGTATCTATGGCAGTTACAACATTTATACTTGCATTGTTAATATATGGTGGGGCAGGAGATATTGGAAATGCTATTCAGAATATTAAACAATTCAGTAAATTTACATATCCGGTAAGTAAGATTGAGTATGTTATTATTTTGATAATTATATCGAGTATTGTGATTATCATGCTTGGACTTATAATCTGGTCTGTATTTGTGGCATTCAGACAGAGAAATAATGCGTTATTATGTCTGGGATTGTTTATAGGAGTAGAGATTATTCTATATAGAAATATTTCGATTCAAAGCAGATATAATGTGTTTCATTTTATAAATATTATTAATCTGCTGCAGATTAATGACATGATAAGAACTTATATAAATTGGGGGTTCAGATATTATGTGTTTTCAGCAGCTTCGGTAACATTGTTTGTAACTACTATTACGACGGTTTTATTAATGTGTATGGCATATTACAGATGCATAATCATGAAGCCGTATGGAAAACGAACAATTATTGATAAGATAACAGGAAAAATTAATGAAGCGTATCAGCATGTTCTTAAGAAAATGCCACAGATCTGTAAAGAATTGCATAAACTGATATTTTCAGGATATGGATTGTGGCTTATTGTTACGGTTATATTTGTTACATGTTATTTTTCAAGAAATAATGTCATGCATTATAATGACGCACAGATAGTAATGGACAAAATGTATATTGAACATGGAGGATATGATAGCAGTTATATACGCAGCTATGTTGAAGAAAAGCAGGAAGCTGTCAGGGAAATGAAAAATAAGCTTGATGAGTTGAAAGCACAGGAGAGTATGAAGGAAACATATCCTGAGTGGGAATCTGAATATATGCATGCGTATGGGGAATATCAATATGTATTGAAAGAGGCAGCGGCATGCTTGGAGTATAGTCAGAAATTGGCAAATGCTGATAATATATATAGTGTGTACGGCAGGAAAGCATGGATTATATCTGACAGAAATTATGAGCAGCTTATAGGTGAGAGTGCAAGGTTAAGGGAATTCATAATATTTATAGTATCTATTATTGTTGTAGTGATAATTACAGTTGAAAATATTATGCTGGAACAAAAAACTGGTATGGAGTATATTTTGAATTCATCTGCATATGGAAGAAAGAAAAGGTGGTTGAGAAAATATCTGGCAATGGTTATATTTACAGGATGTTTTACGCTTATCACATGCATTATACAATTTATGATAATTAAGAGTTTATATGGAATGCCATATATTAATGCACCAGTTTTAAGTCTTTCTTTTATATATGAGAAAATTGGAAAAGGAATCTATAAAATTAATATATTTAAAAATTTACTCATTAATCTGAATATCCGCCAGTATATTTTTATTCATTATGCGAAATGGATTGTTATTTCTTATGTTGTAATGAATGTCAGTATATTGGTATCTGCACTATGGATGCACAAAAGAAAATAATGTATAATATTCCTAAGTCGTAAATTACGAGGAGAAGCTTATGAATATATTAATATGTGATGATGATAAAATCTGTGTTGAGCGGATGAAGGAATATGTGCAGGATTTTTTCAGAGACAGAAAAATTGCTGATTATAAGATATATGAATATTTTAGTGGAGAAGCAGCCGCCAGAGAATCTGACATTATAGATATAGCTTTTCTTGATGTTGAGATGGAGGGCATTAATGGTATAGAAGCCAGCAAAATTTTAAGAAAAAATAATAAGGGTATTGTTGTTTTCATTATTACATCTTATATGGGTTATCTAGATGATGCTATGGATGAAGGTGTGTTTCGGTATATTAATAAACCGCTTGATAAGAATGTAATAAGCAGAGGGTTGCGGAAAGCAGTTGAGCTGTGCTATAAGAAACAAAGTAAGAAGATTGTGATTAAGGAATCCAAAAACAATGTGATTATAGAACAGGACGATATAATATATATTGAATCAATTGCAAGGAAAAGATGTGTGTATACTGAAAAACAGGAGTATTTAACTTTAGAGAGTTTAGCTTATTGGAAAAAGCTTCTGGATGATGATATGTTTTTTCTGGTAAATAAATCTATTATAGTAAATATTAAGAAAGTTGAACAATTTTCAAATAATAACATAAGGCTTAAAGGAATAGAGCAGGAGATTCCGTTATCACGCGACAGGAAAAGTGAGTTTAAACAAAAATTGCTTCTATACCTTGCAGGACAGGAGTAGGGGATGGGGATTGTTTTAAGCTATGCGTTTGCTCATATTATAGAAGCTGTAATTTTATGGATGAGCATGTCTCAGATGTACGAGCATCGTTATAAAAAATGGGTAACAGGATTAATTATAATGATTGGTCATGCCATAATGTTTATGGTGTTTCTTTCTAACAATATGGCAATATCAATGACGGTTAATAATATAGTGTATATATTATTAATTGCAGTATTGTATAAGGTGAATAAAAAGGCTGCGGTTTTCTGGGCTGTTTTATTTAATTCATTAATTTCACTGGCAGAAGTAATGGTCTTATTTATGACACAATATATTGTTGGAATTGAGAATGTTAAAAGCCAGAACACACTGATTATTTTAACTGTTTTATGTTTATGCAAAATACTATATTTTTTATTTGCGCAGATAATTATAATAATAAAAAAGAAAAGTTTTGTTAAAATGTCTGAAAGTATAGATATATCTATGGCATTGCTGTTATTAATATTAGTTTCATCACTTATTGTCTGTATGACATTTTATTCTATTGGCATGAAGTGGAATTTAGAGAAGCGGGAAACAATATGGATGATTATAAGCATGATTGTATTGGTTATATCAGACATACTTATATTGTTGGTTAATATTAAGATTAATGAGAGAAATGCAGAAAATCAAAGAATTAAGTTAGAGCTGGCAAAGGAAAGGGCAGATGCTGAATATTATAAATTGGAGCATGAAAAAAACGAAAAATTTGAAATTTTAAGACATGATATAAAGGCACACCTTAATGCTATGCTTGATATGGGAACGGATGAAAATATAAAACAATATATTTTAGAGATAATAGAAGATTATAGTATAGGAATAAAGACGAAATTTTCTAAAAGTAATGTATTAAATGGGCTTCTCAGTCAATACATGAATAAATGTAGTGATAATGGTATTAATATGCTTGTAGATATTAGACCTGATACTGTGGAATATTTATCGCAAACAGATATTGTTGCATTATTTGGTAACATGTTATCGAATGCATATGAAGCGTCATGTAAATGCATTGCTACAGAAAAACCCTATATAGAGCTTATAACTAAAAGGAATGGCAGTTTGTTGATTATAAAAACAACAAATTCCTGTGATATAAAACCTGAAAAGATAAATAATAATTATGTGACATCAAAATTGGATGATAAAAATTCTCATGGATACGGAATGAAAAGTATTTATAATGTTGTTGATAAGTACAATGGAAGTCATGTTGAAAATTACGATGAGAATAGCCGAGAATTTAGTATATCAATAATACTTTTGATAGAAAAAGAAGAATGAATAAAAGCGGAGGTATATTAAATTAATAATACACCTCCTTGTTTTTTCCAATCATGCATATCATATGTGCAAGCGAACAGGTTATAATAACAATTGCTATACTGCAAGCTAGATGAATCTTATTAAAATATATGAATAATGCCATTATAATGTCATATACGGCTAAGATTACATATAAATATTTTCGATAAATAATACGCTCTTTATCAGAAATATCATGATTAATAGATATTATAGGCCCTTTTATTATTAATTCCAGTTCACATAATATAATTGTTATAATAATTACTGGAGAAAAATTCATTAAATTAGCGTAAAAAACCATAGCTATTAAAACTATGGTTGAAAAAATCAGACATACTGTAGATGATTTACAATGATATCCACCACTATATTTCCGGATGAGCAGAAATGAAAATAATATAATAAGTCCGATTATATTATTGTGGGTGGCTATACAGTATGCTAAAAAGTTAATAGTCGGAATAATAATCAATAATAAATATTGAATTGCATATCCGTATAACTCAGAGTTATCATTCTCCAGTATGCCTGATTTAATTAACCATACAGCAATTTTTCTAGAAAATTTCTCAAGCATTATCTAACCTTCTTGAATTTCTTTAATTCTGCTGGCTCTACAGGCTGGCTGAAAACCAAGCTTGAAGATTCATTAGCACTTGATGTAAGTGTGCGGTTAAGAACTGCTGTTACACCCTTGCTTAATGTAGATTTAATAACCTTTTTCATATGCAAAAACCTCCTTGATAATTGATATACTTAATTATATTCTATATTTTCAAATATTAAATGGTATTTGTCGCATCTGTATATTTTGATGTCTTAAATGTATTTTACGATAAAATTATGTAATATTTTATAATATATAGGAATATTATTATATATAAAAATACTAATTAAGAACAATAACTGATATACAATAAATATCAAAGATTATATATACACATTATTAATAATTAAATTCGCAATATACATTATACATGTGCAACCCGCGCGTATACTAAAATTTAATAGTAATCATACTAATGTATAGGGGTTGCTATGGAGTATACAGATAGTTATAGAGCATTTTGTGAAAGATTGAAGATATCTAGAAAGTTATTGGATTATGATCAGGTGAGGATGGCGTCTGAATTGGATATGACCAGAGATGAATATGCAAATAAAGAAACAGGCCGTACAATGATTACTGGAACTGATTTAAAGAAAATAAACAATATAGGAATGGATATCGACAAATTATTGGTTAATGTTGAAAGAGATGTAAATTGTCAGATTTTAAAGGGGAAAGTTGCTACATTTAATAATACTTCAGAAATAGAATATGTTAAAGGTGTTGTAACTGAATATATGTTATATCTGTGTGAACAGCATTTGGATGATTTTACAGAAAATGTTCTGAAAAATATCAGAATTCTTAAAGCATTTGATAATATATCATCAAAAAATACAGGCTCTATGCTTAAATGTGTCAGGGATATTAACGGCATAACTGACCAACTGATGATTTCTGAAGATTTAGGAATTTCAAGATATAAATACAGCAAGATTGAGAATAACAAAGAATATCCTGATGCAATGGTTCTTATAAGATTGTATGAGTTATATGGATATCTGCCAACAATGTATCTTGATTTATATGATGTAAGAATAGAAATGCTTGATAACATATATGACAGTATGGAAATCAGGGAACAGGATTTGATTATAAAGTTTATAGATAATCTTAAACAGTTCGTGTGAGGAAGTTATGGAGAAACAGATAGTTAATATTGGACCGAGACTTAAACAGAGAAGAAAAGAAATGCATATTAAGCAGATTGATATGGCAAAGCAGTTAGGTGTTTCACAGGCATTTTTATCTAATGTTGAAGCAGGAAGAATTAATTGCAGTCTACCTTTGCTTACTGATATATGCTGTATTCTAAATGTTACGCCTGATTATCTGATTTTAGGTCATATGAGAGGCAACAAAGCAAGCAGTGATTTGATAGATGAACTTAAAATGTGCAATACGGAAGAGTTGGAAGCGATAAAAAGAATAGTTGACGCATTTGTAATAAAAAAGACAGGAATGTATGCATAATGTATAGAAATAAGCCCTTTACTGGAGAATTCTGGTAAAGGGTTTTTTGTATATTTTACGATTAGATATTGACTTTTCGAACAAATGTTTTATAATGAACACATGTTCGAAATAAAATGTAATTTAACAACAAAGGAGAAGCTGGAGATTCTGGCTGATGCAGCTAAATATGATGTTGCATGTACATCAAGTGGAGTAGACAGGAAAGGCAGGAAAGGATTCCTTGGAAACAGTGAGGCATGCGGCGTGTGTCATAGTTTTGGTGCTGATGGCAGATGTATTTCTCTTCTTAAGGTTTTGTTTACTAATCATTGCGTATATGATTGTAAGTACTGTGTGAACAGGTGCTCCAATGATGTTCCAAGAGCATCTTTTGAACCGGATGAATTATGTCAGCTTGTTATTGAATTTTATAAAAGAAACTATATTGAAGGATTATTTTTAAGTTCTGGGGTACTTAAGAATCCGTCCTATACGATGGAGAAGATATGTGAGACTTTGCTGCTTTTAAGAACCAAGTATAGATTTAATGGATATATTCATGTGAAAGCAATTCCTGGGGCGCCAGATGAATTATTATCAAAGGCGGGTTATCTTGCTGACAGGGTAAGCGTGAATCTTGAACTGCCGACATCAGATAGTCTTTCTAAGCTTGCACCGAACAAGAATTTTAAGAATATCCTTGAACCGATGGAAAAGATAACAGGCACTATAGCGGCTAACAGGCTGTCTGTGGGCAAGGATGCCAGAATGGAAAGAAGCAGTATTAATAAATATCTTACAGGAAGTATATTTAATTCGGCGAACAATAGCAGATATGGTTCATTATCAGGAAAGAACAGGACAGCACTTGAATCGGGAACCGGGTTATCTTTGCCAGCTGTTTCTGGAAATACAGGGATGAACAGGGCTTTTGCGCCTGCAGGCCAGAGCACTCAGATGATAATAGGAGCTACGCCAGAGACAGATCTTACACTTATAAGGACTACCCAGCATCTTTATCAGAATTATGATTTAAAGAGAGTTTTTTATTCGGCATATATACCACTTAATGAGGATTCAGCATTACCAGAATTGGATGCAGAGATTCCTCTTCTTAGGGAACACAGACTTTATCAGGCAGACTGGCTTTTAAGGTATTATGGATTCCAGGCTGATGAGCTTTTATCTGAAAACAGACCGAATTTTAACGAATATCTGGATCCGAAGTGTGACTGGGCAGTAAGGCATCTGGGACAATTTCCGGTTGAGATACAGACCGCATCATATGATATGTTGTTGCGGATTCCGGGAGTTGGTCCTAAGTCTGCCAAGAGAATTGTGCAGACAAGAAAGTATGCAAGGCTGGACTTTGATACATTAAAGAAGATGGGAGTAGTACTTAAGAGAGCACATTATTTTATTACATGTAATGGAAAGATGATGTATAAAATTCCAATAAACGAGAATTATATAACAGCATGTCTTATGGGTGACAACCAAAAGGAGAATTGGGAGATAAAGCATCAGAACCAGCAATATCAGCAATTATCATTGTTTTAGAAGAATTAATGCACATAATTATTATGAGTGGAGGCTGTGGTATGTATATATTTGTTTGTGAAGACAGATTCGAAGATATGATGTGCTGCATATACCAGGCATGGGAGAAGGCTTTGAAAGTAGGACACGGATGTGTTAGACTTGAGAGGTGTGGAAATGAACAGCCGTCTTTATTTGATGAATATATTCATGTAGATTTCAATGAGGATGAATATAATAAGGTTGTCCGTTCTATAAAGCAGAAGATTTCTAATGAAGCTTATGCATGCGTATATTATGCATGCCTTTCGTCAGAACAGGATGCACTGGATGCTGCATACAGATTTCTAGTAATTGGATTCAAGGCAGGTGCAGCAATTACTTATATGCGGACGGAACCGTCTGTTATGAGAATTAAGGATATCCGCAGAAGAGTTATTAATGAAGCAAGATATTTCAGGGAGTTTGCAAGGTTTAATTCTGTTGATGGAAAGGTATATGTGTGTCATCTTGAACCGAAGAGTGATGTGATATACGAAGTGGCACAGCATTTTGCAGACAGGATGCCGTCAGAGAACTGGCTTATAATTGATGATAACCGTAGTAAAGCGGTTATACATCCTATAGATGGTGAGATGTATATCAGGTATTTAACGGATTATGAGATAGAGGCTTTGTCTGGTCCAGAAGCTGTTAATGATGAGTATACGGATATGTGGAAAGCTTTTTTTGAAGCTATTGCCATTAAACAGAGAAATAATGAGAAGTGTCAGAGAAATCTTATGCCGTTATGGATGCGGAAGCATGTGACGGAGTTTCATTAATACACAGTATATTAAAGGATTAGTTTTTATAGGAATATGTTTGATGAAATATACAATAGTGAAAATGATACATTTGTGAAGCTGGAGCAGATATTTGAACTCAATGTGTTTTGTCCTGTTCATATAGATGGTGAAAAGGATATAGCAGTTGCGTATCTTATGAATGATGCTGTTGAGAGTTTTCTTATATTCAGAGATTCTGCAATGACCGGGAATTATTGCGATATTGATGTGGAACAGATTGCAAGTATTGATAAGCTTGATGATGGATATATGCTGATTGTTAATCAAGGTGGAGAGAATATATTTACAATCAGATTTAGGAAACTGGTGTTAAGAACTCATTTATTTAATTATGGATGTATGGGACATTTCTGGGTTAAAGGTTATGAGTATCTAAGACAGCTTGAATATCAGCTTGCAGACATAAGAGATAAGTACAGATATCTTGGCGATGAATATTGTAGTGAGAAAGAAATGCAGCTTATGAAGCTGGCAGATTTTCCGCCAATTAAGAGATATAAGTCTGTTCCAGACAGGTATTATGTACCTTATCCGGATTGTGTGTATCAGGAGACCATTGATTATCTTTTAAGTATTGCACAGCAGGTTAATGACAGCTCTATGGCAAGGGCAATAAGAAACTACGGAAAGAAAACATCGAGATATAACAGTTTTTTAATATATATGATGCTTCATACCAAGAAACATGCAAATTTTGTAGATGCCTTAATTAAGGAGCTGAGAGAGGCAGCATCCATATATGATGACAGAACATTTTCAGAGGATGAAAGAAGGGAACATAAACGGATTCACCTTGTTGCGGAAAACAAACTGAAAGAGTATGAAAAAAGAGGATTCAGGGGAATATTATACAGAGAAGAACCATTTATGTACTCAAAGGATTCAATTACATATAAAGAACATTTACTTATATATAGAAATGGTCTTGTAAACAGGCATACAATGATATTGACTTTCGAATGATTTATATATATCTTTTATTATATCTGAATTAAAGAAAAGAGAGGAGTTTATTATGGGGAAAGTAAAGGTTACATCAAAGAATAATCAGGTTAAAGTTCAAATCAGAAGTTCTAATGGTGAGCAACTCAATCAGAATATGGCTGCCTACCTTTCTAGTGTTAATGTTGAGGGATTTCTGCCTTTTTATATAGTTACTAATTCAGAAGGATTTACAGCAGAGTATGGTGCTGCTGGATTTGAGACTGCGAAGGATTTTTTTAAAAACAGAGTGATAGATCAGAATACATTTTATAATTTTATCGATAGCAGTGTTAAAGCATTATCAGGAATGTCGGCATATAATATGGAGTATGGCAATGTTTTAGTTTCACTTGATACTGTACTTGTTGAATCAAGAACAGGAAGGGCAATGTACTTGTATTATCCGGTATATGGATATAATAATGGCAACTTTTTTAATACTTTTTTGGGCGATGTTGTCAGCAACATGACGACACCATCTGCTACAGACGTGTCATATATTGAACGACTTAATGATATGTTAAGGCATCCGGACAGCATGTCGTGGGATACTCTTAAGGAATATGCCGATTCAGTAAAGGTTATTATTCCAAATGTGCCACAGATGCATCCTGCTTCATATTCTGAGCCGGTAATAACACCAGTACAGCCAATAAATAGTGGTAATGCAGGGAAAACATGTCCGGTGTGTGGAACATATAATGCTTTGGCAGATGCAGTGTTCTGTAGTAATTGCGGAAACAGACTCAACTTAGATGATATTAATGTATCAATTGTTGAAACTGAATATAAAACATGTCCAGCATGTGGTTTTGTTAATAGTCCTGATTCTGTATTTTGTGCAGGATGTGGAATTAAGATGGATGAATATAAAATGCCAGAAGATAAACAGGAAACAGATGAGAAGAAAGAGATACAGAATACAAGTATTCTCATTAAGAATGGCCGTGTTGTTGATCCTGTGTCTGGAACAGATGAGGTTATTGATGTTTTTATTAAGAATAATGTTATTGAAGAAATCGGTCATGACATTAATGCAGCTGATTTCAATTCTGAAGAATCTGATAATATTAAGATTATTAATGCAGATGGCATGATTGTAGCTCCAGGTCTTGTGGATACTCATGTGCATTTCAGGGATCCGGGTTTTACCTATAAGGAAGATATTATCACAGGTGCATCTGCAGCAGCCAGAGGAGGTTTTACAACTGTTGTATGTATGGCTAATACAAAGCCAGTTGTAGATAATGTAGAGACTCTTAGGTATATTCAGGAAAAAGGTGAAACAACAGGAATTCATGTTATGCAGACAGCTACTGTTACGAAGGAACTTAATGGAACAGAGCTTGTAGATATGGAAGCACTTGCAGATGCAGGAGCAGCAGGATTTACAGATGATGGTATTCCTATTATGGATGAACATGTTCTTGTTACAGCCATGAAGAAAGCTGTAGAACTGGATCTGCCAATAAGTCTGCATGAAGAAGACCCTGAATTTATAATAAGGCCGGGAGTTAATCAGGGAAAGGTATCTGATCAGCTTGGCTATGGTGGAGCTTCTGCAACGGCAGAGGATGTTATGGTTGCCAGAGATTGTATGCTGGCATTAAATACAGGAGCATCAGTATGCATTCAGCATATCAGTTCAGGTAATTCTGTAGAACTGGTAAGACTTGCAAAGAAACTGGGCGCTGATATACATGCAGAAGCCACTCCTCATCACTTTACACTTACTGAGGATGCTGTACTTAAGTATGGAACTAATGCAAGGATGAATCCTCCACTAAGAACAGAGAATGACAGAGAAAAGATTATAGAAGGCATAAAAGATGGAACGATTGATATGATAGTAACAGATCATGCTCCGCATAGTGAAGAAGAAAAAGCAAAGCCATTAGAAAATGCACCAAGTGGAATAACAGGATTAGAGACATCACTTGCACTTGGTATAAAATCGCTTGTTGAACCGGGACATATATCATTAATGAAACTTATTGAGCTTATGAGTAAGAATCCTGCTGAGTTTTATAGAATGGTTCCTGGAAGTATAACAAAAGGTGCATCAGCGGATATTGTTATTTTTGGAGAGAAAGATTTGTGGACAGTCAATAGAGAGGATTTTGCATCTAAGGCATGTAACAGTCCGTTTATAGGATGGGAGCTTCCTGGGAAAGTACACTATACTATATGCTCAGGAAAGATTATTTATCAGGCGTAATAATTTTCGACCTAATTGCGTATGAACATACAGAATTATTCCATTGAAATATTTTTTATATCATATATAATTAAGATGGAGCTGATAAAAAGCTTTGATAATATGTGAGAGGAGAATATTTACTTGGAGATAAAATTATGCAAGCGATGTGGGGAGAGTTATTTTGTGTATCATTCATCGAGACATGTGTGTAAGGAAAAGGTGTCTGATATTATTTATTTTGAAAGAACTGGAAGGAAAATAGTGATGTATTCCCGGAGTTCTGAAGCCATAGCTATATATGGAAGTCTGGCTGAAATATATAATCTGCTTTACGATGAAGGTTTTGAATATATTAATAAATCTGTAGTTGTTAATTTTTATCAAGTTACAAACATTAAGAATAATTGCGTGAAATTTGCAGATGGTAATTATATCGAAATTAGCAGAAGTAGGAGAACTTTTATTATGGATAAGTTTTTTGATGTTGTTAAATAATGACAGGAAATATTAATAGTTCTTACAAAATGGAAAGTGAGGATTGTTTATGAGATATTATACTGTATCACAGTGGCTTATTTTTTTCTTTATATATTGTTTTTTAGGTTGGATATGGGAATGCTGTTATGTTTCAGTGAGGAAACATAAGTGGGTAAACAGAGGCTTCCTGCATGGTCCATTCCTGCCAATATATGGTTCGGGGGCAATTGTAATATTGATTAGTACGATTGCAGTGAAAGATATTGTTCCATTAGTTTTTCTGTTTGGAATGGTATCATCTACAATACTTGAATTCTGCACAGGCTGCTGCATGGAGAAGCTTTTTGGTGTAAGATACTGGGATTACAGCAATCTTCCACTTAATTTTAAAGGGCATATATGTTTCTTTATATCACTTGCATGGGGAGCATTCTCTATTTTGCTTGTGTGTGTAATACACAAGCCCATCGAAGCAACAGTACTTATGATTCCAAGAACAATAGCAGATATTATTGCAGTAGTTCTGGCAATATACATGGCAGCAGATTTTGCTGTTTCAATTAATGAGGCTATGGACCTTAAGGCGACACTTGAAAAATTTACGAAAGAGAATGAACAGCTTCAGATGTATGCCAGAAGAATGGAGATTACGGCCACATTTGCAGAAGAAGAATTTAATAAGAAAAAGGAACAATTCATGGCAGCAGTGGCTGAAGAAAGAAGACAGTTATCTGAGAGAGCTGATAGAAGATACAGTCATATTACAAATATTATTAAGAGAAATCCTAATGCTGTTTCGAGAGTACATAAAGAATCTATTAATGAAATCAAAGAAATTATTGCTAACAGAAAGGCAAAGAAGGATAATTAATGTTGGAAAAGATATTGTTATATAATGTTAAGAACCCTCAGCATATCATTAAAGCAGCATCTAATATGAGAATTATAAGTGGATTCATTAATGAGTCGGATACAGACCGGACTCTGGCAGAAATTGCAGATGATGTAAGAGGCATATCATTATCAGATGCAGAGGGATATCAGCCACAAGAAAATAAAGAGAGTCTTATTGTATTTTGTGATGTGACAGATAAGCATATGGATAAGCTTCTTTTTGAAATGAGACAGAAGAGTTTTGATGTATCATTTAAGGCAGTATTGACAGATACTAATAGAAAGTGGAATATTAAGCAGATGCTTGTGGAGATGAGAAGAGAAAAATTTGAATATATGCGGAGAAATATGAAATAATAATTATTAAAGATAAAGGAGATAAGATATGGAAATCAAACATGTAAAAGCAAGTGAATTCAATAATGAGGTACTTAAAGCGGATAAGCCGGTTCTTGTGGATTTCTGGGCAGACTGGTGCGGACCATGCAAGATGTTAGGACCAGTTCTTGAACAGGTTGCAGCTAAGGTGGATGATGTTCAGATTGTAAAGATTAATGTGGATGAGGAATCATCAGTTGCAGAGAAATATAATATTATGTCAATCCCTACATTACTTTTATTTAAGAGTGGTGAGTGTGTGGCAAAGAGTGTTGGTTTTATAAGTGAAGGACAGGTAATGGAATTTATTGGTAAATAACATTAATACAGCCTGAAGTACTGATGAATACTGCATTTATAAAGGGGGAATATTTCACGATATTCCCCTTAAATTGTACAAAATTAAATACTCTTGTTAAACCTATTGATTTATTATCAGAAGCATGTTAGAGTAATCATGGTCAAATTGTTATGGATTTGTCAATGTATATTTATAGGAACAACAAGTATCCTATAATGCATGGCAATTTTTATTTTGACTAAGATTGTATACAGTGTACAAAAAGAAATACATTTTTCTTAAAATGTACATTGAAATATATTATATTTAAGGAGGATCAATTCAAATGGTTGAGAAGACACAGTGGGCTGGATTCAAGGGAAGACTTTGGAAAGAAGAAATCAATGTAAGAGATTTCATTCAGAACAATTACACACCTTATGATGGAGATGAGAGTTTCCTTGCAGGTCCAACAGAAGCAACTAATAAGCTTTGGGGAAAATTACAGGAGCTTCAGAAGGAAGAGAGAGCTAAGGGCGGAGTTTTAGACATGGAAACTAAGGTAGTTACAGGTCTTACAGCTTATGGCCCAGGATATATAGATGAATCAATGAAGGATCTCGAGCAGGTAGTAGGTCTTCAGACAGATAAGCCACTTAAGAGAGCATTTATGCCATATGGTGGTATTAAGATGGCTGAGGAATCTTGCGAGAACTATGGTTATACACCAGATCCTGAATTACACAAGGTTTTCACAGAATATCATAAGACACATAACCAGGGTGTATTCGATGCCTATACACCAGAGATGAGAGCTGCAAGAAGATCTCATATCATCACAGGTCTTCCAGACACATATGGTCGTGGACGTATCGTAGGTGATTACAGAAGAGTTGCTCTTTATGGTATTGATTATCTTATTAAGTGCAAGGAAGAGGATAAGGCTAACTGTGGATGCGGAGTTATGACTAACGATGTTATCCAGTTAAGAGAAGAGCTTACAGATCAGATTAATGCTCTTAAGGGAATGAAGGCTATGGCTGCTGCATATGGCTATGATATTTCTGAGCCAGCTACAACAGCTAAGGAAGCTGTTCAGTGGTTATACTTTGGTTACCTTGCTGCTATCAAGACACAGAACGGTGCTGCTATGTCAGTAGGTCGTGTTTCTACATTCCTTGATATCTATATCAATAAGGATCTTGAAGCTGGTAAGATTACAGAGGCTGAGGCACAGGAACTTATCGATCATTTTGTTATGAAGTGCAGAATGGTTAAGTTCGCAAGAATTACATCATACAATGAATTATTCTCAGGAGATCCTACATGGGCTACTCTTGAGGTTGGTGGTACAGGTATCGATGGACGTTCTATGGTTACTAAGAACGATTACAGATTCCTTCATACTCTTGAGAACATGGGACCTTCACCAGAACCAAACCTTACAGTATTATATTCATCAAGACTTCCTGAGAACTTCAAGAAGTATGCTGCTCATATCTCAGTTACAACATCTTCTATCCAGTATGAGAACGATGATGTTATGAAGGTAACATGGGGAGATGATTATTCAATCTGCTGTTGTGTATCTGCTACACAGACAGGTAAGGAAATGCAGTTCTTCGGAGCTAGAGCTAACCTTGCTAAGTGCTTACTTTACGCTATCAATGGTGGTGTAGATATGAAGTCTAAGGTTCAGGTTGGACCAGCTTATAAGCCAGTTACTTCAGATGTTCTTGAATATGATGAAGTTGTTGCTAAGTTTGAAAAGATGATGGATTGGTTAGCAGATCTTTATGTTAATGTACTTAACCTTATCCATTATATGCATGATAAGTACTACTATGAAGCTGCTGAGATGGCTCTTATCGATACAGATGTTAAGAGAACATTTGCAACAGGTATTGCAGGATTCTCACATGTAGTAGATTCACTTTCAGCTATTAAGTATGCTAAGGTTACTGTATCAGAGAGAGATCCTGAGACAGGTATCGCTATGGCATTTAAGACAGAGGGAGACTTCCCTAAGTATGGTAATGATGATGACAGAGCTGATGATATCGCTGTATGGCTTCTTAAGTCATTCCTTGACAAGATTAAGAAGAGACATACTTACAGAAATTCTGAGCCAACAACATCTATCCTTACAATTACATCTAATGTAGTATATGGTAAGTTTACAGGTAACATGCCAGATGGACGTAAGGCTGGTACACCACTTGCTCCAGGTGCAAACCCAAGCTACGGTGCAGAGCAGAACGGACTTCTTGCTTCACTTAACTCTCTTACAAAGCTTCCATATGAGTGGGCTCTTGATGGTATCTCTAATACACAGACAATGAACCCAGATGCTCTTGGACATGATGATTCAGAGAGAGTTAACAACCTTGTTAACGTAATGGACGGATACTTCGATCAGGGTGCTCATCACCTTAACGTTAACGTATTTGGTAAGGATAAGCTTCTTGATGCTATGGAGCATCCAGAAAAGCCAGAGTACGCTAACTTCACAATTCGTGTATCTGGATATGCTGTTAAGTTCATCGACCTTACAAAGGAACAGCAGATGGATGTTATCAGCAGAACATTCCACGACAGAATGTAATTGCTGTTTTTGAGTTTTTTCAGATTTTATAATACAGTGTTTATGCGGGTTTGAGAGATTTGAAGAAAAATCAGTTTAATGTAAATTACCATAAAATAGTATATTTTCATTTATAAACTGGACCAAATCTGGACCAAATCGAGAAAAAAACTGGACCAGCTATAATGTCTGCAAAGATGCATGAAAACTGGGAAAAGTCGATATTAAGTTATAACAAGATATAATAAGATATAAAAAGCACCATTTATAATCTGAACAAAAAAGGAGTGCAGATTCAGTTAGAATCTGCACTTTATTTTTTTTATTAGCTGTTAAATTTTCACGACATCAAATTTGGCTTGAAGACATGATATATTCAAATTAACATTTTGCGACAAGTTTAATTAAAATATATGTTGTTGTAAGAAATTATATAGAAAATAAATAGTTAGTAATTACTTTAGACTGTTGTTAATAAGCATAAGTCTGGTTAAAGTTGCTTCAGAATCAGAAGATTCATTTTCTATATTAATATCTTTACATCTATAATCTAAGGCGTAATCTTTGAGACTATTGTTTATATCCTCGTTTTTAAATGAAATACTTACCTTTTCATTATCTATATCCCATTCAATTTCAGTAGCATTGTTCATTTTATTTACCAGTGAAATTATGTCACTTATAGATTTGACTTCTATATCTAAAAATTCAAAAACACTCACATCAAGAGCCGCAGCTATTTTTTCAAGCTGTTCAAGTTTAGGATTTCTGTTATCAGTTTCATATTTTTTTATAGTTGAGAGTTTAATGCCGCTTTTTATACTTAATTGCTTCATAGTCATTTTACGGGCTTCCCTATATTTCCTTATAGTTCTGGCTAGATTAGAACTCTCATTATCATTCATATAATTTATCCTCATTATAGATTCATTCTAATAATAACACGATGGAGCACAAAAAGGAACTTTTTGTTGACGTTATTTTAAAAATGATTATAACAAAATCAGAAGTTCACAATAAGAAACTTTTATATACGCATATATGACATGGAAGGTTATCTAATTATGTATTTAGTGCATGAAAGGTTACCGACAATAATTTGAATAAGTAATAAGATATGTGTACGGTATTAATGAGAACACCGCATACAACTGAATACTCAGCTACTGTAAGAAGATTACTAATCTTCTGGTAAAAATCCGGTATATTACCCGACAGATATCAGTCAGTGCTTCGCGATGAGAATTGATGGATCGAGAGATGAAGGTGCTTAGCGGCAAGGTAAGTTATTATAGCGGATGGATAATAAACCACAAGAGAATTTTTGCAGATGTACAAGGATGATTCTTTTCATTCGACAAAATTCTCCACAGACAGGGGATATGCGATGAGCCTTGATATGAACATCTATTTATGGAAAGAGGATATTGAATAGGCAGAACTACAATATCTTTGCAGGAGAAGGAGATATTCTGCGGATTTTAAAAGAAATTGACAAAGCCGAAAATAGAGAGAGTATTGGAGCAGGAATTCAGAAACTACTTGAAGTTCTTGGCAATTATGGAAATGCAGATGGAACTTATCTTTTTGAAACGGTTCATACACCAGAGATATTTACAAATACCTATGAGTGGTGTGCAGATGGAATTACAGCTCAAAGAGATAATCTTCAGGATGTGAAATTTGAAGAATAAGCACACAGGATCTTGTTGAGGATATAGTCAATATCAGCAATAAAATGATAGAAAACAAGAGTGTTGCCCAGAATCTTAAGAATAGTACTAATATATTTGCAAAGTTCTGATTGCAGGAATTGCATAGGAATAAAGCTATGTTTACTATTTACGGTTTACAATTTACATCTGAAAGATATTTGACATTTTCATATTTTTTTAATAATATTATATTATGTACGTTTTTTGCATAAGAATATTAAGAAAGAGAGAAAGAGTATGAACGAAAAGAAAGAGTTCAAGCCTTATATTCCAGCTGATAAGGTTATGCCTGAGTTAACAGTTACATCTGTTATTATAGGTGCTTTATTAGCTATATTATTTGGCGGTGCTAACGCATATTTAGGACTTAGAGTTGGTATGACAGTTTCTGCATCCATACCAGCAGCGGTTATCTCAATGGGAATTATCCGCTTTATATTAAGAAGAGATTCCATATTAGAGAATAACATGGTCCAGACTATTGGCTCTGCTGGTGAATCGGTTGCAGCAGGTGCTATATTTACACTTCCAGCATTATTTATGTGGGCGCAGGAGGAAGGTACAGTTATGCCTTCTTTAGTTGAGATAGCGCTTATTGCATTAATCGGTGGTTTCCTTGGAGTATTATTCATGATTCCACTTCGTAGTGCATTGATAGTCCAGGAGCATGGTGTGTTACCTTATCCAGAAGGACAGGCATGTGCTGAGGTATTAGTTGCAGGTGAAGAAGGTGGTGCTAAGGCTGGCACAGTATTTGCAGGTCTTGGTATTGCTGCTGTTTATAAGTTTATAGCAGATGGACTTAAGGTGTTCCCAAGTGAGGTTGATTTTACAATTAAACCATATAAGGGTTCAGCAGTAGGTGCAGATGTATTACCTGCACTTTTAGGAGTTGGTTATATATGTGGACCTAAGGTATCATCATACCTTCTTGCAGGTGGTTCTGTTGCATGGTTTATGATTATGCCATTAATCGCATTATTCGGTGGAGATAATATCATTGGACCAGCACTTATTCCAGTTTCACAGATGAATCCATCACAGATATGGTCTAATTATGTACGTTATATTGGAGCCGGTGCAGTTGCAGCTGGTGGTATTATAAGCTTGATTAAGTCATTACCACTTATTGTAAGGACATTTAAGCAGGCACTTAAGGGATATGGTAAGAAGGCAGATGGAGTAGAATCAAGATTAACTAAGGATATTCCTATGATGTTTGTTGTATTAGGAATCGGAGTACTTGCTATTATTATGTGGTTAATCCCAGCTATTCCTGTAAATCTTCTTAGTGCAATTATCATTATCATATTTGGTTTCTTTTTTGCAACAGTATCATCTCGTATGGTTGGATTAGTAGGTAGTTCCAATAACCCTGTATCAGGTATGGCTATTGCGACACTTCTTATTTCATCAGCGATTCTTAAGGCAACAGGTACTGTTGGAATGAAGGGTATGGTTGCGGCTATAAGTATTGGTTCTGTAATATGTATAATTGCTGCTATAGCAGGAGATACATCACAGGATTTAAAGACAGGTTATATAGTAGGTGCAACACCTTACAAGCAGCAGGCTGGTGAACTTATTGGTGTAGCTGTATCAGCTATTACAGTTGGTGGAGTACTTTATTTACTTAATGCAGCATGGGGCTATGGTTCAACAGAATTACCAGCACCACAGGCAACTCTTATGAAGATGGTTGTTGAAGGTGTTATGGGTAACAGCCTTCCATGGTCACTTGTATTTGCAGGAGTTGCAATTGCAATAGTAGTTGAGATTCTTCAGATACCTGTGCTTCCATTTGCAGTAGGACTTTATCTTCCAATCTATTTAAGTACACCTATTATGGTTGGTGGACTTGTAAGACTTTACTTTGATAAGAAGAAAGGTATTACAGAAGAAGAGCGTAAGGCTAAGGTTAATCAGGGAATACTTTATTCATCAGGTCTTATTGCCGGTGAAGGACTGGTTGGTATCCTTTTAGCGGTATTCGCTATTATTCCTGTTGGTGCAGATACTCTTGGCGATGCTATTAATATATCAAAGATTATTAATCTTGGTAATATCGGAGGACTTGTATTCTTTGCATGTCTTGTTGCAACATTAGTAGCATTTATTAACAAAAAAGAAAAGAAGACAAAATAATAAATAATATGTTACAATGAGTCTGCCGGTTATTTTGCCGGCAGATTTTTATTTTCTAGGATTAAAGGAGAAGGCTTGATTTATGGCTAAGCAGAAGGATAATTACTTAGACTATGTTCCAAAGCATAATTCGTTGTTCGAATGCAGGGAAAACAAAAAAGGTCATGTAGAAGTCAAAGTACACAATAAGGGGATTTTTAACAGAATAGCGCAGCTTATTGCACGAAAGCCCAGATATAGTTACATCGAACTAGATGATTTCGGTACATTTGTATGGCATAGCATAGATGGTGTAAGAAGTATTTATGATATAGGACAGCTTGTGAAAGAGCATTTTGGAGATAAAGCGGAGCCGCTGTATGAGAGATTGTGTTATTTTATAAAGCTGCTTCATAAGAATCAGTTTATTGTATATATGAACAAGATAAATAAGCAGATAAACAAATGAATAAAATAAATTTGTAGATTATAAATATTTTAAAGGAGACAGTGTTATGAGAGTATTATCTGAATTAGAACCTAAAAATGTATTTTCTTTTTTTGAGGATATATGTAATATCCCACATCCATCATATAAGGAAGAAAAAATCAGCAATTATCTTGTTGATTTCGCTAAGGAAAGAAAGCTTGAATATTATCAGGATTCACTTAACAATGTAATCATAATAAAGGAAGCCTCAAAGGGTTATGAGGATGCAGCACCTATAATACTTCAGGGACATATGGATATGGTATGCGAGAAGACACCTGATTGTGATAAGAATATGGATGAGGATGGACTGGATCTTGAGGTAAATGGTGATTTCATATCTGCTAAGGGAACAACGCTTGGTGGTGATGATGGAATAGCTGTTGCCTATGCACTTGCAATACTTGATGACGACAGTATCGCACATCCACGTCTTGAGTTCGTGTGTACAGTATCTGAGGAAGTAGGCATGGAAGGTGCTTCTTCCATAGATGTATCTATGTTAAAGGGCAAAAAGCTTCTTAATATGGATAGTGAAGAAGAAGGAATCATGCTTGCAAGCTGTGCAGGTGGCTGCAGTAGCAGAGTTACACTAAAGCTTGATAAAAATAAGGTTACTGGAACAAAGCTTAGTATTACTTTATCAGGACTGACAGGAGGTCATTCAGGTGTTGAAATAGATAAAGGCAGAGGTAATGCGAATGTTCTTATGTCAAGAATATTAAGGGATGTTATCACAGACAATAATGTATATCTTGCAGCGTTTAACGGTGGAAGAAAGGATAACGCTATTCCAAGAGAATGTATGGCTGAGATTATTGTAGCAGCAGACAAGACAGCAGAGGTTAAAGCAGCTATTGAGAATGCAGCAAAAGAGATAAAAGAAGAGTTTGCTACATCTGATGCAGACTTAAAGTGTGTTGTAGATATATCAGAGGGTTGCAGCACAGAGGCAGTAACATATGAAGATAGCACAAGGGCAGTTTCACTTATACAGGCATTACCTAACGGAATAATGAGAATGAGCCAGGATATAGATAATCTTGTGGAAACTTCGCTTAATCTTGGTGTGATTTCACTAGATGAATCAGGTATATGTCTTAGATTCTCACTTAGAAGTTCTGTAGGGGCTGCTTTAAAGAATCTTAAGAGCCAGATCAAATTCATTAGTGAAGCATTCAGGGCAAATGCTGAATTTACAGGTGAATATCCAGCATGGGAATATAAGAAGGATTCTAAGCTGCGTGATGACATGGTAAGGATATTTGAACAGATGTATGGTAAAAAGCCAACTATCGAGGCTATTCATGCAGGTGTTGAATGTGGTATACTTGCAGGCAAAATAGAAGGACTTGACTGCATATCAATGGGACCTGATATTTTTGATATTCATACAACTGAGGAACACTTAAGCATATCTTCAACTAAGAGAATGTATGAATATATACTTAACGTAATAGCTTGTAAATAATAATACAATAATGAAGCACATTGAAGCAGGGTGAGTCTATGTATAAAATATTAATAGTTGAGGATGACAGGATTATAGCTGATAATGTATGTGAACAGTTATTAAAGTGGGGATATGATGTTAAAATAGCAGATGATATCAATGTGCTTATAGCTAAGGTGCAGGCAATGCTAAGACGGACATATTCATTTGCAGAGAGTACGAATATCATAGAACATAACGGCTGTATACTTAACCTGAATGACCAGACATTTACGTATAATGGGAAAAAGCTTGAACAGGCGGGGCTCATAGATTATATAAAGACTAAAAAGGTGCCGGAATACAGGCAGATATAAAGACAATGACAGCTAATCGTGTATATGCGATGAGTGCAATCACAGCCCTGACTGCACAGAACACTACTTGTGTAACAGATATAATGGAGGTATCTCCTAAGTTTTTAGCAGAGCAGCTGGATGGTATATTTACAGATATATATCCGGATGCTGTCAAGACAGGAATGGTTGCTTCAGGTGAACTGATTCAGGTAATAGCAGATAAGCTTACAGAGTATAAAGCAGGAAATATAGTTGTTGATCCAGTTATGGTGGCGACAAGTGGTGCAAGACTTATAAGTGAAGATGCTATCAGCATATTAAAGAGCAGATTATTACCACTTGCAACAGTTATTACTAGAACATTCCACGACAGAATGTAATCATACGAATAGTATAATTGCTTGAAATTAGAATGCAGTATTTAAGCGGTTTGGCAAAAAATGTATATACTAATACTTAATGTAAATTGGTGTAAACTAGTACAGTTTGGTTTTTTATCTGAACCGAACTGCTTAAAAAACTGAACCAGATAAAAGTGGCTTTAAGTTGCTTGTTTACTGGTGATAAGTTACTATTTATTAAAATGAATGGGATGTTCCAAAAATTGGCGTACTTTAATAAACCTATATAGGTTTTAAAAATTTTTATTTTGATATTTCTAAATTCAGGCACTTTTTAAAGGAAATGAATGTGTTCCTGTCTTCCCGTTCTGAATCTTATTATGAAGTTTATTTATGTTTCTTGCAATTGCTAAAAGAGTACTTTAAGCGAGTACATTCGCAGTCCCTTTGCTTAGGTATCTTCTGAACTGCATGTCCTGTTTTAGTTTTATTGTGTCTTATATGTGATACTGTAAGTTTCCTGTTATTCTTACATGTATAAAAATCGGATATTTTATCGTATTCCATGTTTTCTATCTTTCCAATATTATTCTTGTATTTCCTTGTTTTTGATATCTCATAATTAGCTGGCTTTAATAATTGTAAAGGGCTATATGTTTTACCAAGCAGCATACACGAACTTATATTAGTTCCTGATAATGGTGATATGAATAAAAATTATATGATGCAGATGGTGCGTGAAGTTAATTCAACAGAAGTCAGACCAGATGAAATATAATGGTAAGAAATAATTGACGTTTAGCACTATGTGAGTTAGCATAGTGGTAGATAATTACTTCTTTGTATCACGCAAATCTAATTTTCCGAAATTCTTCATAAAAAAGGAAATATAATTTTTCAAAAAGAAGCAAGGTGAAAAGAAGAAAATGAATTTATTTAATGCAAAACTGGGGAAAAGAAAGCGAAAAAATAAATTCCATTTTGGAGCTAAAAAATGGAAAAATAGTTTCCCCTGATACAAAAGCCTGTTTAGAACATATATCCATAAGAATCTTAAATATATCGTCCTGTTTTGGATATTGTAAAACTATGAGTGATTTATATGACAGAAAGAAGGGTAAATATGATAATTGAAAAGGAATATTTTGATTCAGAAGAAGTCAGGAAAGCGAATGCCATGAATGATAAGACGATGGCACCACCAAGAAGAATACGTCTTGCGACAACGGACAGTAACAAATATTATGCCAAAGCTGTATTTGTAGCCGATAAAGAAAATATAATTACCGGTGAGCTTCTTTACAGACCAGATTTTCAGGAGTCAGAAGAGGGAGTGGCATTCAGTGAGGTTGTTGTTAAGCAGACAGCAGATGTGGAAGAATATTTCAAGAATCTTATAAGGTTTGAAGGCTATAAAGTGATTTCGGAAGAATATGATGAGAGTGATATGCTTATGCATTATGATGAGCTGAGCATACAGGCTAATAAGCTTTTGTTTCTTGAGAGCAGGGAGGAGTAGATATGACAGATACGCAGAATGAGGTGTTTAAGACACCAGTAAACAAGATAAGGCTGTTTGAGCATGGGGCTCCGGGTTCGCAGAACCTTAAGCTTACAAGAAAATATTACACTGAAGATATGCCTGATGGAAGAGTAAAGCATATAGTGCAGAACATTACAGATCCGGATATTGTTCCTTATATACCTGATGGTATTGGTAACAGTACAGACAGACAAAGGATTCCGGCAGTATTGATTATTCCAGGAGGTGCGTTCAGACGCCTTGTATACAACTTTGAAGGTGAAGATGTTGCAAAGTGGCTTAATAGTATGGGAATAGCTGCATTTGTTCTTGAATGCAGACTTCCATCAGATGAACATGATAATGCAGAGGATGTCCCACTTATAGATGCTATGCGCGCAATGAGAGTTATAAGAGGAAGGGCGCAGGAATTCGGTATAGATGAAGCTAAGATAGGCGTTATGGGCTTTTCAGCAGGAGGCTTTATGGCAGCGTTATTATCAACAGCGTATGAAAGTGATGTGTATGCGGATTATAAGTATAAGGATGAATATGATAAACTATCAGCAAGACCAGATTTTGCTGTTTGTTCATATCCGGTTATAAGTATTGACGATTGTATTGAAGCAGGCAAAAGATATATGTCTGAGGAACAGGTGCTTGAGAGAATCAGTGACGGTAAGGCAAAGATACTGCATAAGTATAATCCGGATAAGCTTGTAAGACCGGATATGCCGCCAGTATTTATATGTGAAACGGATGATGACAGAACAACATTGTCTGAGAACAGTGTGGGCTTTTATATGGCAGCAAGAAAAGCCGGGGTAAGTGCTGAACTTCATATATTCAGAACAGGTGGCCATGGTTATGGCTGTGGTGATGATTTTGCACAGACTGGTGAGTGGAAAGTACTTTTTACAAAGTGGATTAAGAGTATTGGAATTATTAGTTAAGATGGATATAGTATACGAGGATAAAGATAAGATTATATTAAACATGCCGGTTGCTGGTGATGGAAAGTATGGTGGAAATATGGCAGTCCAGGCAGCTGAAAGGATAAAAGGCATACGTATTAAGCGTGGATGCATAGCGTTATGTGCGGTTAGTCTTAAGGTTGATGGCAAGTTATACGAAGTGAAACCAGGATTTTATTTTTGTATTTATGTGAGCAACGAGTTAATATCCGCACTTGCACGAGAATTTGGTCACTGTTGCAATGATTTATTTTTATCTAAGCTTGTCATTTATAAGCATAAGTCTTGTAAATGTAGATTCATTATTAGTTTCTGTTTTTTCAATTAATATATTGTCTTTTTTGTAATCTACAGCGTATTCTTTTAAACAATTATTGATTTCTTTATTCTTAAAAGAAATACATACTTTATCATTATCAATATCCCAATCAATATCAGTAGCTATATTCATTTTATTAACAAGAGATATAATATCGTTTACAGATTTTACCTCTATGTCTAAAAATTCAAATACACTTACTTCTAACGCTTCTGCAATTTTAGAAAGCTGTTCTAGTTTAGGATTTCTATTATCAGTTTCATATTTCTTTAATGTTGATAAATTTATTCCACTTTTTTCACTTAATTGCTCCATAGTAAGTTTTCGAGCCTTTCTATATTTTTTTATTGTTCTAGCTAGATTATCTGATTTACAATGACCCGGTGCATACGCTGAGCTGATACTGAACGGCAATCCCGAAGCATATCTGAAAACTGTAACTGAATATAAATCTTTATACTAATATTGCAAGAGCCGTAGTCATGTGATTGGACTGCGGCTCTAATCTTTTATTCATATAGTCCGTTGTAACAAGGCAAGGGGTAATCAGTCTCAAAATCTCTGCACAAAGTAATAAATCGCTTGGCAGAAGTTGTTAAAAACTTATCTTTATGATGAATTATATGGAAATTTCGGCTGAAACTCAACCCCTCTACTTTGACAGTACAAATCAAGCCTTGTCGCAGAGCCGGAAGAATCATTCGATGCGGTAATACAGCAATTCCTAATCCATTGATTGCAGCATTGACCAGTGCTGTTGTGCTCATTGCTTCCCATACTGGTGTAATGTGGATGCCAGCCTGTTCAACTACACGGTTAAACACCTCTCGTGTGCCACTGCCTTTTTCTCGCAAGAGAAATCGCTGTCTTTGAAAATCTTCTATGGATATAACTTGCCCCTGTGTCCAGCCTTTATCCGTACCGCATATAACACTCAAATGATCTTCCATGTAGGCTTCCGAAACGATATTTGGATCATGTGCAATACCTTCGATCAACGCACAATCCAATTCATTTGCCAAAATTTTTTGTTCCAGACGTTCTGATTGCTCAACGGTAACTCTGACATCAAGCTCTGGGCAGAGTTCAGAGAATGCCTTTACATAGTTCGGTAAAAACTGCGAGCCGATGGTGATGCTTGCACCAATACGGAGAACTCCTTTAGAATCCCAATCACGTAACCTTGTTTCCATATCTGAAAACAAGTCGGATATATGTATCGCATATTGAAGAAAATGCTGACCTGCATCGGTGATTTGCAATCGTCTGCCGATTCTGTCAAACAGGTGTACTCCGTAATATTGCTCCAGTTCCTTAATGGCAAGGCTGACTGCTGGCTGTGTCATGTGTAAAACTTCCGCTGCTTTGGTGGAATTATATCCATTTTCGCATACGGTACGAAATATTATCATGTGTCGTATCGTCATAACAATCCCCTTATATAAAAATACTTATCGTTTCTGTAAAATTATATTATTTCCGTTATCAGAAATCAAGCGGTATAATGTTAATAAACATAGAAAGGACGGCATTTTTAGAAATGAATAGCTTGCAAAAATATAAAAAATTGTTTTTCTCCACTTTTGAACTGAGTGCTTGCACTTTTGGCGGTGGATTTGTAATCATTCCGTTGATGCGAAAAAAATTCGTGGAGGAACTTGGTTGGATTGAAGAAGATGAGATGATGGATCTGACAGCAATCGCACAGTCTTCTCCAGGCGCAATAGCAGTTAATGCTTCCATTTTGGTAGGTTATCATGTGGCGGGGTTTTCCGGCGCAATGCTCACGGTATTGGGAACTATATTGCCGCCATTGATGATTATTTCTATCATTTCCATGTTTTATCAGGCATTTCGAGATAATGCCATTGTAAATATGGTAATGGCAGGAATGCTCTGCGGAGTGGCGGCAGTAATCTGTGATGTTGTGATCAATATGGCAAAAACCATTTTTCAGAAAAAACGACTATTGCCTGTTATTGTTATGCTTGGTTCTTTTGTAGCCGTTCGCTTTTTCTCTGTGAATATCATAGCCATTATTCTTGTCTGTGGCGTGATCGGAGCAGCGGATACGTGGCATCAAGGAAAAATGCGGAAAGTAGGTGATAAACAGTGATATACATTGAATTGTTCTGGAGCTTTTTTCAAATTGGATTATTCAGCATTGGTGGTGGATATGCTGCCATGCCTTTGATTCAGAATCAAGTGGTGGATATTCATCCTTGGCTGACAATGACACAATTTGCGGATATTATGACCATCGCTGAAATGACACCCGGCCCTATAGCCATCAACTCAGCAACATTTGTTGGTATCCAAGTCGCAGGTCTTCCCGGTGCTGTCATCGCAACGGTTGGCTGTGTGTTTCCATCCTGTGTTATCGTAATGACCCTTGCCTATATCTATTATCGGTTCCGTGGATTGAATATGGTGCAGGGCATTCTTGCCGGACTTCGCCCTGCGGTCATTGCAATGATCGCATCAGCGGGTATCTCACTGTTGATTATGGCACTCTACGGACAGAGAACGCTTCCGAATGATTTGGCATCTTTGGACTTGATTGCTGTGATTATTTTTGTTATTGGCATTATTGTTTTAAGAAAGTGGAAACCGAATCCGCTTTGGGTTATGGCAGGTTCGGGATTTGCAGGAATCATCCTGTATTCACTTGTATAAGAGAGGAGGCGCAGTTATGAAATATACGATAAAGGCAGGAGTCCTTTATAAAAATGAATCTCAGCTTGCCTTGGTAAGAATAAAAAGTGCGTTGCTCGGTCCGCAAAGAAAGATTCTCAGCATCGCAGGTGAGCTGCTTTTGACGGCGGACGCCCGTTATCTCGATGAATCAAAAGCAAGTTCCGGTGATGTAAGAAATCGGGAATATTTACTGACCGACAACGAAAATCAGTTAGTCGGTTCTGCTTGCCCCGGATATGCAGATGGTGATGATCCCAATGTGGTGGGCTGGCCAATTTGCAGAATGCCAATATTGTTGTGAACGGCGAAGAATATCTTTTGACCATGCACAATAGCCAGAATTATTCTTTGATAAACGCCCACAATTCGGAGGTTCTTCGTATTATGCACAAGGGTATTGCAGGAGGATGGGCTGTGGAAGATATTTGCGGTTTTGTCCCGGAAATTATTTGCGGTATATTTATCTTTTGCAGATATATAGAACAAGAAAATGAATTTCTGGTTGTGTAGAAAAGGTGTTGATATGAGCAAGTATTTGATTGAAAATTTATTTGGCATAGAGGGATGGAGCATTGCCTAGTATGGTGATATTCTTACCATCTTCAAAATATGGAAAGGCGGGCTTGCCATCTATGGTGGAGTGATTGGCGGTCTTGGAAGATTTTTGATTGAAGGACTGCGTACGGACAGCCTTTATATTATTTCCGGAATCAGAGTATCACAAGTGCTTTCGTTATTCTTGATTTGCGGTGGTATCTTACTTTATGTATTTTTTGTGCGCCGTGACAAAACAAAAAATGTGTATTCAGGAAGATACATCCGCTGATAAAACCGCTGTATTTTTCATCCTCCATTATGATAGAATTTATTAGCAAACGATATTCAAATACAAAGTAGCACTGTTAAGTTATAATAATACCACCATAATAGAGACTGAGCTAGGGGTTCTCCCCAGCTCAGCTCAATCCTCTACATGGAATACATCTTCCACCAGCATATTAAAGTACTTTGATATTCGCAGCATAAATTCGGCAGATGGGGTACTGTCCCCACGCTCTATCCTGCCGACAGTTTTGGTGCTGTATCCGATAGCAGCGGCAAGGTCATCCTGGTAAATGCCACGCTGCTCCCGGATTTCTCTGATATTATTGGTAACCGCCATAAAAATCCCTTCTTTCAGTTCTATAGATATTTTCTTATTGTCATTATGCAAAATAATGTGTCCGATAAAAAGGACTTGCAATTTTATCAGCAATGTCCTGTGATAGCAGAAGCATCAGATTTTCCAAGAACTTTTCCAAATATGTCTAAGCGGTCATTTTCTCCAACCTTGATAGGTGCATACTTTTCATTGAGTGAGATAAGGAAAATTCCGTCTTTATCGTCTTTTAACTTCTTAATATAGGCTTCTCCGTTTAGAGCGAAGATGCCGATTTCTCCATTAGCAACAGATTCCTGTTGTAATACCCATGCAATCTGACCATCGTGGAATTCAGGTTCCATACTGTCACCACTAATGCATACACCGAAAGTAGTATCTTCTGGTAGAAGAGATTCATCTATTCGTACAGTCTCTTTTGGTCCATCTACAAGGAAGTTGCCGGTTCCAGCTGATACTGCATTTTCAAAAATATCAATGCTTCGGAATGGAATTATTTTAGCAGTTTGCTTTTCATACATTCCGGATGCGTGGAGCAGATTGATATAATCCATAGCCTTTTCCCTGCCTTCATCAGTAAGTGAGGAGAAAGGATCAGCAGGATTCATTCCAAAATATGCTTCATACATATTAGTAATATTATTTCTAAAACAAAAAGCTATGAAGAAAAAGAATTTTATCTAAAACTTGCGTCAAAGGAAAAATATAAGGCAAAAGAACTGGTGAGATAGATTGATAGTGGATATTATGAGAGGTTGCTTTTATCTAATGGAAAAGCCACATCTGCAATCGAAAGTAAAGATATGACAGGTGTTCTTAGGGATATGTATATGTTAGAGTTTCTTGATTTGTCAGAACCATATAAGGAGAAGAAAAGTAAACGCTAAATAAAATAGCATTTTTATATTAAGGAGATATACGAAACAGGAGAGACTTAATTTATATCGTATAGATATGAAATAAAGGAAGTATCGAAGGTGAGAGAAGATAAAGCCAGATAGTCTTGAGGACGTGGGAGAGATTCTGCGTCCTTTTTTAGTGCGGATCAATTTGATAGATGTTATAATGTGAAAAATAAACGCGAAACAGAATAAAGATGTTTACATGGTAGCACTCAGAGATGAAGGTAAGCTGATAGGATATTATGAGAAGCATGAATATCGAAATGTAGAAACTATGAAACAATATGATTTATGTTAATATTATGATATAGATTAAACAGGGAATCAGTGATAAAACAATATCGGACAGGAGTAAAAATTATGCCTAATATACTAATTGTAGAGGATGATATAAATATTAATAACCTTCTTTGTGAGGTACTTAGGAAGGCAGGTTATACATGCGAACAGGCATTTTCAGGAACAGAGGCAAAGCTGCTTCTAGATATAAAAGAAAAGGCTTATACGCTTGTACTGCTTGACTTAATGCTGCCTGGTGCAAGTGGTGAAGAGGTTTTAAAAGAGATAAGAAAACAGGGAAGGCTTCCGGTGATTGTGCTGACTGCAAAGGATAGTATAGATGATAAAATCGGAGTGCTGACAGATGGAGCAGATGATTATATAACAAAGCCATTTGAGATTAGAGAGGTATTGGCACGTATTCAGGTGCAGCTTCGTCATATAGAGGCAGAAACAAAAAGTGAAGCAGAGGCAGAAACAGAAGCAGAAACGGAAGTGATAACAAAGGCTGGTATACAGGAAGGACAAGGTAGCGGAAGGCTTGAGTTCAGGGATATGGTGCTTATACGCTCTACCTTTGAGGTAAGTATCGGTGGCAGGGTGCTTCCTAAGATTACAAAACAGGAATTTGCAATACTGGAATTGCTGCTTAAAAACCCGAAGCAGGTGTTTAGCAAGGAGGATATATTCGAATATGCGTGGGATGAGCCATATATGGGTGAAACAAAGACCCTGGATGTGCATATAAGCAATATCAGGAAGAAAATAAAAACCGTTACACCTGATGAATATATAGAAACAATATGGGGGATTGGATATCGCCTGCATGAATAATTTACTCTTTTTTTACTATTTATTTGCGATTGATTAGGATTTATTTTTTATGATAAGAGCAGTTAAGAAAAGGAGGAAAAAGCTTTGAGTGAATTATTATTGCAGACAAGTAATCTGACTAAGCAGTATGGCAGACACAGGGCGGTTGATGATGTAAATATGCACATTAAAAAGGGTGCGATATATGGCTTTATTGGAAGAAACGGAGCCGGTAAAACGACCTGTCTTAAGATGATTAGCGGACTGTCAACACCGTCTTATGGCGAAATAGAAATGTTTGGGTATAAGGGAAAGGACTTACAAAAGGTACGTTCAAGAGTAGGGTGTCTTATAGAAGCTCCCGGACTTTATGGCAATATGTCGGCATATGACAATTTGAACATTAAATGTAAGCTTACGGGGATTAAGAAAAAAGGATATATAGAAGAGCTGTTAAAAACAGTGGGCCTTGATACTGTTGGAGAAAAGAAAACAAAGCATTATTCGCTTGGAATGAAGCAGCGCTTAGGAATTGCTCTTGCACTTGTAGGTGAGCCTGACCTGCTTATTCTTGATGAGCCGATTAACGGACTTGATCCGCAGGGAATAGTGGAGGTGCGTGAAACTATCCAGAAGCTTGCAAAGGAGCGAGGTATGACAATATGTATTTCAAGTCATATCCTGGAGGAATTATCAAAGCTTGCCACAGATTATGGCATTATTCATAATGGATGCCTTGTGCAGGAGCTTACAAGAGAAGAGCTTATGAAAAAATGCAGTGAGCGCATAGAGCTTACACTTGATAATCCTAAGCAGGCTATTCCTGTGCTTGATGATATGGGCTTTAACAGCTATCAGGTTATAGATAAAGAACATATTCATATATTTGAAAGACTGGGAGAAAGTGCCAGCCTGAACATGGAGCTTGCAAAGGCGGGAATTCCAGTTAAGGGAATATCTATTACAAGTGAAGAACTTGAGAATTATTTCTTAAGGCTTACAGGGGGTGACAATCGTGCTTAATATGATAAAGATGGATGTATACAGAATGTTTCGTACAAAGAGTATGTATGTAATATGGATTATATTGCTGGCATCAGCACTGCTTACCTCATTTCTTTCAAAAATAGATTATGATGCAGTTAATAAGGAATGGGAGCAACAACAGGCAGATGACAGCAACAAGGAACAGCTTTCGCAGCAGAATACAGATAATGTCAATATTGGTATGAGTGTGGAATTACCTACGGAGCCAGGGAAGAAGGTTACGGTAATGGATGTTTTCTTTTCTAATGCACAGGGGAAATTTTATGCACTTTTTCTTGTAATATTTGCGGTTATGTTTGCAACAGCAGATATTAAGAGCGGTTATATTAAGAATATTGGTGGACAGGTGTCACAAAGGGGTATGCTTATTGTTTCAAGGGCAGTTGCGCTTGCCTTATTTACAGCAATTACCTTTGCAGGGATATTTGTATTCCAGGCAGCAGCGAATATGCTTGCGTTTAAATGTGTGATGTGGGGTAACTGGAAGGAGATTATACCTTATTTCTTAACGGAACTTACGCTTCATTATGCATTTGTGTTAATATGTATGGCGATAGCAGTTATAATTAAGAATAATGTCATAAGCATGACCTTGTCGGTATGTCTTACCATGAATATAATGAGTATTGTGTATGCCTTTATAGATTATGTAGTTAATAGAAGTGGACTTCATAATTTCAATGTATATAGGTATACAGTAACTGGAAGGATGGCAATGCTTCCTATGAATGCAGGCAGGGAGGATGTTGTTAGTTCAATGTGTGTGGCAGCTATATTTATTATTATAATGCTGTCATTAAGCAGTTATATTTTTCAGAAAAGGGATATTTAGAGAATGAGGATTATTATTGGAATATTAGCAGTAATAATTATTATACAGGCATTTATTATGTGGAAATACCAGCGGCAGATTAAGGACATCTGCCGCCAGTTGTCGTTTCTTATGGAACACGATAGTAACAAGCTGATTCAACGTGAAATAGATATGGGGGGAATAGGTGAGCTTTCAGATAAATTGAATGAGCTTCTTGACCTGCGTAAAAAAGAAAGAAATGAGTACAGAAAAAAAGAAGAGCTGATTGCAGATACATATACTAATCTTTCACACGATATAAGGACACCGCTTACATCGCTGGATGGGTATTTCCAGCTTATAGAGGAATGTGACAATATAGATGACCAGAGGAGATATCTTGATATAATCAGAGAAAGGCTTAACAGCCTTAATGAAATGCTGGAGGAGCTTTTTACATTCACTAAGCTGAAAAATGATTCATATAAGCTGGAGCTTACGGATTGTTGTATGAACAGAATATTAAAAGAAGCTGTATTTTCTTATTATGATGAATGGAAGAAGCAGGGCATCTGCCCGGATATTAGTATTACTGAGGAAATGCTGTATATATCAGGTAATAAGCAGGGCTTAAGGAGAGTTATACAGAATGTCATAAAAAATGGTCTTGATCATGGGGAAAAGAATATAAGTATCAAGCTTACCCGTGAGGACAATCACGCCTTGCTTAAAATTAGTAATTATACGGAACATCCTGAAAATATTGACTTAAGCCATGTGTTCGAGCGTTTTTATAAAGCAGATGTGGCAAGAGGCAGAGCCTCAACCGGACTGGGGTTATCTATTGCAAAAGAGCTTGTGGGGCGTATGAATGGAGATATAAGTGCAAGAATACAGGGGAATGATTTCATTATTGAGATAAAAGTTTTGCTTGTGGTATAACATGCATAGGCTGAAAACCAGGAGGATTACATCATGGAACGAGTAGTACAATTTTTAAAAGAAGGACAATGACATGGTAAGAAAAATTATGCGGGATCCATTATTTCTCGCTCAGAAATCAATAGATGCAACAGAAGCAGACAAGCAGGTTGTTACAGACCTGCTAGATACATTAAAAGCAAATGGAGGAATAAAATATGTTAGAAGTAGGGAAAAAAGCACCGGACTTTGAATTGCCGGATCAGAACGGAGAAATGCATAAATTAAGCGATTATGCAGGAAAAAAAGTGATCTTATATTTTTATCCAAAGGATAATACGCCAGGATGTACGAAGCAGGCATGTGGCTTTTCTGAGCGTTATCCACAGTTTACTGAGAAGGGAGCTGTTATTCTCGGAGTAAGCAAGGACTCTGTAGCGTCTCACAAGAGATTTGAAGAAAAATACGGACTGGCATTTACGCTATTAGCAGACCCGGATCGTAAAGTTATTGAAGCATATGATGTCTGGAAAGAAAAGAAAAATTATGGAAAAGTATCTATGGGTGTAGTAAGAACTACATATCTTATTGATGAGCAGGGAATCATTATAAAGGCAAATGATAAAGTCAAGGCGGCAGATGATCCTGAAAATATGCTTAAGGAATTGGCATAATGAAGATTATTTTATCACCTGCAAAAAAGATGATTGTAGATACCGATAACTTAGCACCGCTTGAATTGCCTGTCTATATTGATAAGACAGCAGAAGTATTAAACTGGATGAAAAGCAAATCAAAAGAAGAACTGAAAGCTATCTGGAAATGTAATGACAAGATTGCAGAGCAGAACTTTAACAGATTGGAAAATATGAATCTTTATAACAGGCTTACTCCGGCTGTTTTAGCATATGAAGGGATTGCATTTCAATATATGGCACCATCTGTGTTTGAAATCCAGCAGTTTGAGTATTTGCAAAATCATTTAAGAATCTTGTCTGCGTTTTATGGCATTTTAAAACCAATGGATGGTGTGACTCCTTATCGTCTTGAAATGCAGGCAAAGGTTGGAATTGGAGATGCAAAAAATATGTATGAGTACTGGGGAGAATTGTTATACCGCTCAGTAATCGATGACAGTAGGATTATCATTAATCTTGCATCAAAAGAATACTCAAAATGTATAGAAAAGTATCTGACACCACAGGACAGATATATTACGATTGTATTTTGTGAGTTATCCGGAGATAAATTGGTAACAAAAGGTACCTATGCCAAGATGGCTCGTGGTGAAATGGTCAGATTCATAGCGGAAAATAATATTGAAAATCCGGCGGAGATTCAGAAATTTGACAGACTCGGATATTTGTTTAGGTCTGATTTATCTTCAGATTCAGAATATGTATTTGAACGTAAAATGAAATAGTTATTCAGGTAAAAGATGCTCAGTTTGGCATCTTTTATAATAATGAGAATTATTACTATTTTTTATTGACAACAGGATGATAGTGATATACAATCTTTATTAAGAACTAATCCTAATAAGGAGAACTAATGACAAGTAGGAGAAATACCATTCAAAAAGATCTTGTAAGAAATACTGTATACGAAATGAGAAGACACGTTACGGCAAATGAAGTGTATGAATTTATAAAAGAAGCATATCCAACAATTGGAAAAGGAACTGTATATAGAAATCTTGATATATTGGTAGAGGAAGGTGCATTAAGAAAGGTTGAAGTTCCGGATGGACCGAACCGATTTGATTTTACATTGAAAAATCATTACCATGTAAGATGTATAAAGTGCGGTGAAGTTTTTGATGTGGATATGGATCAAATACCGGATTTGCTGGAAAGAATTCATAACACTCATGGAATTGAATTTGTGGATTATGATATTTCATTTAAAGGCATTTGCCCGAAATGCAGGGAGAAGATAAAGGAGGAAAAGTATGGATAGGAAAGCAATGTATAAGTTGAGTTATGGACTGTTTATATTGATTAAGGAGATGAGATTATTACGAAGATGAAAGTTATTAATTCAAAAAAAGCAGTAATGATAGGCTGTGGCTTTGTTGGTTCTGCATCGGTATTTGCTCTGATGCAGAGTGGCTTGTTTACAGAGATTGTCCTTATCGATGCAGATAAGAACAAGGCAGAAGGAGAAGCGATGGATATCAGTCATGGTATTCCATTTGCGAGTCCGATGAAAATATATGCCGGAGATTATGATGATGTGGCTGATGCTGCAATTGTTGTCATATCTGCCGGAGCGGGACAGAAGCCGGGAGAGACAAGGCTTGATCTCGTAAATAAAAATGTAGCAATATTTAAGTCAATTATTCCTGAAATAGCAAAGAGAAATTTTGCAGGTATCATGCTTGTAGTTGCGAATCCGGTAGATATCCTGACTCAGGTAGCCATAAAGTTATCAGGACTTCCAGAAAACAGGGTTATTGGATCGGGTACTGTGTTAGATAGTGCAAGATTAAGATATAAGCTTGGTGAGCATTTATCTGTGGACAGCAGGAGTGTTCATGCATTTATAGTAGGTGAGCATGGAGACAGCGAAGTAGTAGTATGGTCATCAGCCAATGTATCTGGTGTTCCATTAAGTGAAATGTGTGAAATGCGAGGACATTACAAGCACAAGGAAAACACGGCAGAAATAGCTACAGCAGTCAAGAACAGTGCTTATGAGATTATAAACAAAAAGCACGCTACATATTATGGAATTGCAATGTCTGTAAAAAGAATTTGCGAAGTGATTATGAGAGATGAAAAATCAATACTTCCTGTATCACACATGATTCATGGAGTATATGATATTGACGGAGTATCGTTAAGTATGCCAGCTATTGTAGGTGCAGATGGTATTGAGTCTGATATACCTATTAATTTAAGTGGTGAGGAAGCGCTAAAGCTTAAAGAATCCGCAGATTCTTTGAAAAAGATTATAGAGACAATTGAATTATAAATTTTACACATGGAAGTATATACAGTGGAAGGCAGTCATGTTCATGTCGTGGTTGGAGAGACAAAACATCCAATGCTTGAAGAGCATTTCATTGAGTGGATTACATTAAATACAAACCAGGGAATATACAGAAAACAGTTAAATCCAGGGCAGGAGCCGGTAGCAGATTTTTGTCTTTGCGATGGTGAACAGGTAGAAGAAGTATATGCATATTGTAACCTGCATGGATTATGGAAATGCTAAAAGCATTTATACATATTAAGATTACAGAACAACACAAATATAACAGTAATATAGGCTGTGTATTAATATATTTACAAGGAGGAACAACGAATGAAATACGTATGTGATGTTTGCGGATGGGAATACGATGAGGAGAAGGGCTATCCAGAAGGTGGTATTGCACCTGGTACAAAGTGGGAGGATATTCCAGAAGATTTTGAATGTCCGTTATGCTCTGTTGGAAAAGACCAGTTCTCAGAAGCATAAATGTATTATGATAGGATTATAACAATGAAAGAAGAACTAAGTATAGATATCATCGGACTTGCAGGAGCCTGTTCTTATGCTTTGGACTGTATAGAAGCAGAGTTGGTAAATATCAAAAACAAACATGGAAAAAGAGTGGCTTATATAAGTATATGCATGGCTGAATATTGGAAAATTGAAGGTGATGAATTACAAGATTTAGCCATGTGTGCTTTACTGCATGATAATGCTTTGACACAATATATTTCGGAAGAACTGAAAAAGGATTCCGTCATTAATTGTAAAAAAGATTTATCCGAGAAAAAAACAAATCTTCATTGTATTTATGGTGAAAAAAATATTACTAAAATTCCATTTAAAACAGATGTGTCAAATGTGATTTTGTATCATCATGAACATGCCGATGGAACTGGTCCTTTTCAAAAAAAGTGGAATGAAATTCCATTGTTTGCAAGGATTATTCATCTTGCAGATACCATTGATATTATAGGAAATAACAGTTGGAATTTTATATGTCAGTACCTTTTAAAAAATAGGGACGGATTATTTGATTCAGAATGTGTGAATGCTTTTCTTCATGCATTCACACATTCCGAATCTTTTATGTGTTTAAGTGATGGTTCTTTTGAAACGAAGCTATGGGAGATTATCCCAAGACAAAAACAGGTTTTTGATTGGAAAACGTGTAAAAATGTCGCAGATTTTTTTGCAATGATTGTAGATTATAAATCTTCTTTTACAAGCAGACATTCTATAGGAGTGGCTGAAAAAGCAGCTTTTTTTGCTCAATATATCGGATATGATTCTATTAATGTGCAAAAAATGTATCTGGCTGGTGCACTGCATGATATTGGGAAGATGGCAGTAGGCAATGAAATTTTGGAAAAACCGGATAAGCTTACGGATGATGAATTTTCAAAAATGAAGAATCATGCTGGCTATACATACCTTATATTATCAGAGGTTAATGATTTTGAAGAAATACGAGACTGGGCAGCTTTCCATCATGAAAAATTAAATGGAAAAGGCTATCCTTTTGGGAAAACTGCGGATGAATTAAATGAACCGGAACGTATTATGGCATGTATTGATATTTATCAGGCATTAACCGAGGACAGACCATATAAGAAAGGTTTATCGCACGAAAAAACGTGTGAGATGCTCGATGACATGGCGCAGAAAGGTTTTGTTGATTCTGATATTTCCAAGAAAATTAGGGAATGTTTTGGTGGAATCTAACATTAAAAACGAGAAAATATAGGAAATTCATGAGAAATGCATTTGCCTATTATGAATAGTATTGAACAGGTAACAGGTTCATAAAACAAATAAACTGAAAGTAGGATTGATTTATGTATGAAATGAAACCAGAATATTATATCGGTATAGATATGATAGACGAAGAACACAAGCAGTTATTTAAATATGCAGATGAGGCATATGAACTGCTTCATGATGAGTTTACACCGGATAAATATGATAGGATTAATATAATATTAGAAAATCTCCGAAATTATACAGTAAAACACTTTAGTGATGAAGAGCAGTATATGGAATCTATTAATTATAAGAAGATATTTACACAGAAAGTTCAACATCAGGAATTTATACATAAACTTGATGAATTTATGGAACATCACAATGATGAGGTAGAAGATCAAGATGAACAGATTATGGGGATTTTAAAATATCTCACAGAGTGGTTAGTTAATCACATTCTGTATGTCGATGGTCAAATTCCAAAAGGCTGATATAGTAAGAAAGGCTGTTATTTTTTAGAGAGTAGCAGCCTTTTTTATTTTGAATATAAAATATGACACATACACTTGACAATATGCATACATAGAGGAAACGCATCAAGTGCTTGCTAATCGAAACTTTGTGCTGGCAGTAAGAGGATGTATCTTTGGTAATAAACCAACTGCTCACTATGACTTTGGAGAGTAGAAAGCGACAAGGTAAAAGATGGATTTGTATCAGCTATAAAAAGCTTGGTTCAAGAGTTGAAGTGAAGGAGAATCAGATTATGAAAAATAATATAGTAATCCGTTTAGAAGAAAAACGAATATAAACGGAAAGGATATGGAAAAATCCTGCTTGATTATTCATTGGAGAAGGCAGCAGAGCTAGGCTGTGGTGCATTATGCTTTGAAGGAAATATTGATTTTTATGGGAAGAGTGGATTCAGGCAGGCAAGCGAGTATGGTATCCGTTATCATGGATTGCCAGGGGGAGAAGATGCATCATTCTTTCTGTGTAAAGAGCTTGTACCTTGTTATCTTGATGAGATTACTGGAGAGTATGCAACACCGGAAGGCTATCTTGTAGATGAGCAGGACGCAGAAGAATTTGATAAGCAGACTTCTGCCAAAGTGAGCTGCTTATGTGTTATCATATAGGTATATCTCCTTTTGGTGGATTGGTTTATAGTTTTTCGCAACTCTATTTTACCATAAACCTTGAGGAGATATTTTATTTTAACAACAAAAAAATGCCGTATTTATGCGGCTTTTGGCGTTTCGCAAACGCCTAGCAAAATATAATAAAGTAAGGAGAGATTGACATGTTCAGAGAAATGAGAAGATTTAAGCAGCAGATAACAACAGAAGAATGTAAAAAGGTGTTGAAGGAGGAGAAGAGGGCAGCGTTTTCGGTAATCGGTGATGAAGGATACCCATATACAATACCAATTAATTTCTATTATGACGAGGCAGACAACATCATTTATTTTCATGGAGCAAAAGAAGGACATAAGGCTGATGCAGTGAACAGATGCGATAAGGTTTGCTTGACTGTTTGGAATCAGGGATTCAAAAAAGAAGGTCATTGGGAATGGAATCCGACAAGCGTTGTTGTGTTTGGAAAGGTGAAGCCGGTAACAGAAAATAATATCTTTGAGGATCGACTGAGAAAGCTAGCAGCAAAATATTATCCAACTACAGATGAGATTGAGGAAGAAATGGAACGTTCTGCATCACGGACACAGTTGTTTGCCATAAAAATAGAACACATGACAGGCAAACTCGTCAACGAAAAATAATATTCAGGCAACTTCCTGTTTGAGAGAGTAAACGATATGATAATTCGAGAAGTAAACGAAAATAAAAAACAATTTATATCATTATTATTATTAGCTGATGAACAAGAGAATATGATTGACCGTTATATTGAAAAAGGTACTATGTATGTGCTTGAAGACGATAATGTAAAAGCTGAATGTGTTGTTACTGATGAAGGTAACGGAATACTTGAAATCAAGAATATTGCAGTCAATCCAGAAAATCAAGGAATGGGATATGGGAAAACATTAATTGACTTTATTGCCAGCCAATATGCAGATGAATATTCTATTTTGCAGGTTGGAACAGGTGACAGCCCACTGACAATACCATTTTATGAAAAATGTGGATTTGTTCGTTTTCACAAGATTCCCAATTTCTTTACTGACAATTATGACCACCCAATTTATGAGGGCGGTGTACAGCTAATAGATATGGTATATTTGCAAAGACATATATAATTTCAAGTTTTTGGGGCTAAAGCCAATATAAGTAATACTAGACAGATTTGTCCAATAGCGTAAATACGGCATTTTCTCGCTTTTTGTCGTGTTATGTTTAGTAGAATAATATTACTCTGTCAATGAAAGGAGGAAACAGTATGGATCAGAAAAAGATTGGAAGTTTCTTAAAAGAACTTAGGAAAGAAAAGGATATTACACAGGAACAGCTTGCCGAAAAGATAAAAGTTTCAGGCCGAACGGTTTCTAGATGGGAAACAGGTTCTAATATGCCTGATATTAGTTTGTTGGCTCAATTGGCTGATTTTTATGATGTTAGTATACCTGAAATCATTGATGGAGAAAGGAAAAGCGAGAATATGAATGAAGAAGTAAAAGAAACAGTATTGAAATTATCTGATTATACAGAGACAATTAATCAAAAAATTAAAGGAAGGTTATTTGTACTTACGGTTATTGCAATAATAGGAATGATTGCGTTCGTGATTATTGAATTTACAGGACTAGATACACCTGGAAGTGTCTATGAAAGAGTAGCAGGTGCAGGTCTTGGGTTAGATTGTGGTATGTTAATAGTCCTTGCAATGTATCTTTCTGGGCTTTTAGGAAAGATTAAGGCGAGACGAGAAATGAAACGAAAATACAACTGTAAATAAAAAGTCTAATAGACTGTAAAATTCCAGGTTTCGTTCCATTCTGTAAAGAAAAATGAATAAATGTCGATAAATATTATGAGCTAAGGATGGCGTCTGTTTGGATTGGAGGTTATATTATGAGAATACAAGCGGCAAATACATTTTATACAGGTACTTACTCTGTTTTGAATACGAAGTCATCATTTCCATATGCTGTGAAAGTTGAAGGTTACGGAAATACAAGAAACCAAAGGAGTTTATTTCAGTTTGCACATGTGACAATAACAGAACATATGGTAAACGCAAAATATGGTACAAAGATTACAAACGGTCCGAGAGTGCAGATGCAGACCGCAGGTAGTAAGAAAAAAGAAGATTGGACTGAGGTTTCCAAAGAACAGTTGGCAGAAGTAAAACTACCGGCATCATTTGATAAATTGAAAGAACAAAATTCTTATTTTTATCATGGAGAAAACATATCGGATTATGAACTAGTGCAAACTGCAGTAGCATTGGGGAAAATGGAATTACCAACAGATGAGAAAAAGTGTATCCCAGACAGAGTTGCAATGGATGCATTTGAAGTGCTTGTCAGAGACCAGGCGGCTCCAAAAAACTCATGGTCAAATACATTGTATTCGGAAGATGGAAAATATACCTTTACAAAGACTGAAAGCGGAAGATGGCAGATGCATTTGATTGATGATGCTGCCATAGGTGCATCTTTGGAAGATATAGCAAATTGGATGATGAGCGGCACGCCCAATAGAAATATTGAGACACGCTACCTAAATCATCTTCATACTGTTGATCCGGATTTATATAATGTGGCGATGCGAATAGGTACCGAGGTTCGTTCTTATGGTTTTATGGAGGATTTACATCAGCAGGGAGTATTAAGTGATAGTCAAAATCAGTATGATATGAGTCTGTTGGGTATGTTATTCGGTAAAGATGCGGATAGTATGCGTATGATATTGCATGGGTGTAAGGAGTCTGGTAATTTTTTGGAATTATTGGATTTGTATAGCCCGGATGGAGCAAAATCGTTGGATAAGCTTCGGGAACAGCAATATAAGCACGGTGGAATTGTTTAATATAGCGAGTTTTATGACAGGATATGAAAAAGCAATTAATTCTCGAAGTAGAAGAGTGTGAAACACTATTCGCTTGAAAATTTCAGTTTATCAAACTGAAAAACAGGTAATTAAGGAGATAGAAATTGATAAGACAATACAATGAAGATGATATAGACGCAGTAATGCAGATATGGCTTGATACGAATATTCGTGCACATAATTTCATATCGTCTGGTTACTGGCGGATTAACTTTGACATGGTAAGAGAAATGCTTCCTCATGCAGAAATATACGTGCAAGAAGAGGACTGTGCAAGGCAGATAGATGGATTTATTGGATTGAATGATGATTATATTGAGGGGATTTTTGTAAAAGAAACAATGCAGTCAAAAGGAATTGGAAAACAACTGTTAAATCATGCAAAGGAAGTTAAATCCACATTAAAATTAAGGGTCTATCAGAGAAATGAGAAAGCAATAAAATTTTATCTACGGGAGAACTTTTGCATTTAATCCGGAAGTGTAGATGACAACACAGGAGAAAAAGAATTTGTAATGATATGGAATAAATAAATTCCGGTTATGGAAGATACGTATGCGAAGAAGAGACAGAGAGGTAACAGAACATAGTGAAATTATTGATTGCGATTATTATACTGCAAAGCACAGACCGTTGCCAGTGAATCCTATTGTGTAATAATGAATGCTTCAGCACTTAAAAATCATCAGATAATAGGAAACGGCACATGAAATGTCATGTTGGGATGGATAGGTTGGAAATCATAGGAGAAAATGAGCCTTGAGGGCAAGGCTCTAAGGGAGAGAGAAATCTATGATACGAGAAATTGAGAATAGAAGAAGTATAAGAAAATATAAGCCAGATGAGATCGAAAGAAAGTTAATTGAAGAGATCATATACAGTGCTTCCCTTGCACCATCTGCTAAAAACAGGCAGCCTTGGAAATTTATTGTATATCAGGGGGAAGAAAAAGATAAACTGGTTGATGTCATGCGTCATGGTATAAATTCAGAAAAAGCGACTCATGAGCTTATGCCGGAATGGGCATTTGCCATACCGGATGCTGAGAATACAGTCAGAATCATGCAGGAGGTCCCATGCCTTATAGCAGTGCTTAATACCAATCAGCATACTCCATTTGCAAGCATTGAAAATGAAAAGCGAATTGTTGAAATATGTGATTCGCTGTCCATAGGTGCAGCGATTGAAAATATGATTCTGACAGCAACAGGGTGTGGATTAGGTACTTTGTGGATTGCAAATACTTGTTTTGCCTATAATGAGCTGATGGATTTTATCGGAACAGACAGCCAGTTGACAGGAATTGTTGCGGTTGGCTTTGCCGACGAAGCTCCGGACAAAAGACCGAGGAAATCATTCGAAGAAATCGTTGAGTACAGATAGGTAAATCGGAATTTGTGGAGGAAAGCCCGATGAAAGAAAAGAGTTGTCAAACTCGTTGAGGAACGATTCACTATTGAGCAAGCGTATCAAACCCGGATACAATTACTCTTGTTTTTCTGCCGGGATTGGCTGCGGATCATCGATCGTTTGATAAGCAGATTCCGTATTTTGAGAACAGGTATAATGTTATCATCTGGGATGCGCCAGCACACATTCTTTTTTGTCCGGAAGCGTTATACATTGCACATAGACGCACCTGAGGGAGGGACAGAAATGGAAACTGAAAAAGTATATGCCATGCCATTTGCAAAAATATATCCTATGCTGGTGGAAAAGGCAGCCCGCAAGGGGCGGACGCAGGCAGAAGTAGATGAAATTATTGGGTGGCTGACTGGTTACAGCGTTCCGCAAATTGATGCTGCGGTGCAGAATGGAACGCTGTATGGAGATTTCTTTCGAGATGCTCCGCAGCTCAATCCGGACCGGGTGCTCATAAAGGGCGGCATCTGCAACGTAAAGCTGGAGAGCATCGAAGAACCGCTGATGAAGGAGATCCGCTATTTGGACAAGCTGGTGGATGAGCTGGCTAAGGGCAAAGCGATGGAGAAGATCAAGCGGACAAACAAATGAGGAAAAGCAGCCTATTACACACCGACAGAGAATGTGGTATAATCCTTGAAAAACACTGTATGGAAAGGACAAACACGATGAACGCTCTGGATATTATGAAACGCCCTGCCGCCTACGTCAGCGGCTATGAAAACACCCCCACGGAGGAACAGAACCGTGCAAAGCAACTGTGCTGGGAGTACAACCGCACCGCTCCTAACGAACAGGAAAAGCGGCGCAGTATCCTGCAGACCCTGCTGGGCACCTGCTCTCCCATGACCGGCATTGAGCCAGATTTCCACTGTGACTATGGCTTCAATATCCATACCCACGGCTTGGCGGTCATCAATTATAACTGCGTCATTCTGGATACCTCTCCGGTAAACATCGGAGCAGGTGCCTTTATTGCCCCCGGTGTATGCCTTGCCTGCTCCGGTCATGCCATCGACCCGGAGCAGCGCAGCCACGGCATTGGCACCTCGGCACCCATTACGCTGGAGGAAAACGTCTGGATCGGTGCAAATTCCACCGTCTGCGGCGGCGTTACCATCGGGGCAGGCTCGGTTATCGGGGCGGGAAGCGTCGTCACTCATGACATTCCCGCCGGCGTCATCGCTGCGGGGGTGCCCTGCAAGGTGATCCGCCCCATTACCGAAAAAGATAAGTTCAAGCCGGAGGATATTCTGTTCTGAGAAATTCAGATTGGAAACGCTGGAAAAACATACGCACAAGCCCTCCGGGGACATTTTTGTTTTTCGCCATGCTTTTCTGTGGGGAGAAGGCATGGTATACTGAAACCGACAACTCGGTATTTGCACAATTCTTGAACTCAACACAAACTGCCATCAGTGTTGTTCCGTTGCCCGTTCTTTGCTGGTAGAATAAAACCATCAAATGAAGGAGGCAACAAGCCATGAATACAGATAAAATCTATGCAGAACAACTCGCAAACGAATATGCACTAAAGGACACCTCCAAGGTGATTGCTCTTCGCAAGCTGGATGCAAAAGCCAAGCTTCCCGCAACTGTTTTTACTTACACATTTGGTATTATCACTGCGATGGTGGCTGGTGTTGGGATGTGCCTTTCCATGAAGGTTATCGGCAACGGTAGTGTTGCTATGTTTGTTTTCGGCGTGATTGTCGGCATTATCGGGCTGCTGGGTATGGGCGTTAATTACCCCATCTACAAAAAAATGCTGGCTCAGGGCAAGCAGAAATACGCTTTTGAAATCATGGAATTGGCAAAAGAAATCAGCGAGAAGTAAACAGCAACACGAAAGAAGGTGATAATGATTGAATAAATCAGAAAGCAGATATTATGCTACTGCAGCCAGAATGGACGAAGCCTTTCTGACACTTCTGGCAAAAAAGGATTTTGAGTATATTACAGTCAAAGAAATCTGTGAAGTAGCAGGGGTCAATCGTTCCACCTTCTATCTGCACTATGAAACGATGTCAGACTTGCTCTCGGAGAGTATCAGTCGTATAAATGAGCAATTTCTTGCTTACATGGAGAAAGATTCAGATGCCTTTTCTGCAAAGTTGCGGAATTGCCCGAGGGATGAATTATATCTAATTACGCCGGATTATTTAACACCTTACCTCAGCTACATTAAAAACAACAAGAGACTGTTCCGCACAGCAACAGAAAATGCGGCGGTGTTGGGGATGGATAAAAGCTATGATAGGATGTTCCGTCATGTGTTTACGCCGATTCTCGACCGCTACGGTGTACTACAGCAAGATCGACCTTATATCATGGCCTTTTATATTCGGGGACTGATGGCAATTATCTCAGAATGGCTCAAGAACGACTGCACCGATTCCATTACGTATGTTACAGGTGTGATTCAGCAGTGTGTAAAAATGCCACAAAGCGAAACAATGAACGCTGTTTGATAACTTCCAGTTTGCCGAAATATCTTTCTAACTTTCCCTATTTTACAGGCTTTCCAGCCAATTCATTAGTGAAATGATATGTATTTTCCCTTATTTTTGCCCTTATGAGATAATCGCAAGGGAAATAAGGGAAAGTTTTATTTAGGCATTGCCTGCCAATCGTAACTTTCATACAGAACATTGCAGGGTTATATAAGAAGTGCTGTTGGGATATGATTATCATACTGGCAACACTTATAAGCATGGAAATAGCAATCTACTTTGGAGTTTGGATAAAGACAGTTTTGCCAATCAATATGCTATTTCTCTTATTATTCGTGCAACTGGTATATGTTGGAATTAGGTGGTATGTAAAAGGCTGGCGGGAAAACAGAGGTTATGTTTAAAATGAAAACTTGTCTGAGACGCAGCGAAGTAAATAAAATGAATAGTATAGGAAGTCAGTAGTGAGTAAATAAACTGCTGGCTTCTTTTTTGATAGAGACAGTCACTTCAAAGAGGTGCTGGATAGTAAAGTAATAAAATAATATCAATATGACGATATAGAAAATGCAGGGAAGCATTGTATTTCAAAGAGTTTGAGATACAGAGCTTCTACTAAGGCAGTGGTCATCTTGTGAAAATATGGTCTTTGTGTGCGTAATATGGTCGTTTGATGACATGGAACTGGGAAAACAAGTGATTTTATCCGATAAAAAAGCAAGGAATGAAAGTGGGCTATGAACATTTTAAATAATCAGATTGGTTCCATCTATGACCGACAGAAAAATTTATATAGTATATATCCGCGTTATAGCCAACAGAATGCAGAAGGTAAAAAGGTATGCGGACAAGAAAAAATCACAGCAACATTTGGAAAGGATGTATTGGGTATCACAAAAGGAGATAAAGAATTTTCAGACATGATTGACGAATATGTTCATTTTAATGATTCGGCACGTAATTCCATCATGGAGAGAATGACATCAGATTAAATGGTTGTTGGAATTGGAAGCAAAACATTTGCAAATAAAGTTACATATCATATTGATGCTGAGAGAAATCCAACAGGTAGCATAGTTGGAAGAACTATGAATAATGAAGAAAGGAGTTACTATAAAATGGAGGTATCAAATAATTATAGTACAGCAAAATTATGGGGCACTTCGGATAAAAAAGTTTCTAAATCTTCTGAAAAAAACAAATGGAAATTAACGGATTCCTTAAAAGAGAAAATTGTTGAACTGGCAAAAAAAGATGCACAGGACAACGTATATATGGGAAATGCGTTTATGAATTTGCGTAAGATGGAAGTAAGCAAAGTGGCACCGAACAGGGCAGCCTTAATTGGAAAATTTAATCAATCAATGAATTCCGGCAATATGTCCGCAATGAAAGAAGTTGAAAAAGCTGATAAAAAATGGCTCTGTATTTTGTTCGGGATACCATATGAGGCAGAGTTTCAGGGAGAGGGAACAGGATCAGCAGCTCATGTATATAACGAATGTGGTGAAGAAGTTCTGACATATACAGAGGGAGTAGGCTGGCAAGAAAAGGAAACAAAAGCAGAGTCACAGGTACATTCGGCGTTAAAATTGACATATTATGAGGCTTTTTGTGATGCAAGAAAAGTATTAAACAGTGAACAAAGAACTGGTGGTATGAATGAAAATATAATGTCACAAGGCAATTTTGATATGAAAGCGTAAAGAGCGTGCGATTAAAATAAGAATGGCTGGAAGAAAAAATGATTTGGTATTGAAAATAGGCTTTGACAGCAGTGGATTGTATGATATAGGGCAGGAAAAAGGATATGGAGCAGCACAGAATATGTGGATGAAAGGTGTTAGCCAAAGTATGTTTGAAGCCAGAGTGTGACCAATGGATGACAGAAAGTATGAACCGCTTTAAGAAGTGGTTGAATAAAATTTTTTATTAAAACTTCAAGCTGTTGGAGGCGGAACATTAAATTTCACTTTTTTAACATCAGGTGGTTATGGTGTTCAAATTCAGAGTCAAGGTGTCAATGTATTGTCAAATACCGGTGCCGGCTGGGGGTATGAAATGACTCAGGCAGAACTTACAAGAAAAAATGAATTCTATTCCATTTACTGGAAGGAATATAACGCCGTAAAGAATGGTATGAATTCTGAATTAAAAGAACTACCGGATTATCTGGAAAAAAGACCAGTTTTTGAAGCGAAAGCCTAATGATAATAATGCAATTCAAAAAAAAGGGGGGATTGATATATGCAGATTAGTTCTAACTATTCCATGAATGGTGTGCCGTATGAAAACAGGCGCAGACAGAAAGATATTCCTCAATTTAGTACAGAACGTGCTAAACAGGAAAATAAGAGTATAAATCCATATATGGAAGATACGGATTTTAACGAAAAAGCATTTGATATGATTGGTTCGAATGCTCCGCAGGATGTAAAAGATGCATGGATGGAAGCAGCGAAGGAAGTAAATGCGAATGGTCTGGGAATAAAGAAAAACGGAATGTTGAGCCATATATCACAGATGATGGTACAAAGGCTGAATAAGCAGATGAATGGTGAGGGCGATGTGGATAACATCGACATTTTGGGAAACACAACAGATTCTGCAATTCAGGCAACGAAACAGGCTCTGTATAATTTAGACCATCCACTGGAATATGTTCCGAAAAGCATAGAAGTTCAGAGGGCTTGTATGAAAGAAAGAGAATTCTATGTTGCGTTTCTGGAAAGACTGGAAAAGTTATAATTGACTGGAACAGAAACGGAAAATGACAATGATGAGACATATATAAAATTATTTAGGAGATAACATATGAGTTATAGTACCATTCACATTGGAAGGGTAAGTGGGGTACAGGCAAATTACAATTATGATCCAGTAGATTAGGAGGATACTATGAAGATTTAGAGTAATATGTATATTAACAATCCCAATATGACAAGCAGAAATATTGAGAAAAAAGAAAATGGTTCCCATGCTTTGGTTCAGGAAGATGATATACAAATCAGTGATTCAGCAAGAAAGTTAGTTGAGACTGCTCTTAATAAGGTAGCCAAATGGTTAAGGTGCTATTTTTTACCACAAAAGGAGGAATGACCAGTGATCCCACCGCAAGAAAAGCAATCAACAATGTTATTACAAGGGAAGCACTGATCAACTGTGATTTTTCAGGTAATGTACTGGACGAAGTGGACCAGGCACAAGTATATATCAGGGATGCAATTATTGTATTAGCCAAAGAGATACGGTATTGTATAGATAGTTTAACAAATCGGAATTGACCGAGCTCTTTGAGCGGGGGATACTTCTTGTCCGAAGGGCAAGAAGGTGGAACTGAGAAGAATTAAAACAATTGGAAGTTGGAGGATACACGCATGAAAATTGTAATCATTAATGGAAGTGCCAGAAAAGGAAACACGCTGACAGCAATCAATGCATTTATAAAAGGAGCATCAGAAAAGAATGAAATTGAAATCATTGAACCTGACAAACTCAACATTGCACCATGCAAGGGATGTGGTGTTTGTCAATGCTCTAAGGGATGCGTCGATAAGGATGATACAAATCCTACAATTGATAAAATTGCTGCCGCAGATATGATTCTTTTTGCTACACCAGTTTATTGGTGGGGAATGTCAGCACAATTGAAACTTATCATTGATAAGTGCTACTGCCGTGGATTGCAGTTAAAAAATAAAAAAGTTGGCACGATTGTTGTAGGCGGTTCTCCCGTAGACAGTATCCAGTATGAGCTGATTGATAAGCAGTTTGACTGTATGGCAAAATATCTTTCATGGGATATGCTTTTCAAAAAATCATATTACGCAACAGCCAGAGATGAACTTGAAAAAAACAAGGATTCCATGAACGAACTTGAGGGGATCGGAAAAAATTTATAA